>JBCDAE010000023.1:0-49024 GCA_039186235.1 Pseudomonadota bacterium | reverse complement strand
TCTGACGCGTCACCGTGGGCGGACTAGTGCAGCTTGAGCCGCGGCCTCACAATCCGATTCACCCGCCCGATCGCCATTAGCGAGAGGCCTTTGAGCCAGCCGTGAATGGCCAGAAGGTGCATCGAATAGAGCGAGGTATAGATGGCGCGCGCCAGACGCCCTTCGACCGCCATGCTGCCGCCCACCAGATTGCCCATCAGGCTGCCAACGGTTGAAAACCGGCTGAGCGAGACCAGCGAACCGTTATCCTTGTAGACGAACGGCTTTAGTTTTTTGGCTGCTTTGCTCTTCTTCGCGCGAGCCTCGTTACCCATGACGATCTTGAGGTTTTCGAACACCGTATCCGCCATCTGGTGGGCGGCTTGCGCGCGGGGGGGGATAGGCCGGGTCTCGCCCTCCGGCGTGTAAGAACAGCAGTCGCCGAGTGCGAAGATCCTATCGTCGCTTCGCGTTTGCATGGTGTCGCGCACCAAAATCTGATTGTTGCGATTGGTTTCGAGGCCCAGTTTCGCTAAAAAATCGGCGCCTTTCACCCCTGCAGCCCAAACGATCAGGTCCGCGCGGATCGCATCGTCATCGCGCGTCAGGAACAGACCCTTGCGCGTCTTGATCACCTGGGTGTGGACCCGCACTTCGACACCAAGCCGCTCCAATTCGTGTTGCGCGGCGGACGAAAGGCGTTCTGGCAAAGCGGGCAGAATACGTTCGCCGGCCTCAAGCAGGGTCACTTTGAGGCGGCTTTCGTCAAACACTTCAAGCCCGTAATATTTGAGCGCGCCCGCCGCGTTGTAAAGCTCGGCGGCGAGTTCGACGCCGGTCGCACCGCCGCCAACAATCGCCACGCGCACTTGGGCGTTGGCTGCGGGATCGATGCTCATCGTGCGGCTGACACGCAGGCAGTGATTGAGCAATTTGGTGCGGAACTTGTCCGCCTGTTCGCGGCTGTCGAGGTAGATGGCGTGTTCCTTGACCCCGCTGACGCCGAAATCGTTCGAAACCGAGCCCACCGCCAGGATCAGGTAGTCGTACCGGATCGCGTGGCTGGAAATGATTTCGGTGCCGTCTTCGTCGTGTACGGGCGCGAGGTGGATAACGCGCTGTTCGCGATCGATACCCGCCATGGTGCCTTTGAAGTAGCGATAGCCCCATTTATGGCAATGGCCGCGATAGCCCACTTCATCGAGATTAGCGTCGAGCGATCCCGCCGCGACTTCGTGCAAAAGCGGCTTCCAGATGTGCGAGGCGTTCTTATCGACCAGAATGATATCGTGGTTCTTGCGACCGTATTTCGCGCCAAGACGACGCACGAGTTCCAGCCCGCCCGCGCCTCCGCCGACGACCACAATCTGCGTCTTTCGCTTCGCGCCAGATTGACCAAGGGGCAAAGCGCCCGCGACATCGCTCGCGATCGCGTCGGCCTCGTTCATTGGTGTCTGCATGTTCATCGTCGTGATCCGCTTTAACCCGCGCGCTCGCTGTCCTCGTGCCGATGGCCGAAGGGTCGAACGCGCCTGATTTCTTTTGATCTTGCCGTCCAAACGAGGGGGGACACGCTTCGTTCCTCGCCCCTCTGATGAGATCACGGTGCGGCCGGGTGCGCTTCCAAGGCTTCTTGAAGCCCGATTTCATAGAGGCTGCGCATGAATTCCTGATCGAACAAATCGACATCCGGATCTTCGCCCGCGTCGCCCGCGTCGTAGATATCCAGCTTTAACCCGTTTCCATCGGCGTACAGCCTTAGCGCGGCGAGTGAGCGTTGGTCCGCCGTCTTCAAAGCGGTCGTAAGCGCGCGCGACATGATCGTGAAGGCGTCGGGTCTGGTAACGCGGTACACAGGCTCCAACGCGCCGTTGTAGAGCACGGTGATACGCCCGCGCCCCTCGATGATGTCTTCATCGCGCGAGAAAATCACAGCGGGAGGAATGGCGACGAGGCTGGATGTGGTCCCCCCGTCGACATGCAATTCCGCAAACTGGAGCGCCTCGTTTTGAACATCGATAAGGACAGGCGGGAAGAAGCCGGGAATGCTGGCGGAGCCCAACAAAATCTTGCGAAACAGATCGTAGCGCGCTGGGCTATCGCTCGACGCGATCGCGCCCATATCCCACACCACACCGCGCTCCGCATCCAAGTTGGTCGTCTGGACAAGAAGGCGGCGCCCCTCGCGGTGCTCCGCCGCGACGGCATCGACCAACGCTTCATCGGCGTAGCTGGCGATCAGCTCCGCCAAAGGCTCTGTGCTCGCCAGAGAGGTTCCACCGAGCAGGCCCTTCAGCGCCGTCGTCCGATAGATCATATCGGCGTTGATCTGGGTGTAGAGATCGCGCAGCTGCGGGTCGTAATCCGATCCCAGAAAGGCGAACGGCGCGATAAGCGCCCCTGTGCTGACCCCTGAGACAAGGTTGAACTCAGGCCGGGTGCCCGCTTGAGACCATCCGTTGAGGAACCCGGCGGAATACGCGCCTTTGTCCGATCCGCTCGAGATGACGAGCATCTCAAATCGATCGGCGGGCCCGGCTTCTTTGCGTTGCGCGATCATCGCCTCGCGCCACGTGCGCCACACTTCGGCGGGCGCGTCTTCCCATAAGCGGATCTCTCCAAAGCCATCGACACGCGCGGTGTCTTGCGCTCCGGCTGGCACGTCCGGGCGGTCGGGCACGCTCACGCACGCGGCAAGCCCGAGGGCCAGCCATGCGATCAAAATGGCGCGTGCGCCTTGCACGGATCAGTCGTTGCCCGTCTGTGCGCGGTGGAGCAGTTTGTGATCCGCCAGAACCAGCGCCATCATCGCCTCCACCACCGGCGTTCCACGAATGCCCACGCATGGGTCGTGGCGGCCTTTGGTGCGCACTTGCGTGGATTCGCCGCTGGCTGTGATCGATTGGACCGGCGTCAGGATCGAACTCGTTGGTTTGAAGGCGACCCGGCACACCACGGGCTGTCCTGTCGAGATGCCGCCCGCCGTGCCCCCGGCGTGATTGCTCTCGAAGATCGGTGGATCGCCAGCCTTTTCGCCCGGGCGCATGGCGTCGGCGTTCTGCTCGCCCGTTAGCCGCGCGGCCTCAAAGCCGTCACCAATCTCCACGCCCTTGGTCGCGTTGATCGTCATCATGGCCGCGGCGAGATCGCTATCGAGCTTGGCGTAAACCGGCGCGCCCCATCCGGCGGGCACACCTGTGGCCACGCATTCGACCACCGCGCCGAGCGAGGAACCGGCTTTGCGCGCGTCGTCCACCAGCGTCTCCCAGCGCTTGGCCGCGCTCGCATCTGGGCAGAAGAATGGGTTTTGACCGATCTGGTCGTAGTCGATGGCGGCGTAGTCGATACGGTCGCCGCCCAGCTCGCAAACATAGGCGGTGATGGTCACGTTGGGAATAATCAGCCGAGCCACCGCGCCCGCCGCAACACGTGCCGCAGTTTCGCGCGCCGAGGATCGACCGCCCCCGCGATAATCGCGGATACCGTACTTTGCATCGTAGACGTAGTCGGCGTGACCCGGGCGATAGCTCTGCGCGATCTCCGAATAATCCTTGGAGCGCTGATCGGTGTTTTCGATCATCAAATGAATAGGCGTGCCCGTCGTTACCGGCTCGCCCGCGGCGTCTTCAAACACGCCGGAGAGGATCTTCACCGCGTCCGCTTCCTGACGCTGCGTGGTGAACTTGCTTTGGCCCGGCTTGCGCGCGTCCATGAAGGGCTGAATATCGCTCGCGCGCAGCGGCAATCCCGGCGGACATCCGTCGAGCACAGCTCCCAGACCGGGCCCGTGGCTTTCGCCCCATGTTGTAAAGCGCAAAACGCGCCCAAACGTGTTCCAACTCATGGGTAAGCCTTTTGCCCAGCGCGCTTGGTTTGTCCATCGCCACTTCGTCGCAGCGTTAGCGGCATGCGGACAAATGGCGCGCGCCACTGGCGTTCGCCGGAGGACTGGTTCAAGAACAAACCATGATTGCAAAGCTCAACGGCCGTCTCGATTCCACCGGTGAGGACTGGGCGATCGTGGACGTGCAGGGCGTGGGCTATCTGGTCCATTGCTCGGCCCGTACTTTGAGCGCGTTGGGCGCGGTCGGAGAGGCCTGCACCGTTCACACCGATCTGCAGGTGAGCGAGAACGATATGCGCCTGCTGGGCTTCGCCGAAAGCGCTGAGCGCGATTGGTTCCGGCTGCTGACGCAGGTGCAGGGTGTGGGGAGCAAAGTGGGCCTCGCAATCCTCTCCGCGCTGTCGACAGGCGAACTGCGCGACGCCTGCGCGGCGGGCGACGCCGCCAGTGTGGCAAGGGCAAACGGTGTGGGGCCGAAGCTGGCCGGACGGATCGTTAACGAGTTGAAGGACAAAGCGGGCGCGCTTCCCGGTAGCGGCGGAGCGCTTGGCGGGATCGCCGCAGCTCCAGCGGGAGGCGCCAGCGCGGACGCTGCGAGCGCTCTGGAGAACCTCGGCTTCAAGCCCGCCGTCGCGGCGCAAGCGGTGGCGCGAGCGGTTGAGGAACTGGGAGACGGCGCGAGCGAAGGCGACCTCATCCGCGTGGCGCTGAAAAAGGCGGCTGGGTGATGACTGAACCTGCTCCTATACACACCCCCGGCCAGCAACCCGGCGACCCCGATCAGGCGCTGCGACCCAAGTCGCTTGCGGAATTCATCGGGCAGGAGGCGGCGCGCGATAATCTGCGGGTGTTTATCCAGTCGGCCAAGGCGCGCGGCGAGGCGATGGATCACACGCTGTTCTTCGGGCCTCCCGGGCTGGGCAAGACCACGCTCGCTCAGATTGTCGCGGGGGAATTGGGTGTGGGCTTTCGCGCCACGTCCGGCCCTGTCATCGCCAAGGCGGGCGACCTCGCCGCGCTGCTGACCAACCTTGAGCCGCACGACGTGCTGTTCATTGACGAAATCCACCGCATGAGCGCGGTGGTCGAAGAGGTGCTCTACCCCGCGATGGAGGACCGCGCGCTCGATATCATCATCGGCGAAGGCCCCTCGGCGCGGAGTGTTCGCATTGATCTACCGCCTTTCACCCTGATCGGCGCGACCACGCGGCAGGGGCTGCTGACGACGCCCTTGCGGGACCGCTTTGGCATTCCGGTGCGTTTGCAGTTCTACACGCATGATGAGCTGGATCAGGTGGTGACGCGCGGCGCGCGGCTGCTGGGGCTGGCCATCGACGCGGATGGTGCGCGCGAGATTGCTCGACGTTCGCGCGGGACCCCTCGGGTGGCGGGGCGCTTACTGAGAAGGGTGCGCGACTTTGCGCAGGTTGCGGGTCAAGCCACGATCACGCGCGCGATCGCCGATGACGCGCTGACCCGGCTCGAGATCGACAGCCTTGGCCTCGACGCGATGGACCGTCGCTATCTCACCATGATTGCGGAGACCTATAAGGGCGGCCCGGTGGGCGTGGAGACGCTGGCCGCAGGTCTCGCCGAACCGCGCGACACGGTGGAAGACGTGGTCGAACCCTATCTGATCCAACTCGGCCTGCTGGCGCGCACGGCTCGCGGACGCGTGCTCAACGATGCGGGCTGGGAGCATTTGGGCCTAGGTATACCCAAGAGGGATCCGGCTCAGGGCTCCAGCGGACAATCCGGCCTGTTTGACGAGGACTCCCAAGACTAGCTTTCCGGCAAAACCTAAGGTCGTTCGATCGAATACCCGGCTTCGCCCCACGCCAGAATGCCCCCTTCGAGATGATCAACGGTCTTGCCCGTGTGCTTGGCCAAAGCCTCGCCCACCAATCGTGAGCGTCGACCTGATCGGCAGTACAGCAGAATCGGACGCTCATCGGATGCCGCAACAGTTGCGGGATCAAATTCGCTCATTGCGATATGTTCGGCACCCGGCAGGATGCCTTGTGCGACCTCCTCATCGGTGCGGACGTCGATCAGGCGCACATCGCCACTTTCGACAAGCGCCACAACCTCGGCGGGGCTGACATCCCGGACCAGGCTTTCCCCTTGAACCTGAACCACCGGAGTGTCCGCCATAGCGAGACGCGGCATGAGAATGGGCGCGGGGTCAGCTCCTCCGTCACGGCCATCGTCGGATTTGTCGGAACACGCCGCGAGCGTCAGCAGCGCCGCGCCCAGACCTACAATTGCAGTTCGATGGCTCATACCGTCCTCATGCGGCCAGTTTGCGAAGCACATAATGGAGGATGCCGCCGTTGCGGTAATACTCCATCTCGTTGGCTGTATCGATCCGGCACAACGCTGGGAATGTGAAGGTGGAGCCATCGGCGCGGGTAACCTCGATCTCAATATCCTGGCCCGGCTCAAGATCGGCCAGGCCCTTGATCGAGAAGGTATCTTCCGAAGTCAGGCTCAAAGTGTTGCGCGTGGCCCCATCTTTGAACTGGAGCGGCAGCACGCCCATGCCGACGAGGTTTGATCGGTGGATGCGCTCAAAGCTCTCGACGATCACCGCTCGCACGCCCAGGAGTATGGTGCCCTTCGCCGCCCAGTCGCGTGAAGATCCGGTGCCGTATTCCTTGCCGCCGATCACGACGAGCGGGGTGCCGTCTTCCTTGTGCTTCATTGCGGCGTCGTAGATCGGCATTTGCTCGCCATCATAGGTCGTGAAGCCGCCTTCGACACCCGGGACCATCTCGTTCTTGATGCGGATATTGGCGAAAGTGCCGCGCATCATTACGTCGTGATTGCCCCGGCGCGAGCCGTAGGAGTTGAAATCCTTTTTGAGGACCTGATTGCTTTTGAGATAGACGCCTGCTGGGCTGTCTTCCTTGATCGCGCCTGCGGGTGAGATGTGGTCGGTCGTGACCGAATCTCCCAAAATCGCCATGGGCTTCGCGTCGATGATGTCGGTGACCGGCGCCGGGGTCATCTCCATGCCTTCGAAATATGGCGGGTTAGCGACATAGGTGCTGCCCGCGCGCCATGGATAGGTGTCCGAAGGTTCCACCGTAATCGCCTGCCAATGCTCATCGCCGTCGTAGACGTTGGCGTAACGGGTTTCGAACATCGAACGGTCGATATTGGCCGCGCGATGCTCCGCGATTTCCGCGTTGCTTGGCCAAAGATCGGCAAGCATGACGTCCTTGCCTTGTTGATCTTGCCCCAGCGGCGTTGTCGTAATGTCCTCGGTCACGGTCCCTTTGAGCGCGTAGGCCACCACCAAGGGCGGGGAAGCGAGGAAGTTGGCGCGCACATCCTGGCTGACGCGGCCTTCGAAGTTGCGGTTGCCCGAAAGCACCGACGCGGCGACGATGTCGTTGCCGTTGACGGCTTGGCTAATGGGCGGAGCCAACGGTCCGCTGTTTCCGATACAGGTGGTGCAACCATAGCCGACAAGGTCGAAGCCTATCGCGTCAAGGTCATCTTGCAGGCCGGATTTCTCCAGATAGTCGGTCACAACCTGGCTGCCAGGCGCGAGCGACGTTTTGACCCAAGGCTTTGGTTTCAGGCCCTTTTCAACCGCTTTCTTGGCGACCAATCCGGCCGCGATCATCACATCGGGGTTGGAGGTGTTGGTGCAGCTCGTAATCGCGGCGATCACGACATCGCCGTCGCCGATATCATGGTCCTTACCCACGACCGCCACGCGCGCGGGTTCGCTCTTGTTGTAGACTTTGGCGAGATCGTCGTTGAACAGCTCGTCCACTTCGGGAAGGATCACGCGATCCTGCGGGCGCTTTGGCCCTGCCAGACTGGGTACGACGCTGGTCATGTCGAGTTCGAGCGTGTTCGAAAAGAC
The DNA here is from genome assembly GCA_039186235.1 of Pseudomonadota bacterium. Lineage (GTDB taxonomy): Bacteria > Pseudomonadota > Alphaproteobacteria > Sphingomonadales > Sphingomonadaceae > Erythrobacter. Next base: position 41,321 of record JBCDAE010000023.1, on the reverse strand, counting down.
CGGTTCGGCCTCAGGGTCGAACCACATGCCCTGCTCTTTGGCGTAGGCTTCGACCAAAGCCAGATTGTCTTCGGGGCGTCCGGTCAGGCGCATGTAATCGATCGTCTTGTCGTCGATGCCAAAGAAGCCGCAGGTTGCTCCGTATTCGGGTGCCATATTGGCGATTGTGGCCCGATCGGCGAGGGTGAGGTTCGCCACGCCAGGCCCGTAAAACTCCACGAAACGCCCCACAACGCCCACTTCGCGCAGCATTTGCACGCAGGTCAGCACAAGATCGGTAGCGGTCACCCCTTCGGACATCCGTCCGGTGAGCTTGAAGCCCACGACTTCGGGGATCAGCATGGAGATCGGCTGGCCAAGCATCGCAGCTTCCGCTTCGATCCCACCAACACCCCAACCCAATACACCGAGTCCGTTGATCATCGTGGTGTGGCTGTCTGTGCCAACGCAGGTGTCCGGGTAGGCCACCATAGCGCCGGTTTCGTCTTCGCTCGCCCACACACCGCGACCGATATACTCCAAGTTCACTTGGTGGCAGATGCCAGTGCCCGGTGGGACAGCCGTGAAGTTCTTAAAGCTCTTCGATCCCCATTTTAGGAAATCATAGCGTTCCGCGTTGCGCTCATACTCCAGGCGCATATTCGCTTCCATGGCCTGCGGATGGCCGAACTCGTCGACCATGACCGAGTGGTCGATAACCAGGTCGACGGGGACTTGCGGATTGATCTTTTGCGTGTCTCCGCCGAGCTTCTTGATGGCGTCGCGCATGGCCGCAAGGTCAACGACGCAGGGCACACCGGTGAAGTCTTGCAGAAGCACGCGCGCCGGTCGGTACTGGATTTCACTGCCGGTGACGGGGTTCTTCTGCCAATCGACGATCGCCTGGAGGTGTTCACGACTTACGGTGAAGCCTTCGTCTTCGAAGCGCAGCAGGTTTTCCAGCAGCACTTTCATCGAGATTGGCAGCTTTGAGATATCTCCAAGCTGCTCGGCGGCCTTGGCCAGCGAGTAAAAGGCGTAGTCCGTGCCGTTCACGTTTAGGGTCGAACGGGTAGCGAGTGTGTCCTTGCCGATAGCTGTCATCGGGATATCCCATCCTTTCGTGCTGGCCCTCTCGCAAAAAGGGGAAGGCGATAGGGGGAGCCGGGTGATCCAATTCCGGAGATTCTGCTCTTGCTTCAAGTGAGTGAGCAGACGGCCAAGGTCAAGAGCGCCTCGCCGATCGCGAGGCGGTTTGTGGCATAGGCTTAGTTGGCTTCAGCCCGCTTTTTCGTGGCGATCCAGCATCCGGCCACAATAAGAAGCGCACCCAATAGCGTCGGCAACGTCACTTCTTCGCGAAAGAACAGCCATCCAAACAGGCTCGCCCAAAGAAACCCGGTGTACTCCATCGGGACCAGCACCTGCGTCTCGGCGCGGGCGTAGGCCCAGGCAATCGCCATCGCGCCTGCCACGGTCAGCGCCCCCGCCGCCGCAATCGCCTGCAAAGCGCTCAGATCCGGCGACGACCAAAAGAAAGGCGCAAACAGGAGCAGCACAAACGCGGCCACGCCGCTGTGAAAGGTCGCAACTTCGATCGGGCCAGCCACTTGGCTTTGCTTGCGGATCACGACGAAATTGTAGGCGTAGAGCAAGGCCGAAAAGCCCATCGCGGCCAGCCCCAGAGCGAGATCGCGCGACATGGGTCGGGTCTCTCCCGCGCCGACTCCGATCTGTCCTCCAACGATCACAAGCGTGCCGGCAAAACCCAGCGCGCTCGCGATGTACGCTTCTCGCCGGATGCTCTCGCCCAGAAACACGCGGGCAAAGTAGAGCGCGATGATCGGCGCGACGAAGCTTATCGCAATCGCTTCGGCTAGCGGCATTTTTGTGATGGCGTAGAAGAAGCTTAGCGCCATAAAAGCCGAGATAATGCCTCGCTCGATGTGAAGCTTGAAGGTTGCTCGCGCGGGCCAGCCTTTTCTCTGGAACAGCCAGAACGGCGCGATGATTGCCATGCCGATTAGCGAACGCAAAACCGTGGCGCTGTACGCCCCTGACGCCAAAGCCGCGCTTTTCATAAACGCGTCCATCAGAGCCAAGAAGCCGACCCCTGCCGCGGCGGCGGCGATGGGCGCAAAGCGCGACAGGGCGGGGTTTGTGGAGGTCATCGCCTCGTCGCCTTAAGCGCGCATTTCTAACGCGTCACTATATGACCGATGGCCGCTGCGGATTCTTGTGAATTCAGCGCTTCAGCGTCACGAAAGGCGGGCCGGTTGATACGAAGGGGGTGGCGAGGGTATAAGCAAAACGTGTGGGGGAAGGCCGCGAATTGCGCGGCGACTGAATGGGACTGAGTTGAACTATGCGCGAAGCGCTCTTGAACATCGCAGGAAGCAAACTGGCCATCGGGCTCGCCATAGCTGGCGCGATGATGCCGGTTGCATATGCACAAGACGCCGAGCCGTTGGATGCGCAGCCCACCGAGACGCTCGAAGATCGGGGCATTTCCCAACCGCCCGTGAGCGACGAAGCGCAATCGTTCGAAGACGCGTTTCCAGTGATGGTTTCCAATCCGGTTGATCAGGCGGAGTTCGTGCCCGCCGGCCCTCCAGTGGCCCCTTGGACGCTCGACGCGGCCCAAAAGCTCATCGGCTTTATCGAAGCTATTGGTTCGGAAGGGTTGGATCCGGCGGATTATGATTTGGACACCCTCACAGTCGCCGTGCAGTCAGGCCCTTCGGTTGAGCTTGATGAACTGGCCTCGAAGAACTTCGTTTGGCTGGTGGAAGATATTCGCGACGGGCGCACGCCTATGGAGGCCCGCAAGCAATGGTTTGTCGAGGATCCCGATCGCCTGAAGTACCAGACCGCCGATCTTCTAAAAGAAGCCAGCGAAACGGGTGACGTCGCGCGCGTTTTGAACGGCCTTCATCCCGTCCACGCAGACTACGTCGCCCTTCGAGAGGAACTGGCCGCGACGCCGGAAGAAGACGTGGATCGGCGCAAACTGATCCGGGCCAATATGGATCGCTGGCGCTGGTTGGCGCGCGATCTGGGCACAATCCATCTCATCACCAATGTGCCCGAATTTCAGCTGCGCCTACGCGCCGGGGCCAAGACGTTCACCTATAAGACGATCGTCGGGAAGCCCGGTCGAACCGCGACGCCGCAATTGGCCGAAGATGTATCGGGGGTGGTCTTCAACCCCACCTGGACGGTTCCGCAATCGATTGTCGTGGGCGAAGGCTTGGGGCAGCGCGTTCTCGGCGATCCGGCCTACGCCAAGAAGAATGGATACAAAGCAACCAAGGGCAGCGATGGTTGGATCACCGTCGTTCAACAGCCCGGCCCGGGCAATTCGCTCGGGCGGATGAAGCTGGAAATGCCCAACCCGCACGCGATCTTTTTCCATGACACGCCCACGCGCTGGATGTTCACCAAGGATATGCGTGCGCTCAGCCATGGCTGCATCCGCACCGAACGCGCGCTAGAACTGGCCATGACCGTCGCGATCCTTGGTAAAGGAGCGTCAAAGGATGAGGCCATCGAAATCGCAACCTCGGGCAAATACACCAAGGTGATGCTGCCGGAGGAAAAGAAGATCCCCGCCTACATCACCTATTTCACGATGGGTACAAACACCGAGGGCGAACTCACCACCTTCGACGATATCTATGATCGCGATGCGCCGGTTCTGGCGAGCTTGGACCTGCCAAGGCAAGAAAATCGGGCCACTGTGAGCGACGATGAGATCATCGTGATTGAGAACAATCCGCTGGCCGGAGGATAACGGGCTCCTAGCCCTGTTTATCAGAACATTCCGGGATTGTATCTTTGCGCGGCGGTTGGCCGTGCCGGAATCAGTGGCTCCAGGTCGCCTCGCATGGCGACCCGTCCATCTTCCTGCAGACCGAGACTATCGGCAAAAAGCAGGCGCCCGCCAGAAAGCGTTTGCAAAGCGACGCGGAAATCGGCCTGCCCCATGGCAAAACAGCCATTTGAACGTCCCATGCGGCCCCACTTGGCGAGATGAGCTGGTTCGGCGTATTTGGCGCGGTGCATCACGATATAGCGACGCAAAGCGGCGTCGTTAGTCGGATCAAGGCCGCCCAATCGCACCGACGTGCCGTAGCGACCCTGATACCATTCCCATGTCACGTAGGCGCCGCGACTGGTCGCGTTTGAACCTTCGACGTTGGAGTACCGGTCCAGCCATCCGTCGTGTTCGGGGTCAGATCCCGCCCCGTGGCTGACATGGAAGCTTTGGACTTCGGAAAAACCAAGATTGACGAAATGGAAGCGCTTGTGAGCGGAATGCAGCCCATAATCTGCGATGCCGACGATGTCGCGCTTCCAGATGGCGTCTCCGGCGCGTTCCAGCTCGTCTCGGGCGATCTTGAACAAGGCTCGGTCCCGCGCAGACCCTTTCGCAGGCTGCGCAGCCAAACGCGCGGGCAGCGCCAGCGCCGCGCCCGCCGCCAATGTGCCCTTCAAGAGTTCGCGTCGGTTCATGCCTTCACCCTACACTTGCTTTGGTAGCGCGCAAGTGAACGCCTTTGTTCCCATTCTACCGCGTCGGCGCGTGGATTTGGTTAAGATGCGGCTTTCCAGCCCGGCTCCGAGCTTTCGTGGATGGCCTTGGCGGACATGCCGAGTTTGATCACGCCCGGCATATTGCTTTTGATCGTGTCCCCAATCGTCGCCAGTTTCGCGAGACGAGAGTCACCTTCTTTCATCATTCGAGCCACGGCAGGTCCGGTGGGGTGCAGGCGGCTTTTGGCGTTGAACGCGTTGACCTTTTCATTTGCCGAAAGGATCGCGGTGCTCATCAGATTGGCCATCACCGCGTAAGGGTACGTGGCAGTGCTGTCGGTTAGCGGGGCAGGAGGGCACAGCGCGTTCTTTTCCTCGTCCGTTTCGAAGTTGGCTTCGATAAACGCGGCGAGCGACGCGCTGTAAGGCACGAAGGGGACCTGTGCGAGCTGCAGGGTGATCGTGTCTCCATCAAAGAAGGGACGCGTGTTGTCGCGCACCGAGAATGGCACGGCCGTGGCCGAGCAATTGATGAACAGGGTCTTTTCGGGAAGGTTTACGGTTTCCGAGGCGAGATGCATGGCGCCCGGCTCGATTCGAGTAACATGGCCTTGCCGATAGACGTTCGTGATCTGGCGTAGCAGCGCCACTTCGCCCTCAGAAATCACCGCAAAGTGGAACATTTTGGGCGTTACGCTCTCATCCAGCCTAAGCATCGTGCCTCGCCGGCCTAACTCGGCAAACATTTCCTCGCCCGTTTCCGAAGCGGTTGCCGCTTCCACAAGGTCGACCTGAAATTTCACCAGATCCTCGATCGCGTGATAGGCGGGTTGCAGCAGTTTGCGGTTGAACATCCAACTGTCGCGCGGGCGAACCCAACCGATTTTGTCGGCTGGAACACCCGCTTCCAACAGCCAGACGCCGGTGTCCATCGCGGTTTTACCACCGCCGATGATGACGTAGTGATCGGGCAGGTCCGACGTGTCTTTCCAAAGCGCGGGCAGGTCACCCGGAACCGCGAAGCGCGTGCCTTCGGCTATTTCGAAGGCGGGCTTGTGCGTCGAGGGGACCGAGGTCTTGAACCAGGTGCCGTCCACCAGTTTGCGACGCACTTTGATCGTGTGATCCTCTCCCGACAGGATGCCCTTGGTCCGGTGCTCGCCGCTTTTGCCGCCCGCGTATTCGGTCATGGGAAGGTATTCAACGCGCCCGCTGGGAAGCAGACGTTCGCTCATAAGCTTGCTGTAATAGGCCAGGATCTCGGAGTGCGGGGCTAGAGGAAAGAGTCCCGCGTTGTGCCCACGTGTGTCGCGCCGATCAGGGCACATCTCCATCGAGTTGACGCCATAAGTGGCGCTGGGCTGATGCAGCGCAACGAAGGGATAGGCGTCGTTCCAGTGGCCACCTGGTTTCGCATGCTTATCGACAATGGTGATGTGACAGTCGGGGTCTTCGTCGAGGAGAGTATCCGCAAAGGCGAGCCCAACGGCTCCCGCTCCAATGATCAGGTAGTCGGTTTCGAGGGTAGCCATTTTGGGGAATCTCCTGCCTGTGAATTTGGGCGCCTTAGCAGCGTTGACTAGTAAGAGGGAGTCGGGGACTTCGGCGTTTGGAAAGCTGCATTCGTCTCCGCCATGGTCAGCATCGAACGGGCGTGCCGGGCGGCGACTTCGCTTTGATCATCCCCGTATCCTCCTCCCAAAGCTGAGGCGATCGGAAGTCCGCGTTTGCGCGCTTCATTCACGACGAAACGGTCTCGCGCCTTTAGCCCTTCGTCCGTTAGCGCCAGACGGCCGAGTTTGTCGTTTACATGCGGGTCGACCCCGGCCTGGTAGAAGACAAAATCGGGATCAAACTGGTTGATCGCTTGCGGGAGCGTGTGTTCGAGGCGTTCCAGATACTCGGTATCGCCCATTGCGTCTGGCAAACCGATATCGATCGACGAGCGGGCTTTGCGGACCGGGAAGTTCTTTTCGGCGTGAAGCGATACCGTAAGGATGTCTTGGCGCCCGGCGGTCAAGCTGGCTGTTCCGTCGCCTTGGTGCACATCAAGGTCGACGATCAGGATCCGTTTCGCATCCCCTTGCGCAATGAGACGGTTGGACGCCACGGCAAGATCATTGAAGACGCAATAGCCGGCTCCGGTGGCGGCGAGCGCGTGATGGCTGCCTGCCGCGCTGTTGGCCGCGTATCCGTGCTCCAGCGCTAGCTGTGCCGCGAGCCAAGTGCCCCCATTGGTGTGGCGCACGCGGTCTCGAATGCGCGTGGTGACGGGAAAGCCAATCCGGCGCTCTTTCTCATGAGGTACCTCGGCGCGAAAGACCTCGTCGACATAGATGGGGTCGTGCACTGCCTCGAGCCAGTCGCGCGGCATCGGATCAGGGGCGTGTTCGGTCATGGCTGCACCCGACTCTCTGAGCGCTTCCATCACGAGATAGTATTTGTCGAACTTAAACGTCCCGCGTGCAGGATGAGGAGCCATGTAGTCGGCGTGGTGAACAACGTGGAGCATGTGGTGGCGTCAGACCTTGGGGGTCAAACGGGTTGCTTCGCTAGGCGTTCCAGTTCTTCGTAAATCGCGTCTTCACTGCGGCTGGCGGCGTTGCGCCACGTCGTGGCGGTGTCTGCGTTTACGATTGCGCCTTGCGGCGTCACCACCAGCAGGTTCGGCGTGCCGGGGAGTTCGTCGATCCCAAACCGCCGAGCCACCTCCAGGTTATGTCCGTCTCCCGATTGCGGCATTCCGACATTTACAAAGACGAGTTCGTATTCGCGCTCGACCAAGGATGCGAAGCGCGGTGTGCCGAGCCATCCAGCCAAGGCCCGGCTGTCGTGACACCAATTGGCGCCCATGACGATGAGGGCGCGTTTGTTGGTTTCCATCGCGCGAGCCATCGCGACATCCACATCCGCGACCGCGTCTTTAGACACAGCGTAGGATCTGGCCTCGGGATATTCGTGATCTTCGTGCGCGGCCGCGTGATACCCCGACGCGAGAGTCGCGCCTGCGATCATCATCAAAGCCCCAATAAGGCCAGCCAAGAGCGGTTTGATCACTCGGCGGCTTCAGCGGTGTCGGTCGCATGCGGGTCGAACGCGACGGTCTCGCCCGCTTCGATCTTGGCGGCCTTTTCTTCAACCAGTTTCACGATGTGATCGAGCATGTCTTCGTCATCAATCGCATGCGCTTTGAGACCGGAAAGGTAGACCATGTGCTTGCCGTTGCCGCCGCCCGTCAGGCCGATATCGGTTTCCCGCGCTTCGCCTGGGCCGTTCACCACGCAGCCGAGCACCGAGAGGCTCATCGGCGTTTTGATATGCTCAAGCCGCTTCTCCAGCGTTTCAACGGTGCGGATCACGTCGAAGCCTTGGCGTGAACAGCTCGGGCACGAAACCACCCGCACGCCGCGTGTGCGCAGGCCTAAAGCCTTGAGCATTTCGTAGCCGACTTTGACTTCTTCCTCTGGCTCGGCGGAAAGCGACACGCGGATAGTGTCGCCAATCCCGGCCCACAAAAGCGAACCCATCCCGATCGAGGATTTGACCGTCCCACCGATCAATCCGCCGGCTTCGGTGATGCCCAGATGCAGCGGACAATCGACCGTTTCCGCGAGGCCATGATAAGCGGCGACAGCGAGGAACACGTCGCTGGCTTTCACCGCCACCTTGAATTCGTGGAAGTCGTGATCCTGCAACAGTTTGATGTGATCGAGCGCGCTTTCAATCAACGCTTCGGGGCAGGGTTCGCCGTATTTTTCAAGCAGGTCCTTTTCGAGGCTGCCGGCGTTCACGCCGATACGGATCGCGCAGCCATTCGCTTTCGCTGCTCGCACCACTTCGGCCACGCGGTCCGATGAGCCGATATTGCCAGGGTTGATGCGCAGGCACGCCGCGCCGCCATCGGCGGCTTCAAGCGCGCGCTTGTAGTGGAAATGGATGTCGGCAACGACCGGGATATTCGATGCGCGCGTAATAAGCGGAAACGCCGCGGTTGCCTCTTCGGTCGGGCAGGAGACGCGGATGATATCGCAGCCCACCTCTTCGCATCGGCGGATCTGATCAATCGTCGCCGCCGCGTCCTCGGTCGGCGTGTTGGTCATCGTCTGCACGGTGATCGGCGCATCGCCGCCAACCGGCACGTTTCCGACCATGATTTGGCGGCATTCGCGCCGCTCTATGTCGCGCCAAGGTCTAATCGAAGCCATGGCGCGCATATAGTCGCTGCGGTGGGCGGGGGCAACAACGCGGATTTGCCCCGCTAGCGAAAAGCGAGTGTCACCAGCGGATCAGTCGAGGTACGGCAAATCGACCAATCAGGGCCCACACCAGCACCGGAACAGTGTGCCAGATGCCGACATGCGCCACCGTATCAAGCGGGCAGGTGAGGTTGTAAGCGAGGGCCCCCAATGAACCGGCCGCCAGCCCCGTGAGCCAGCCCGAACGTTCAAGCGAAACGGGAGCGCCGCGGCGCAGGTAAAGAACGGCCGCCAAAGCGACCACAGAGCCCGCAATCGACCCATAAAGGCCGCATTCCCAATACCAGGTCAGCGGATCATCGAGCACGCTGGGAAGACCAGAGGTGTGATCGTGATTCATTTCAAGAAAGAAGACGCTGATGATGGCTGTCAGCGGCGCCATTCCGAGCATGGCCGCGCTCCAATAGGGTGCGTTGCCCCGCGCGCCGACACGCGGAAGCGCGCTGGCGACAAGTCCCGAAGTGCTTGCCGCACCCAGCACAAGCAGCAGGGCGTTGGTGATCCAATAAAAGGCCGAAGCCTCGCCCGTGAACATGCCGGTCCAGAATTCGAAGATGGCGATGCAGCAGACGCTGGCCACGACGGCGGCGAACGCGATTAGCCAAGCGCCTTGCGCGGGCTTCACACGCTCAACCGGAGTCAGATCTTCCGTCAGGGCCGCGATCAGATCTTCGCGTGACTGTTGCTTTTCCATCTTCATTCTACTTCCTCAACCATCGTGGCGAGCTTCTTGAGGCCACGGTGGATGTTCACTTTGACCAGGCTTTCGCTTTGCCCGGTTTTTTCGGCCGCCTCGCGGATCGACAATCCGGAGATCTTGACCATCTCAATTACGTGCGCCTGCTTGTCGGGCAATTGGCCTAATAAGCGATCAAGGCTTACGCGGGCCATAACGACTTCTTCTTCGCTGTCCTCTACGGCGTCGTCTTCCATCAGTTCCTTGCTGTCGTGCTTATACACCTTTCTCAGGTGATCGACCCAGCGGTACCGCGCAATGGCGGCGAGCCATGGAAGAAAGGGTCGCGACGGGTCCCATGTAGATCGCTTTGTGTAGAAGCCAATCAGGACCTCCTGCACCAGATCATCGATCTGATGCGGAGGGACCCGGCGGCGAAAGTACCGCTCGAGCCACATTCCGACCTCTGACAGCAGCACATTGGCCGACGCTTTGTCGCCGTCCTGCGCCGCTGTCATGAGGCGGGCAAATGTGGGCTCATCAGCAACCATTTACGCCGCTTTCGGACCCGTAAGGCGCGCGATAACAGCGTCGAGCGAGAACAATCCAGGGCCACGGCTGATGATGAACGCGGCCATCGCAATCACCGTAATGGCCCAACCCAGAAAGTGATCCATCGTCGGGAACACAAAAATCTGGATCACAATCGCCATCCCCATCAGGGCGGCGGCCGAGAAACGCGAAGCCAACCCGATCACAAGCAGGATCGGAAACAGGAATTCGGCGTAGGTCGCCATCGGCACCGCGATATCGGGCGATAGGGGAAGCCCGGCAAATTCGTTTTCAAAGATGAAGTATTGAACATCGCTGATCGTCAGCCATGTGCCTTCCTCCACCTTGGTTTGATACGAACGCCAGAAAATCCCGGCGAGCGCGACGCGGGTCAGCAGCAAGGCGATGCTTTCGACAAACGTGCCGGACAGCATCCCCGTGATGCGATGATAAAGCGAAATAAGACCGTTCATAACGTCCTCCTGATGGGCCGGGGTCTTGGGAAAGCGTTCTGCCTGTGCTTTCCCAAGAGGCCCATAATTCTGTTTAGCGTTTGATCGGCTTCAGCGAGCCGTTGCCCTTGGGCGTTTTGATCGAGGTGCAGCTGCCTTTGTCGACATACTTCCAGGCGTTGCCTTGGTAGTCCTTGGTCGACGTACCGGCGCAGCTGGTGCCCGGACCGGCGGCGCAATCGTTTTTGCCCGCAAGGCTCACACCGTAGCACTTCTCTTTGGCGCCAGCGGCGGCAACGGGGGTGGTGGCGAGACCGGCGGTGACGGCGGCGGTCAAAGCGAGGGCGCCGAGGCCGGCGATTGAAGTCTTGTTCATGGCGTATCTCCTAAATTCTCTGTCAGTATCTCTTGCCATCGGCGTGTTGCCGGGGCTGACAGGCTTTTCGCCAAGGCAGACGGATCGGTTACAGATTTTTTTGAAGAGCGGCCGCGTTGGCCTTCACGACGTGATCCCATTTTCGCGTTTCGCGCGCCCCCTGAATTCCCCTTGGGCCGGTTTGTAACGTAAAAGGCATCGCTTGCGAAATTCCCTTGTGATGCGGCCCTTTGCGCTTGGGCTGCCCATTTTTCGAATTTGGAGATAAGGTGCGTTCCGCAATGCTCGATACAGTATCTTCGATTGCTCCATTCGGCGGATTTGGCCTTGGCCTACGCCGTACGCATTACGATGACTTTCTTGCCGAAGGCAGCCAAGTGCCGGTGGATTTTGTGGAGGTCATCAGCGAAAACTACATGATCGAAGGCGGACGCCAGTTGCGCATTTTGGACGAGGTGCGCGAACGTCTCCCGGTCATTCTGCACGGCGTGTCTATGTCGATAGGGTCAGCCCAGGGGCTCGACACCGATTATCTCGCGGGCCTTAAGGCGTTGGCTGATCGGATTGATCCCCTGTGGGTGTCTGACCATCTGTGTTGGACCCGCACCAGCGCGCACAACAGCCACGATCTTCTGCCTTTGCCGCTCACCGACGAGGCTCTTGAGATGGTCTGCGCCAACATTGATCAGGCGCAAAACGCACTTGGCCGCGCGATGCTCTTTGAGAACCCGTCCAGCTACCTCACCTTTCCCGAAGACGAGATGACCGAGTGGGAATTCCTGAGCGAAATGGCGCGCCGGTCGGGCTGTTATCTGCTGCTGGATGTCAACAACATCTATGTGGCGAGCGAGAATCACGGGTTCAGCGCGCACGATTATCTAGCGGGATTGCCGCTGAATCGCGTGCGCCAGATCCACCTTGCGGGCCATGATCCGGCGACCAAGGACCGACCTGTCATTATCGACACGCACGATCGCGAGGTCTGCGATCCCGTTTGGGATTTGTACGCGCAGGCTATGTCCATGATCGGGCAGCCGGTGGCCACCATGATTGAGCGCGATGAGAATATCCCGCCGCTCCCCGATTTGCTGAGCGAGCTTGATTGCGCACGCGGGGCCGCGGGCGCGCTGGAGCCTGCATGACTCTGGCCGATAAGCAGGCGGCCTTTATGCGGGCCATTCTGGATGAAGACGCGCCTCTGCCTCATGGGTGGGGTAACAGTCACGCGCTTGGCCTGTCGGTGTATCGCGGGAACTACCGAAACGCGCTGATGAGCGCTTTGGAGGAAACGTTCGAGCGAACCGGGCGGTATGTCGGAGAAGCCCCTTTTCGGACCGCGCGCATCAATCACGTTATCGCCAATCCTCCTTCGCACTGGACAATCGACGCCGCTGGCGAGGGGTTTGACCGCACCTGCGCCGAGCTGTTCACCAACAATCCCGAAGTGGCGGAGCTGGCGTGGCTTGAATGGACCATGACGGATTTGATCGGCGCACGAGACAGCGCCGTGGTCAGCCCGCAGGATTTCGCCGAGGCGAGCGCGGGTTTTGGCGACCAAGAATGGTTGGGGCTGCGTGTCATGTTTCAGCCGCGCGCGGCGGCGCGCGTGGTTCAACATGATCTTACGTCGCTTTGGAAGTCGCTCGAAAAGGGCGCCGAGGATGTGCCGATCGAAGAGATATCCGGCGAGCAGGGGTGCCTTGTCTGGCGCGACGGTGAGCGCCCGACCTTTCAAATGGTCGAGGCTGACAGCGCGCGCGCCTTCGAGGCCGCCCAAATGGGCGCTAGCTATGGAAGCCTCATTGAGCTCATGGCTGGCGATCAGACGGACGACCAAACGATCGCACTCGCCGCCCAGCGCGCCGGTGAGATACTTGGCCATTGGCTGAACGAAGGGCTGATCGTCGATTTCATCGCTTGACTAGGCCTCGCCGCACCCGGCAGTCTCTTCCGATAAGGAGAGACCTCTATGCTGACCGACGCGTCGATTGAACTGCGCAGCCCCAAACCCAGTTTCGCCATGCGCGCCATAAAGTGGCTGATGAGCAAGCGTCGGCCGGTGTTTCCGCACGAAGCGGGTGCCTTCGAAAACATGATGGCGACACGCTCCAAGCCTCTGGACGCGCCGATGCCCGAGAAGCTGGCGCAGCGTTTCATCGTCGAGAGGCGCACGCTCGAAGGGCGCGAGGTGGTGACGCTTCACCCAAAATCGGGTCCGGCGCCTTGGCATATGCTGTACTTTCACGGCGGAGGTTTCGTCCTGCCGATGTTCAAAGAGCATTGGCCCTTGGCGGCGGAATTGGTGGATCGCGCCGGGGTGAGCATCACGCTGCCTATGTACGATGTGGTGCCTGAAGCTTCGGCCGTTTCGCAGGACGCTTTAGCCGACGCCGCTTTTGCTGAGATCGCCGCTACCCATGATCCCGCGCGGATTGTGCTGTGCGGAGATAGCGCGGGCGGACACATGGCTTTGAGCTTGGCGGTGCGATTGGCGGCGGCAGGCGGGCCGCAACCTGGGCGTCTGGCGTTGTTCGCGCCGTGGCTTGATCTGACGATGGCTGATCCCGCGATCGCATCTGTCGAGCCACACGACATCATGCTGAAAATCGGCACTCTGCGTTCGTGCGGAAAGATGTTCGCCGAAGATCGCGATCCCGCATCGCCTGAATGCAGTCCGCTTTATCTGGATCGTGAGATTCTGAAGATGCTGCCGCCCACTCGGATTTGGACGGGTCGCCACGACCTTTTCATTATCGACTCTCGGACATTTGTTGGGCGACTACGAGACGCGGGCGTGGACGCCAAGCTGTACGAGTACGAAGCGTCCCCGCACGTCTTCATGGCCATCACACCAACGCGAGAATCCAAGGATGTTCTAAGTCTGCTAAAGGGCTTTCTAGACCGAGTATAAGCGGCTTAAGGTGCGAATGTCTCGCCTGTGAGTTCCTCACTTAACGACCAAAGCGCGTCGGCACGGGCCGGATCAAGCGCGTAGGAGCGCACCCCAGCGACCTGACTTTCATCGTCGATTTCGGCCACATGGCAGTCTTCGCAATAGACGCCGCCTCGCCCTTCAAGCTCTGGGGCCGTCGCGGCCCAGACCTGTGTGGCGGCGCCCTGCGGTATGGTCTTCCATTCAAAGTCTGGGTCCGAAGTGGTTACGCGCTTTGTCAGGGCATCGCGCTGTTCATCTGACAAATGCCGACCCAGGTTGGTTTGAATGCCACCCGGATGAACCGCGATCGCGTGCACCCCTTGGTCAGAAAAACGCCGCTCAAGACCCACGGAGAAAAGCGCGTTCGCGGTTTTCGCCTGCCCGTAGCTCAGCCACTCGCTGTAGTCGCGCCGTTCAAAGTTGGGGTCTTCAAGGTCGACGTCGGACATAAAATGCCCCCGGCTGGACAGGTTGACGATCCGGCCTCCTCCTGAAGAATCCGCGCCTTTTCTGACGAGCGGCATCAACCCTTTGGTGAGGACGAAATGGCCAAGATGGTTTGTCCCAAACTGTCGTTCAAAGCCATCTGTTGTATGCCCTAAGGGGCAGGCCATGACGCCTGCGTTGTTGATGAGCAGATCAATCTGTTCGAAGCGGTCTCTGGCTTCGGCCGCGCCCTTCCGAACGCTGTCCAATGAGGAAAGATCGAACACGAGGCTCTCGAGCTTGGCGTCTGGCTGAGAGTTTCGGATGTCTTGAGCCGCCGTATCAAGCTTCGACGCATCGCGCCCGGCCATCACGATGTGCGCGCCTTTGGCCGCCATGGCGCGGGCGGTCTCTTGCCCAAGACCGGAATTGGCCCCGGTGATGAAGACGGTCTTCCCCGCAAGGTCCACGCCGTCCAGCACCTGATCGGCGGTCGAGTGTTTTCCAAATGTGCTCACGATTTCTCCCTCCCAATCTGCACGCCTTACAAGCGCGCTGGCGTGTCGCGTTGGAATAGGATAGCCACCTCTCTCATGAAAAAGCGAATTCTTTCCGCAGCCTTCGCGCTCGCCTTAACCTTTGTCTCCCAGTCTGCGTTTGCCCAGGGCGTCTCTGAAGAAGAGTCGCGTTGGTCCATCGCGATCCATGGCGGGGCTGGGACGATGGCGCGGGACAAGATGACGCCGGAGAAAGAGGCGGAATACGAGGCGGCTTTGCAAAAGGCTCTGGATGCGGGCGCTAAAATACTGGCCGAAGGCGGCAGCGCCATGGAAGCGGTTCAGGCCGCCATCATACCGATGGAAGATTCCCCGCTGTTCAACGCGGGCCGAGGCGCGGTCTTTACGTGGGAAGGGCGCAACGAACTCGACGCCTCGATCATGGATGGCCGCGATCGCAGCGCCGGAGCGGTGACGGGCGTCACCACGATCAAGAACCCTATCCTGTTGGCGGATAAAGTTCGCACAGGTAGCCCTCACGTGTTTCTGATGGGTGAAGGCGCAGAGCAATTCGCTGGCGAGAATGGGCTGGAAACCGCAGGACCAGAATGGTTCGCAACCGAGAGCCGCAAGAAATCGCTGGAACGGATGAAAGGCGAAGAAATCTCCGCCCTCGATGTTGATCTCAAGTTTGGCACGGTCGGCGCGGTGGCTCTTGACCAGAATGGCAACCTTGCTGCCGGCACGTCAACGGGCGGTATGACGGGCAAACGCTGGGGCCGCATTGGCGATGCACCGGTGATTGGCGCGGGGACCTACGCCGACAATCGCTCTTGCGCTGTCTCCGCGACGGGCTGGGGCGAATACTTCATCCGCGTGGGCGTGGCGCAGGAAATCTGCACCCAGCTGCGAACCACCGAAGCCACGCTTAGCCTACTCGCTGACCCCGCTCAGGGCCCGGTTGAGTTGAGTGAAGCCGCCTCTCAGCGTGTCGCGGATTCGGTCATGGCCGAGGTCAAGGAACTGGGCGGCGATGGCGGCGTCATCCTCGTCACACCGCGAGGCGACGCTCTATTCAGCTTCAACACCAGCGGCATGTATCGCGGTCGCGCGAACAGCGAAGGTCTAAGCGAAGTGGCTATCTTCGGAGGCACGACCGATGAGCCTTCCACCACGCCCGACCACTGAATTAAATGCCAAGGCGCGCGCCCCGCGCCTCCAGGATCGGCTTCATTTCCCAATAGGCCGCAGGCGTCAGGTGCAACGGGATGTAGGGGTGCAGGTGGTGCACGATGTGGAATTGCATTCCCATTGACCCTAGATTCCCGACCTTCGACGTCCATGATCGTGTGTTCCGATAGCGCCCTGTTTCATTCCCCGGATGGTGCGGCGCCCAGCTTAAGAAAAAGATGATGTAGGTGATGGCCAGATGGTAGGGCAGCCACCACAAAAACAGCGCTTCAAGCGCGTATCCATTCCAAGCGAGCGCGCCAAGGATCGCGATAAAGCCCACCTTGTAGGCGACCGATAAAGCAATCAGATCCAGCCGATTGGCCCGATAAAGTGCAGCCGCGTAGTCACTGTTGCGTTTGGCACCCGGTTGACGCTCGGCGATGATGTTCCAGATCGCGTGCCACGGGCCGCGCGCGTTGACGGTGATATCGACATCAAGCTCGGGATCGTTGGTGTGGCGATGGTGATCGAGATGCGTGACCCGCAAGACTTCAAAGGGATAGACCAGCATCCAGCTTGTCGAGTGTCCGACCAACTCGTTCAGCCACCGCAGTTTTGTGCCTGGGCGCGCGATGATGTCGTGCTGCGCTTCATGTGTCGGCAGATAGACCAGCGCCATGTTGATCGTCGCGATCGGAAACGCGGCCCACAAGGGCAGGATATCCATAAAGACGATCGGCCAAAGGCTCAGCCAGACTGCCATATTCACAAACGCCCAGATGATAGCGATCCAGGGAACCTTGCCCGAGTACTTTCGGGCGATTTTGAGTTCCATACGCTTAAGCTCTTTGTCGGAAAGCTGTGACAGGTCGCTCGGTAGGATATCGGAGTGCGCGTTCACAGCCACCTCCCCGTGATCTGAGCGAAAAGCCCCCACGCGCCCCCGACGATCAACGCGAAGGTCAGTGTCGAAAGCCCGAACGGAGCGGCTAGACCAAGCGCCGTCATTCCTTGATCGATGACCGGCATCAGGAAGGCGAAGGCAAAGACCATTGGTAAAATGGTGGCCACCATTTTGAGCGTGCGTTCCATTTACGCCACATCCTCCATTTGGACTGGATTGGTTAAGGCCGCGAGGCGTTCAACCAGGATCGAACGGAAGGCCTCCGATGCGTCGGCGGCCATAACAAGGTAGAATCCGCGACGCTGACGCCGGATCATTTCGTCGGCTGAAATCACTTCCTCCAGCCAGTCGCGCATTGGCCCTCGATAGGTGATGAACATCTGCTGCCCTAACTCCTTGGCCGGGATAGCGCCGCGCAGCTCGCCGCTGGCGATAGCGGCCTCGCAGGCGAATTGAGCCATTTCCACACACCGGTTGGCGGCGCGCGCGCCGGGATCATTCCTGTCCGGATTGGCGGCGAACACGATTTTGAGATCGATCATCAAGGGCAGGATTGCGCGATGAAAGGCCCTTTCCGCGCGGACCACCTCATAGGCTTCGTCGATAATGGCATCCGCCATATCGAGCGGGGTGGCGCGTCGATCAAAAGCCAGCCGCTCCCAGATCTCTTCGACATTGCGGGTGACCAATTGCGTCAGGATCTCATCCTTGCCGCCGACCAGGTTGTAAAGCGTGGGGACGGTTAAGCCGGCGGCCTGGGCAAGCCCTCGTGTCGTGAGGCTTTCCAACCCTTGCTGCGCGATAATCGCGCGCGCCGCATCAAAGATCCGCCGACGTCTTTCTTCAATAGCGCTTTCGCGTTTGCTCAACATGATTCTCTCCGAAGCCAGGCCTAACTGCGCGGAGAACTTTTAGCAATGATAAAATTTTAGCAGCGATAAAACTCTAGTCAGAAAGGGAACCAGTCCTGCTTTTCGCTCATAGTTGCCAGCACTTCGCCGACCCTCGCGAGAGCGGCTTCCGCTTCGGGGGCAATCCCGTCTTCGCCTTTGCGGCTTCTAAGATAGGCCGCGAAGGTTAGAGGCTCTCGCTCGGGTGGCTCGACATAGCCGATGTCGACGTAAAGGCGGTTGTCCCCGAGCCACCTGGACGTGCCCGTTTTGTCGCCGCTGGCCCATTTTTCCGGAAGTCCGGCCCGGACACGGCGGGCGCCCGTCCGAGTATCGGCCATCCACTGTTTAAGCGTTGCGCGTTCGGCTTCGGGAAGGACATCGCCATAAACGAGCTTTGCGACCGTGCGCGCCATGGCCGCGGGGGTGGACGTGTCGCGAACTTCCGTCACCGGAACGAGGTTGAGCGCTGGCTCATTGCGATCGAGGCGACTGGTTTCATCCCCGATCGACCGCCAGAAACCGGTGAGCGCCGCGGGACCCCCAAGCTCTCGCAAAAGCACATTGGCCGCGGTGTTATCTGAGTACTTCTGCGTAAACTCGGCCAGTTCTCTAAGGGTCGCGCCTTCCTCAAGCCGTTTCCCGGTAAACGGCGAGACGAACATCAATTCCTCTTTGCTCCAGGTTACTCGCCTATCCGCGTCGATGGCTCCGCCCGCGTCGTCCCGAAGGACCATGGCGGCTAGCGAAAATTTGAAGGACGAGCAGTGGCCAAATCGGCGATCCGAGTTCAATCCGATCGCCATTCGCGAGCCGGTGTCGAACAACTCAACACCAAGCGTGCCGTCGGATTGGGCTTCGATGATCCGAAGCTGCGCAACCAACCGGCCAGACGGGCTCTGATCGGGCGGGACGCAAGCCGACGCGCCAAACGCCAATCCCGAGGCGAGCGCACCGCCAACAAACTCGCGCCGTTTCATGTTCACAATTGCCGCTCCATGCACATGCTGAATTCGTCCGAAACATAGCCGTTAAACGCCTTGCATTCGCAAAATCCATAGCGCTCGTACAGAGCTCTGGCGTCGCTAAACTCGCGTGTGCGCCCCGTCTCCAGACCGAGCCAACGGTATCCTCGCGCCCGCGCTTCCTCGAGCAGGTGTTCAAGCAGCGCTCGCCCCGCACCTTTGCCGCGGAAGCTTGGTGATGCACGCATACTTTTGAGCTCGCCCATGTCGGGCGAAAGGGCCTTAAGCGCTCCGACGGCGGCCAATTCGTTCGCCAGTCGAACGGTGTAGAAGGTCACATCGGCTTCCCGCAGTCGCTCGGCTGGCATGGCATGCACTTTGTCGGCGGGTGATGCGGCAAACATCTCGTCCAGGTGCAACTGCAGCAGGTTCAACACGTCATCGCTTTCCAGCGTGTCTATGTCGATTGTGTAGGCCATCACGAGTGCTTGTCTGCCTTGCGCTTGCCGAAGCGCATATCGTTCTCCAGTTTCGATCTAAGCTGCGCGTAGAACGCCTCAAGAAACGCGCGTTCATCGCCTTCGCCGGGATCCCATCCAATCTTTCGGCATATGGTTGCGTGGACCGCGAGGAGAGCTTCGTCGTTACCTTCTCTCAGCATCCGTTCGAGCGTTTGCAATTCGTGTTCGCCGTAAACCGCAAGCTCTTTCTCGCCAAATTCATAACGCATGCCGGTCACGTCGCTGGAACCTTGTGCGGCGGCACCTTGAGTGGATATCGTGTCTGCGAGTTTGGTCTTGGGCGCTTCAATCACCCAGGTTCCGGCGACTATATCACCCGCACGAAGCGCGTCCTTGTTGAAGAACGGGAAAAGGGCGAACAGCAGAAACCACGCGACCGCGGCCCAGATCAAAGCTCCGCTCAGCTCCCCGATCAGGCTCAAGACCAGGACTACGATCAGGTAGACAATCGGATAAAAGACCTCGACGTCGCGGAGCAGGTTTCGCGCGATAATCGCTTCGGGTGTCAGCCTTCCACCTTTTCGCGCCGCGACGCGAATTCCGACGGCGCGCTTGCCAAATGTAGCCCCACGCGGGCCCAATTCCTGGATCAGAAAATACCCATACCACCCGAAGAACCCCAGAATGATCCCCAAGATCGTGAGGAATTCGCCCGCCGCGACTACGTTCCCGATTGTTTGGTCACCAGCCTCGCTAGCCACACCCCCCGAAATGAAATCAAGCAGCATGCTCAAGAGGATCAGCGAAACGACAACAATAGTGAGGTCCAAGACCAGCGCGCCGAAGCGGGCGCTGCGGGACGCGATCGTGACCGGGATTGCGATCCCTTCCGGCGTCACAATCTCTCTCGCACGCTTTTGATCATGGGTACCGAGAGGGTCCGAACCCCGTGCTGGTGCACTGGCAGTCATACGGTTCTTTCACCCTCCAATTGATCGGTCGAAGCCGGAACGCGCAGGAGGAAAAAGTAGCTGAGCCAGAAAACGAGGAAGAAGAGCCCGATCAGATACCGGTTTGTAGCTCCTTCCACCAATTGGCGTGGGAACGCTTCCAGCAATGCGGCCACGATCATCATGATGACCACGCCCAGCATAACGACCGCAGATTGCCGGCCAGCTTTGGCCGCAGCGTCTAATACGCTAGCTGTGCCCGGAAAAGCCATGGATCGGCCAATATGAAGCCCGGCCGCGCCAGCAAGTAGAATTCCAAAGAACTCGGTCGTGCCATGAACGCTTAGCCAGCCGCCGAATTCATACCCAAGCCCTGCATCAGCAAAAACCCAGACCATGGCGCCGAGCAGCGCGGTGTTGTAGACAAGCAGCAAAAGCGAAGGAACGCCGAAAGCAAAACCCAGCGCGAACGCGAGAATGCAAACGCCTGCGTTGTTGCTGAACAAGGAGGCAGCAAATGTTGCCAGTCCTCCAGCGTCCTGTTCAACCGCAATGGTGGCTTCCAACGTCTCCCGGCTTGCGCCCGGAACTCGGCCTTGCGCCATACCTTCCGAGACCAGACGATAATACCATTCACGGTCCTGATCGACGAGCAACCACCCGACAAAGGCGCCAGACAGCATCACAAAAAGCGCGATGCAGATATCCAGCCAAATCGCCTGAACCCCCCGGCTCCACCCCCCAAAGAGGAACTCTCGCAACCATCCAAAAAGCCCTTTGCGTGGCCCGTAAACCTGAAACCAGGCGCGTTGGACAAGACCTTCAAGATAGCGCAGCGTTGCAAGGTCCAGCGAGGTTTCGCGCGCGACCGCAAGGCTCGAAGCGGCGGTTCGGTACAAAGTCGGGAGCGCCAAGAGATCGGCGTCGTCTATCCGCCGAAGGCCTCCGCTTTCCATACGCGACACGATGTTCTCTAACTTTCGCCAATCGCCTTCGCGTTCCAGTCGAAAACGATCAGAGCGAAGGGCCGCGCTTTCAATGTCGGGGGGAGCATCAAGCGACGAGCGCCCGAAGAAGCCGCCGAGCGATCCGATGATCCTGGGCGCTTTCATCCGATGGCTTCCGAGCCCTTGATAAGGAAATACCGATCCACAAGGTCGTACCCAATCTGATCCCAAGGGGCTTCGATGATGTCGACGCCCATATGCCGCAGGCGCTGCAAAACGACGCTGCGTTGGTGGCTAAGCGAATGCGCTGTGACACTGCGTGCCAAAGTGGCAATGTCGGCTGGCTCAGCCACCATGAACTCTTCAAGTTCGGAGTCTGCAATCGTTACAAACAGCACAAGATGCTTCTTGACCAATCGACCGATGCTTTCGATCATAAGTTCAGCCGCCGTCGGATCAGTGAAATCCGAAAACAAAACAATGAGTGATCGCCGCCGCAGCTTTGCGGTCAGAGTGGCGAGAGCCAGCGTAAAATTGGGTTCAGTTGGGCTGTAGTCTAACTCCGCAGCCGCGGATTGGAGGCGATGGAAGGCTCGGCTTTCACTCACGAAAGGCGTCATGACCTGCGGGCGTTGGGCAAAGCCAAATAGGGAAACTTTGTCGCCGCCTTTAAGCGCTACGTAGGCGCAGGCCAATGCTGCGGACACAGCCCGGTCGATGCGTGGAAGTCCATCAACAGGTTCGCACATCGTTTGGCCGCAGTCGAAAGCGAAGATAATCTGGTTGTTGCGCTCACTTTCGTTCTCGCGGGCGTAAAGATGGTTGTGTCGTGCGCTTGCCTTCCAATCAATTCGGCGGCGATCCATGCCAGGCTCGTATTCAGATAGGGCTTCGAATTGCGTGCCTTCACCGCGAATACGGCGCGCAATAAGGCCTGTCTGGGCGTCGCGCAAAAAAGTCTGGAGCTCTTTCGAACGCACCGGCGAACGATCTGGCCAAATTCGGACGGCATCGGTGAGGTTGCGGGAAACTTGGCGTGCGCCGAGACCCAAGGGTCCATTCCAGCGAAGCCATGCTTTGGAAATGGTGCCCATTCCGCGGCGATTGGGCGTAAGATCAATACAGCCCAAATGCTCCTCATCTTCTAGCCCATAGGCCATGGAAACAGTCGCGCGGCCTCCGGCCTCTAGTCGAGGATCCACCGAGAGCGCGGCCTCCACATTACGCGCGTTCTGCGATTGGAAAAGCGCACCGACGGTAATCGGGGTTTTCTGTCCGACCTCGGTGTCTGCCGGATAAGTGACATCCCATTTGACGACTTTACCGGCCATGGTCGCATCAATCAGCACGAGCGCGATCAGCGCAAACCCAGCCAAAGGCGCAACGATCCAAAGGCCCGGGGCCAATGCGGCAATCACAACAGCCAAGGGCGCAAAGGCCGCTATCGTCCAGGTGGAGCGCTGGGTAGGGACCATCGGGAGAGGCGGAACCTTTGCCAAAATAGAAGTGAGGCGCTGTAGCATGGGCGAACGAGCCGATCAGCGCGGCGCCTCGGTGCTTTCGACCAACTCTGCAACAAGAGCCTCGATATCGCGCCCTTCGATCTCTGCGGCCGGAGAGAGTGTCAGCCGGTGGCGCAGGACGGGCACAGCTAGGGCCTTCACATCGTCGGGGACGGCGTAAGCCCGACCTTCCAACGCGGCGCGCGCACGGGCGGCGTTTGCTAGAAGCACCGCCGCGCGTGGGGAGGCTCCGACGGCAAGCTCGGCATGTTCGCGCGTCGCGCGCACCAGTCGCACCACATAGGCCGTGATCTCATCGGCCACGGTCACATGATCAAGAGCTTGGGTCGCAGCCGCCAACATCGCTGGATCGGCAACGGCGCTCACGCCCAGCTCGGCCGGACGCTGCGGACCCTGCCGTTTCCCGTAACTCGCGACGATACGTGTCTCTGCGTCTTCATCTGGATAGGGAACGAGGAGCTTGAACAGGAAGCGATCCAACTGCGCTTCGGGAAGCGGATAGACGCCCTGATTCTCAATCGGATTCTGCGTCGCGATGACCATAAACCGGTCAGGCAATCCGTGCGTTTCCCCATCAAGCGTCACCCGGCGTTCCTGCATCGCTTCAAGCAGGGCAGCCTGCGTCTTGGGTGGGGTCCGATTTATCTCGTCGGCAAGCAGCAACTCGCAAAAGATCGGGCCGCGCGTAAGCGTGAATGCGCTGGTCTGAAAGTTGAACAGGTTGGAGCCTAGAATATCGCCGGGAAGAAGGTCTGGAGTGAATTGAATACGCCCAAAATCGAGGCCCAGCGCGGTTGCGAAGCTTTGCGCAAGAAACGTTTTCGCTGTCCCCGGTGGCCCCTCCAAAAGGACGTGGCCTTGAGCAATTAGGGCGACAAGCAATTGGTCAATCATCGCGTCTTGCCCGACAATCGCTTTAGCCGTTTCGGCGCGGATGCTGTCGGCAAGGGCGCGAAGGTCTTCGAGGCTCATTTTCATGCTTTAACTGCTTTCTCTTTGAACGCTTTAAAGTCGCCGTGCTTGCTCGCTTAGTGCGTGGGCCGCGCGCAGAATCTCGGCGGGTCTTGTCGCCTCGCGCATGTCTTCGGCTCGCTTCGAGAAGGAGCCATCGTCGGGTTGGCGCATCGCCAGCGCAGCATCAAGCCCATCGTGTTCCGGCTTTCTTAGACCCAACGCCTTAGCGACGCGGTGAGCGCTTAGAGTGATGTAAGGGTCAGCCAACAGTCCGAGCCGCCCGGCGCGAATGATGAGGTCGGCTCCATTGCCAACCAGGCGCGCCTTGCCAAAGGCCGTTTCGCGTTCCGGAACAATCGGTGCTCCAAATCTTATGAAAGCGCGCCATCCGATGAGAAGAAAAGCCAGAAGCAAGCAGATCGTCGCGGCCACAAAGGGCGGTTGGAAAGCGAGCGTGAGAAGGTTCATCGGACCGCCAAATCCGTTGAGTGTAAGGTCAAAAACCACGCTGTCGGAATAGTCATCACCCATCATACGAACGATAGAAAGCGCTGCATGGCCGCGTGTCGCGTCAGCAAGGCCCCAGTTGTTCATCAGGTCAGGTTCGATAACGAACACAACCCAAGGGACCGTTCCATTATCGCTTTCTTCATCACCATACCCGCCATCGAATTCGTTCATGATCAGAGCGAGCGTCCGCTTCTCTTGGTTGACGACAATCGGTGTGTGGGACGCTTTGGGATCGGCGACAAAACCAACGCCAGTCGGCATCTTGCCGGTTATTCCCGCGATTGGGCCGAGCGTGGAAAAGGTTTGCGCCTCCGGCTCGCCGCCAGAAGCAGGCTCGGTGCCGTTGGCCTGACTGCCGGATGAAAGATTGAGAGCCAGCGGACCGCTTTCCGCATTTGCCCACCTAGGTGCTGAAACGCCCGCCAAAAACACCCAGCCGTCTTCAACCTCGTCGGGGTCTTCTATCGGGTTCAAGAAGCTCGGCGGAATGGCGCTCCACTTCGGCAAAATCACAAGGGTTGGGCCGAGATATTCACGATCCTTGATGATCTGCGCCAATTCCTCTGGATCCATCGCCGGCGGGGGGGTCAGCACCAACAGATCACCCGTGCTCAAGCCGCTCGTCTCGCGGGAAAGAGCCACTTGGAAACCGTCGGCCTCGACCAATTCCGATAGGGCCGAGTATCCGTTGATGCCTTTCGCCGCCGCGTGCGCGCCGCCGCCGCGGTTTTCGGTTTGCCCAACGTCCCCGACCCCAATCAGATAGAGCAGCGCAAAGAACACGCTAGAACCAACGAGTATCAGCGCAAGTACGCCCGCTGGGCTGAAAGGGGCGCTGTTGGCTTTTGTCATGCTTGCAGGCCGTTTGGCGAGGCGGCGTTTTTCTTGCCCCTATCGATGCGCGCCAAAGCAAAGTCTGCGTAGGCAGCGCGTGCATGCTCCCAGTCTTCGCGCGTCAGGTGATGAAGTGCGAACAGGCTTTTTTCGACCGCCTCACTGACAATCGAAAATGCGCTTCTTGCGGCGTCGGAAAGGCGCGGCAAGGCCGCCAACTCTCGCGCTGTGCTCGATGGGTCAACCCAATCCGGACGCGCCGCCGCAATCTGCCCAACGCTGCGCTGAAGCAAAAGTCGCGCGGCTTTATCGTAGTGTCCTTGAGCTGCGAGGCGGTCTGCGTCCTCAAGCAGCGCGAGGCTTTCTTGCTTGTCGGGTTGCCATTCCGGCTCATCGGCCTCGCGCTCGGCCTCCGAACCAACTCGCTTGATAGCTGGCACGATCAACCGCCAAAGGAGATAGACCACAAAGGCGGCCAATGCCGAGATCAATACCCATTGAATGGCCCCCCAGTTCGAAGACAATGCACTGCCAAGAGGAGCAATGAGATCAGCCAGCCACTCGAGTACGCCTTGCAACCATTTCTCAAATCCGGTTGGCTCGCGCGGCTCAGGAATCTTCAGGTCGAGCGGGGCAAACTGTGTTGTTTCGTCTGCCCTAATGCGCTCGTATTCTTCGGGAAGGGCGTAAACAGCTGGCCCTGCCGCATCGGGTGACCCGTCCGAAAATACAACATCAGTGGTTGGAGCCGAGGCAGTCGTCATGCAGACTGAGTGGTGACATGCGATTGCTCGCCACGCAACCACGGATATTGGGCCGGGCGCCCTGTCTAATTCTTATCCCCGCGGCCGCGCCTGTTCGTATGTTCCGAGCAACCGCAAGTCCTTGGAATGAAAAGCACATTCTTCCAGGGCGCGGTCAACAGCCGGGTCGCCGGGCGTCCCAATAATATCCGCGTAAAAGCGGGTGGCCGAAAAGCTCGTTCCTTGCTGGTAGCTTTCCAACTTGGTCATGTTGACACCGTTCGTGGCGAACCCGCCCATGGCCTTGTACAAAGCGGCCGGGATGTTCTTCACTTCAAACACGAAAGTCGTGATCGCCGGTGTACTCTTGTCGTGCCTCAAGAAGGCCGGCTTGTCCGCTAGAATAACAAAACGCGTCATGTTGTCTTGGCTGTCTTCAACATGACTTTGCAGGATTTCCAGATCATAGAGCTCAGCCGCGATCGCGGGTGCAATGGCGCCAAGCTTCGGGTCGCCCCGTTCGGCCACAAAGGCAGCCGCTCCCGCCGTATCGGCGTAGCTCAGCGGAGTGATCCCTCGCTTCCTTAGATAATGGCGCGATTGGCCTAACGCTTGGGGGTGACTGTAGGCGGCCTCAACAAGAGCGTTTGGGTCGCGGAACTGTCCAGCTTCAAGCCGAGGAGCCATCAGCGCGTGGTGAATGGGCATGAAGTGTTCGCCGACGATAGAAAGCCCGCTTTCGGGAAGCAGAAAGTGGATGTCGGCCACTCTTCCGTGTTGTGAGTTTTCGATCGGGATGATGGCCTGACCGGCCCGGCCGTCCTTCACCGCCTCCAGCGCATCTTCAAAGCTGAAGCATGGCAAGGGCTGCCAATCGGGGCGCGACTCGGTCGCGGCCCGGTGTGAATTTGCTCCCGGCGATCCTTGAAAGGCAATCGTGCATTCGGGTTTCGACATCGCATCAGCGCGCATCTTGTCGACGATAGGCAAAGCGGGTTCTGGAAAACTGCGCATCTCGCGCTGCTAATGCTGCAAACTCAACCGAGCAAGAGACCAATTCGGAACCGAAACGATCTTGCACACAATGCACCAATTGATGATGCGATCACTCTTGCGCGCGTGCGGACGCCCGACTAAGGGGCCTTTCGGGATGACTGATCAATCAAAAATGGACGCGGGCACCGAGGGCCAAGAGGCCGGGGGCGATCTCTTCAACACGGCGGCAGGTTGGGTCCTGTTTGCGGCTGGGCTTGGCCTTGGCCTGTCGATCTTGGCTGGGAAGTATTTTCACGGCAGCGACCCCGAGCGTCCCGAGCAGCTCGGTTATGTGATCGAAGGTGCCGAGGAAACAGGCGGCGGAAAGCCGGCGGAAATGACGATGGCCGAAGCGTTGACACTCGTCACCGCCGAGCAGGGTGCCAAGGTCTACGCCAAGTGTTCGGCGTGCCACACGATTGAAGCCGGAGGCGCCAATGGTGTTGGCCCCAACCTCCACGGAATTATGGGCAAGTCGGTCGGCGCGACGGGTGGCTTTGCGTATTCTTCGGGCATGTCTTCGCTGGGCGGCCAGTGGGGCTGGGACGAAATGAACGAATGGCTCAAAAAGCCGAGTTCTTATGTCCAGGGCACCAAGATGAGCTTTGCGGGCCTTTCGAAGATTGAAGACCGCGCGGCCGTGGCGCTGTATATGAATTCGCAAGGCTCCGACTTAGCGCTGCCTGCATTCACGCCGGCCGAAACCGAGGCGCTTGAAGACGAAGCTCAGGCCGACGCCGTTGAAATGGCCGAAGAGAATCAGAACGAAGCTGAATCGATCTCTGAGCAAACGGCTGAAGCCGAAGCCTAACTTGAGCTTGGCGCGGCTTAGTCGCGACCTTTGAACCCCTGCGCCACGACATACCACTCCGAGGAGCCCTTGCGGCTAGCCGGAGGTTTAGCGTGTTTAACGCTTGAGAAATGGCTTTTTAGCAGGGTTAGCAGCTCGGTGTCGGTGCCACCGGCCAGGACTTTGGCGACGAACGCTCCGCCTTTTTCAAGCGTTTCCACTGCAAACCAGGCACCCGCTTCGACCAAAGCCATGGTGCGGAGGTGATCGGTTTGTTTATGGCCAACGGTGTTGGCCGCCATGTCTGACAAAACAAGATCCGGCGCGCCGCCAAGCGCTTCTTCAAGCGCTGCTGGTGCGGCGTCGTCCATAAAGTCCATCTCGAAGATTGTGACTCCGTCGATAGGTTCGGTAGGCAGCAGGTCGATGCCAACGACCTTCGATTTGGGAGCTTTCTCACGAACCACCTGGCTCCATCCGCCAGGCGCGATGCCAAGATCGACCACGCGGCTCGCGCCCCGGATCAGGCCGAAGCGTTCGTCGAGTTCGAGTATCTTGTAGGCGGCTCGACTGCGATACCCATCTGCCTTTGCCTTCTTGACATATGGATCGTTGAGTTGCCGTTGCAGCCACCTCGTCGAGCTTTCGGTCCGCTTTTTTGCAGTTTTGACCCGTCGGTCAGGATTACGGCCAGAACGGCTCATAGTCGGATCCCTTTAGCGACCTTGATCCGCGCGAGATGCACGCAAGCTCTTGAGAGCGCGTTCACTTTGGCGCTCTGCGGCCATCAGGCTTCGCAATATCCCCTCGCGTATCCCGCGATCGGCAACGCCCAAACGCTGCGCTGGCCACAGATCCAAGATGGATTCAAGAATGGCGCACCCAGCTACCACAAGATTGGCGCGGTCTTCACCAATGCACGGCAGTTCCCCTCGCCGTTCAGGCGACATGACAGACAAATCGCGGCTGATGGACCGCATGGCTTCGCTTTGCACTATCAGCCCATCGACCGCTTTTCGATCATAGTGGGGCAGCTCCAAATGCAGGCTGGCAAGTGTTGTGACAGTGCCACTCGTACCCAAGAGGCGTATATTCGCCCCTTGCGCATAGCTTTGGACGCGTTCGCCAAAAGGCGCAAAACTCTCTGAAACAAGCCGGCGCATCTCATTGTATCCCGCCAAACGGGACTCATGGCTGCCTTCAGAGCGCGCGACCGTGTCGGTCAAAGAGACGACTCCCCATGGGACGCTTTGCCAGTCAGTTATCCGAGGGATTCGACCTTCTCCAGGTCGTGGCGGTTCGACCAACACCAACTCGGTGGAACCGCCTCCGATATCAAAGATCACCGCAGGGCCATCGCCGTCCTCCAGAAGAATATGGCATCCCAGAACCGCTAGCCGCGCTTCCTCTTCGGCCGTGATGATGTCCAGCGCAATCCCAGTCTCGCGCTTTACACGGTCAATAAAGGCGGAGCCATTTTCCGCGCGTCGGCAAGCTTCCGTCGCGACGGATCGTGCAAGTCTGACGTTGCGGCGGCGCAACTTATCGGAGCACACCGACAGCGCGCTCAACGTCCTATCCATCGCCTCTTCCGAAAGACGGCCAGTTGTCGCCAGATCTTCGCCCAGTTTTACCACCCGGCTGAAGGCATCAATGACGGTAAAATCGCGACCCGAAGGGCGCGCTATGAGCAGCCGGCAGTTGTTCGTACCTAAGTCCAAGGCGGCGTAGGCTTCTCCAGGACGATTTTGCGAGGGTGCTCGACCAGCGCTGGGTCTAGATCCCATCTCTGCCTTTGACCGCTTACGCACCGCCTGATGCTGGCTTTGTGAGCCCGGTTTCGGTGAACGATTTGGCCGTCCTTCGCGGCTCAAATCTTCTTGCTGGCGGGGGCGTTTGTAGCGAAAATCGGCTACTTTGCCGGACTTTGGGCCCCTTTTTCTTCCAGCTCTCTTGTTTGCGTCCGGCGGAAGAGTGTCCGCCATAATTCGTTTCTTTCATCTCACTCGCAAAAAAGTGTTCGCGAGCACTTGATTTGGAAATTACCGCATAGCTGTCTTGAGGGCAAGCCGGCCGGAGCGATGACCGCCTTCATCGGATTAAGCGTCCCGAAGCAGGGCACTTGACCTTGCCGACGACCAAAACTAAACGCGCGGCTCTCTGTGGGATTGGCCTAGGTCAATCGGCACTGACCGACCCGCGTTGCCCCGTCGTCTAATGGTAAGACTACGGACTCTGACTCCGTCAATTGAGGTTCGAATCCTCACGGGGCATCCATTCCCGTGTCCTTTGACAGCTAGAGCTGTACACTGTGACAAAAGGTGGACCGCATAGCTTCATGCTATCCCTGGTTGGTCTGTGCTTACGCGCCCTAATCTCCTGATTTTCTGATATTTCCTGGCCGCGTATTCCCTCAATAACCAGTCAATTGGTTCAACCAGTGCCAACCTTATGCTGACGCCAGCCTTGCGCCCCATTTCAAGCCATCGTCTTGTGACCGATTATGGGGGTGAAAGCGGACAATGCACCGGCCTCGCGGCGACCGATTTGGGCGAGTATGACCGCATTCGTCTGTCGCCATCGGTCGCATGACGGGGCCATGACACTTTTTCGGCAATTGTAAGCGTATCGTTATCGTCACGACGCCAATGCGTAAAAGCAGGGCTCTAATCGCCTCCCTAGGACGGGTCTGAACGCTCAACTCAGGGGGAATTTCTATGTTACGCTGTCGTCTGACAACCGCCGCTGCCTCAATTGCAATAGCGGCGGGGCTCGCTGCTCCTGCCTTCGCCGGCGAGGTCCGTGGTACGGTTTCCGACGCGACCGACGTTGACGCGCTGCGTGCGGCGGAAATCCGGATCATCGAGCTCGACCGTCGCACGACTACAAACCGCGATGGTTCTTATGTATTCGAAGACGTGCCTGAAGGCAGCTACACGATCGTTGCGAGCTATATCGGCGCAGACTCGGTGCAATACACAATCGCGGTCCCCGCTGAAGGCACGACCGTCCGCAATTTTGCTTTGGGCCAGGCGGGTTCCTCCATTCTCGTGATTGGGCAAAGCGCGGCGCAAGCCTCGGCCCTGTCCCGCAAGCGGGCTTCGGATGTGGTCTCCGACGTCCTGACCCGCGACGCCATCGGTCAATTTCCAGACCAGAACGTCGCGGAAAGCCTTCGCCGCCTGCCAGGCATCAACGTTCTCAACGATCAGGGTGAGGGTCGCTTTGTGGCGGTCCGTGGCCTCGATCCCAATCTCAACGCGACCTCGATCAACGGCGTCCGTATCCCGGCTCCTGAAGGCGACATCCGCGGCGTGGCGTTGGACGTGGTGTCGAGCGAGATCATCGAGAGTATCGAAGTCAAGAAATCGCTGACGCCCGACATGGACGCGGACACGATCGGCGCCTCGATTGAGATCAACACCACAAGCGCCTTTGACCGCAAGGAAGATCTCTATGTGATCAAACTGGGCGGCAGCTACAACGAACTGCGTGACACCTTCACCGCCGATCTGGGCTTCGATTTTGCGACTCGGCTAACTGAGAATCTCGGGGTCAGCGGGGGGATTTCATACTATGATCGCCAGTTCCAGACCGACAATGTCGAAGCCGATGATTGGCAGCTGGAAGATGGGCTCATCTACGCTGAAGAAGTCCAGTATCGCGATTATCTGGTGGATCGCGAACGAATAAGCGCGACTCTGGGTTTTGACGCGCGCGTTGGCGACAGCACGGAACTTTACCTCAAAGGGGTGTGGAGCCAGTTCGATGATCAGGAGTTTCGCCGCCGGCTGATTTTCGGTCTTGGCGATGCGAATGTCGATGGAACCAGCGCAAACCCGACATTTGACGATACCGACGCCGCGATCGAAATCGAGCGCGATGTAAAGGATCGCTTTGAACGCCAGCGCATTCGCACTTTGGTTTTCGGAGGTGAAAGCGATTGGGGCAATCTCGACGCGGAATACTCGGTAAGCTGGGCGAAATCCTCAGAACTGGAAAACCGGGGATCGGTCGATCCCGCTGTGTTCAAGGGTGAGTTCGAAGGCAGCGGTCTTGGCGTCGGCTTCGACTTCTCTGACCTGCGTGTTCCAACCTTTAGCGTCACTGGCAATCAGGACTTTTTTGATCCTTCGGTTTACGAGCTGGACGAGGTTGAACTAACGGCGCTTTCGGACGCCGAAGACGAAGAGTTTGCCGGGCAGTTCGACCTAGGATACGATTTCATAACCGACGCTGGCGTTTTCCGTATCCAAGGGGGCGCGAAGGCGCGCTTCCGCGAAAAGGCCTTCAACGGAGAGATCGAATTCTACGAAGCAGAAGATCTCAACCTGTCGCAATTCCTCGGTGATGGTCCCAGCAACACCCTAGCTGATCTGTCCCCACTGCCAGGCCTGAATGAGTTCAGCGATTTTTTCTTCGCTAACCCCGATGTCTTTGGCGACCCGGTCCAACCGGATTCCGCCGTAGATAGCGCGAACGCGGACTATTCCGTCGAAGAAGATATAATTGCGACTTATCTATTGGGACGTTGGGAATCCTCCGATCTGCTGGTCATCGGCGGCGTTCGCTATGAACGCACCGACAACACTCTGAATGGTTTCGTCACCGAAGTGGACGCGGATGAGAACGTCGCGGTCTCCCCCATCCAGTTTGATCGTGACTATGACCACTGGCTGCCAAGCCTGAACCTCCGCTACGCGGCGCAAGACAACCTGGTGCTGCGTCTGGCCGGATACCGCAGTCTGGTGCGCCCCGGTTTCGAGCAACTCGCCCCGCGCGTCGAGCTGAATGAAGACCGTGAGGCGGTCATTGGCAATCCGCTCCTTGATCCAACCACAGCGTGGAATCTCGACGCCTCTATCGAATACTACATGACTAACAACGGCGCGATCACGGCGGCGGTCTTCTACAAGGATCTCGATGACTACATTACGGAGCTTGTCATCGAAGAGCCGGGGGAGATCCTCGGCATCGCATTCGAGGAGGCGGAAACCTTCATCAACGGCGAAAGCGCGGAAGTCTATGGGTTCGAATTCAGTCTCTACCAGAAGCTCGATTTCCTGCCGGGTTTCCTTGATGGAACGCTTGTCCAGTTCAACTACACCTACACCGACGCTAGCGGCCTCATCGCAGACGGCGGGATTGGCGATGTCGGGACCATCCCAACTTTCCGCGAAATCGCGCTGCCCGCGACCAGCGAGAACACCTTCAACGCGGTGCTCGGCTACGACAAAGGTGGGCTCAACCTCCGGCTGGCGGGCACCTATCGCGACGGTTTTCTTGACGAAATCAACGCCGATGGCCCGGACTTTGACCGCTTTACCGACAGCCTGTTCCAACTCGACTTCACCGCACGCTACCAAGCGACGGACAACGTTCAGGTCTATTTCGAGTGGATTAACATCAACAACGCCGAGTTCTTTGCGTTCAACAATCTGGGCGGACGCCAGAACATTCTTCAATACGAAGAATACAACTGGACTATGAAGGGCGGCGTGAGGCTGACGTTTTGATGATCCGTCCTTTTCACAGTTTTTCGCTGATCGCGCTAGGGATTGCGGCGGCATGCGCCACGGTCCCAAGAGGCGATCCCGCCGCCCTGGTCGTCGCGCGGGCAGAGACGGTGCCGGTGGGCACGGTCAACGAAGACGCCGCAGATGACCCGGCGATCTGGCGCAACCCCGAAGATCCGGCGAAAAGCCTGATCGTTGGCACTGACAAGAAGGGCGGGTTGTACGTCTACAGCCTGAAAGGAGAGCAGAAATACTTCTTGCCCGCTTCTGGCCTAAATAATGTTGATCTGGTCGAGATGAAAGATGGCCGGGTCTTGGTCGCGGCGAGCGATCGGGCCGATCTGGAAGTCGCGCATATCTTTCTAGCGTACCTCAATACCGATACCGGACAGCTGGTGCCTGGCGATAGGATCGCCGTGGGGCGCGGCGAAGGATACGGCATATGCTTGGACGCGCCGATGAAAGACGGAACGATCCGCGTCTTCAGTGCGCCGAAAAACGGGATAATTTATCAGTCTCTTTTGTCGGGCTGGGACAGTGAAGTGCGGGGCACCACGACCCAGTTGGCGAGTGTACCGAGCCAACCGGAAGGGTGCGTAGCCGACCCTCGCACCGATACGCTTTACATCGGTGAAGAGGAAGCCGGTGTTTGGGCCATCAATCTGGCCAGCGGCGAGAAAGAGCTTGTTGCCCCGACCGGAACAGGCCTGACAGTGCCAGATGTCGAAGGTCTCGCGCTTGCCCCTGAGGGCAAAAACGAGGGCTACCTTGTCGCCTCAAGCCAAGGGGATAACGCTTTTGCTGTCTACCGATTGCCGGGGGTTGTGCCACTGGGCCGGTTCCGCATTGCTACGGGCTCGTTTGGCAGCGTCGAGGAAACCGACGGCATCGAGCTCGACCCGCGTTCCTTTGGGCAAAACTATCCTGGTGGGTTGTTCATCGCGCAAGACGGCGTGAACCCGCCCGCCGCGCAAAACTTCAAGCTTATTCGATGGGATGAGGTTCTTTCGGCCTTGCGAAACATGGACCAACCTTCAGACTGAGCCCGGGGCTTCGGCAAGTCAGAGTCCTCTTAGGTCTGAAGCAGTTTTCGCTGGTCGAGCTTGTGATGCACCACCGCCGAGGCGCATGTTCGAACAGATCCGCAACTAGGTCGTTAGCCAACAGCCCGCTCCTAGTAGCTGAAAGAGAACAGCCGACAGACTGCTGACGGACCTGTTTAAGCCTGCTCAGAGCACGCGATCGCGTAGGGACTTTGCGCCAGCCCGGCTGGTCTGGATCGCCTCGCCGTTCTCCATAAAGAGGATCATGCGGCCATCGCCAGCCGATTCCGCGCGGTCAATCTTGTGACTATTCACGATACGTGATCGGTGGACGCGCAAAAATTGCTCGGGGTCAAGCGACGCCTCGAACTTGGCTAGCGTGGTGCGGACCAAATGCGGACCCTCCGCAGTGGTGACTTCGGCGTAATCGTCCGCTCCCACGATGCTGATAATCTGCGACGTGTCTATCGGCTGGATTCCCTCACCACGTCGGATGAAATACCTCTTGAGAGAGGTCTCCGCTTCAGGCTCTGGCCAAACCTCGGCACCGCTGTGAAGGAATCCGGACATTTCGGGCTGCGCGCGCTGATAGGTCAGCGAAGCCACCAGAGCGTAAACCGTCACGCCTTGCAGGAATTGCCAAGCGAGCGCGGGCTCGGGAAAAAACGCGCGCACTGTAAACTCGGTCAAAGACCCTCCGGTGCGCATGCCAAAGATGACCAGAATCAACCAGTGCCAGCCAAAGCTGAAAAGCGCCGCTAACAAAACATGGCCGATGGCCTGTCGCATGATCGGTGCCTCGATAAGCCAGCGGCGGATTAAGGGCCGCACGGCGAGCGTCAGCGGCACCAGCGGAGCTGTGTTGTTGAGACAGGACGCAAACAATTCAAGAGAGCTCGACTGGCCGCGCACAATCGCAAAAACAGCGAAATAGGCCAAAAAGACAAGCGCCAGCGCCAGAAAGTCAAACGCCCGATCGCTGATCCGCTTGGTCGGCTGAAGGTCTTCTCCCATTTTCATGGAGTGGCTTATGCGCAGCGCGGATCGAATCGGCAATGCGCATTCAAGTTCCGCTTTGCTCTCCAACCCCTTCCTCTGGCGCCAGTATGTTTATTGGCAGCCAAGGCCTGTTTGTTCACCGATTTCAACGTCCGCTCGCCGATTTTCTCCTGGCGTTTGCTTCCGCCGCGCTATTTGAAGCTCGGGATCATCATAGCCCGGCCAGCGCCGGCCTGCAGGAGCGATCCTTTGATGAGCAAACACATCTTCACCAAAGCTTTGGCGTTTGGAGCGGCTCTGGCCTGCGCCATCCCAGCTACCGCTCAAAGGTTCGAGCTCGAAAGCGGGGAGGTCGTCACCGCCGGCGATCCGATCGCTATTACGGCGTTGGACCTGCCCCCAGACACGGATGTTGAGCTTCGCGCCGAAAGGGTTTTGAAGCACTATTATCAACGCGGGTTTCCGATACGGCGGTATCAATCCACAGCTGTCTTTCGGAGCGACGAGAACGGCCGTGTTGAGCTGGCGACGAGCCCAGCTCTGTCGGGCTCGTATGAAGGTGTAGACGCAATGGGCCTGTTCCGAAATATGGAACCGGCCAACGATGAGCCAGTGAAACCCGATGATCGCGTTACGCTCACCGCGCTTATCGATGGCAAGGTTATTGCCACCGCCGAGTTTGAAATACGCTCCGCTCCGCCATCATTCCAGGTCGAAGAAGTGGCGGGTATTCCGGGCTCCTTCTTCGCTGCCCATCCCGGACCCGGTAAGCAACCGGTCATCATCATCGTGGACGGGGTGGATGGCAATCGGGAAGGCCGCGAAGTGTTTATGCCAAGGCTGGTCGCCAAGGGGTATTCGGTGTTCCATTTTGCTACTTACGAGATCATCTATGGTCCGGGCAAAGCTTCCGTCGAGGGAATACCTACGCGTTATGTCGATATCCCGGTCGACCGGCTTCAAATGGTGCGCGACTGGCTGGTTCAGCGCGGCGACGTCGATGCGGATCGCATGGGTCTTTATGGCTATTCGCGAAACGGAGCTTACGTTTTGCTCGCCGCGACAAAGTTCGACTGGATAAAGGCAGTCGCAGGAATTTCACCTTCCGATGTGGTCTGGGAAGGCTGGGGCGATGGAGTGAAGCTGGGCACCACATCGTCCTATTCGTGGCGCGGTCAATCGCTCGGCTATGTGCCCTATAGCGACAACTGGTTTCGTGAGACGAGCAAGTTTGCGCGCGGTGAAAGAGGTCGCTTGCGCACACCGATGGACGAAGGACGCTGGGCCAACCCCGATCGGGTGAAAACCGCGCGCATTCCGATCGAAACCTACACTGGCGCCTTGCTGGTCGCAGGTGGCGAACAGGATGACCTATGGTCAGCGGGCCATATGGTGCAGAACGTCGCCGAACGCCGCGCTGAAGCCGGGCTTGAAACCTCGCTGCTGGTTCTTCCTGAAGCCGCTCATGGCATTTCGGGCACGGGCACCAACCCGACTTTCCTGTTTGAACAAGGCGAAAAGCGCCGAATTGAAGCGCATGGCCAGGCAAAAGTTTGGGCCGCCACGTTGGAGTTCTTCGAGAAGGCGCTGAAACCGGATCCCGCCTCATGAATGGCGGCGTGGAATTCAGCCGCCGATCCGCTATGGCGTGCGCCGGGGCAAGCGGATTGCACCTGCTGCTGGGGAACGCCATGACCACCGCAAAAGCTGCACCATCGCCTGACCCAAGCGCGGCGGGCGTTCCCGTCCTGCTTGATCATCTGGTTTGGTTGGCGGGCGACCTTGAGCAAGCCTGCGCGCAGTTCGAAGCCGCCAGCGGCGTCACCCCCGAATTTGGCGGCGCGCATCCGAGCGGTACACACAACGCGCTCGTCAGTTTGGGAGAACAAGTCTATTTGGAAATCGCGGCGCCAGTGCCTGGAGCTGAGGCGGGGCACCCGTGGGTGGACGCCGCGCGGCGTCGGCCCGAACCGCACCTTTATTCGTATTGCATGCGCTGCGCCGTCCCGCTTCCAAGAATCGCCACCTCGACGAGAAAGGCGGGGTTCGGCGCATATGGACCATCACTCGGTAGTCGGACAACTCCAGATGGGGACACTCTGGAATGGCAGCTCTTTATTCCGATCGTTGCCGGCGCGGGCAACGTCATCCCATTTCTAATCGATTGGCGGGATACGCCCCATCCATCCCACTCGACTTCAAGCGCAGCAACTCTGACCAGCTTTGAGGCGGAACATCCAGACCCAGAAAGGGTTCGCGACGCTATGAATCTGCTCGCGCCGGGCGTGCATCTGAAACAAAGCCAGCAAAGTCCTAACATCGTCGCTCAATTGGCCACACCGAACGGGCCGGTGAGCCTGTTGAGCTAATGCAATCGATTTCGAGACCGAAACCTAACTAGAAAATGCCGGTTCGAGAATGTGAAGCCGTGCAAAAACAGTAAGCTGTGCGCGCATAGGCGCAGGATTGAGCGCGCCGCAACGATCGTCAGTTTTTGGTCCTAGAGACACTCGACCTCAAGGTACCGGGTCACTGAGACCTTGGCCTGCGCTGAGAATCTTGGGAACCGCTCAAGTTTGCCGTTGAGGCCGGCTAGATCGCAAAGAGTTTACATGCGCAATCACGCGCACCCCCTGCGCGTTAGACTGCGTCGACAATTGTGGAACCCTCTGAGATCACTAGACGAAGTTTGGCGTTGGTCAAATTCCCGCAAAAGCCGCAAGGGGGGATCGTTGCGCGCATCTTTTGCCCTTTTGGGATCGCTAGTTTTTGCCTTGGCCGCCTGTGCCGATGATGTGGATGCTCTGCAAGACAAGCCTGCAAAGGCTGTAAAGCTTGCCAGTGTCACCGAGGTCGAGGCGGGTCTTCGCAATTCCTACCCCGCGACTATCCGCTCCATTCGCAGCACCGACCTTGCGTTTCAGGTTTCTGGGCGGATCACGGACTGGCGCGCCTTGGAAGGCAAGAGGTTTCGCAAGGGAGAAGTGATCGCGCGCCTTGATCCGCGCAGTTTTCAAAACAACGTCAATCAGGCGGAAGCGGAGTTTCGAAACGCGCAAAGCGAGTATGAGCGCGCTGAACGCCTCATTGACGAGAATGCGATATCGCAAAGCGTGCTTGAAAGCCGCTTGGCACAGCGCGAGGTTGCTGAAGCCGCTTTGGACACCGCTAAAAAGGACCTTACGGATACCGTTCTGATCGCGCCTTTCAGTGGCGGGGTGGGGCGGACCTATGTCGAGCAGTTCCAAACCGTGGTCGCGCAATCGCCGATCGTTTCGCTCCAAAGCGACCAGGTCGAGGCGATTATCGATGTCCCCGGTAGCTTTGTTGTTAACGCGCCGAAATTGCGAGCGGTCGAAGCCTTCGTTGAGCTGGACGCGGCGCCCGGGCAGCAGTTTCGAGCGACCTTTCGGGAAGCCTCGGGTCAGGCGGACAGCTCGACGCAGACCTTTGAAGCCAAGTTCACTTTTTCACCTCCAACGGGTCTCCTCGTGTTGAATGGTATGACCGCTAGAGTCCTGACAAACGCCAAGGTCTTCGATGCCAACGAAGAGGACGCCTCGGGTCTGTCGGTGCCGCTCACTGCGATCTTTCAGGACGAAGGCAAGACTTACGTCTGGGTGGTCGAACCGAAGCAAAGCACAATTTCACGCCGAATGATCGAGACGGCCTCCAGCGTGGGAGCCAGTGTTATCGTACGGGAGGGGCTGACCGAGGGCGAAACCATTGTCGCGGCAGGCGGAGCCTATCTCAATGAAGGCGATAAGGTGCGCCAGTGGCAACGCTGAGCGCGCAAGTCGATTCCAGACCCTGGCTGGGAGCGTGCGCATGAACATCGCTGAGTTCAGCATCAAGAACCGGCTGATCATGTGGATCGTGATCTTCCTCTCGGTCGCGATGGGTTACCAAGCGTATATGGAAATGCCTCGGTTCGAGGATCCCGAATTCACCATTCGCGTCGCACAGGTGCTCACCCCCTATCCTGGCGCCAGCCCTGAAGAAGTGGCCGCCGAAGTTACAACGCCTCTGGAGACAAAGCTCCAGGAGATGCCCGAGATTGATGAACTCACCTCGACATCGTCTGACGGGTTTTCGGAAATCGAGGTGGAGATCGAGTTCTCCGCGGCCGAAGACAAGGCCGCTCTGCAGGAAGTGTGGACCAAACTGCGCAATAAGGTGGACGATGCGCAGGGCGATCTGCCGTCAGGCGCTGGCCCGTCCTTTGTGTATGACGAATACGGCGACGTGTTCGGCATAATGTATATGCTCACCGGGACGGATTATTCCTACGCCGAACTGAACGACTACGCCTCTCAGTTGAGGCTGGAACTGCTGGCGGTCGAGGGGGTCGGCAAGGTCAACATCACCGGTGACCTTGACGAGGTCATATATGTTGAGATTCCCAGCGAAAGGGTCGCTTCGCTTGGGCCTTCGATCGATACGATTTTTACGCAACTTGCCAATCAGAACGCGGTCGTTCCAACGGGCAGCGTAAAGATTGATGATCGTCGATTGGTCATCACTGCTACGGGCGATGTTGACTCGGTTGAAGCCATTGAAAGCCTGCTGATTTCTTCGCCAGATGGCAGCGTCGCACGGCTTGGCAGCTTCGCCACAGTCACGCGCGGCTATGAGGATCCCGCCAGCCTCATCACCCGCTACGATGGCGAGCCTGCGTTGGTGATCGGGATCGCGGCGGTCTCGGGCTCTAATGTGGTTGCGATTGGGAAGGATATCGATGCGCGACTGGCCGAACTGGAAAGCGCGCGGCCTGCGGGTATGCGACTGCAGGAGTTCTACCATCAGGGTACGGTGGTTGACGATTCGATCACCGATTTTGTCGTCAATCTCGCCACCGCTCTAGCGATCGTGATCGTCACGCTGCTTATCTTTATGGGGGTGCGTTCGGGGATCATTATCGGCCTTGTCCTACTGATCACCGTCGCCGCCACTTTGGCGATCATGTACATCTCCAATGTCCCAATGCACCGGATTTCGCTCGGCGCGTTGATCATCGCGTTGGGCATGCTGGTCGATAACGCCATCGTGGTGACCGACGGGATTATTGCTGGAATGAAGCGGGGTGAGACCCTGCTTGAAGCGGCCAGGAATGTGATTGCGAAGTCTCTCTGGACGCTCCTGGGAGGCACCATTGTCGGCATTCTTGCGTTCTCGGTCGTCGGTTTCGCCCCAGGATCGACGGCCGAGTTCACCGGAGACCTGTTCTGGGTGATCCTGATCTCGCTTTTGTTCAGTTGGCTCTTCGCGGTGACGCTGACGCCGTTCTTGTGCGATCTCCTGCTCAAACACGAAATCGGCGATGGCAGCGACGCGGACAGCGACAGTCGGTTTATGGCCCTGTTCAAAGGCGCCGTCGCGACTTTGATTCGGGTTCGCTACATCACGGTGGTTGTCGCCGTCGCGATGTTCGCCGCCTCGCTATACGGTTTCAACTTCGTCAAATCGGGCTTTTTCCCGGCCACCACATCGCCGCAAGTCGTCGTCGATTATTGGGGCTTGGAAGGCACCGATATTGCGGTCACCGATGAACGGCTGGGCGAGTTGGCGGAGTACATCGCCACGATTGACGGCGTGAACCACGTCAAATCGGTGATCGGTGGCGGCACTCAACGCTACATGTTGATCTACACGTTCGAGAGCCAGAACAGCGCCTACGCGCAGCTTTTGATCCGTGTCGAGGATTCAGACGAACTCGATCGGATCATTGTCGAAATTCAGGATTATATCGACGCCAATATCGACAACGCTTTGGCGCGGGCCTGGCGCTTTTCGATGGGGCCGGGGGGCGGATCGAAAATCGAGGCCACTTTCCTTGGCCCGGACCCAGCCGTTCTTCGGCGCCTTTCCAATCAGGCGCAGGATGTGCTGCGCGCCACGCCGGGCGCGATGATGGTGAAGGATGACTGGCGCGAGCCGGTGCCGTTCGTCGAGATCGATTACGCCGATGATCGCGGGCGGCGCGCGGGCGTTTCGCGCACGGATCTGGGCACAGCCGTCGCGCGCGCCTATGGCGGATATCAGGTCGGCACCTATCGCGAGGGCGATGATCTAATCCCGATC
The DNA here is from genome assembly GCA_039186235.1 of Pseudomonadota bacterium. GTDB lineage: Bacteria > Pseudomonadota > Alphaproteobacteria > Sphingomonadales > Sphingomonadaceae > Erythrobacter. Next base: position 318 of record JBCDAE010000023.1, on the reverse strand, counting down.
GAATACCGCGCCCCATTAGGCGAGCGGACCAATCCCGAAAGCCTCAGCAGCGTGCCCGTCAACAATTCGACCGGCGACGCGGTGCCGTTGTTGCAGGTGGCCAACGATATCGACACGGATTTTCGCAACAACCGCCTGAAGAAAAAGGACAAGGTTTACGCCATCAGCGCGCAAGCGGATCCCATTCCGGGCGTTATCGCGGGCGATCTCCAAGACGCGGTTCAGGCCGATATCGAGGCGATTGAGCTGCCTCCAGGTTATTCCTTTGAGTGGAACGGCGAGCTTGGTGACAGCGCGGAGGCTAACGAGAATCTCGCG
>JBCDAE010000022.1:0-56860 GCA_039186235.1 Pseudomonadota bacterium | reverse complement strand
CCGCCCCCCCGCAGCAGGTGCACAGCCCGCCTTAGGACGGGATCGCTACCAGCAACTTCTTGATACGCGAAATTCCCGTTTCTGTCAAGAAAATCAGTGCCTTGCTAAGAGTCTGAAATGACTCGCCTATTTCCAGCGTCGCGGTCTTCGAGGCTCAAAATCTGGCAACCAAAGTTGCTCCGCGCGCTTAGGCGTTTGCGTTAGGCCCTTCATAAGTGAGGCGCTTGCCAACGATACCAGCCACCGCAGCTGCGCTCCGCATACGGTCGTCAATGCCGTTTGCGATACGGTTGTTATAGCGGAACTCGAACTCCGCCAGATAGCGGTGCAGGTGGTGCTCTTGGCAGTGCTGATAGACACCGCGCATGCCCCGCTTGAAGATCGAAAACGCGCCCTCAACCGTGTTGGTGTGGATGGTGCGATCTGTGGGGTTCACGTACTCATGGCGCGAGTGTGTCGTTACGCCGTGCTCCGCAAACTCGCGACCAATGCGCCAGTACATGCGGGCCTCGTCCGTCATAAGGCGCGCTTCACGGTCGATATTGTCCAGAACGATGGGGTGGATCTGATCGGCGGTTGCGTTGTCGATCTTAAACCACTTGCTTTGGCCGCTCTCGCGGTCAACCAGCGCGACAATACCGTGCTTGTGAGCCGTGCCACGCCGCGTTGGGTGATCGCGCTTGAAACCGATGTACGTCTCGTCAACTTCGACAGCGCCGCCACCAGAGCCAAACGGCTGCGCCAGATCGCCCGAACGCATCGCCTCGCGGATACGGTGCATAAGGAACCACGCGCTCTTGTAAGTGATTTCGAGAACGCGGTGCATCTGGTGGGCGCTAATGCCCTTCTTGCTCGACACCATCAGGTGAACGGCTTGCAGCATTTTGTGCAGGGGCAGGCGCGCGTGTTCAAACACGGTGCCAACCTTTACGGTGAACTGCTTACGGCATTCGCCACACTTCTTGAGACCGTGGCGAACCTTGCCCTCGGGATGCTTTTTGCTCGGCTTCGTGCGGACGCCGGAAAGGTCGTAAACCTTGCCGTCCACGGTGCCGCAATGCGGGCACACAACTCCGTCCGCCCAAACGATGCTCTCAAGGTATTCAAACGCCTTGGCTTCGTCGTGGAAATGGGGGCTGGATAGTACCGACATGGTTCGTTGTTCCTTTCCCTATTTTGATAGCGGAAAGGGCTGGGTGTGTAAAGTATATAATCGCCTTTTTGTAGCCAAATAGCGTTACGATGTCAAGTAAAAAGTGCCAAATAGGCTATTTCTTCGATTTCTTGCACTCTCCGGATCGCTGCCTTAGGGGGCCAACAGGCCGATGCGGCCATATTCAGGGAAAGGCCGCATATGGCTTGGCTGCGCAGTTTGTACGATTGGACGATGCAAAAAGCGTCGCACCCTCAAGCTCAGGCGTGGCTTGCCTTTTTTTGCTTTGTTGAAGCGAGCTTTTTCCCGATCCCGCCGCATCCCCTCTTGGGCCTGATGTGTCTGGCCGAGCCTCGCAAAGCCTTGCGCTTTGGGGTGATCGCGACTTTGGCCTCGGTCGCTGGCGGCGTGTTTGGTTACTTCATTGGCGCGGTGCTGTTCGACAGCGTCGGCGTCTGGCTGTTGGGCTTGATCGGTTTGACCGAGAGTTTTCCGACGGCGGCGTGTTACCTCAAGGAATACGATTGGGAAGCGATCATCATCGCGGGATCAACGCCCGTGCCGTTCAAGCTTCTGACGATCAGCGCTGGCTTTGTCGGAATGAACCTACTCACATTTCTTCTCGCCAGCTTGGTCGGGCGTGGCATGATCTTCTTCACAGTTGGGGTGCTGTTTCGCGTTTTCGGCGCGCCGATCAAAGGGTTTATCGACCGGTATCTTGGCCTTGTGACCACGGCTTTTGTGGTCCTGCTTATCGGCGGTGTCGTCATCCTTGCGCAATTCGGCGGCAGCGAAGACGAACCGGGTGGCCCTTGCGCCAATCCCCAACCCTTAAAGGTCACCGATGTCTGATACATCCGCTGAGTCCTTCGTGAGTCGCCAATTGGCGGCGGAAGCGATCGGCAGCTTCTTCCTCTTCGTCGCGGTGATCGGATCGGGCATCATGGCCGAAAACCTGGCGGGGCCAAATGTCGCTTTAGCCCTTTTGGCGAACACAGTGGCGACCGGAGCGATCCTGTTCGTGCTGATCGCCGTGCTAGGTCCGATTTCGGGCGCCCACTTCAACCCGGCGGTGACTTTGGCCTTCCTTGTGCGGCGGGACATCAGTCTAGGCAAGGCGAGCGGGTTTATCGCGGCTCAGATCGGCGGCGGCGCCCTGGGCGCCTTTGCGGCGCACCTGATGTTCGACTTGCCGATCTTTCAATTCTCGACCAAGGCGCGCGCGGGCCTTGGGCAATGGGCCGGAGAGTTTGTTGCCACCTTTGGGCTGGTGCTCACCATCCTCGTTCTGCTTCGCTATCGCGCCAGCGCCATTCCCGCGGCGGTCGCGTTGTACATCACCAGCGCGTATTGGTTCACATCCTCGACCAGTTTCGCGAACCCAGCCATCACGATCGTGCGCAGTTTGAGCGACACCTTCGCCGGCATCGCGCCAGCGGATGTGCCTTTGTTTATCGTGGCTCAATTGGGCGGCGCATTGGCCGCAACGGCTGTCGCCGGTTGGCTCACTTCGCAGCAGGATTAACCGGCGGGCAGAATCCCGACCGCTCTGCCTGCCCGCTCGAACATCTGAAGAATGGTCTCGACCTCTTCAGACGAATGCTCGGCGCATAGCGAACAGCGCAGCAAGGTCATCCCCGCTGGAGTGGCTGGTGGCCGCGCGAGGTTGACGTAAAGGCCCTCTTTCAAAAGCGCCTCCCACATCATCGCGCCCTGTTCGAGATCAGGCATGATCACCGCGACAATCGCGCTTTGCGGTTCATCTGTGCCGAGCGAGAAGCCCATCTCGGTTAGGCCCGCGTGCAGGCGCTTGGAATTCTCCCACAAATGCGCCCGCTTGTTGGCGCCGTGCATAAGCTTGCGGATCGACGTCGCGGCGGTGGCAACCACGCTGGGCGGCAGGCTCGCGGTGAAGACGTAAGGACGGCACACGAGGCGCAGAATGTCGAACTTGGGATGGTTCGAAACGCAGAACCCGCCCACCGTGCCGACGCTCTTGGAAAAGGTGCCGATGATGAAATCGACATCATCGATGACGCCCTGTTCCTCGCACACGCCGCGCCCATTCGCGCCGATAAAGCCCATCGAGTGCGCCTCGTCGACGAGTACCATGGCGCCATACTTCTTGGCGATCGCGATCATCTCTTTGAGCGGAGCCACGTCGCCGAGCATGGAGTACACACCTTCGAGCACCACCAGCTTTCCGGCGTCCTCCGGGAGACGGCGCATCCGTTTCTCAAGCGCTTCGATGTCGTTGTGTTTGAACGGCACGATTTCGGCCTTGCCCATCGCGCAGCCATCGTAAATCGAGGCGTGGCTATCGATGTCGAGGATGATGTAGTCACCCTTGCCAGCTATGGTCGAGATGATGCCGAGATTGGCCTGATAGCCTGTCGAAAAGACCATGGCGTGGTCCATCGCGTAGAACTCTTTGAGAGCGTCTTCACATTCCTTGTGGCCTTGATAGGTGCCATTAAGAACGCGGCTGCCAGTGGTGCCGGACCCGTAATTCTCGAGCGCATCCTTGCCCGCGTCGAGCACGTCGGGATCGAAGGTCATGCCCATGTAGTTGTATGTGCCCAGCAGGATCGTGTCGCGCCCGTTGCAGATCGCCCGTGTTGGTGAGAGCACCTTTTCCATCACCAAATTGTATGGGTCCTCGACGCCGGTCGCGAGGATGCTCTCGCGCAGTTGGATCATTCCATCGAACTTGGAGAACAGATCGCCTTTTGGCGTCGCGGCCTCGGGAGCCGGTTTGGTTGCGATATCAGTCATAAGGGGTCTTGTATCAGCTATCTTGAAGCTTGTGCACTGCGCTTACCAACTGGCCGTAATTCTCGATCTCGGCCTGCTGGTTCATACTGATGATAATGTCGAATTCGTCTTCGATCTCGGCGACGAAATCCATCACGGTGAGACTGTCAAACTCAAGATCGTTAGCGAAGGTCGTCGTGGGTTCAATCGTCACACCCTTCTTGTTGAAGGGTTCGATCAGCGCGCGGATGCGCTCGTCAACTTCGGCTTCGGTCATGTCGGGTGCTCTTTCCTTGGGGCGCGTCCTTTATACGAAATGGGAGCGCTCAGATATGCAAACCAATGAAAAGCGGCTGTGTGCCCCGATTGTCAAGCGCTGGCTGACCTTCTCAGGACGGCAGCAACCCCTTCACCGCGCTCATAAACGGCGTGATCGACACCGGTTTGGCCAGATAACCCGACGCGCCAGCGGCGCGGATGCGCTCTTCATCGCCCTTGGCCGCGAACGCGGTGACCGCCAAGACGGGGATCTCTTCCAGCTTAGCGTCGCTCTTGGCCGCTTCGATCAGGTCTACGCCAGAAACGCCGGGCAACTGGATGTCCATGATGATCAAATCCGGCGAATGCTGGCGCGCGGTGTCGAGCACAAGGCCGCCATCCGCCACAGGCAACGCCTCGAACCCGTTGGCCTTTAAAACGTCACAGAACAATTTGCGGTTGAGGTCGTTATCCTCAACAACCATGATGCGTTTCGTCACGATGCGCCCCGTGTTTTCGCCCCAATTGCTTCACTGACTTACCCCACCCAAGAGACGTTCACAATGCCAGATGACCTGACCAAGGGCGACGAACGCTCGACCCGCGCGGCCACGCTCGCCTTGGCGGCGCTTGGCTGGACGCTGGAAGACGACGACCGGGCGCGGCGTTATCTCGATATGACGGGACTCGATCCTGACGCGCTTCGTGGCGGCTTGGGAAACCCGGCTGTGCTCGCCTCCTGCCTCGATTTTCTCGCCAATTACGAACCCGACCTGATCCGGGCTTCGGAGGCTCTTGCGGTGACGCCCGAAGAGCTTATCGCTGCCCGACAAAACCTTGCGCCTAGGAGCTCTGCCGAATGAAACGCCCTCTTATCATCAGCGATTGCGATGAAGTGCTGCTGCATATGGTGGCTCCTTTCAAGATCTGGCTCGAGACCAGCCAAGGTGTCGATTTTAGTCTCGAAGGGCACAATTTCGCCGAGGCGCTGCGTTGGCAGAACAGCGGCGAATTGCTGGAACCAAAAGACATTTGGAAAATGCTTGGGGGCTTCTTCGACACCGAAATGGACACGCAAACACCGATTGACGGCGCGGTCGAGGCGATCAACGCGCTTGGCGAGCACGCCGATATTGTTGTGCTGACAAATCTTGTTGATGAACGCCGCGAGAAGCGCGCCGAGCAATTGGCCTCTGTCGGTATTCACGCCCCGGTTTACACGAACCAAGGGCCGAAAGGTCCGGCTCTGCAAGCTATTCGGGAAGAGCTTGGGACGGACCGGCGGACGTTCTTCATCGATGATCTCGCGCAGCATCATCAATCGGTCAAAGACGTCGCGCCCGATGTGATACGCCTGCATATGTGCGGGGAACCCATGATCGCAGATGAGATCACCTGCGCGCACAGCGAAGGCTTTGCTCACGCGCGAATAGATCGTTGGGGGGACGCTCTGCCTTGGTTGGTCGAACGCATGGAAAAGGAAGCGGCATGACAATCGAAGCGCGTTTGGAAGAGCTGGGCATCACTTTGCCCGAAGCGGCCGCCCCTGTGGCCAGCTACATGCCCGTCGTCGTGCAGGACGGATTGGCGTATGTCTCGGGGCAGCTGCCTTTTATCGAAGGCAGTCTGAAGACAGGCCGCCTGGGCGAAAGCGTCGATGTAAACGGGGGGGTGGAGGCCGCGCGCGCCTGCGGGCTGATGATCCTTGCTCAATTGAAGGTGGCGGGATTGCTTGATCGTGTGGAGCGCGTTGTGAAACTCGGCGCTTTTGTAAGCTCCACGACCGACTTCACCGATCAGCCCAAAGTCGCCAATGGTGCATCGGACCTGATGTTCGACGTCTTTGGCGAGAAAGGTCGACATGCCCGCGCGGCGGTGGGCGTGCCGGTCCTCCCGCTCGGCGCAGCGGTGGAGGTGGACGCGGTGATCGCGATTTCAGGCGACTGAGGCCCGCGTCTTGACACGCAAGCCGCCCGATTGGCTGACGCGCACGACCTACGCGCATCGGGGACTGCATGGGCCGGGTGTTCCGGAGAATTCCCTCGCCGCCGCGCTGGCCGCCATTGAGCGAGGCTTGGGTATCGAATGCGATGTCCAGCGAAGCCGAGACGATCACCCGATGGTCTTCCACGATTGGGAGCTTGAGCGGCTCACGAACGGGACGGGTGAGACCGAGGATTATCTCGCAGACGAATTGGAAGGTTTGAGCCTGCTCGGGACGTCCGAAACGCCCTTGCGGCTTCAGCGCTTTCTCGAAGCGGTTGAGGGGCGCGTGCCCCTCCTCGTCGAGATCAAGTCCCAACCCGGCTACGATGTCGAGAGGACCACCCTTTACGTGGCTCGAGGCTTGCAAAACTATCGAGGTTCTGCGGCGGTGATGAGCTTCGATCCGCGTGTGCCGCAATGGCTGGCCAAGAACTTTCCCGAGATTTGCAGAGGTCTCGTGGGCACCGATAGCCTGATGAATGGTTTTGAGCATGTGTGGCGCGATCCCGACAGCCTAGACCTTGCTCAGCCAGACTTTCTGGCGGTCGATCGGCGAGACCTCGGCCGGCCCGAAGCCAGCGAGTGGCGCGCGGCTCGCAAACCCCTGCTGAGCTGGACCATACGCACCAAGGAAGACTCCCAAGCCGCTTCCGTTTTGGCCGACGCGCTTATCGCGGAAGGCGAGGCGCCGGCGTGAGCGAGTTAACCGTCCGCCTTCGGCCATCGGTCGGCAGCTTTAAGGCCGCTGAGTGGAACGCCCTGGGGGGCAATCGCAATCCGTTTGTCTCCCACGAATTCCTGACCGCGCTCGAAGACTCTGGAAGTGTGGGCGAGGGGACGGGGTGGGACCCGATCCCCATCGCGATTGAGGACGAAAACGAAAAGCTTCTCGCAGCCATGCCCAGCTACGCCAAGGGGCACAGCCAAGGCGAATACGTGTTCGACCACAGCTGGGCCGACGCGCTGCATCGGGCCGGTGGACGCTATTATCCCAAGCTGCAGATCGCCGCGCCCTTTACGCCCGCGAACGGCCCGCGTCTGCTGCTATCAGACCCTTCGATGGCCTCGCATCTCCTCAAAGGAGCGGAAGCGGTCTGCCTGCAGAACAATCTGTCGAGCGCGCACGCGACCTTCATTGAACCCGATCAGATTTCGCTCTTTGAAGCTGGCGATTGGCTGATGCGCTCCGATCTGCAGTTTCACTGGCTCAACAGAGACTACGACACATTCCAGGGCTTTCTGGACGATCTTGCCTCGCGCAAGCGCAAGAATCTGCGCAAAGAGCGCGAAGCCGCGCAAGCGGGATTGCGGATCGAAAAGCTTTCAGGCGACAGCATTCGGCCCGAGCACTGGGATGCGTTTTGGATTTTCTACCAGGACACCGGCGCGCGCAAATGGGGGACGCCGTACCTGACCCGCGAGGCGTTTACGCTGCTTGGCGAAAGGATGGGCGACCGGCTGGTTCTGATCCTCGCCTCCGACGACGACACACCTATCGCCGGTGCGCTCAATTTTATTGGGCAGGATGCTCTTTATGGCCGCTACTGGGGATGCGCGCGAGACGTTCGCTTCCTTCACTTTGAGCTATGTTATTACCAAGCCATCGATCTTGCGATTGAGCTTGGTCTCGATCGTGTGGAGGCCGGCGCTCAAGGTGGCCATAAACTCGCGCGCGGCTATGAGCCTGTCAAAACATGGTCCGCACACTGGCTTGCGGATCCCGGTTTTCGAGCGGCGGTGTCGGATTTTCTTGAGCGGGAGCGAGAAGGCGTTGCGACCGACCAGGTGTTTCTGGACGCGCGCACGCCGTTCAGGAAGGGCGCCTGAAAGTCGGTGGTTAAGCCGCGCGGCGGCGCTCAGTGGCCAGCCATTGACGGGCTCGGCGTTGAGCTTCGGCAATCTCGCGAGCGGTCATTTCATCCGAAACATCGGCGCGGCAAAACGACGCTTCTTCGTGGCCGCGCGCCGCTGCGATATTGAACCACTTGTGCGCTTCAATCAGATCGCTCGCCACGCCATGGCTTCCGGTCGAATAGACGACACCCAGATCAAAGAACGCACCGACATCACCTTGCGCTGCCGCCGCCAAAGCGCGCGCGACAAGCATGTCCGCTGCCTTGTTATCGGTGGGTTGGCTGGTCTCGATTTCTACCGCTTTGAGTTGCACGTTGCATTCCCCCGTTTGCATTTCCAATTCGTCGAGCGATGCAAACCCCGTCTGCTGATCGCTTGACCCAGGGTTTTGCGGATCATGGCTAACAATTGGTTAACGTGGCGGAGGATTGATCGGACAGCTTGGCGCAAAGCTGCTGTTTTTTGATGGTAGAGGGCGTTGAGTTTGCAAAGCGTCTTGCGGCCCTTGGCGCCCGTCCCTATAGGCGCATCCAATCGCTACGACTTGCTGGGGGGCAAGGGGGCCATTGAGAACGCTCAGGCGCAAGGACGGGACTGTCAGGCGGATGATGACTGTTACAAGAGGGCCCAATGGCGACGTCTGCGGCTGACGAAATCGACATTCTTGAAAAAGCCAAGAGCATGCTCAAGCCGGACTATGTTCCGAGCGATGACGAAGAGTACATGAACGAAACGCAGCAAGCCTATTTTCGGAAGCTGCTGATCGAATGGAAGCGCTCCATCCACACCGCGGCTGATCAAACGATGCAGGCGCTTCAAGACGGGCCGATCCGCGAAGCCGACCTCAACGATCGAGCGTCCAGTGAAACGGACTGGGGTATTGAGCTGCGCACCCGAGATCGCCAACGAAAGCTCATCTCGAAAATCGATTCCGCGCTCCGCCGCATTGATGAAGGCGAATACGGATATTGCGAGATGACCGGCGATCCGATCGGCTTGAAGCGGTTGATCGCGCGGCCTGTCGCCACCATGACGGTTGAAGCGCAAGAAGCCCACGAAAGGCGCGAGAAGATCAGCCGCGACCAATAGGCGGTTAAACCGTGCGATTGCGGCGCGTTTTCCGACAGATAAGGTATTGAGATCCAGAACGTTCCAGTTTGGGACGCGCATCACAATGCGGCTTGGCTGCGAACAGCAATTAAGAGACCATTTACCTTCATATCATAGCGCGGAACAGGGACGCGGGTGATGAAGCAACGCCGCCTTCGGGCCAATGATAATCCCGCGAAGGGATCAACAGGAGTACACGCGTAAATGACGGGGGCCGACACACGCAGCGTATCACGCGACAGCCTTTTCCTCCTCGCGAATGTTCGAGTGGAGAACGAGGAAGACTTTCGCCGTGTGCGCGTGCGCAACCTGTCCGACGGTGGCATGATGGCTGAGGGCAACTTGCATGTGCAGCGCGGAAATCGACTGGACATAGAGTTGCGGAATATCGGCCGCATTGGCGGAAGCGTGGCTTGGGTTCAGGATGAACGCTTCGGAATTGCTTTTGATCGGGAAATCGATTCTCAGAGCGCACGCCACTCCGATCGCACGAGCTTGAACGCGCCTGCGACGACACTTGAGAGGTCTTGGCAGCATCGCGCGCCGACACCGCCCGATCCGGCTGCGCTTCGCAAGGTGTGATCTGAAGGAGCGCTTGAGCTCCCGCCGAAATTCTATGATCTGTCGCTGACGATCGCGGTTAGCTCTGCTAGGCGTGCCCAGAGATGGGAAACCGCTTCACACTTGGTTTATGCGTTTTGGCCGCTTCGGCCCTTTGCGGATGTTCGCCGTTTGGGGCGGACGGACCCATTGAAGTCGCTGTCATCGGCAATCCTCCCAGCCTGTTTGAGCGCGGCGTACGCTTGTCGCCAGGCGCGCAGCATGTGCGCGCAGCGTCCACCGAGGGACTTGTGGCTTTGAACGCGTCGGGTCAGGTCGTCCCGGCTCTCGCGGAGCGTTGGATCGTCACCGATGACGGTCAGAGTTACATCTTCCGTCTGCGAGAGCGCACGTGGCCGGATGGCGAGCCCATCACAGCGCAGGATGTGCGCGCAGATTTACGGCAGCTTTTGGAAGAGTTGGAAGGGACGTCCCTAGGCCTTGATCTGGCCAAGATCACGGATGTCCGCGCGATGACGGAGAAGGTGGTTGAACTGAGGCTGTCGAGCCCCATGCCGGACTTCTTGCGCCTTGTTGCGCAGCCTGAGCTCGGATTGGCAAAAGGCGGGGAAGGCGCGGGTCCGATGGTCTTTTCGCGCGACGATAGCCAACCCATTGCGCGACTCAGCGCGCTGCCTCCGCAAGAACGTGGACTGCCCGGGCGCGAGGACTGGGAGGAGACGAGTCGCCCGCTTTCCGTTCGCGCCGCGCCTTCGACGGTTGCAATCGAGGCTTTTGCACAGGGCGAAGTCGATCTTTTGCTGAATGGAAACTTGGCTTCTTTCCCAGAGATTCAGCTGGGGCCTCTTTCTCGGGGCAACATTCAGGTTGATCCGGCGCGCGGCCTTATGGGTCTGGTTTTTCGCAGCGACAGTGGCGTCTTGGCCGACCCAGGGCGCCGAGAAGCTCTGTCTATGGCGATCGACCGGGCGGGCTTGATTGCGCCGTTCGGCTTGGGCGGCTGGCAACCAACCACCTGGATTGTGCCCACGACCCTTCTGGAAGACGCGGAATTGGGGGAAACCCGCTGGGACAGTTTAACGCTTGAAGAACGCCGCGAGATTGCGCGGTCGCGTATTGAGAGCTGGCGGACCGAGACCGGAGAGGATGAGGTCGTTTTGCGTGTTGGGCTTCCACCGGGGCCAGGAAGCGATCTTTTGTTTCAGGGGCTTTCTGATGCTTGGGCGGGTATCGGGATCCGCGCCATTCAGGTTCGGCCAGGCGCGGGTGCGGAATTGGAATGGCGAGATCGCCTGGCGCGCTATTCAAGCCCACGCTGGTATCTCAATCAATTCAATTGCGAGCTCGAAATCGGCCTGTGTTCTGAAGCCGTTGATCAGGCGGTGCGCGCGTCGCTTTTTGTGTCGGACCCCGAAGAGAAGCAACGATTGCTTCGCGAGGCGCACGCGAACCTGGTGGCGCAAGAGGTGTTCATTCCTCTCGGCGCCCCGGTGCGGTGGTCGCTGGTTCGAGGTTCGATAGCAAACTACGCGCCAAACGATTGGGGGCTTCACCCCTTGTTCCCTCTCTCCGAACCCACCACATAAGCGGGAGAGGACACGCTTATGACCACCGAAGACTGGGACGCGAAGCCGCGCGATTGGTCGGCGGATCGGCCGCAGCCGATAGGTATCTCGCTTCCCACAGGGACGGATCCCGCCTCCATTCGCGCGCGGGTTGAGGCTGTGGAGTTTCTGCTGGAGCGCAGCTTCCGCATTCCGGGCGTAAACCTCCCGGTTGGTTTGGACGCGCTGATCGGCATGGTGCCGGTCATTGGGGACATTATCACCGGAGCGCTGGGCGCTTATATCGTTTGGGAAGCGCGCAATCTGGGCCTTTCCAAATGGTCGCTGACCCGGATGGGCGCGAATGTCGCGTTTGACACCGTGCTGGGCTTTTTGCCTTTGGTTGGCGATGCGGCCGACCTTATGTTCCGCTCTAACACGCGCAACCTACGGATTATCAAAAGGCACCTCGACAAACACCACCCTGAAACCCGCGTGATTGAAGGCTGACTTGCGCGCTGGGCCGCAAGCGCTAGGTCTGGCGGACTATGGCCGACACCGTCACTTACACCAGCTATCTTGATCTTGATCGTATTCTCGAGGCGCAGCATCCCGCGTCCGACGCGCATGATGAGATGCTGTTCATTGTCGTTCATCAAGCCAGCGAGCTTTGGCTAAAGCTTTGTTTGCACGAACTGAAAAGCGCGCGTGAAGCTATCGAAGCCGACGATCTGCGGCCCGCGTTCAAAATGCTCGCTCGTGTGGCTCGCGCGCAGACGCAGTTGATTCAAAGCTGGGACGTTTTGAGCACTATGACGCCGCACGATTACTCGGCGATCCGCCCGCATTTGGGCGCGTCGTCAGGCTTCCAGTCGCCTCAGTATCGCATGATGGAATTCATGCTGGGCGGGCGCGACGCGAAACATGTGAAACTGCACGAAAAAACAGGGGATTGGGCGCCTCGCCTGCGCAGCGAAATGGCGCGCGCCAGCCTGTACGACGCGGCGATTGCGCTGCTCGTCAGGCGCGGATTTGAGATCGACCCTAAGGTGACACAGCGCGACCTTAGCGCCCCTTATAAGCCAGATAAGGGTGTCGAAGAGGCTTGGGCGCGGATCTATCGCAGCCCGGAATCCTATTGGGATCTGTATGAGCTGGCGGAGAAGCTGGTCGATCTTGAATACCATTTCCAACGCTGGCGATTTGGCCATTTGAAGACGGTCGAACGCATCATCGGCTTCAAACGCGGGACGGGTGGCACGCCGGGCGTGCCGTATCTCGAAGGCGTGCTTAAGCAGGCGTTCTTCCCAGAGCTTCTAAGCGTGAGGACGGCGATATGAGCCGACCCTCCCAGCGCCGAATTTGGGATATCTCGCAGCCTTTGCGCGTCGATCTGCCAGTGTGGCCGGGCGACACCGCCTTTCAGCACGCGCGCACCTGGCAGATGGAAGCGGGATCGCCGGTCAACGTGTCCGCGGTAACGATGTCGACGCACACCGGGGCGCACGCGGATGCGCCACTGCATTACAGCGAGGGCGCGCCGGACATCGCTTCGGTCGATCTCGAGGCGTATCTGGGCGAGTGTCTGGTTGTGGATGCGCGGCGGTCCGGCGCGGCTATTGAGGTGGGCGATTTGCCGCATTTGCGCAGCGCGGACCGCGTGCTGTTTCGCACCTTCGAGCGGTTTCCGCACGAAGAATGGCAGCCCGACACCACCGCTATTGCGCCGGAGACCATCGAGTGGCTTGGCGTGCAGGGGGTGAAGCTGGTCGGGATCGACACGCCTTCGATTGATCCGCAGAATTCCAAGGACATGCTCGCGCACAAAGCGGTGCTCAAGCACGATATCCGCGTGCTCGAAGGCCTCGTGCTCGATGACGTTCCGGAAGGGCGTTACGAACTGATCGCGCTGCCGCTTCCCATTTTGAATGGCGACGCGTCGCCGGTGCGGGCCATCCTGAGAGAGCTTCCGTGACCGTTTTCGAAAAAGCACGCGAGTTTGACGCCGCCGATCCACTTGGGCGGTTTCGGGATGAGTTCCACGTGCCCGAAGGTGTCATCTATCTGGACGGCAACTCGCTCGGGTGCTTGCCCAAAGCTACGCCAGCGGCGATGAGCCGGGCCATCGAACAGGAATGGGGCGACGGTCTAATCCGATCCTGGAACGAGGCCGGCTGGTTCGAGATGGGGAGCCGAGTCGGCGCCAAGATCGCCCCGCTGATCGGCGCGCAGCCCAACGAAGTGATCGCCTGTGACACGGTGAGCGCGAACCTGTTCAAATTGATCGCGGCTGCTTTAGAAATGCGCCCTGGGCGCAAAGTGATCCTGTCCGAACCCGGCAATTTCCCGACCGACATTTATATGATCCAGGGCCTCGAACGGCAGGGCTTGGCCGAGCAGCGTCTCGCGCCGCGCGAGGATTTGCTCGGCGCGCTAGACGAAGACGTCGCGCTGCTGATGCTGACCCACGCGCATTACAAAACGGGCGAGCTGTTCGACATGGCGGCGTTGACAAAAGCCGCGCACGACGCGGGCGCGCTGGTCCTGTGGGATCTATCGCATTCGACCGGCGCGCTTCCGGTCGATCTGAACGGCGTCCACGCCGATTTCGCCACGGGCTGCGGATACAAATATCTGTGCGGAGGACCGGGCGCGCCCGCTTTCGCCTTTGTCGCGGAGCGCCATCTCGCCCAACTCAAACAGCCTCTCACCGGATGGTTTGGTCATGCACGCCCTTTTGCCTTTTCCGACACTTACGAGGCCGCGCCGGGCATCGAGCAATTGCAGTGCGGCACTTCGCCTGTTCTCGGGCTCACCGCTCTGGAGGTGGGCGTCGATCTGATCGCCCAAATCGGGGTGGAACGCCTCCACGCCAAATCGCAGGCGCTATCCGAGTTTTTTCTGGAATGCGTCGCGGCGCAAGGTCTTGATCTTGATCTCGTCAGCCCGAACAACAGCGGCGCCCGAGGCAGCCAGCTTTCGTTCCGGCACCCGGAAGCCTACGCCATCAGTCAGGCGCTGATCGCGCGCGGCGTTATCGGTGATTTTCGCGATCCGGACATTCTGCGGCTCGGATTTGCTCCGGCCTATCTGGGCTTTGAGGATATGGCCGAAGCGGCCCGGCATCTCGCCGAGGTCATACGTAGCGGCGAATGGGAACAGGACGCTTTCCAAAAGCGGGCCGTCGTCACCTGACGCGGTTCAGTCTGCGCCGTCCCCGATCTTCCAAAACCGCTCCATGTAGAGATAGGTCATTGAAGCGGTCCAAGTGATCATCACAAGCCCGTTGAGCGCTTCGACCCCGCTCATTAACCGCAGATCGCCCGAAGGCACGATGTCGCCGAAGCCGAGTGTGGTGTAACATACAATCGAGAAGTAAAACGCGTCGTTGAAACTGCCGCTGTCTGGCCCGTCAATAGCGCCCAAGCCGAACTGAAACTCGAGCAGCAAATACGCACCTGCGTAGAGCGCGATGTGGATGAGGTGAGAGATGATGGCTCCGCCGAGCATGATCCAAAGACGTGTGCGCGGATGCGCGCCCACATCAGCCCCGAGCGTGCTGAGCCGCAGGATTTCGTAATGGATCAGAATGGTCGCCGCGATAACGAACGCGGACAGGATCGTTGTGGTCATCAAATGATTGTGCCCCGTAAGAGCTAAGGATCAAGCTTCCAGCTCGATATCCCAATAGAGCCAATCGCGCCACGTTTCGTGCAGATAATTGGGCGGGAACATCTTGCCCTGCTGTTGCAGCTGCCAGCTGGTCGGGCGGATTGGCTTCATCGCCACCGGCATGTGGGCCTGTTTGGGGGTGCGGCCGCCCTTTTTCATATTGCACGGCGCGCAGGCGGTGATGATGTTTTCCCAGGTCGTCTTGCCGCCGAGCCGGCGTGGGATCACGTGATCAAAGGTGAGGTTTTGCCGGCTGCCGCAATATTGGCATTGGAAGCGATCACGCAGGAAAACGTTGAACCGGGTGAAGGCGGGAAACTCGCTTTGCTTCACATATTGGCGCAGCGCGATCACGCTTGGGATCTTCATATCGAGGCTGGGCGAGTGCACTTCGCGGTCATAGCTCGCCACGATGTCCACCCGGTCGAGGAACACCGCCTTGATCGCGGTCTGCCACGGCCACAGCGACAGCGGGTAATAGGAAAGCGGGGTGTAATCGGCGTTCAGCACAAGCGCGGGGCAAGCCGACAGATTGCGTGTCGGGTCCTCTTGCGCGCTGCGAAACGTCGCGGCTCCTTCGATCAGTTCGGCTTTGAACACGTCCTGCGTTCCTCCCTGATTGACTGCGATCATGCCGTGGCAAAGCCAAGAGTCAAAGCCATGACACTCGCTATCCACGGCGACGATTTTGGGCCTGAATTGGAGTAAGTCTGTTTAAAGCCTGTGGAAAACCTGTTTGAGATGTGCGGACATCGTGTGGATGGCGCGGGGTGATCGGCTGTGCCACAAGCGGAAACGGTATGACAATTGTCACTCGATTTGCACCAAGCCCCAACGGCCCGCTCCATTGGGGGCACGCCTATTCGGCGATTGTCGCGGCCGAATTGGCGAGGGCCGGAGGCGGGGAATTCCTGCTGCGGATTGAGGATATCGACGGCCCTCGCTCGCGCCCCGAATGGGCCGACGAGTTCCGCCGCGACCTGGAATGGCTAGGGTTGGAATGGCGCGAGGTGCCCGCGCAATCGACTCGGCTTGAAAGCTACCGCGCCGCCGCCGAGCGGTTAGAGCGCGAAGGACTGCTCTATCGCTGCGCCGCGACGAGGCGCGATGTTGAAACAGTGCCCAACCGCGTCGGCGCGGACGGCTTTGCGTATCCCGGCAGCCTGAAAGGGCGATTTGCTCCGGCGGATGAAACGGCGCCCTATGCGCTCCGATTGGACATCGAGGCGGCGATGGCGCGAGCCGGCGAGCTGGTTTGGGAAGATCGGCTCGCGGGTTCCGTCCTTGCGGACCCTCGCTCCTTTGGAGACGTCGTCCTTGTGCGCAAAGATTTGCCCGCCAGCTACCATTTGGCCGCGACACTCGATGATGCGGTGGATGGGGTGACGCTGGTCACACGGGGGCAGGATCTGTTTGATTCCACCCACATCCATCGTCTCCTTCAAGAGCTGCTCGATCTGCCCGTGCCGGAGCATCTTCATCACGATCTCATCCTGGCGGAAGACGGCAGTAAGCTTTCAAAATCGCGCGGCTCGCCCGCTCTCGGCGACCGTCGGCGTGCGGGAGAGGATGGCCGCGCTCTGGCGGACAAATTGCGCGCCCGGTTCCATTCATCGCTAAACAGCGCTGGAACTTGATCGCGCGTCACCTATTTAACCGGCATGACCTACATTCTCTGGCTCGTCTTTTTCGTCTTTGCGGCGCTCGTCGTGTTCTCGCTTGTCCGAGGCGTGATCGCCTTTCTCAAGACCACCAAGGTGAACCTTGAGAGCGGCGAGGGCGAGACCGTGACCGAGATGCAGAACATGCAGAACAAGGCGATGTTCGCGCGGATCAAGTATCAGGCGGCGGCCATCGCGGTGGTCGTGGTGATCGGTTTGCTGGCGGCGGGCGGCTCGAACTAAGACGCCGCCGGCATGGTCAAACTCAACAAGATTTACACCCGCACGGGCGACGATGGCACGACCGGTCTGGTCGATGGCTCGCGCACGGCTAAGCACTCCGCGCGGATCGCCGCGGTGGGCGCGGTGGATGAGACCAACAGCGCGATTGGTCTGGCTATCTGCGGTTTGGAAGACGCCGATCAAAAAGCTGTTTTGACCCGTGTGCAAAATGATCTGTTTGATCTTGGCGCGGATCTGGCAACGCCGGCCGAGGATGGTGACTTTACCCCGTCAGAAATGGTGTTGCGCGTGGTGGGCAGCCAAAGCGACTGGCTCGAAACCCAGATTGACGCGTTCAACGAAAACCTCGAACCGCTCACCAGCTTTGTCCTTCCCGGAGGCAGCGAGGCTGCGGCGCGGGTTCACGTGGCGCGGGCGAGCGCGCGGGCGGCGGAGCGGGCGATGACTGCGCTGGCGGATCAGGACGCGGTCAATCCGGCGGCGCTGACCTATATTAACCGCCTGTCGGACCTGCTGTTTGTGATGGCGCGGGTGCTCAACGATAACGGCGCCGACGACGTGAAATGGGTGCCCGGAGCTAACCGCTAACGGACCTGCCGCCCCTCTGCGCACCGTACCACTTTAATCTCCCTAGCCAATCCCGCTTTGCGCGCTAACGCGCTCGCCACACAATTGCTGCACATGCGAAGGGAAGGCGGCCATGCGGAACATTGCGGTTATCGGCGCCGGGCAAATGGGAACCGGGATTGCCCAGACAGTGGCCGGATACGGCATGTCCGTGATGCTGGCCGATATTGATCTAGCCCACGCGGAAGGCGGCAAGTCGCGGATCGACAAAGCCGTGACCAAGCTGGTTGGGCGCGGAAAGATGGAAGCCGGCGAGGCCGAAGCCTTGCTTGGACGGATCACGCCGGTGGCGGATTACGCCCCGATGGTCGAAGCCGATCTGATCATCGAGGCCGCGACGGAGAAAGAGCCGATCAAGCAGGCGATCTTTGAAAGCGCGGGCAAAGTGCTTGGCTCCGACGCGGTCATGGCGTCCAACACCAGCTCAATCCCGATCACGCGGATGGCGAACCATTCGCCCGATCCGCTTCGTTTCATTGGCCTGCACTTCTTCAACCCTGTTCCCGTTATGGGGCTCATCGAAGTCATTCCCGGCCTCGCCACGGCGCAGAACACGACCGACCGCGTCACCGCTTTCGCCGAGGGATTGGGCAAGCAGGTGGTGCTCAGCCAGGATGAACCCGGCTTTGTCGTCAACCGCATTCTCTTGCCGATGATCAACGAAGCGGTCTTCGTGCTCGGCCAGTCCACCGCAGGAATTGAGGACATCGACAAGGGCTGTCGGCTGGGCCTGAATCACCCGATGGGGCCGCTGCAATTGGCCGATTTCGTCGGGCTCGACACCTGCCTTGATATCATCAAGGTGCTCTACAAAACGACGCGCGACAGCAAGTACCGTCCCGCGCCCTTGCTCGTGAAGTATGTCGAAGCCGGGTGGCTGGGCCGCAAAACGGGCCGCGGGTTCTACGATTATTCCAGCGAGGCGCCGGTTCCCACGCGCTGAAGAGAGCTCGCGGCTAAACGGTCGCGACCACCTTACCCCTCACCCTCGCCTCTCTCGGGTGCGGGCCGAGAGTTGTATCCCGCCTCCGTCAGCTCGTTCGGCGTATACTTGCGGCGTTCTATCTCACGCTGCCGCGCTCTCGAGGCGGCTGTGGCTCGCGTCGGTGGGGGCGAGACGACCGCAGAATCGTCCGAAGCCCAGTTCCCGTCATCGTCTACGTCAGTCGGGACAATCACCATCGGCTCTTCCGAAGGCGTAGGGTCAAATCCGCCTGTGTTATCAATCAGGTCGGTGTCGTCGCCAAAATCTCCAAACACAACCGGTTTGGCTTCGCGCGGACGACTAGGAGCGCGTTCGGTTGCTTCTTCGGAGGAATCGACCTCTTCTTCCGCGTAATCCTCGTCTTGGGGCTTGGGCGTGAACTGGCTGCCCATGCTCATAGCTATGAGAGCCGCGGACACAAGAACACCGCCCGCAAAGGCGAGCGCGCTCTTACTGTTTGCGATAACACCGATTGCCATTCGGCGATCTTAACGCGGACAGGGTTAACGATTGGTGGAACTCGGCTCTTCCGACAGGCCGCGCTTGAGCTCATACAGGAGATCGAGGGCCTCTCGTGGGGAAAGCGCGTCAATATCGGTGGCCTCAAGCTTTTGGGCGAGTTGATCCGAAGCGCTCGCTTCGGCTTCTTGTGGTTTGGCGGCGGCAAAGAGCGGCAAGTCTCCCAACCCCGCAGCAATCCCGCCGGTTTCGGCGCGGGTCTTTTCGAGCTGGTCGAGCACGGATTTGGCCCGCGCGACCACATCGGTGGGCACTCCGGCCAGTTTTGCCACGGCCAAGCCATAGGACCGATCCGCCGGCCCCTCGGCCAGTTCGTGAAGCAGAACGAGATCGCCTTTCCACTCGCGCGCCCGCACATGGTGCAGCGACAACGCCTCACACCTCTCGGCCAATCGAGCCAGCTCGTGGTAATGCGTCGCGAACAGGCACCGGCACCCGATCTGCGAATGCACCGCTTCCACCACGGCCCACGCCAAAGCCACGCCGTCATAGGTCGAAGTGCCCCGCCCCACCTCGTCCAGAATGACGAAACTGCGATTGCTCGCCTGCGCCAGAATGGCGGCGGTTTCGACCATCTCGACCATGAAGGTGGATCGCCCTTTCGCCAGATTGTCCGATGCGCCCACCCGGCTGAACAGGCGATCGACCACGCCGATCTGCGCGGCTTTGGCGGGCACGAAACAGCCCGATTGCGCCATCAGGACGATCAACGCGTTCTGGCGCAGGAAGGTCGATTTGCCGCCCATATTCGGGCCGCCAATCAGCCAAAGGCGATTGTCCGGAGATAGCGCGCAATCGTTTGCGACAAAGCGCTCCCCCGCTTTGGAAAGTGCGGCTTCGACCACGGGATGCCGCCCGCCGGTGATCGAAAGCGCTGGTTCACCGCTTATCTCGGGGCGGCACCAATCGCCCTCCGCCGCGCGTTCCGCGTTGCCCGCGGCCACATCGATTCGAGCAAGCGCCGCGGCGGTGTCCGCAATCGCCTCGCGCGCGGCGTCGACCGCGCTTACGAGTTCCTCAAAATGCGCTTCTTCGGCGGCCAGAGCGTGCCCACCAGCCTCGGAAATGCGCGAGGCTTCTTCGTGGAGCGAGAGCGAATTGAACCGCACCGCGCCTTTCATCGTCTGGCGATGCGTGAAGCCGCTGTCCGCCTCCATCAGGGCGTCGGCGTGGCGGCTGGGCACTTCGATAAAGTATCCAAGCACACCGTTGTGCTTGATTTTGAGCGAAGCGATCCCGGTCTCGTCGCGATAGCGAGACTCCATCGCGGCGATGGCGCGCCGCGCGTTACCGGACACGCTCCGCAATTCGTCAAGCGACGCGTCATAGCCGTCGGCGATAAAGCCCCCGTTGGAGCGTTCGGTCGGGGGCGAGGGGACAAGTGCGCGGCTGAGCCAGTCGGTGAGCGCGCCGTGTCCCCTCAGTCGCGGCATTATCTCGTTTAGCAAGGCTGGCCTGTCAGCCATCGCGCCCAGTTCGTCTTGGATAATCTGCGCCTGCGCCAATCCATCGCGCACTTGCCCAAGGTCGCGGGGCGATCCACGGTCGGCCACGAGCCGCCCCAAGGCTCGGCCAAGATCGGGCATTTTGTGCAGGCTTTCGCGCAAGGCTGCGCGCTCAATCGGGCGATCCCGCATGTATTGGACGAGCGCGAGGCGTTGAGCGATGGCCGCCGGATCCAGAAGCGGCGCGGATAGATCGTCGGCGAGAAGACGTGATCCGGCTCCGGTGGAGCAGCGGTCGAGCGTAGCGACAAGGCTTCCCCGGCGCTCGCCGGTGTTGCTGGTCAGGATTTCCAGACTGGTGCGCGTGGCTTCGTCCATCACCATGGTGTCGCCCGCTTTGCGCCGTTGCGGCGGTAACAGCAGGGGAAGCGTCCCGCGCCCGACATGGTCAAGATATCCGATCAAGCCACCGGCGGCCGCGCACATCGCGCGGGTGAAATCGCCAAAGCCATCAAGAGTGGCCACGCCATGCAGCGCCTTCAATCGCTCGGCTCCGCTGTCGCTGTCAAAGGCGGAGCGCGCATGGAACGTGGGGGCCTCGGGTTCCTCCCAGTCCCACCCATCGGGCACCACGATTTCGCTCGGCCCGATCCGGGCGATGGCCGCGCTGAGAAAAGCTGGAGTGGTCTCCTCCAGCGTCATCAAGCCCGTCGAGATATCGATCGAGGCCACGCCGATCTCACCGCGAACCTCGGCCACAGCCACCAGAGTGTTCGCCCGGCGTGGTTCCAGCAGGGCCTCCTCGGTCAGTGTGCCCGACGTGACAAAGCGGACAATATCGCGCTTCACCAAGGCTTTGGAGGAAGGCTTGCCCTCGCGCTTTGCGCGGGCCTTGGCTTCGTCGGGTGTCTCGACCTGTTCGGCGATGGCCACCCGTTCACCCGCTTTGATTAGGCGCGCCAGATAGCCTTCCGCCGAATGAACCGGCACCCCGCACATCGCGACGGGTTCGCCGTCGTGTTCGCCGCGCGCGGTCAGCGCGATGTCGAGAATGGCGGAAGCGCGCTTGGCGTCATCAAAGAACAGCTCGAAGAAATCGCCCATGCGATAGAACAGCATCGAGCCCGCCGCTTCTTCCTTGAGCGCGAGATATTGCTCCATCATCGGAGTGGGTTTGGAAGGCGATCCGGCGGCCATCCTCTGTGCGTATCAACCTTCAACCGATTCGACAGGCCGGTGCAGCCGCCTATCCCCTGTTGCCGTATCCTTGAGCGGGGCCAAAAGGCGGGTGCAATTCCCCTATGCCTTGGCCAAGAGGCAAGCTACAGGCCGCGCAACGCGCGAATGACGGAGTAAAGAATGGCGGACGACAGCAACCAGACCTCAAAGGGTGGATTCACCACGCGCGAGGCGCTGTTTTACCACGAGACGATCCGGCCCGGTAAGCTGGAGGTCGTCGCCACCAAGCCGATGACGTCGCAGCGCGACCTCAGCCTCGCTTACTCGCCCGGTGTCGCCGCCCCGGTCGAAGCGATCGCGGAAGATCCGAGCCTCGCCGCGCGCTACACCGCCAAGGCGAACCTGGTCGCGGTGATTTCCAACGGCTCCGCCATTCTCGGGCTGGGCAATCTCGGCGCGCTGGCCTCGAAGCCGGTGATGGAAGGCAAGGCGGTGCTGTTCAAACGCTTCGCCGATGTGGACTCGATCGATATCGAGCTCGCCACTGAAGACCCGCAGGCCTTTATCGACGCGGTGGCGCTCATGGAGCCCAGCTTCGGCGGAATCAATCTTGAGGATATCAAGGCGCCCGAATGTTTCATCATCGAAGCCGCGCTGCGCGAGCGGATGAACATTCCGATCATGCACGACGATCAGCACGGCACCGCGATCATCGCCGCGGCGGGCCTGATCAACGCGTGCCATCTGACCGGGCGCGATCTCAAAGACGTCAAAATGGTGGTCAACGGGGCGGGCGCTTCGGCGCTGGCCTGCACCGCTCTGATCAAGTCGGTCGGCGTACCGCATGAAAACGTCATCGTGTGCGATCGCTCGGGTCCGATCTATCCCGGCCGCGACAATGTCGACCAATGGAAAAGCGCCCACGCGGTGGAAACCGACGCGCGCAGTTTGGAAGAGGCTCTGGTAGGCGCGGACATCTTCCTCGGCCTTTCGGCGGCGGGCGCGCTCAAGCCGGAATGGGTGGCCAAGATGGCGGACAAGCCGATCATCTTTGCGATGGCCAACCCCACGCCGGAAATCATGCCGGACGAAGCCAAGGCGGTCCGCCCTGACGCGATCATCGCGACCGGCCGCAGCGATTTTCCCAACCAGGTCAACAACGTGTTGGGCTTCCCCTTCATCTTCCGCGGCGCGTTGGATGTTCAGGCGACCACGATTAACGAAGAGATGAAGGTCGCCGCGGCCACCGCGATTGCCGAATTGGCCCGCGAACGCGTGCCCGAAGAGGTCGCCAGCGCGTATGGCAAGAACCAGAAGTTCGGCACCGACTATATCATTCCGGCCCCGTTCGATCCGCGCCTGATCGAAGTCGTTTCTTCCGCCGTGGCCAAAGCGGCGATGGATTCCGGCGTGGCGCAGGCGCAGATCGAAGACTTCGAGGAATACAAGCACCAGCTCAAATCGCGTCTCAACCCGACGACGAGCGTGCTTACCGGCGTCTATAACGAGGCCAAAGCGAACCCGAAGCGTATGGTCTTTGCCGAAGCCGAAGAAGAGGTGGTGTTGCGCGCGGCGATCCAGTTCCGCGACTTTGGCTACGGCACGCCCATCCTCGTTGGCCGGACAAAGGCCGTGCTCGACAAGCTGCATCAGCTTTCGGTGTCCGATCCGGGCAGCTTCGAGATCCAGAATTCGGCCGATAGCCAACACGTGCCGGCCATGGTCGACTATCTCTACAAACGCTTGCAGCGCCGTGGCTACACGGAGCGCGACGCGCGCCGCATGGTCAATCAGGAACGCAACGTCTTCTCCGCTCTTTTGGTGGCTCTGGGCCACGCCGACGGAATGATCTCCGGCCTGACCCGCACCTACGCCCAGACGGTGCGCGAGGTGAACCTTGTGCTCGACAAGAAGAAGGACGCCCTGCCGTTCGGCATCCACATGATGATCGGCAAGAACCACACCACGTTTTTGGCCGACACCACGATCAACGAACGCCCAAGCGCCTTCGAGCTCGCCTATATCGCCAAGGAAACCGCCGCCGTGGCTCGCCGCATGGGGCACGAACCGCGCGTCGCGTTCCTGTCCTATTCGACGTTTGGCAATCCGTCGGGCCAATGGCTCGCCAACATTCGCGACGCGGTGGCGATCCTCGACAGCGAAGATCCCGGCTTCGAATATGAAGGCGAAATGGCGCCCGACGCGGCGCTCAACCCGGCGGTGATGAAGCTGTATCCGTTCAGCCGCCTATCGGGCCCGGCCAATGTGCTGATTATGCCGGGTCTCCAATCGGCCAACCTTTCGGCCAAGCTGCTGCGCGAACTGGGTGCGAACACCACGGTCGGCCCTATGCTGCTGGGCATGGAGAAACCGGTGCAGATCGCGCCGATGACGGCAATCGCGCCGGATGTGCTGACGCTGGCGGTGCTCGCCAGCGCTGGTGTCGTAGGCTAGGCGACCCGGTCTTCGATCGGCACGTAGTCGACATCGTATCCGAAATAGGCGGGGCTGAAGACTTCCAGTCCCGCATCGGTGCGCCACAGCGGATCGCAACGGAAGCCGAGGACGGCCACTTCCTGACCTTCAGTGAAATCGGGATTGTTCACCCCGTCATGGGTCTCAAGGTCGATGACACTGATGAGATCGGGGCAGGTCGCCACCACGACACCGTCCCGCCGCGCCACAAGATGTTCGTTCTTGTAGTCCGTCGCGAAAGACTGACCTGCAAACGCCCCAGTGCCCGCCAGCGATAGCGATCCGACGAGGAAGCCGTCTTCGTCTTTCCATTGGGATTTGCTCACTATTCCAGTGAACAAGGTGTATCCGTCGCCCGCCGCGCGCGCCGCTTCAATCGGGTCAGAGCCTTCGTTTTTGGCGACCCGCACCGCTTCGCCGATGGTGCGCGCCAGAGTGAAGCTGCCTTGGACAAGGGTGCCGTTCGCTTTCGCCTGCGCCCCGGTGATTGGGCTGTCGGTCACGCCGCACAACGAACTTGCCACAGCGACGCTGCGCAAAATGTCTTCCGCGCGGGTCGGGTCTCCGAGTTTTCCGACGATCATCTGATCGCCAAAGGGGGTCGCCGCTCCAATCGGTGTGAGCGGAATACCGGCCACTTTGACCGAATGCTGGTTGATTTCGGGCACCGCTCGCCCGACTGTATCCGCATCGAGCGCTGGCACCCCCAGACGTGCGGCGATGGAGAGACCTTCGGCAAGGCTAAGCGGGCCGATTTCGCCGAGGATAACCCCGGCGAATTTCTGGCCGACATGCTCCTCAAGCGTTTGGAAGGCGAGTTGAACGGTCTCTTCGAATTGGGTTTCCTTGCCGTCCAGCTTCGCCTGCATCTCGGCGCTCATCGGAGCAAGGCTAGCTAGGCCATAAGGGCACGCGACCCGATCGCTGTCAGCGAGGTCATCCACGGACAAAAGGTTGAATGTGAGACCAGATGCAAGGTCTTTGGCGATCAGTTCGCGCGCTTCCGCCAGGCTGCCGCCGCCGCCCGTGCCAAGGTAGGATGAGCCCAGCAACGCGTCTTCAAGCGCGGTCGCGTCGAGCTTTTGTGTGGCGCGATCAGAGGTCCGCCCGCTTCCTGACGCTGTCTCCCCCGTGATCTCCGAACACGCCGCAAGCGCGCCCGCGCCAACAACCAAACCGGACAGAAACTGCCGCCTTGCCACCATACTTTGATCTCCCTGCTTAACTGCAGAGTGAACACTGGAGCTCAGGAAAGCAAATCAACGCCGCCGAAAGCGGAAGTACCACACCTCGTGGCCGAACACTTCGCGGGCCTTTTGTTCGTAGCGGGTTTCGCACCAGCCCGAGGGGCGGTTTTGCCAGCTTGCCGGGCCTTCCACGACCCATTCGAACTGGTTGGTGAACCGCTGCATCACCATTAGCGCGTGGCGCAGATAGACTGCGTGATCGGTGCCAAAGCGGAATTCTCCGCCGGGCTTGATCTTATCGGCGATCATTTGAACCGGGCCATCGTTCATCATGCGCCGTTTGGCGTGGCGCGCTTTGGGCCAGGGATCGGGGTGGAGGAGATAGACCATCGTTAAAGCGCCATCGGGCACACGGCCCAGCACCTCCAGCGCGTCCCCGTGGTGAAGCCGAATGTTGGCGAGCTTTTGCTCTTCGATATGGGTCAGCGCTTGGGCCACGCCGTTCAAGAAGGGTTCGGCGCCGATCAAGCCGTGGTTGGGCAGTAGATCTGCGCGGTAAGCGAGATGCTCGCCCCCGCCAAAGCCGATCTCGAAATGCAAAGGGCAATCCTCGCCGAACAGGCTTTGCGCGGTGACCGGCCCCTCTGGCGGAACGGCAATCTTGGGAAGAAGGCCATCGACCAAAGCTTGCTGACGCGCGCGCAAGGGCTTGCCAACGCTGCGACCGTAAAGTCGGCTGAGTGTGGTGGGATCGCCTTGCTTGAACGCTGTCATGCGCTGCCGGTAGGCGATCTGTTTTGCCCTTGTCCAGAGCCTCTCGCGGCGTCTCGGGCTTGAGCAATTGGGGCTATCCCCGCTAGGGCGCGCAGCGATGCAACAAATCCTCGATCTCTTTTTCGCGCAGGCCCCGTTTGTGCAGACCTTTATAGGATTGATGGCGCTCGGCCTCGCAGCCGTCGCGGCCAACTTTCTTTTGAAGCGCGTCATCCTCAGACTGGCGGAGCCTTACATCGATCCGAACACCACGACCGACGACAAAGCGGCGGCTTGGGCGGCGACCATCGTCCCGCTGTTGATTGTCTCGCGTGGCATAGAGCTTGTTCCGAACTTGGCCGACGACATTCGCACGCTGATCACCCACGCGGCGCAAGCCGCGATTGTCGTTTCGCTGGCGATGGCGGTCGTCCGCTTGCTGGCCTATGGCAACGAGCTGTACGACCGCCTGCCGACGTCGAAGAACCGGCCGATAAAAGGCTTTGTCCAAGTCGCCAAGATTCTCGTCCTATGCGGCGCGGCGATCATTGTCATCTCGGTCCTCATTGATGAAAGCCCGCTGCTTTTACTGTCGGGGCTTGGCGCGATCACCGCCGTCCTTTTGCTGGTGTTCAAGGATACGATCCTCAGTCTTGTCGCGAGCGTTCAGCTGACGACCAACGATATGCTTCGGGTGGGGGACTGGATCACCATGCCCGGCATGAACGCGGATGGCGATGTGATCGATATCTCGCTGCACACGGTGAAGGTCCAAAACTTCGACAAGACAATTGTCACGGTGCCCACGCATAGGCTGGTGTCCGACAGCTACGCCAACTGGCGCGGCATGGCGGAAAGCGGCGGGCGGCGCATCAAGCGCAGCATCACGCTGGACCACAATATGATCCGCTTTTTGACCGATGATGAAGTGGAAGACTTGAAGAAGCTCAAGATCCTCGAACCATACTTGACCGCCAAAGCAGCGGAAGTCGCCAAGTGGAACGCTGAGGAGCTGATGGGCGACGATGCCCCGGTGAACGCGCGGCGCCTCACCAATATCGGCACTTTCCGCGCCTACATCCTCGCCTACCTGAAGTGGCACCCGCGTATCAATGAGAACTTCACGCTCTTGGTGCGCCAGCTGGCGCCCAGCTCCGAAGGTCTTCCGATTGAGCTCTACTGTTTCACCGACACGACGGTCTGGCATGAATATGAGGGCATTCAGGGCGACATCTTTGATCACCTGCTGGCGATCGCCCCCGAATTTGGTTTGCGCACGTTCCAGCAACCATCGGGGCTGGACTTTTCGAACGGCCTGACCGGGCTTTGACCAAACGAAAACGCCCGCGACCACATTGGCCTCGGGCGTCCTCGTTGAACCGGTTGGCGCGCGCTTAGGCGGCTTCGGCTTCTTCCTGCGGATCGCGCAGCACGTAGCCGCGGCCCCAGACGGTTTCGATGTAGTTCTCGCCGCTGCAGGCGTGGCTGAGCTTTTTGCGCAGCTTGCAGATGAAGACGTCGATAATCTTGAGCTCGGGTTCGTCCATGCCGCCATAGAGGTGGTTGAGGAACATTTCCTTCGTCAGCGTCGTGCCCTTGCGCAGCGAAAGCAGCTCGAGCATCGCGTATTCCTTGCCGGTCAAGTGAACGCGGGCGTTGTCGACTTCGACCGTCTTGGCGTCGAGGTTAACCGCGAGCTTGCCGGTGCGGATGATCGACTGGCTGTGGCCTTTCGAACGACGGACCACGGCGTGGATGCGGGCGACCAGCTCTTCGCGGTGGAAGGGCTTGGTCACATAATCGTCGGCGCCAAAGCCGAAGGAGCGGATTTTGCTGTCCATTTCGGCGATACCCGAAAGGATGAGGACCGGTGTCTGCACCTTGGCGACGCGCAGTTTCTTGAGCACGTCATAGCCGTGCATGTCCGGCAAGTTCAGGTCGAGCAGGATGATATCGTAATCGTACAGCTTACCCAGATCGAGGCCTTCTTCGCCCAGATCGGTGGAGTACACGTTGAACCCCTCGGTGGTGAGCATGAGCTCGATCGCCTTGGCGGTTGTCGGCTCGTCCTCAATCAACAGAACGCGCATTGCTGGTCCCCTATCTGTCCCAAATCCGGGTTGTGACACACATTGTGCGGTAACGCCTCGTCAAGAGGTGTTGCCCTTTATTAACCACACAAGTTCTCAACGGAAAAGGTTAATTTAACGTAAACCCAGCTGACTCCACGAGTCGCGGGCTATTGCCCCAGCCGGCCAAGGCCTCAACATAGTGCCAAAATGGTTTCCGATTAAAGGCCTGCGATCTTTTTGGCGCGGCGTCGCTGGGCGCTGGACCCGATGCCAATCGCCTCGCGATATTTGGCGACCGTGCGCCGCGCGAGATCAAATCCTTCGTCTTTCAAGAGATCGACGAGCGCCTGATCGGACAGCACCTTCTTGGGGTCTTCCGCGTCCGTGAGCGCTTTGATCCGGGCTTTGATCGCTTCCGAAGACGCGCCTTCGCCGTCGCTGGATGCGACCCCGCTTGAAAAGAAATACTTCAATTCGAACGTGCCGCGCTCGCACCAAAGATACTTGTTGCTGGTGACGCGGCTGACCGTGCTTTCATGCATCTCGATTTCATCAGCCACTTCGCGCAAGGTCAATGGGCGCAGTTCGGAAACGCCGCGGCGAAAGAAGCCTTCTTGCTGCTTCACGATCTCCGACGCGGTCTTGAGGATCGTTCTTTGCCGCTGGTCGAGCGCGCGGATCAACCAATGCGCGTCCGCCAGCTTTTCCTTGAGCCAGCTGTTCGCTTCGGCGTTGGAATGGCCTTCGGACAGCTCGACATAATAGTCGCGATTCACCACCAGCCGCGGCAGCGTGTCCTCGTTCAACCGGATGTCCCACCCATCGTCACCCTTGCTGGTGAGCAAGATGTCGGGGACGATGCCTGCCTCGGCGGACGGCGCAAAGGCCAGGCCGGGTTTGGGATCGTAGCCGCGCAGCTCAGAGAGCATGTCAGCCAGGTCTTCCTCATCGACGCGACAAAGTCTCTTGAGCCGCGCGATTTCGCCTTGGGCCACCAGCTCAAGATTGGCGATTAGCTGCGCCATGCACGGATCGTATCGGTCCGCCTCGCGCGCCTGAATGGCCAGACACTCCGAAAGATCGCGCGCGCCCACGCCGCTCGGATCCAGCGTGTGAACGACCTTGAGCGCGTCGCGCGCTTCTTCATGCGCAACGCCCAGATCGCCCGCGATATCGCGCAGATCGAAAGCGAGGTAGCCCGCGTCGTCCAAAAGGCCGATAATATGGCGGGCGATAAAGTGCTGCTTATCGTCGCGCGCAACGGCGCCCACTTGGGCAAGCAAATGCTCGCTTAACGTGATTTCCGCGGCGCGCGTGGCTTCCACATCGAGAAAGTCGCCTTCCGCGCCGCCACCGATCTGCGATTGGGAACCCCAGTCCTCGCCCATCGCCGCCGAGGCCGTTGGAGCGCCGTCGCCTGTGTCGCGGTCGCGGTCGAGCGCACCGTTATCCAGATCCAGCGGCGCATCCCCTTCACCGCCGCCTTGAGCCATCAACTGATCGGACGTGAATTCTTCGCGCGGGATATCGTCCGGCTCGCCAGGATCCCCGTTGTTCTCGGCCGAGATCGAGCCCGCTTCGAGCAACGGATTGGCCTCCAGCGCTTCGCCGATAAAGGTTTCGATTTCGAGATTGGAGGCCGCCAGCAGTTTGATCGCCTGCTGCAATTGCGGCGTCATCACCAGCGATTGCGATTGGCGAAGGTCCAGGCGGGGGCCGAGAGCCATTAGGTGTCGGTCCTTTAGAGCGTGAAGCTCTCGCCCAGGTAAAGGCGCTTGACGTTCTCATCCGCGACCAGCGCCTGCGGTGTTCCTGCAAACAGCACCTGCCCGCCATAGATGATGCACGCGCGATCGACGATATCGAGCGTCTCGCGCACATTGTGATCGGTGATGAGCACCCCGATGCCGCGCCGCTTGAGATCCTTGATCAGGTCGCGAATGTCGCTGATCGAAAGGGGATCAATCCCGGCGAAGGGCTCGTCCAGCAGCATGATCGAAGGCTTGGCAGCCAGCGCGCGAGCGATCTCACAACGGCGCCGTTCGCCGCCTGACAGAGCCATCGCGGCGCTGTCCCGAAGGCGCGTGAGGCCGAACTCGTTGAGCAGCCGTTCGAGTTCCTGAGCGCGGGTTTCTCGGTCAGGTTCGATCATTTCGAGCACGCAATTGATGTTCTGCTCGACCGTCATGCCGCGGAAGATGCTGGTTTCCTGGGGCAGATAGCCCAAGCCCAGGATCGCGCGGCGATACATGGGCAGGTTGGTGACATCTTCGCCATCCATCAGGATACGGCCAGAATCGGGCTTCACCAACCCCATGATCGAATAAAAGCACGTCGTCTTTCCCGCGCCGTTGGGCCCCAGCAGGCCGAGCACCTCGCCTTTGCCGACGCTCAAGGAGATATCGGTCAGGATAGAGCGCTTGTCGTAGCTCTTGGCGATCGAGATAACTTCGAGCCCGCCATCGGGAAGGCTGGCGGTGGCCTCTGTGTGTGCGCCGACCTCGTCCGCGCTGGACGGGTTCACGTTCTCTTGGGTGAGCGTCGCGTCGTCGTTCATCACCGTCGCCTTAGCACCATCCCCGCTACAAGAAAGGCCGGATCGACGTAGTTCGACTATTTGTCCCACCATTTGGCAGGATTATTGCATGATAGTCGGCCTGTACCGACGGGATGCGCCGCATGTCCTTACCCCACGATTCGGGAGGCCTTACCGGCTTCCTGACCAATCGGTCGATCAGTGGCCTAACGAAACCGTTCTGGAATAGGATCGCGAACGAGCGCACACTGAGCGCAACCGTTAGATAATAACGACTTAGACTGCCCAAGCGGACGAAAATTTCAGTTTCGTTACCAAGCTTGCAACTCCGCGGCCCGTTTGCAATACTTCGCCGGGGAGCATGATCCGTTGGGGAGCGGTTATATGAACGATTTGTCGCAAGAGCAGACTCAGGCGCGCGCCGCATCGGTGAGTAAGCCAACGGACTGGCGCCGATCCATGAGCGACCACGTAGCCTACGCCTTGCTGGTTTACACCGGACTTCAAATCTTCATGACCGTCAAAGCCCTGGCCGAGGGCTTCTCGTCCATTCTTCCCTACGCCGCGCTTATCATTCTCGTCGCCGCGATCATCCCGGCGTGCCGGTGGTTTGAGCGGCGCTGGACTGGGCTCACGGACGAGGAAGCTGTCGATCCGTCTTACGCCTCGTTGTTCCGCCGCGATATCATCGGACTTTGGTTCCTCGCCATTGGTCTGCCGTTCGTCTTGACCGGCCTCGTTAAAGCCATTTTCGCTGTAATCTGAGGTCTTAGGAGGACCCGCGCAGCCTCTGATCTAGCCGGCCGCGCGCTCAATCGCTTCCAGGACAATCTGACGCGCTTCGGCGCGGTCGCCCCACTTGCCGATCCGGACCCACTTTTCCGCTTCCAGATCCTTGTAGTGGGTGAAGAAGTGCTCGATCTGCTGCATGATGATCGAGGGCAAATCCTTCGTTTCCCCCACATCCGAGTAGTACGGAAAGGTCGTGTCCACAGGCACGCACACCAGCTTTTCATCGCCGCCGTGTTCGTCTTCGAGGTTGAGCACCCCGATGGGGCGCGCACGCACCACGCATCCTGGAATGAAGGGCGAGCGGGCGACCACCAGCGCGTCCAAGGGATCGCCATCGGGGCTGAGAGTGTGCGGCACAAAGCCGTAATTGGCGGGATAGCGCATTGGCGTGTGCAGGATACGATCCACGAACAGCGCGCCCGATTCCTTGTCAAACTCGTACTTCACCGGTTCGCCGCCGGTCGGCACTTCGATGATAACGTTCAGGTCGTCAGGCGGGTTGGTGCCGGTGGGTATTTTGTCGATGCGCATGGGCGGAGTGTGCTCCTAAATTCACGATGTAACGCCCCTCTCCCAAAGGCTGGGGGGCGCTTAGCGGCTTGCGCGCCATTGCGAAAGGCCTCCCTTGGTCTTAATCGCGCCCAAAAGACAGGACAGTGATGAGCAAGAACACGCCTAAAGCCATTCGCGGCACACAGGACATCTTTGGACCCGACGCCGAGGCCTTCGCCTTTGTGGTCGAGACCTTTGAGCGCGTGCGGCGCCTGTATCGGTTTCGCCGCGCCGAATTCCCGGTGTTTGAGAAGACCGAGGTGTTCGCCCGGTCGCTGGGCGAGACGACCGATGTCGTTTCGAAGGAAATGTACTCGTTTGAAGATCGCGGCGGGGATTCGCTGACGCTTCGGCCCGAATTCACCGCCGGTATCGCCCGCGCGTATCTCACCAATGGCTGGCAACAGCACGCACCGCTGAAAGTCGCGACCCACGGCCCGCTGTTCCGCTATGAACGCCCGCAAAAGGGACGCTATCGCCAGTTTCACCAGATCGACGCCGAGATTATCGGCGCCACTGAGCCGCAGGCGGATGTCGAACTGCTCGCGATGGCGGACCAGCTCTTGCGCGAACTCGGGATCGAAGGCGTGACCTTGCACCTCAACACGCTGGGCGACGCGGAAAGCCGCGAGGCGTGGCGCTCGGGATTGATCGACTATTTCGGCAAGGTGCGGGGCGATCTTTCCGAAGACAGCCAGGAGCGGCTCGAGAAGAACCCGCTGCGCATCCTCGACAGCAAGGACCCGCGCGACAAGGTGTTCCTGCCCGACGCGCCGAAGATCGATGCCTTTCTGTCGGACGAAGCGTTGGCGTTCTTCGAAAGCGTCACTAGCGGGCTGGACGCGGCGGGCGTGAAATGGACCCGCGCGCAAAGCCTTGTGCG
The DNA here is from genome assembly GCA_039186235.1 of Pseudomonadota bacterium. Classification (GTDB taxonomy): domain Bacteria; phylum Pseudomonadota; class Alphaproteobacteria; order Sphingomonadales; family Sphingomonadaceae; genus Erythrobacter. The sequence continues at coordinate 24,059 of JBCDAE010000022.1, read as the reverse complement.
CGGGCTCGACTATTACCGGCACACCGCGTTCGAGTTCATTCCCGACGAAGGCTCGGCAGCCGCAGACGCCCTGGGCGCGCAGAGCACAGTGCTGGGTGGGGGACGTTACGATGGCCTTATGGAAAGCCTCGGCGGGCCCGCAACCCCGGCGGTTGGCTGGGCGGCAGGAATTGAGCGGCTGGCGATGTTGGTGGGCGAGCGGGGTGATCCTCCCCTTGATGCAATGGTTCTCGTGGAAGAAGACGCTGGACTGGCCAAAGCCACGCAGATGCTTCGCGCGCTAAGGCAAGAAGGCTTCATCGCTGATATGATTGCAACAGGCTCAAAGAAGAAGCGCTACGATAAGGCGGTGAAGCAAAACCCGCGCGCCATTCTGCGTTTCAACGAGACGGGCTATTACGGGTTTTCGGGAGACGACGTCGATCCCGCGCTCTCCGAGTTTCTTGAGGATGGCCACTAGCTATTGTCACCCCGGACTTGATCCGGGGTCCAGAGCGGCGAAGCGCGGCGTTTCGCGGCTCTAGATTCTCGCCTTCGCGGGAATGACGACTCTTGAGAAATCTTTCCTACCCTGCGCAACATTCGCTATGCCGCTTGTAAAATCTGGCCGCTACCGACGCGATTTCTGCCTCGCACGTCGGTGTCGCTTTCGGAGCTAAACTTCAAACTTAACACAAGAAATTCAAGTCTTTAGTTTCTCTTTCCAAAAGTGACACGCTGTCACTTTTGTCACCTTTGCTCCCCCGTCCTACAAGAGCTTCCCTCGTGCAAATTCCACCCGAACGCCTTGATCAGATCGCCAATCGCTTCGCCGAACTCGAAGCGCGCATGGCCTCGGGCACGTTGGAGGGCGATGCATTCGTCAAGGCTTCGCGCGATTACGCCGAGCTTGAACCGGTCGCCAAGATCGCCGCCGAGGTGAAGGCCGCGCGCGAGGAAATCGTGGGGCTCGAAGAGATGCTCACCGACCCGGAAATGAAAGCGATGGCGCAGGAAGAGATGGCCTCTCTCAAAGAGACCCTTCCCGAAAAGGAACGCGCGCTGGCGATCGCCCTGCTTCCTCGGGATGCGGCGGATTCCAAGCCCGCCATGCTCGAAATTCGGGCCGGGACGGGGGGCGACGAAGCGGCGCTTTTCGCGGGCGATCTCTATCGCATGTACGAACGCTTTGCCGCCGAGCAGGGTTGGCGGGTGGAGCCTGTCAGCATGAACGCGTCGGAAGTCGGCGGGTTCAAGGAGATTGTCGCCAACGTGACCGGCGCGGGCGTCTTTGCGCGGATGAAGTTTGAAAGCGGCGTTCACCGGGTGCAGCGCGTGCCCGTGACCGAAAGCGGGGGCCGCATCCACACCTCGGCAGCGACGGTCGCGGTCTTGCCGGAACCCGATGAGGTCGACGTGCAAATCGACCAGAACGATCTCAAGATCGACACCTATCGCGCCAGCGGCGCGGGCGGGCAGCACGTCAACACCACCGACAGCGCGGTGCGGATCACGCACTTGCCCTCCGGGCTTGTCGTGATGCAACAGGATGAACGCTCGCAGATCAAGAACCGCGCCAAAGCCATGCAGGTGCTGCGCGCGCGGCTTTATGAGAAAATGCGCGACGAAGCGCAGGGCGCCGAAGCCGAAGCGCGCAAGGCGATGGTGGGATCGGGCGACCGGTCCGAGCGCATTCGCACTTACAACTTCCCGCAGGGCCGTGTCACCGACCACCGGATCGGCCTAACCTTGCACAAGCTGGACGAGGTGTTGGCGGGGCCGGGCCTGGGCGAAATGGTCGACGCCTTGATCGCGGAGGATGAGGGTAAACGTCTGGCGGCGCTCGCGGAATGACGGTCGCCGACGCCCTGCGTGCAGGCGCGGACCGGCTCAGCGCCACCAGCGACACCTCGCGATTGGACGCCGAGGTGCTGATGGCGCACGCTTTGGGCGTCTCGCGTTCCGACATGCTGATTCACAAGATGCAGGACGGATCGCCCGCCGCCTTCGACACGCTGGTCGCCCGCCGCGCGGGGCGCGAGCCTGTGGCCTATATCGTGGGCGAGGCGGACTTTTTTGGCCGCACCTTCGCGGTGGAGAGCGGGGTGCTCATCCCGCGAGGCGACAGCGAGACGATTATCGAAGCGGCCTTGAGCGCGTGTCCGGCGCCCAAGCGGGTCTTGGATCTGGGCGTGGGTTCGGGCGCGCTTTTGTTGACCGTGATGGCGGAGCGGCCTGGGTGTTACGGGGTTGGGATCGACGCGTCGCCGGCAGCCATCGACGTCGCTCGGCAAAACGCGACGTCGCTCCAAATCATCGGAAACTGCGATTTGCGTTTGCTCGATTGGCGCCAAAGCGGCTGGAGCGAGGATCTCGGCCTTTTCGACCTCATTCTATGCAATCCGCCCTATGTGGAGGTGGGCGCGGTGCTTGAGCCGGATGTTTGCGATTTTGAGCCCGCGAGCGCGCTTTTCGCCGGGCCAGAGGGACTGGATGACTACCAATCGATCATTCCGCAGCTGCGCGGTTTGCTAACGCCGGGCGGTGTCGCGGTGCTAGAAATCGGCGCGCGGCAAGCGGCTTCTGTGACCGATATTGCTCGCGAAAACGGCTTTGAAGTGGAGTTAAAGCGCGATTTGGCAGGCCGACCACGGGTTTTGGTCCTTTCGTGAGGAAATTAAGCACGGGGCTTGGCAAAGTGAGTTTGGCTCGCTAGCTATCGAATCGGACTTACCGAACAGCGATAATCGCTGAATTGCTAAGTCAAGCTCCGCTTTATTGATTGTATTGGCCGTAAGGGTCTGAACCCTTCGGTCTACGCAAGACGGAGCGAACGCCGTGGTCTGGGTGGAACACGGTTTTGTGTAGGACCCAAAAGGGGATCCAATGGCCGCACGACAACGCACACTATCTTGCACAGCGTTGGTGGTGATCGGCCGCGGATAAGGAAGATTTTCCTTGAATAACAATCGTAACAATCGTCGTCGCGGTCGCGGCAATCGCAATCAGGGCGGCGCAAATAACCAGAACCGGATCGACAGCCGCGCGCGCGGTAACGCGCCGCAATTGCTCGATAAGTACAAAAAGCTCGCGCAAGACGCGCAGCACAATGGCGATCGCGTGCAGGCTGAATACTATTTGCAGTTCGCTGACCACTATTTCCGTGTGATCGCGGACAACAAGGCGCGGCAGGAAGAGGCGCGCGCCAAGCGCAACGAAGGTCGTGATCAATCCTCCGACGATGGGGAAGACAGCGACGACACCGAAGGCCGTCGCTCGGACAATCGCCGTAACAATCGCCGCGGGCGTAACCGCCGCGAGGACGGCGACGTGATCGAGGTGGAAGGCGAAGCGGGCGTCGAGGGCGAGATGGCCGACCAGGACATGGAACGCGCTGAAGACGCCAGCGATAGCGATGAAAGCGAGCGAAAGCCGCGCCGTCGCCGCGCGGCCAAGGATGAAGATCGCGCCCCGCGCGCTCGCAAACCGCGTGAACGCAAACCGCGCGAAGAGGATGGCGGCGAGATCGACTCCTCTGTTCTGCCACCCTCCATTGGTGGTGAGGCTTCTTCCGGAAATGACGACGGCGACGCGCTCGAAGCGGTAAGCTGATTGACCTTGGCGACAAGGAAGCTGGGTTGATCAAACGGATCTGTCGGCTTTTGCGATGAAAGCTCGCGCGCAAGCCATTTTGCAAAGACTTTTAGGCTGGTCGGACCGGCGACCGGCCGCAACGCTGGCGATCCTGGGCCTCGTGGTCGCGCTGGGATATCCTCCCCTGCATTTGTGGTGGGCGGCGCTGCCGGCCTTGGCGCTCGCCATCTCGATACTGCGCAAAGCCAGCAATTGGCGCTCAGCCTTTTGGCGGGGCTGGGTGTTCGGCTGGGCGCATCTCGTGCTCGCCAACAACTGGATTGCGACCGCGTTCACGCACCAAGCGAAGATGCCCGAATTCCTCGGATGGCTCGCGGTTCCACTCTTGTGTGTTTATCTCGCGGCGTACCCGGCGCTCGCCTCGCTCACGGCGCATTGGCTGGCACGAAAAGCCAAACCTTTGGCCTACATTAGCGTTTTCTCGGGCCTCTGGATTATCTTCGAATGGATGCGCAGCCGGGTGTTCACGGGCTACCCTTGGCCGCCGCTGGGCTTGTTGCTCTTGGGCGCTTGGGACCGGCCGGGTCTTGCGCTTTTGCTGCCATGGATGGGTACCTACGCGCTTTCCGGTGTTGCCCTTCTATGCGCGGGCGCCATCATAATGGCGTTCGGTTCGCGGCTTCGGGCCGCTTGGATAACCCTTGTCGCGGCGATGGCGGCGGCCATGCTCTGGCCCGCGCAGCCCGGGGGGGGCGAGAGCGGCGTGCGCTTTACGCTGGTGCAGCCCTACATCCCGCAAGATGAAATCAACGATCCATCGAAGTTCGAGATTCACTTTCAGCGACTGGCGGCTTTGACGCAGATGGAGCGAGAAGGGCCCCGAGTTGTCCTATGGCCAGAAAGCGCCATTCCCGACTTTCTCGAGGAGGGGTATCCGCAGCAATACTATAACGCGATGACGGCCTTGAACCCGGAGACGGGACGAGGCGATCCTGAATACGCCAAGTCACGGATCGCTCAGGTCATCGGTCCAGACGCAACACTGTTGATGGGCGTGGTCAATCTCGACATCGATCAGGTGGGCGGTCGTCGAACCGCCGTCAGCGCCCGAAACTCCGTCGTCGCGTTGGATGGTTCGGCTCAAATCACAGACCACTACGCCAAGGCGCATTTGGTCCCTTATGGTGAGTACCTTCCCATGCGGCCATTGCTGGAGCCCCTGGGCCTCACGCGGCTTGTCGCAGGGACGATCGATTACAAACCAGGGCCAGGGCCGGCCACGTTTCGCTTGGAGGAGTTGGGCAAGGCGGGGGTGCAAATCTGCTACGAGATCGTGTTCTCCGGCCGCGTTGTGGATCGGAAAGACCGTCCCGATTACATCTTCAATCCTTCGAACGATGGGTGGTTTGGCTGGTGGGGGCCGCCGCAACACCTCGCCCAAGCGCGGATGCGCGCTTTAGAAGAAGGTCTGCCCGTTTTGCGATCGACCACAACCGGGATTAGCGCGGTGATTGATGCGAACGGTTCGGTTCGCCAATCCCTCGCGATGGGGAAAGCGGCCGCTCTCGAAGGGCTCATTCCCAAAGCGCATCCTCCAACCCTCTTCGCACAATTCGGCAACGCTCTCGCGCTCGGATGGGCGGCTTTTGCTCTTATCATCGGTCTAATCGGGCCAAGACTGCTTGCGCTTATGAAACGTCGCAGCTAGTGCGCACAGCAGACATAAAGGTTTCCTTATATCTGCATAAGGAGCCCTGGAACGAAGTCATAAAGCGGGAGCTCTCATGCGCCAGGAATATCTCTTCACATCGGAAAGCGTGTCCGAAGGTCATCCGGACAAGGTGTCCGATCAGATCTCGGACGCGATCGTTGATCTCATGCTTTCCAAGGATCCTGAAGCGCGCGTGGCATGCGAAACCATGACGACAACCCAGCGCGTCGTGCTGTCCGGAGAAATCCGTTGCAAACCGATGTACGACCGCACCCGCGAAGACTGGAAGTTCAACAGCTATTGGGCGCCCGGCGCGCGCGATGAGATTGAGAGTGCTGTGCGCCAAACCGTCGCTGAGATCGGATATGAACAGCAGGGCTTCCATTGGGAAACGCTGACCTTCGAAAACCACCTGCACGGCCAATCCGCCGAGATCGCCATGGGTGTGGACGCCGGCGCGGACGGGTCCAACAAAGATGAAGGCGCAGGCGACCAGGGCATCATGTTTGGCTTTGCCTGCGATGAGACGCCCGACCTCATGCCGGCAACCCTTGATTACAGTCACAAGATCCTTGAGCAGCTGGCCGCGGATCGGAAGTCCGGAATGGCTCCCTTCCTTGAGCCCGATGCCAAGAGCCAGGTCACGCTGAAATATGAAAATGGCACGCCCGTTGCCTGCACCGCCGTGGTTGTCTCGACCCAGCACGCCAGCGGGTATCACGCAGGCGAAAAAGAGGCCGAACTCAAAGCCTATGTGCGCAACGTGGTCGAAGAGGTGCTGCCGGCTGGTTTTGTGAGCGATGAAACCGCGTGGCACATCAACCCAACGGGCGCGTTCGAAATCGGCGGTCCCGATGGTGACGCGGGCCTTACGGGCCGCAAGATCATCGTCGACACCTATGGCGGCGCCAGCCCGCACGGCGGCGGGGCCTTCAGCGGCAAAGACCCGACCAAGGTGGATCGCAGCGCGGCCTATATCACGCGCTATCTGGCGAAGAACGTGGTGGCCGCTGGCCTGGCCAAGCGCTGCACAATCCAGATCGCCTACGCGATTGGCGTTTCCGAACCGCTTTCGCTTTATGTCGACACCCACGGAACCAACGCAGACGGCGTGACCGATGCCGGGATCGAAGAGGCGATCAAAGCGATTGGCAAATTGGGCGGCTTGACCCCGCGTGGTATCCGCACGCATCTGGGCCTCAACAAGCCAATCTATTTGAAGAGCGCGGCCTATGGCCACTTTGGCCGGACGGCTGAAGGCGATTACTTCCCTTGGGAGCGCACCGATCTTGTTGACGATCTTAAGGCTGCCTTTGCCTGACGCCCGCGAGAGATTGCAAACCCATAGCTGCCGCTGAGGATGCCAAGCGGCCGCATCCTCGAACTCGATGCGCTGCGCGGCTTGGCCGTGATCGGTATCGCGTGGATGAACGTGTACGCTTTCGCGCTGCCTCTTCAGGCGTACTACAACCCGCTGTCGTCCGGGTACGAGGGCGCTGCGGATCGCTGGGTCTGGCTCGTCAGCTTTGTCTTCGTCGAGGACAAATTTCGCACTCTGTTCGCGATGCTTTTTGGCGCGGGATGCTTGATCCTGATCGACAAAAGCGAGGATCGGCCGTGGCGCGCGCATTTGGCCCGAATGGCTGTCTTGTTCGCGATCGGATTGGTGCACGCGACACTCCTGGCCAGCAACGATGTCTTGCGCGCTTACGCTATGGCGGGGTTGGCGATCCCCTTCCTCTACCGCCTCTCTTCGCCAGCGCTTTTCGCGGTCGCTGTTGGGCTCATAGCCTTGCATTTGGGCAGTGGTCTTGTCGCTTTCGGATCGGGCGTGCTCGACTTTTACGCAGGCCGAACGGGCAGCGACGCCAGCCTTTTTGCGGAGCGAAATTATGGGCAAGACCCGGCGGCGATCGCCTACGCGATCGGGCTTGGCGAGGAGAGCTTCTCCGCGCGCGTCGCGCGGCGCACCGGCTCAATTCCCAGCAGCTTGACGGTTTTGCTGGCTTCGCTGCCGCTCAACCTTGCCGCCATGGCCATTGGTATGGGGCTTTGGCGCAACCGAATGCTCGCGGGCGAATGGCGCACTTTTCGAATGCAACGGCTGGCGCTTGTGTGCGCCGCTGTTGCGATTCCGGCTTTACTTGCCATCGCCTGGTGGATGGCCTCGAGTGGCTTTCCAGGCGCGATAGTCGGCGCGGGAGCGTTAGTGGTGTCAGCCCCGTTCGACACACTTCTGGGCGTTTCTTACGCGCTGCTGGCCATGGCGCTTTTCAGAGGTGGCGGGGTTGTGCCTCGCCTTTTGGCCGCCGTCGGGCGTCTGTCGCTCACAAACTATGTGACGACGAGTGTTGTCTTCGCCGGCCTATTCGCCAGTTGGGGACTCGGAGCGTTCGGTTCGGTCAGTCGCTCGCAGGCCCTGGCTTTAAGCATTGTGCCTATCGTGGGAATGCTTGCCTGGTCGCCGCTATGGCTGAAGTTCTGCGGGCAAGGTCCGCTCGAAAGGCTGTGGCGGAGCGCTTCAAAAGCGTTGTCTTAATCGTGCTCGCCCAGCGTGGGAGAGGGCGAATCCAGTGCAAGTTCCGCATCAGAGAACGTAAAAGGGCTTCGCACACCAGCCATGCCTCCAAGGTCCACGCGCATCCCCCGAGCGCGCGTCTGAGGATCGGCGAACACTTCGTCGAGCGTGTTGATCGGCCCCGCTGGGACTCCTGCGGCGTGGCACGCTTCCAACAAAGCCTGTTTAGACCATGCTTTGGTCACTCTGGCGATCAGGTCATCCAGTTCCCCGGCGTTCGTGACCCTTTGGGCGTTTGTGTCGAAGCGTGGATCGTTGGTCAGCGAATCCAGCGTCAGCACCTGCATCAGCCGCGCGAAAAGACGATCGTTCGCCGGAGCTAGGATTACGTGCCCATCGGAAACCGGATAAACGCCATAGGGGGCAACCTGCGCGTGCGCGTTGCCCATGCGGGGCGGGTTCTTTCCCGTCGTGAAATAGTACGTAGCCTGGTTGGCCAATAGCCCAACCGAGGCGTCCATAAGGCTCATGTCCACATGCTGGCCTTTGCCGGTTCGCGCCCGCATCAGCAGCGCCGCCTGAATGCCGTTGGCCGCCCAAAGGCCGGTCGAGAGGTCCGAAATAGAGATTCCCATCTTTACTGGATCGCCATCGGGATCGCCGGTGATCGACATGAAGCCGCTCATGCCTTGGATGACAAAATCGTATCCCGCTTCGTTCGCTCTTGGCCCCGTCTGTCCGAAGCCAGTGATCGAGCAATAGACCACACCGGGATTGGCGGCGTTGACGGCGGCGTAATCGAGTTCAAATTTGGCGAGGCCGCCAGTCTTGAAGTTCTCGATAATGACATCGGCCTCTCGGCCGAGTTCTTGCACTTTGGCCAAGTCGTTAGCGTTCTTAAAGTCGGCCACGATCGAGCGCTTCCCGCGGTTGCAGGCGTGGTAATAGGCGGCTTCGCGGTGCGGCGTTCCGTCCGGCCCCGGACGCGTGACCCATGGCGGGCCCCATTGACGTGTTCCATCGCCTTCCGGGCTTTCCACTTTAAGGACATCAGCCCCCAGATCGGCGAGGATTTGGCCCGCAAACGGTCCAGCCAGCACGCGGGCGAGTTCCAGAACTTTCAGACCAGCGAGCGGAGTGTTGCGGTTGCGTGGGGAGTCGAGCCAGGTTGTCATGCGGGCCGCTATAGCGGCTTGGCGACCATCAGCCAGAGCACAATGCAGAGCGGGACTGTGCTGATCAGCCCCCATGTGATCCAGCGCCGTGACAGCGTCCGATACTCAACAGACACGCCGCTTTGATCGGTCCATGCGTTGGCTAGGCGGGCCTGCTTTATCTGAATGGGAACAAGGATGAAGAGCCAGATGCAGCCCGCGATCGCGAACATGATCTGGCTCCAAAGCAGCCATGCGGGTTCCAAGAGCGAATAGCCCAAAACCCAAAGCGAACCGTACCCTCCCACCATGGTGAGGATAATGCCGGGTATCGTGAGGCCAAAATCAGTACCGGTCACCAGGCGCTGGCCGAACTGGATAATTCGCCAGTCTCCATTGCGGTCCGCAAACACCTTCCAGACCGCCGTCACGGTGATGTTTCCGGCCAGCAGTATGATCCCAAGATAATGGAGAAATTTGAAAGTGTAGAGCCATCCCATCCCTTGCGCCGTCTAGCGAGGAACAGTCAGGTGTGGAAGCCTATTAGGGCCACAAGCGGCTAGAGCGCGACTTCGTATTCCGCTGTGGTCTTGTCAGCGACTTCTTCGACGGTCACTCCGGGCGCGAGCTCGATAAGCTGAAATGGCAAGGATTTCTCGGGTCGGTAGAAAACAGCAAGGTTGGTAATGATCATATCGACCACGCCCTTGCCGGTGAGCGGAAGCGTGCACTCGGGCAAAAACTTCGGGTCGCCGCCTTTACTGGTGTGGTCCATCACGACGATTATCTTCTTGACGCCAGCGACCAAATCCATCGCGCCGCCCATGCCCTTGATCATCTTGCCCGGGATCATCCAGTTCGCGATGTCGCCGTTTTCGGCCACTTCCATGGCTCCAAGCACTGTCAGATCAATATGTCCGCCCCGGATCATGGCGAAGCTGGTTGCGCTGTCGAAATAGGCGCTGTGTGGCAACTCGCTTATCGTCTGCTTGCCGGCGTTGATGAGATCGGGGTCGACCTCATCGTCGTACGGAAAGGGGCCAATGCCCAGCATGCCGTTTTCGCTTTGGAGCGTGACCAACATGCCTTCCGGGATGTGGTTCGCGACCAAAGTCGGAATACCAATCCCTAGATTGACGTAATACCCGTCCTTCAGCTCGCGCGCGGCCCGCGCGGCCATTTGATCGCGGGTCCATCCCACTTGCGTTGCTGTGTCTGTCATGGCGTCAGATTACACCCCTTCCCGTTCGCGAGTGGATCGGAACTCGATTTTCTTGTCGTACGGTGCGCCAAGGATCATCCGGTTGACGAAGACGCCGGGCAGGTGGATCGCATCGGGGTCCATCGATCCGGTTGGCACGATCTCCTCGACTTCGACAACGCACATACGTCCGCACGTGGCCGCGGGCTGATTGAAGTTGCGCGCTGTCTTGCGGAAGATCAGATTGCCGGTTTCATCGGCCTTCCACGCTTTCACGATGGAGAGGTCTGCAAAGATTCCCCGTTCGAGGATGTATGTCGACATAACGCCATCGGGGTCCGCAAATTCCGCGTGCTCTTTCCCCTCGGCTACTTGTGTGCCGACACCCGTCTTGGTGTAAAAGCCCGGTATCCCGGCCCCGCCCGCGCGCATCCGTTCAGCAAGCGTGCCTTGGGGGCAGAACTCGACTTCGAGCTCGCCAGCCAAATATTGGCGTTCAAACTCTTTGTTCTCACCCACATACGAACTGATCATCTTGCGCACCTGCCGCGTGCGTAAAAGCTTGCCGATCCCTTCGTTGTCGATGCCCGCGTTGTTGCTGGCGAAGGTGAGATCCGTGACGCCGCTGTCGCGGATCGCGTCCAGCAACCGTTCCGGCAGGCCGCACAGGCCAAAACCGCCGGCCGCGATAAGCATTTGGTTCGTGAGAACACCTTCCAAAGCCGCTTTGGCGTTGGGATAGATTTTGGACATGAGAGAAGCCTGATGTTGCTCGGTAAACTGACGCTTGGCGTCGCACATTTGGGAATCTCTCACTAGTTTTTTCCCGGCGCACTGTCACGCGCTCACTTTGCGAATGGGAGCCTCGTGGCGCCCGAGAATAGCGATCGATTCAAAAAAGGGATTGGGATCGCCGTTTGTTGCGGCGCAACACACAGGAAAGCCAAAAATTGATCATTAGGTAGGCATATGATTAGAATTTAAGCAGCATTTTCGCGTTTTAATGCTTAAGATTGAACTTATGGCGTCATAGAATGCAAAAAACGCATCGAAAAATGCGCCTTTCGCACTTGCACAAAGCGCTCCAACGCTGCATTTCATGAGCGTGCCTTTTGGCATCCTCTCCCAAACTTTCCAGCCCGGCCTTTGCGCCGGGCTTTTTTTGGGATCAGCGGAATAGCAATCCCGGTCGATTGCATTGCGGCCCATCTCAACCTAGCTAGCGCAAAACGGCCTGAGATCAGGCGAGCTTGAGAGGTGCCCTGATGGCCGATGCGGAGTCTCCGAAAGATCCTCAATCGGTGCGGCTGCAAGTCGCGCCATCTCGCCAGGAAGAATCTGGCCAGGGTATCGTCCGCATGCCGAGGTCCGCCTTCCTCACATTGGGTATCGCGGAGGGCGATGTCGTCGAGATTGAAGGCAAGCGTCTGACGGTTGGGATCGCTTTGGCGGCGTATCCTGAAGACGACACACTCGACGTGGTTCGTCTCGACGGCCTCCAGAGAGGCAACGCCGAAGCAGCCTCCGGCGAGCACGTTGAGATTCGCGCTGGCAAATCCCGACCAGCGACGCGCGTCGTCTTTGCCCCCGCGCAACGCGAAATGCGTTTGCAAGGCCCGGCGCAGGCGCTTCAACGCAACTTCTTCCGAAAGCCCCTTGTGGCTGGCGATCTTGTGGCCACGACCGGACAGCAGCCGGTGCAGAACATGCCCAACGAAGTGCGTCAGCTCCTCCGGGTGCCGGCCTACGCGCTGACACAGATCCGACTGTCGGTGGCCTCCACCACGCCCAAAGGGATCGTCCACATTGATGAGAACACCGAGGTGGAACTGCGCGCCGAATACGAAGAGCCGCGCGACCCAAGGGCGGGCGTGAACTACGATGACGTGGGCGGGATGGAAGAGACCATCCGCGCCCTGCGCGAAATGGTTGAGCTTCCGCTTCGCTATCCGGAATTGTTCACCCGTCTGGGCGTCGACCCGCCAAAGGGCGTGCTTCTTCATGGCCCGCCCGGCACTGGGAAAACCCGCCTGGCGCAGGCGGTGGCGAACGAATCGGACGCTGAATTCTTCACGATCAACGGTCCGGAGATCATGGGCTCGGGATATGGCGAATCCGAAAAACGCCTGCGCGAAGTTTTCGAAGAAGCGACGCGGGCCGCTCCGGCGATTGTGTTCATTGACGAGATCGATTCGATCGCGCCCAAACGCACGCAGGTGCCCGGAGAAGCTGAAAAGCGGCTGGTGGCGCAACTGCTCACCTTGATGGACGGTCTCGAGGCGCGGGCCAATCTCGTGGTCATCGCGGCGACTAACCGGCCCGACGCTATCGATGAGGCGCTTCGTCGGCCGGGTCGGTTTGACCGTGAGATCGTCGTCGACGTGCCTGATACGCGGGGTCGACGCGAGATTCTGGGCATTCACACCCGCGGCATGCCGCTTAAGGAATCGGTGGACCTCGACGAGCTCGCGCGGGTTACGCACGGTTTTGTCGGAGCGGATTTGGCCGCCTTGGCTCGGGAAGCGGCGATCGACGCCGTGCGCCGGATCATGCCCCGCCTCGATCTCGAGCAGCAGACTATCCCTGCGGAAGTGCTCGACGATCTGTGTGTGTCGCGCGAGGACTTCCTCTCAGCGCTCAAGCGCATCCAACCCTCGGCGATGCGCGAGGTTATGGTGCAGATGCCCAACGTGGCGTGGTCAGATATCGGCGGCGTGGGCGATGCGATCGACAAGTTGAAGGAGGGGGTAGAGCTCCCGCTGAAAAACCCCGACGCGTTCCATCGTTTGGGGATTCGCCCCGCGAAGGGCTTCCTCTTGTACGGGCCGCCAGGCACGGGAAAGACGCTGCTGGCCAAAGCCGTCGCGAAAGAGGCTGAGGCCAATTTCATTTCGATGAAGAGCTCGGACCTGCTCTCCAAATGGTATGGAGAAAGCGAGCAGCAGATCGCGCGGATGTTCCAGCGCGCCCGTTCGGTGGCGCCGTGCGTGATCTTTATCGACGAGATCGACAGTCTCGTCCCGGCAAGGGGTTCAGGCCAAGGCGAACCGCAGGTGACGGGCCGCGTGGTGAACACGATCCTGGCGGAAATGGACGGACTGGAAGACCTGCAATCGGTCGTGGTCATAGGCGCCACGAACCGCCCGGCTTTGATGGACCCGGCGCTTCTTCGACCGGGCCGTTTTGACGAATTGGTCTATGTCGGCACGCCCGACGCCCAGGGACGCGAGCATATCCTCCGGATTCACACGGCCAAAATGCCGCTCGCTGCCGATGTCGATCTGGCCGCGGTCGCGGCGCACACCGAGCGCTTTACGGGCGCAGACCTTGAGGATGTGGTCCGCCGCGCTGGCCTGTGCGCCTTGCACCGCGTCGGGGGCGATGTGGCTGAAGTGTCGGCGCAAGACTTTGAAGAGGCGCTAAAGGATAGCCGAGCGACCGTGACCCCCCGCATGGAAGCGGAATATCAGGCTATGCGAGGCGAACTGAAGAAGCGCGCTGTCGAGGTGAACCCGATCGGATTCTTCGAACCGGACCAGCTTGAACCGGAACGGGCCAACAAGCACGGCTGACGAAAGGGCGCTGTCAGTGCGCGGCGTCCCAGCTGGGGCCCGTCCCGATATCGATCGCCAGCGGGACATCGAGCGACACGGACGGAAGCGCTGCTTCCGCCATGACCCGCTCGATAATGGGCGAGGCAGCGGCCACATCCCCTTCGGGCAACTCGAACACCAATTCGTCGTGGACCTGAAGCAGCATTTGGACGTCTGATAATCCCGCGTCGCGCAAAGCCGGGAGCATCCGAGCCATTGCGCGTTTGATGATGTCCGCGCTGGTCCCCTGGATCGGCGCGTTGATCGCGGCGCGCTCGGAACCCTGGCGTTCGGCCTGGTTCTTGGATTTGATCCGCGGGAACCAGGTTTTGCGTCCAAACAGGGTTTCCGAATACCCCTGCTCGCGCACTGTTTCGAGCGTTTCCATGATGTAGCGCTGGATGCCCGGGAAGCGCTGAAAGTAGGTGTCGATCATGTCTTGCGCTTCGTCGGGCTCGACTTCGAGCCGACCCGCAAGCCCCCAGCGCGAAATCCCATAAAGGATGGCGAAGTTGATAGTCTTGGCGCGCGCTCTGGTGTCACGTGTGACCTCGCCAAACATCTCCGTGGCGGTGCGTGAGTGAATGTCCTCGCCGTTCGCAAACGCCTCTTTCAACGTATCGACCTCGGCCATGTGCGCGGCGAGACGCAGTTCGATTTGCGAATAGTCCGCGGCAAGGAGGGTGTTGCCGGGCTCGGGCACGAAAGCTTGGCGAATGGTGCGTCCGATGTCGGTGCGGATGGGGATGTTCTGAAGGTTTGGGTCGGTGGACGAAAGACGCCCCGTCTGCGCGCCCACCAGCGAATAGCTTGTGTGGACCCGGCCCGTGTTGGGATTGATCTGACCTTGCAACGCGTCGGTGTAGGTCGATTTGAGCTTGGAAAGGTGCCGCCATTCCAGCACCTTCTTGGCAATCGTGGCGCCGTCTTTGTCCTGGGCCAGCTTTTCGAGCACCGATTGGTCGGTTGAATACGCCCCGCTCTTGCCCTTCTTGCCCCCTTTGAACCCCATCTTGTCGAACAGGATTTCGCCCAATTGCTTGGGGCTTCCGACGGCAAACTCCTGACCAGCGATTGCGTGGATTTGGGTTTCGAGCTCGGCGGTCGTCGTTGCGAACTCTTCGGAAAGCCGGGCCAACTGCGCGCGGTCGACCTTGATGCCTTCTCGCTCCATTCCGGCGACGACCGGGATTAGCGGTCGGTCCACGCGCTCGTAGATGCGAGTGCCGCCTTCTTCGGCCAATCGCGGTTTCAGCATGCGATACAGCCGCAAGGTGACGTCAGCGTCTTCCGCCGCGTACTCAGTCGCCCGATCCAGCGGCACTTCGCCGAAGGGGATGGCCTTTTTGCCGGTGCCGCACACCTCCTTGAAAGAGAGCGGCGTGTGGCCGAGATGGCGTTCGGAAAGCTCATCCATTCCGTGCCCGCCGCCCATGCCTTCGCCGCGCCCCGCGTCGAGGTCGAAGCTCATCACCATCGTGTCTTCGATGGGGCTCACGCCAACGTTGTAGCGCGACAGCACGTTGAGATCGTATTTCCCGTTCTGGAAGACCTTCAGCACGGAGGCGTCTTCGAGCATGGGCTTCAGCGCAGCGAGAGCTTCTTCCAGCTCGATCTGCTCCGGCTTTTCCGCCAGCAGATCGGTCCCGCCATGCGCGAGGGGGATGTAGCAGGCGTCGTTCGGACCAAGCGCCAGGCTGACGCCGACAAGCTCGGCCTGCATGGCATCAAGCGATGAGGTTTCCGTATCGACGGCGACCAAACGAGCGGCCGTGCAGCGAGAGACCCACTCTTGTAGATCTTCGATCTTTTGGACGGTTGTGTAGGCGCTCCGATCGACCTTTGGCGCTTCGGGAAGCGGCTGGCGCGCGCCCTCGGACCCGCTGGTGACGCCCGCCGTTTCGGCTTTGGCGGGGTGCAGGTTGTTGGCGCGTTCCGGGCTGCCACTTCCGGCGCCCAGGCGTTTGAGCAGCGAGGTGAAACCGTGGTGCTGGAGGAAGGCCGCCAGCGGTTCCTCCGGAATCGCGGAGAGTTTCATGTCCTCAATCGCAACAGGCAGGTCGCAATCCTCTTTTAGCGTGACCAGAACCCGGCTCATCTCCGCGTCGTCTCGCCCTTCGAGCAGGCGCTCTTTGAGCTTCGAGGTCTTCATTTCGGGCGCGTAGTCCAGCGCGGCGGCGAGCGAACCGTGTTCCGCGATCAGCTTGGACGCGGTTTTGGGACCGACGCCGTAAATGCCCGGAATGTTGTCGACGCTGTCCCCCATCAGCGCAAGCACGTCGCCGACGAGATCAGGTGTGACGCCGAACTTCTCCTCGACTTCCGGAATGTAAATGCGCGCCGACTTCATCGTGTCGAGCATGTCGATGCGCGCGCCGTTCTCCTCGCCCACCAGCTGCATCAGGTCTTTATCGGAGGAGACGATCGTGACGTTCCAGCCCTGCCTTTGCGCCTCGCGCGCGTAAGAGGCGATGAGGTCGTCCGCTTCGAGACCTTGCTCCTCAATGCAGGGGAGGCTGAACGCGCGGGTTGCGTCGCGGATCAGCGGAAATTGGGGCCGAAGATCCTCGGGCGGCTCGGGCCGGTTGGCCTTGTATTCCGGGTATATCTCGTTCCGAAAGCTCTTTGAATCCTTATCGAGGATGACCGCCAAGTGAGTCGGTCCCTCGGCCTTGTCGAGATCGTCGGCCAGTTTCCACAGCATCGTCGTGTAGCCATAGACCGCGCCGACCGGGGTGCCATCCGGGTTCGTGAGCGGCGGCAATCGGTGGTAGGCGCGGAATATGTAAGAGGAGCCATCGACGAGATAGAGATGCTGTTGAGCCATGGCTTTGGCTGCTAGCATCGCGCGCCGAGCCAAGGTAGCGTTTCGTGGGTTTTAGCTGCTGAAACCTTGCTCATTTTGGCTTGTTTTTGCGTGCGGCGAGAGTCGGCCAAATGTGGCGGCAAGAGGGCCAATCGCCGCGATGAAGCCCTCGCGCGCCTTGATTTGCCATATTTCCGCCATTATTAGGGGCGCAAGTCGGGGGTCATCGAATCCGACTTGTGCGTGGATCAGGCATTTGTTTCCCACGCGGACACTCGTTGAAAAAGGATTTTGTATTATGCGTAAGATCGTTCTGGCTGCCGCCATCGCCACCTCGGCTCTTGGCCTCGCCGCTTGCTCGGAAACCACCGAAGCCGCTGGTGAAACCGTCGACGCCATGGCTGCCGACGCCGAAGCCAACGCCGAAGCCGCTGGCGAAATGGCCGGTGAGGCCGCTGACGCCGCTGGTGAAGCCGCTGAAGGCGCTGCGGACGCCACTGGCGAAGCCGTTGAAGGCGCTGCAGACGCTGCCGGTGAAGCTGTTGAGGGCGCGGCCGAAGCGGCTGGTGACGCGGTCGACGCGGCCACCGAAAAGGCTGAAGAAATGATGCAGGGCGAGTAATTCGCTAATCTGCCGCTCCCGCGTATAGGGAGTGTGTTTCGAAAAGAGGGGGCGGTGCCGGTTGGCGCCGCCTTTTCTTTTTGGAGAAACCCTTCGCGTCCGAAAGCGCGGCTCCGCGCGCTTCAGCCGCCGTTTTCGGGAGCTTCGGTCGGGGCGCTTGTCCAGCCGCTGGTCGGGTCATCAAGCAGCCCGGCTTTCGCTGAGAAGCCTGTGTAGAGCGCCCGAGTGATGGCTGCGATGCGTTCGTCGCGGCGTTTGCGCGCGGCGCGCTTGTTGCGGCGTTCATCGACAAGGTTGGCGCTTTGCCCTGTCACGTAGATCGCCGCAGCCACCGAGCGGCCATCGGCCAGATGGAAGATCCCGATATCGCTCGCTGTGCGGCTGAGCGTTCCGGTCTTGTGCGCGAGGCCCGCTTGTTCGGGTAGCGCTGCGTTCATCCGCCGCTTGCCAGTCGTGGTTTTCTCCATCGCCTCGATCAGCACGGTGCGACTGTTGTCGCTCAGCCAGCGTCCTTGATACAGACCGGCCAGCAATTGGCCCATCGCGCGAGGCGTGGCCGAATCGCGCCTGTCGACATGGGTCGCCGGGTCAAATTCACCGTCATCGCGGACCAGCGTCGCAATGGTTCGCGTCAGCTCGAATTCTTCGATTTCGGCCACATCGCGCATCCAGCCATTCACCGCGTCGGGCCCACCCACCACTTTCAGCAGGGCGTCGGTGCAACTGTTGCAGCTCTTGGCGATCATCAGATCGATCAACTCATAGGCGGGGACGTAATTGCCATGTTTGACGGGAGCGAGCGGGCTTGAGAACTTCTTCGAGCGGATCGGTATCAGCAGGGGATACTCGTTCGTCAGGCTGAACTTGCCTTCGTCCACGCCGGCCAGGAATGTGGCGGCAACCGCCACTTTGCTCGTCGAGGCCATGGGAAAGCGCATGTCGGCCAAAACCGAGATCTCTTCGCCGCTGGTCAAGTCGACCGCGTACACGCCAATGCGCCCCTTTGATCCGTCCGAAAGATCGGCAATTTGCTGTTCAAACCGCGTCTCATAAAGGGCTTCGAATGTGGTCGGCGCGCGCAACTCGGTGCCGAACGCGTCGTCAAAGCTTGTCTCGAGATCACGCTGATCAGCTTGCGCCGGCGCCGCGAAGAGGGCGATCACCGCAGCGGACATCGCCAAAGCGGACAAGGCTGATCGAATGGGCGTCATAGACAAAAGTCTCTCCGATTTGGGTTAGCGCCGTCTTAAGAACGAAGCGTAACCGGCCTCGATTCGTCGCTGCAAGCGCACACACCGTCGGTTGCGACAGAGTGTGCGCCGGACACGACCGAGACCGGATTTTGTGCCTCATTCTTCAAAAGGAAGAGGCTTTGGGCGCCACACAGACCTGTAGATTTAAGCGCCCAATTGCGATTGAGTTCCCAAGTCCACCGACGCGTCTTATCCATCGAAATGCCACATCGCCCTTGACTGGAGGGTGAACAGCGGCACTTTGCAGGTCAATTCTGTTACCAAGCACGGGGAATTTCATGTCTATTTCGATTGGCCGGCCGGCCGCGCACACCGCAGTGTCTCTTCTTTTGCTCAGCGCCTCCAGCGCCGCGCTCGCCCAGGCCGCCCCGATTGTGCAGCCTGGCGCGCCGGGCGAAGCGAGCCGCACATTGAGCGCGCAAGAAGCCACGACCTTGGCGTCTGCGAGCTACACGCCGGCGGATGTGGCCTTCATGCAGGGGATGATCGGCCACCACCAGCAAGCGGTCGAAATGGCTGAACTCATCAAAGACCGCACGAACCGCGAAGAGCTCGTCGCGATTGGTGGCCGTATCGAGTCGAGCCAAGCCGACGAAATCGAATTCATGAACGGCTGGCTGTCCGAACGCAGCGAAAAGACCGTGATGGTTGGCATGGATGGAATGGATCATTCCAGCATGGACCATTCGCAGCACGCCATGGTCGATCATTCGACGATGGCCGGAATGGCCACGCCCGAACAGATGGCTGAACTGGCGACGCTGTCGGGCGTCGATTTTGACCGCATGTTCCTGACGCTGATGATCGCGCATCACGAAGGCGCGATCACCATGGTCGACGATCTGCTCGGCCAGCCCGGCACGGCGGCGGACCCGGTTCTGTTCCAGTTTGTGAGCGATATCGAAAACGACCAACAGGCCGAGATCGATAAAATGACCGCGCTGCTTGCCGAGCTTTCGCCGGATCCACGCGCAGGGCTGACACCCGGATTTGCCGACGCGGGCGAAGCGATCCTCAACCTTCGCAAAGTGGTGAGCCTGGGCAAGCCGGCCGGCTTCTTCAACCCGGACAACCCGGCCGACCTGCGCCCAGCGATCCCGTCGGATGAGGAGCCGGAAGACGCAGCCGAAGCCGAAGAGGCAGAAGGTGAGGACGCCGACACTCCGGAGCGCGGCGAAGAGGAAGAGGAAAGCCTCACCCAGTTCGCCGAACGCTCGCCGCTGCTCGATTTCGCCAACACCGATATGGCGTTCTTTGACGACGTCATGATCGCTGGCAGTTATCACGGCTTCAACATCTACAAACTGGTGGACGATGGCGCTCCTGAGCTGATGAGCTCGGTCGTGTGCCCCGGCGGCCAGGGCGACGTCTCGGTCGTCGGCGACATTCTGGTGATGAGCGTCGAGCAGACCCGTGGGCGCGTCGATTGCGGCTTGCAGGGCGTTGAAGGCGATGTCTCCGACGAACGCTTCCGGGGCCTGCGCATCTTTGACATTTCCGACCTCACTGCGGTGCGCCAGGTCGGCCAGGTGCAAACCTGTCGCGGCAGCCACACGCACTCAGTCGTCTCGCACGATGATGAGAAAATCATCGTCTACAATTCGGGCACCAGCCGCGTGCGCAAGAGCGAGGAACTCGCGCGCTGCGTCTCCGATCCGTCCAGCACAAAGACCGCTTTGTTCAGCATCGACGTGATCGAAATCCCGCTGGCCGATCCCTCGCAATCGCGCATTGTCAGCAGCCCGCGCGTGTTCGCCGATCCGGAGACCGATGAAATCGCCGGCCTGTGGCTGGGCGGAGACAGCGGCGAGGGCACGCAGGACACGCGCCAGACCAACCAGTGTCACGATATCACCGTGTTCCCCTCGCTGAACATCGCGGCGGGCGCGTGCTCGGGCAACGGCATCCTGATGGACATTACCGATCCGTATAACCCGGTGCGCACCGACGCCGTGTTCGACAAGGGCTTTGCCTATTGGCACTCGGCCACGTTTAACAACGATGGCACCAAGGTCGTCTTCACCGACGAATGGGGCGGCGGTGGCCGTCCGCGCTGCACAGCGAAGGACCCGATGACCTGGGGCGCCAACGCGATCTACGATATCGTCGACGGCAAGCTCGAATTCCGCAGCCACTACAAGATGCCCGGGCCGCAGACCGACATGGAAAACTGCGTCGCGCATAACGGCTCGATCATTCCGGTTCCGGGCCGCGATCTGTTCGTGCAGAGCTGGTACCAGGGCGGCATCAGCGTGATGGACTTCACCGACAGCTCCAGCCCCAAAGAGATCGCCTTCTTCGATCGCGGACCGATCGACACCGAGCAATTGGTGGTGGGCGGATACTGGTCGTCCTACTGGTATAACGGCCGCGTCTACGCGACCGAGATCACGCGCGGCATCGACGTGTTCGCGCTCGAGGAAAGCCAGTATCTGACGAAGGCCGAAATCGAAGCCGCTGAGGCTGCGAGCTACGCCAACACCCGCTTCAACCCGCAAACGCAAACGCAGGTGACATGGGACGAAGCGGTGATCGAAGCCGCCGCCGCCAGCCGCAAGGGCGGCTAAGACGGGGTGCAAAGTTGACAAAGGCGACAGGGTGTCGCCTTTGTCTAGCCCCCGTTAAAGAGCTGCAAAAATTCAATAAATTAGATCACCCGGGCGGGAAGGCGACACTTGGCGCATAGCGGCTGATGTCAACTTTGCTCCGGCTTTCGAACCCTTGGGCCTAGCCAAGATCGCCCTTGTTCCATGCGTCGGTCTCTTCAACCTCGTCAGCTTGGCCCTCTTCGGCGCGGCCATCGTCGCCCCAGGCAAAGCGGCTTTCGTCGTCCAGATCGCCCCATTCCTCGGGTCCTACGGCTATCCGATCCAAAAGCCGGGTGAGGTCGTGCTGCTGGTATTCGGTTTCAGCCACTGGCGGTACGCGCGCGGCGCCGGTCAGCGCGCCCGAGTTAAGCAACAAGGCGGTCAGGCGCTCATCGTAACGACGCGAAGTGCCGATCAGTTCTCCCTGCCAGTAATGCGGCACTTCCACGCCGTTGATCGCGCGGTCGAGCGCCGCCTCGACCAGTCGCGACCGCCCACCCTGGCTCGCGAGCCGCCACGCCGCGCCGAACGGTCCATCCTCCAGCCGCGCGCGCAGTTTGTAAGCGGATTGTCGGCTCATCCCCACCGCCTTCGCCGCCGCCGAAACGCTCTGCGTCGCGGCGAGCATGCGCAGAAACGCGGTTTGCTTCTCGGCCGTCCAGCCATCGTGGCGCACGATGGACCGGGAGAGTTGAGTGAGGGAAGGGTCGGGTTTGGCTTTGGGGTCCGTGCGTGCCATCTGTGCGGCGTGGCACAAAGGGGCAAGTGTAGGAAAGCGGCAAGTGGGACGGGCTTAAATGGGGGCGTTACCGGGTCTGTTTCGTCTCGCGCAGAATGCCAGCTATCATCTTGGTCGCGTTGGCGTTGCCCGGGTCCAGCTTCAGCACGTGGCGATAGCTCTTCAGCGACGCTTCCGTATCTCCCGACGTCAGCAAGGCCTCACCCAGACTATCGTGCGCGTTGGGGGAATCGGGAAAGCTCTCTACGTTAAATGCGAACACTTCGATCGCGTCGGCCGTCTTCTCATCCGCCAGAAAATCATAGCCAATCTGATTGAAAACCGCTTCGCTTTCGGAAAGGTCGTAGGTTTTCCCTTCGCGTTTGGCGGATTGGTAAGCCGCGATGACCTCTTGACCCGACATTTTCGAATACCCGCTGAGAGCGACCCACAGCGGTAAGGGTGGCGCCTCTCCGGTGGTCATTTCAGCGATCAGCATTTGAGCTAGGGAGATAGCGATCTCATTGTTGCTTCGATCGTCTGTGCACACCATCACGCCGACCTTCTCGTCCGGCGCGTAACGCAGATTGGCGCGCGCACCGCCCCCTCTATGGCCGACCGTCAGGACACCGTTCCGCTCTTCGATGATGCTTCCAAGGCTATAGTCACCAAACCTATAGGTGTCCGTTAGCAGCCAAGTCTTCCAGCGTGTTGGTTCAAGCACCGACCCGTCGTTTAAGGCGACAAAGAGTTTGCCCATGTCTTCAGCGGTGGTTTCATACCCGCCCGCGCTAAGCAGGATGGCGGCTTGATCGGGAGCCGCCATCGCTGGGTGTTGGGTGGAGGACAATTCAGCCGGCGCAACGACGAGCTCATCGACCAGTTCAGCGAATGTTTTGTCCAATCGTTCTTCCAGGATCATTTCGCCAATAGCGTAACCGGATTGTCGGTAACGTGAAGCCGTTCCGGTTTCATAATCCAGCGGTTCTTCGCGGATCAGCGCGTAGATATCGGCGTTGCTGGCCAGCGGGTTCGCTGTAAGGTCTTCAAACGCCCCCTTGTTGACCACCATGGTGATGCCCGATGAATGGTTTAGCAGGCTGTAAAACGGGATATCAGCCCAGCCGGCGGGCGCGTCTTCGATGTAGGAGCCGAGCGGAGCGTTCAGGTCGATAAGACCCTGCTCGTCGAGCTTGGCGTAGGTGAGCGATGCGAGCGCCTTTGTCGCGGAAAAGAGCCCGCAACGCGTCGAAGCGGTGAAGGCGTCACCGCTCTGAGTTTTGCCGAACCCTTTGGAAAGCAGGATTGTGTCACCCGACACGGCGGTCACGGCCACCCCTGAGACGCCGAACGTTTCCATGAGCAAGGGGATCTTGGCCGGGGTTTGCAGGTCTATCGCATCGGCGCGCGCCGCGCTGCTACTCTCGTCCGATGGCGCGTTTGAGCAGCCAGCCATTGCCAAAAACGCGGTTAGGGGAACCCACTTCATCCAACTGCCTCACTTCGATTACATCTGTAGTCGACGCCTAGGCTTCTTGCGTCCTCCTGTCAAAGGCTTGCGGAATCAAAAGCCCCGCCGAACCGAAGTCCGACGGGGCCTTTTTGTAAGCGTTGGTTGGCGTCGGGCTTAGAAGCCCATGCCGCCGCCCATGCCGCCCATGCCGCCCATATCGGGCATGGCGGGGGCCGCCGCTTTATCTTCCGGCGCGTCCACGATGGCCGCTTCGGTGGTGATCAGCAGCGCGGCAACCGAAGCCGCGTCCTGCAGCGCGGTGCGAACAACCTTGGTCGGGTCGATCACGCCGGCCTTGGCGAGGTCTTCGTAAGTGTCGGTCGCGGCGTTGAAACCGATGGCTTCGTCGTTGCCGTCCATCAGCTTGCCCGCGACCACCGCGCCGTCATGGCCGGCGTTGCTGGCGATCTGACGCACCGGCGCCTGCAGCGCGCGGCGAACGATGTCGACACCGCGGGTCTGGTCGTCGTTGGCGCCTTCGAGGCCGTCCAATGACTTCGTGGCGTAGAGCAGAGCCGTACCACCGCCCGGGACGATGCCTTCTTCAACGGCAGCGCGCGTGGCGTGCAGCGCGTCGTCGACGCGGTCCTTGCGCTCTTTCACTTCGACCTCGGTCGCACCGCCCACCTTGATGACGGCCACGCCGCCGGCGAGCTTGACAAGGAAAAGCTTCAAGAGCGCCTTGCCAAGCTCGCCGGCGGCGTGGCCGTCATCAAGGTGGGCGGTGCGACCGAGGTCGAAGTGAAAGAGCGCAAGGACCGCGTCGACTACGCGCTGCACGCCACGCGCGCTGCCGTTGAAGAAGGCAT
>JBCDAE010000021.1:0-63521 GCA_039186235.1 Pseudomonadota bacterium | reverse complement strand
GCACGCGGCCGATTTGGCCAAGGGGCATCCGGCGGCACAGGTCCGTGACGATGCTTTGTCCAAGGCGCGGTTCGAATTCCGCTGGCGCGACCAGTTCAACCTTTCATTGGACCCGGACACCGCCGAGCAATATCACGACCAGACTCTGCCGGCGGAGGGCGCTAAGACCGCGCACTTCTGCTCGATGTGCGGGCCCAAATTCTGCTCGATGAAGATCAGCCAGGAAGTGCGCGATTTCGCCGCCAAGCAGAATTCCGAACCTGACAGCTTCCTCGCCGCGACCTCGCTCGAAGCGGTGGCCGACGCGGAAGCCGGCATGGAGGAGATGAGCAAGCTCTACGAAGAAAAGGGCAAGAAGCTGTACCTGCCGGAGGACGCGGCCGAATGACGCGTTGGCGCGCTCGCCCGATCATCGGCGCGAGCGCGCTGTCCGCGGCGCTGTGTCTGGTCGGGTGCGGAACCGAACCCGCCGGCGATGGAGACGCGCCCGCCCTCGATGAAGCGCAGGTCATCGCCCGCGCCCAGCCCATCGCCGCCGAGTTTCAGGCCACGCTTCAGGCGCAGCTGAAGGCGGCGCTGGAGGCGGGCGGGCCGCAGCAGGCGGTTGCGGTGTGCCACGAAGCGGCGCCCGCCATCGCGGCTATGCAATCCGAGCAAAGCGGCGCGCTTGTGCGGCGCATCGCGGATCGCAACCGCAATCCCGACAACGCGGTGCCAACGGAATTGCGCGCGGCCTACGATACACTGGCGCGCGAGCCCGTGATCGACGCCAAGCCCGCCTCCACCCTGGTGCAAACCGGCGAGGGGAGCGAGGCGCGCGTCCACTATCTGAGCGCTATCCCGATGCGCGAACAGCCGTGTTCAACCTGCCACGGCCGCGCCATCGCGGCCGAGCTGAAGACGCAGATCAACGCGCTTTACCCCGAAGACGCCGCCACCGGCTTTGCGCCGGGCGATCTTCGCGGAGCGCTGGTGATCACGTGGCCGCTTTCCGCCTTTAAGCGATAAGGCGCGCACGAACCGGGGACGGGCGAGAGGCTCTGTTTGCGCGAAGACGAAGTCGACGGCTAAGCTGCCCGAACACCGGGTTGGCGCAATTGGGGGAGGGGCTTCGTGGACCTCATCATACCGGCCCTTGTCTGGTTTTCGGCGGTGTCCGCCGGGA
The DNA here is from genome assembly GCA_039186235.1 of Pseudomonadota bacterium. Lineage (GTDB taxonomy): Bacteria > Pseudomonadota > Alphaproteobacteria > Sphingomonadales > Sphingomonadaceae > Erythrobacter. Next base: position 62,356 of record JBCDAE010000021.1, on the reverse strand, counting down.
TCATGGCGGGGGTCTATTTCACCTTTTCGACCTTCGCGATGCGATCCTTTGCGGAGCTGGGCGAAGAGGCGGGCGCGCGCGCCATGCAATCGATCAACCGCGTGATCCTGCGCAGCGCCTTTCTGCCGCTGTTCTTCACCAGCAGCCTCGCCTGCGTCGCCTTGCTGGTGCTTGGCCTGATGGGCTTTGGCGGGGAGAACGCGGCGCTGATGGCGGCGGGCGGCGGGGTCTACGCGCTGGGCATGTTCGGGGTGACCGTGGTCGGCAACGTGCCGCTCAACAACCGGCTGGACGCGGTCGATCCGGCGACGCCCGAAGGCGCCGAGATGTGGCGCCTCTATCTCGCGCGCTGGACGCCCTATAACCACGTGCGCACCCTCGCGTGCACGCTGGCGATGGTTTTATTGGTAATGTGCGTCTGAGCGAGCGCAGCCGTTCGTAGGCGCAGTGATCAGACCCTTGCGCCGGGTTGGTCGATTTCATCGACGCGCGGGCCGAATTCGCTTTCGGGCGCGCAGCGGTGCACGAGCAGATCGAGCCAGCTGAAGTCTTTGCGCCACGCGCGTTCGTGGAAGAAGAAGACCACCGCGTTGGCTAGTGGTTCGACCAGCGCGATCCCCCCGGCGAGCGCGATCTGGCCGGTGAAGGCGTAGGCGACGGTAAAGCCGACGATAAAGTGCAGCGCGAGAAAGCTGAACGTCTTCGCAAGGTCGCGCCTGTAAGGTTTGGCGCTGTAGGATTTGGCGTCGTAAGATTTGGCGTGTTCCATGGACACTCGTTGTGCCACTAATGCAATTTAGTTGCAATTGCAGAAATGCGCTCAGACTGATCGGGAAACCCGCCTCATCGGCCCCAAAAGAGTGGGCGCGGGGCGTGCTGGCGCTCTGATATCGGTGGGGGTAGGTGGAACGCGCGTGGATGTGCCAAACCTCGCAGCCGAACCTGCCCTATCTGACAGCCAAAGGTGCCCTATGCGTATTCCTAACCTTACCGCCAGCCTTGCCGTTCTCGCCGCCAGCCTGTGCGCCGCCCCGGCGCTCGCCCAAGACAGCGCGCCGGAGGAAACCGCGCCGCCGCCCGCCAAACAAACGCTGATGCCGCAAGAGGAGCCCGCGCGCGCCTTTCAGGAACAGTTCGGCTATTCGCAAGCCGTCATCCACGGCGACACCGTCTATATGTCGGGCCTGATCCTCGGTCCGCCGCAAGAGGGGGAGACGCGCGAAGAGGCCTACGATCGCTCGTTCCAGTATCTCGGCACGATTTTGGAGCGCGCGGGATCCAGCTGGGACGATGTGATCGACATCATCTCGTTCCACCGCGACATACCGACCTCGCTGCCCGCTCTGGCCGAGGTGAAAAGCCGCTATATCACAGCGCCGTATCCCACCTGGACAGTGATCGGCACCAACGGGCTCTACGCGCCCGAGGGCGAGCTTGAGATCAAGATCACCGCGCGACTGACGCCCAAGCCCGCCGCCACCGCGCCCGAATACCGCCCGCTGGAGGGCAGCTCGACGCCCTATTCGGAAGCCGTGCAGGTTGGCGACACGCTGTATCTGGCGGGCAAGCTCGGCACGGCGGCGGACGGGAGCGGACTGGAGCCCGGCGGGATCGAGGCTGAGACACGCCGCGCGATGGAGCGGATTGGCGAGACGCTGGCCAAATACGATCTGACGCACGACGCGATTTTCAAATGCACCGTGTTTCTGGCGGACATGGAGGATTTCGACGCGTTCAACGGCGTCTATCGCACCTTCTTCAAAGAAGGCCGCTACCCCGCGCGCTCCACCGTGGCGGTGAAGGGGCTGGCGATCGGCGCGGCGATTGAGGTGGAGTGTTTGGCGTTCAATCCGGGTGGGTGAGGGGCCCCGCAAAACCGCCTCCCCCTCAGAATTGAACAATAATTTCCCATTCCGGCAATTGTGTGTTAAAAGCGGGCCGCTGACGTCGGAATTTGCGACGGAACTTGAAATTTGCGCTCCGCCGCTTGGTCACCTGACCCCCGGCGTTAACCGGACGACGACTTCCTTTCATCTGAACGAATTGACGCACGACCGCCCCGCATGTCGCGGCGCGGCAACCCTTACGTTCTTGAAAGGAACGACTTATGGCCAAGACTGGCACCGTAAAATTCTTCAACACCGATAAAGGCTATGGCTTCATCCAGCCCGACGACGGCTCGAGCGACAGCTTTGTGCACATCTCCGCCGTTCAGGCGGCCGGCATGCAAACGCTCGATAAAGAGCAGCGCCTCAATTACGACGTCGAAGTGGGCCGCAACGGCAAGGAAAGCGCCGTGAACCTTTCAGCGGCGGACTAACGGGCAAAGAGGGGCGCTCGGCCAACCGGCCGCGGCGCCCCTACCCCGCCTTTTGACCACGCCCGCCTTTCCCCCCTCTCTCCCAAAGGATCTGTCATGCCCCAGTCGTACGATTTCTACCTCGACCGAGCGGACGCCGCCGCCAAAGCGGCGAAAGAAGCCAAGCTCGACAATGTGCGCGAGCGTGAATTGCGATCCGAAAAGACGTGGCGCGGGCTCGCCGAACAGGCGCGCATGGGCGCGGAGGCGCGCGAGAAAGCCGACGCCGAACGCATCGCCAAGCGCGAGGAAGAGGCCAACTCTTCCCTATAGCGGACTGGGCGGGTCAGGCCCGCCTACGCACTTTTCCAAAGAGGGCCGCACACCCTCGCGCTCGCCCCTCGCCCTTCCTCCCGCTGACGCTCCCGCCCGAGCGCCTCGCCATGGCGGTTGGACGCCTATCAGGGGCTTCGGAAGACGACGCGATGGTCGCGTAGGCAGCCCCTCCTGAAGCGCGTCACAAAGCGCCATGGCTTGCTCCCGTAAAGGCGAGCCGTTATAACGCTCGTATGAACAAGCCGCTCAAGATCACCAAGATCGGTAATTCCGCCGGGATCATCCTGCCCAAGGAGGTGCTTGCCCGTCTGCGCGTGGGGCCGGGGGATGAGCTGTACGTCTCCGAAGCGCCGGATGGCATTCGGTTGACCGCCACCGATCCTTCCTTCGCGGAAAAAATGGAAGTGGCGGAACGCATCATGCGCCAAGATCGCGATATCCTGCGCGAACTGGCGAAGTAGCTTCCCTTGTCCATCCGGCTTGAACCCGTCTGGCTTGACGCGGCGATGGCCGCTGCGATCCATGATCGTCAGCTGTCTGAGCATGGCGGTCCATCAGGGGTTCGCGATAGGTCCGCGCTCGAAAGCGCGCTTTCGCGACCTCGCAACAAATGGGAATATGGCGAGGATGATCTGTGCGCGCTCGCCGCGGCTTACGCCTTTGGTTTGGCGCGCAACCATCCTTTCACTGACGGAAACAAGCGCACGGCCTGGGTGCTGGCGCGCGCCTTTCTGGCGCTTAACTCTATGGAATTGGCGTTTGACCCGATTGAGGCTGTAGGCGCGGTCCAATCGCTCGCCGCAGGTGAACTCACCGAAGACGAGCTGGCCTATTGGTTCCGCCAGCGCCTCGCCTGACCCTTTCCTACTTCCCCAAAATCTGCCCTACACTCGCGGATGCCACATCCTCCCGCGCGCTCGCCCCTCGTTCCCCCTCCCACTGACGCTCCCGCCAAAGCGCCCGCCAAAGAGCCGCCCAAAACGTCCCGCCGTGACGCTTGGTCGCTCGACAAGCAGGTTGCGTTCCTGCGCGCCTTGTCCGCGACGCATTCCGTCACCGAGGCCGCCAAGTCGGTGCATAAGTCGCGCCAGTCGGCCTATCGCTTGCGATCCAAGCTTAAGGGGAAACCCTTCGATCTCGCCTGGGAGGTGGCGTTTCACCATTCTTACGACGTGCTCGCCCACGCGGCGCTTGATCGCGCGCTCAACGGCGTGGAAGTGCCGGTCTATTTCGGGGGCGAGCAGGTGGGGTCCTACCGCCGCTTTGACGAGCGGCTGACGGTCGCGCTGCTTTCGCGCTATTCGCCCGGCGGCAATCCGCTGTTCGGACGTCTGGGGCCGGAGGCGGAACGGCACGCGCGCGATTTCGAGGCTTTGCTGGGCGCGTTGCAAAAGGGCGAAGACGTCGCCACCGGCGCGCACAAGCCCGAGGAGCCGGGCGAGTTGGAGGCCCTGCGCGCGTACCAAGGGGTCTTGTCCTTGCCCCCTGCGCCCGAATTTTCGCGCGGCGCCCCGTGTCCGTCCGCGATATCGGATGACGAGATAATGCAGCTTTTACAAGAACATGGTGAAGACGAGGAAAAGTGACACGGTGTCACTTTTGTCCGCTTTTTGCGCCGATTTCGATTGCACCGCGTTCATCGAGCGCCCACATTGACTGTGTCATAAAAGCGAAAAGAGAGGAGACACCCCGTCATGACCATGCAGGTGCAGTTTAACTCCGACAGCTCCGTTATGGGCACCGAGAATGTGGCCGAACGCGTTGAGGCGATGTTGCGCGAAAAACTCGCTCGCTTTGAAGATCGGCTGACGCGGCTGGAAGTGCATGTTTCGGACGAAAACGCGTCCAAGGGTGGCTCGGATGACAAGGCCTGCATGATCGAAGCGCGCCCGCGCGGGGGCAAACCGCTGGGGGTGACGGCGCACGCGGCCAAGGTGGACGACGCCGCGCGCAAGGCGGCGAACGTGCTGGCCGAGCGGCTGGAGCGGCATTTTGGCAAGGGCGACAAGCACAAGCACGAGCCGCGCCCCGACAAGGTGATGTGATCGGGCTGATAGGCGTTTGCGCTCTAGAGTGTTGAACCGGACAGGCCAATCTCGCGCAGCACCTTTTCGATCTGCTTTTTGACGCCGAAGAAGCCCGCCTTGGCGTGCGGCCACGTTGCGCTGTTGAGATCGTCGAGGATCCAATGCGCGCGGTGGTTGGCGATCAAGGGCGCGATGTCGGGCATCAGCGCGTCGCGCGTCCAGCCCACCGGAAGGTAGGGCACGGCGATCTGGGTGACGCCGGCGTCGTCGAGCAGCGGGGCGAGCTTTTCGCCCTCGGCCCACATGGCGGTGGGCGCGGCGTACTCCTGGTGAGCGGCTTCGACGCCGGACGTCACCGCGCCGCTGGCAAACGCCGCGGCTGCCTCGCCCGCTTGGCCCCGAGACCGCGCACCGGGCCGCGCCGCGCCGATGATCAGCGCGGGCGGGTGCGCAAGCTGGAGCGGAACCGCGCTCGCCGCTTCGTCGTGGAGCAGCAGGGCGTAAGGCTGGGTGATGTCGGGGGAGCCGGGCAAATCGAGTTTGAGGCGCGTGTGCTCGGCGTCTTCTTCAAGCGCGAGGGCGTCCTCCGCTAACCCCTCGGCGGTAAGAGGGCCTTGCGGGTGGTTGGCGGTGTAGCGGGCGATGTTGTCGGGCCGGGCGAGGTAGGTCTTGCCCTTGGTGTGCAGCCCGCCGACCCAGCGCCAGCTCAGCGTGTTCGACGCGGCGTCGCCATCGATGAGATGCTTGAGGAAGAAATCCGCGCCCAGCTCCCAATCGAGGCGCAAAGTGAAGATCCAGACGCTCGCAAACCACATGCGGGCGTGGTTGTGGAGGTAGCTTGTTTCGACCAATTCGCGCGCCCAGTGATCGAACGCTTCGATGCCGGTGCGACCGCTCGTGGCCTCGTCGTAGGCTTTGCGCAGGCCGGAATTGTCTGCGACGCGGGCGAGCGCCGCGTCCCGCGTTTCGAGGTAGCTCGCCCAAACGCTCGGGCGTTGTTCGAGGTACCCTTTGAAGTAGACCCGCCAAAAAACTTCGGCGACAAACTTCTCCGCCGCGCCCGGGCTGTGTTGGCCGAGCACCGCGTCGACGACTTCCGCCTCGCTGACCAATCCCGCGTGCAGCCACGGGGAAAGCTGTGAGACGTTGGACCGAGCCTTGGCGTTGTCGGATGGCGCGCCATCATCGTAATTGCGCGTGTTGGCGTAAGCGCGTCCGGCGCGGGGAAGAAAGTCGGCCATGCGTTCAAGCCCGGCTGTGCGAGAAGGGTCAAAAATCATGAGCCTACAATGGGCTTTGCGAGTTCCAGTTCCGGCAACCCTGCGGCCAATTGCGTTTTGTCACGAACTCGGAACAACCTTTTGCGCATGTCATTCGTACCTGTGGTGACCGGGCCAACCTCCATTGGCCTGGTCATCGCAATTTTTAATCAGGCAAAACTGAGGATCCCCTATGAAAACCCTTAAGTTCGCAATGGCTTCGGCTGTCGCTCTTTCGCTCGCCGCTTGCGCTGGTGAAGCCACCGAAGAAACCGCCGCTGACGAAACCGCCGTGGCCGAGGAAGCGACCGCGGCTGGCACTATTGTTGAAGTCGCGGTGGGCGATGAGAGCTTCTCGACGCTCGTCGCCGCTGTCACCGCCGCTGAACTGGTCGAAGTCCTGAGCGGCGAGGGCCCCTTCACCGTGTTCGCGCCGACCAACGACGCGTTTGCCAAGCTCCCCGAAGGCACGGTTGAAAAGCTGACGACCGAAGACACCGAAACGCTGGGCGCGATCCTGCAGTATCACGTTGTCGAAGGCGCGGTTGACGCCGCGACGCTGACCGAAGCGATCGCTGGCGCTGGCGAAGAGGGTTACACCGTGACCACCGTTGGCGGCGGCACCTTCACCGCGGCCGTGGTCGATGGCGCGGTCGTCCTGACGGATGCTGCGGGCAACACCTCGACCGTGACGGGCACGGATGTGGAAGCGTCCAATGGCCTCATCCACGTGATCGACACGGTTCTGATGCCGCAGTAACTGCGCGCGAGATGATCGATCATCGCGAAGGCGGGCTCTTGATCGAGCCCGCCTTTTGCGTGAAACTCGAGGCCATGGTTCGATCGATCTTAGTTGTGGCGGCTGTTGCCTTCTTCACCGGCCTAAGCGCGTGTTCATCGGGGGATGGGATCGATCCGGATGGCGAGGTTTACGACGGTATCCCAGCCGAGACCGCGATTGCTGTTCTGGGAACAGAGCCCTTCTGGGGCCTCGACATCCCGGCCGAGGTAAATGGCGCCCACGCGGCGCGATATACGACCCCAGACGATATGGATGGTGCGGCCTTCGCTCTGGCCCGCTTTTCCGGCAATAACGGTTTGGGTTTCTCGGGGGAACTGGAAGGCAAGCCGGTCCAGGTGGCGATCACCCCGGGCGAGTGCAGCGATGGGATGAGCGACCGCACCTATCCGTTTGCCGCCACTGTCATGTTGGGGGACGACACTCTTTTTGGGTGCGCATACACCGACGAAACCCCGTTTAGCGGTCCGCAAAACCCCTAAGGCGCGGTTGCAGAGCATGCACTTGCTTATGCGAGTGGCTCGCGCGATACTCGCGACATAACGACTAGATGCGCACCATAGGAGAGGGATCACCATGGCGCACCCGCAGGCCTTTGGGCCTCAGCCTTCGAAAATGGCCGCAACGGCAACGCTTCGTCGCGCATGCGCTGAGGTTTTGTTGGGCCGCACCTCGTGAACACAGACGACGAACGCCCCGCCGACCGGCCCGGTCAGGCGAATATGCGGTTTGACGATGCGCCCGAACGGTTTCGTTCGGGCCATCGCGAAGATCATTTCTCCGGCGCGTCCGGCGTCTTGTTTGAACAAGCCATGGCGCAAACGCGCATGGCCATCTGCCTTTGCGATCCAAATCAAGACGATCTGCCCATCGTCTTCGCCAACCGCGCGTTTCGCAGGCTCACAGGCTACTCCGAAGACGAGATTCTGGGCCGAAACTGCCGCTTCCTTCAGGGGCCTAAGACCGATCCAGAGCCCATTGCCCGCATTCGCGAGGCGATCGCCAACGAGGATGTCGTGGTGGTCGAGCTGCTCAACTATCGCAAGAACGGCACGACGTTCTGGAACGCGCTCCATCTGGGCCCGATCTATAATGACACGGGCCAACTGGTGTATTTTTTTGGAAGCCAGTGGGACGTATCCGATGTGCGCGCGGCGCGCGCGGAGGAACGCCACGCTAAGGAAATGGCGCGCGAGCTTTCTCACCGGATGAAGAATATGTTCGCGGTGATCTCTGGGATCGTCAATGTGACGGGCCGCGTGCGCGGCATTCAGGGCGAAGCGGCCGAGATCAATTCTCGCATCCAGGCCCTTGGCCGCGCGTATGAGACCACGCTGGATGATGCGTCGTCCGGAAGCATCCAGATTGGCGAAGCGATCCGCGCGGTCCTTTTGCCTTACGATCGCGATGGCGAGCGACTGGAACTCATCGGCAACGGCGTGCGCATGCCGTTTACGACGATCTCGATTGTCGGGCTGATCCTTCACGAACTCGCCGCCAACGCGACGAAGCATGGCGCGTGGTCGCAGGACGAAGGCCGGGTTGCTGTCGAGTGGCAAGCGAGTGAGGACGGGGCGGCGCTCGTTATTGTCTGGACGGAGCGTGGCGGACCCGCCCTTGAAAGCGACGCGGTTTCGTCCGGCACCGGCACCGCTATCGTAGACCGTTTGCTGGCTACGGGACGCGGCACTATCGAGCGCGAATGGACGTCTGAGGGCCTGACCGCGACCATCACCGTGCCAGCGCGCAAGCAGGAATAGCAGGTCATGTCGCACACGATCCTTCTGTTGGAAGACGAACCCTTGATCCTGATGGACCTGGGGTTTGCGGCGGAGGATTGCGGCTGCACGGCTCTGAACGCGGCGACTGTGGAAGAAGCGCTCGATCATATTGCGACCTGTCAGGAGACGATCAGCGCCGCTGTGCTTGATGTGTCCTTAGGCCAAGGCAACACGTGTTTCGCGGTTGCGCACGAATTGGAGAAGCTTGGTATCCCGTTCATTCTGCATTCGGGCGACCTTGATCGTCACAACGAAACCGTGCGCAAACTCGGAGCGCAATTGGTTGCCAAGCCTGCGCCCGCTGACTTGGTGATCGCAACCGCTATCGCCAACGCAACGGGCGGGCCGCATGAGCCCGCGCCGTCGCAAGCGCATTAGGATCAGAAAACGCCCGGATTTTCGTATTGCACCGCATTGGGCCGGGCGGGCTGCAGAATCTGACGCCGATTTGCGCTCTGCGCGGTGATGCCGCCTCCTGAGATGGCCGTGCAGCTGCGCCCCGCCAGAAAATCGAGCGCCGTGGCAATCGAAGCCTCGCTCGGATCGCCAAGGGGGGTCGAAAAATCATCTTCGGCGCGGCAGGTGTTGGGAATGACATCGGCGAGGCCGGTAAAATACTCACCATCCCCGTTGGCGTTCACGGTCTGGAACGTCACCGCGCGCACGCGCAAATCGCACCGATCCAGATCGAAGCCGAACTGACCCACCGGCTTACCTGAAGTGTTGCCCCCTATGAGGCCAAGACTGTTAGTGGCGACATATGGGATCATCGAATTGGTCACCAGTTCGCTGGCCGAGGCGGTGCTGCTCGTCCCGATCAGCGCGATTCTCATCGGCGCGATCGAAGGCAGGGAGACCGAGTTGCCCAAATCCCCGGTTTGAGGGTCTACCAGTCTGGCGGTGGCTTGGAAAAACCGGGTTTCGTTCTCATCAGACTTGCTGGGACGAAGCTCTGTCCGGCTGAAGACATTGCCCGTGTTGGGACCGCGCAGGAGGTCGCCCAACAACTCGGCAATACGAACCAGCCCGCCGCCATTGTAGCGAAAGTCGAGGATAATCTCGTCGATGCCTTCGTTGCTGAACTCGGTGAAAGCGTCGACGAGCTGCTGGTCTGATGTGCCTACAATAAAGGTACGCAGATTCAGGTAACCAACTCTCTTTCCCCCATCGTCCAGGATAAGAGCTCCGTACCGGTCGGAGATGGGGTCCAAATCGAAATCAGATTTCGTCACGACCGTTTCGACGACGTTCCCTCCGGGTTCGGTGAAGCGGAGGACGCGTTCCAAGCCGGCTGTTGACGGCCCCAACGCGTCAATGACGGCGCTTGGTCCACCAGAGGCCATCAAGTCTGATACGAGTTGCAGCGATCCACCAGGCTCGCCGATGGCCAGCAATTCCGAACTGCGGTCAAATCCGGCCGCAAAGGCGTTCCCGTTCTCGAACGCTTCCAGAACGAAGACGCGGTCATTGTCTGTGTCGTAGGACAAGCGAATGCCAAACCCGGCGCTGGACCCTGATGCAATCAGCGCGTTCTCTTCAGCGATGGATGTTGCGAACGTGAAGCCGACATCCCGCTGCGCCGCGCGGGCAGGCGCGACGCGCGCGTTGAGGAAATCTTGCACGTCATCGAAATCATCCGGGTCGACCGTGTCGTCGAGCAAGTCCGGGAACAGATACCATTCGTTGAGAACCGCATCGGCAAAGTCGATTTCTTCGGCGACCGTGCACGCTGTGCCCGTTGTGGAGGTGGGGGTTGGTGTGGGTGCCGGCCCACCTGTCACAGGTGGCGAAGAGCTTGTTCCGCCGCCTCCACAGGCGACCAGAGCGATGGCGAGCGCTGACGATACAATTGTGCGACCAGTTGGCATTTATGGGGGAAACTCCAAGCAAATGTCAGCGCTAGACCTGCAATAAAGACCTTAAGGATTCAATGTGGCGCGTCGGAAACGGAGGCCGTTAGCGGTTTCAATGTGGCTTCAAGGCGGCAAAAAGCCCGAATTGTGGGGTGATTTTCGCGTTTTTCCGCAGGAAACGGTTCAAAAGCGCGCCCGCTACCTCGTGCTTGCCCCCTGATGGCACTAGATTCCCGGCAAATGGAACGATTCAAATCATGACTGATTTTCCCGACTGGCTGGCCTCCTCTTTGCCGCAGTCCGTGCGCCATTCCGGCCTCGCAATTGCGACGCTGGGTGATAAGCGCACGCTTGAACGCGGTGGATTCAAGCTGACCAGCCCTGCGTTTGAGGCGGGTGAAGAACTGGATCCTTGCTTCACGGCAAAAGAGGAAGACGCCGTCGCGCCGCCGCTAGAGTGGACGGCGCCGCCCGCTGGCAGCCAAGAGCTTGTGGTGATCGTGGAGGACGTTACCGACGGATCCGCCGCGCCGCGGGTGCAATGGCTTGTCTGGGGCCTGGCCGGACAGCGCGGCAAGCTGCTTGAGGGCGAAGTGCCCCCTCGCAGTGGAAAGAACGCTGTTGGCAATTCGGAATGGCTCTTGCCTGATCCGCCCGAAGGCGAAACCCGCCATTACGTTTTTCAGATCTTCGCGACCGATTTGCCTCTGACGCTGATGCCGGGGGCCAGTCGAGAAGACCTCATCGCCTCGATCAAAGGCTTCGTTACGGCCTGCGCGGTGCTCTACGCGCCCTTCACGGGCACGCCTGACGAAGAGGACGACTTCGAATTCGACGATGATGACATCGAATAATCTGCCATAACCAATAAGGGAGAAATAACATGGCAAACGCTCTGCAAAAACCGGTGCAGCTTTCGAGCGAGCTCGAGGCGGTGGTTGGCAAAGGCCCCATGCCGCGCACCGAAGTCACTTCGAAAGTGTGGGCCTACATCAAGGCCAACGGCCTCCAGAAAGAGAGCGACAAGCGCACCATCGTGCCTGACGCCAAGCTGGGCGCTGTGATCGGCAACGATGAAATCAACATGATGAAGATGACGGGTAAGATCTCGAAGCATCTTACCTGAACCTCGAAACATCGAGACTAGAGACGGTCAGCGGCGCGCAATTCGATAGGCACCGCGCCGCTGATCGATCTCTTTCCCTTTCCGAGACAGCCGGATTGCGCCGGCTTCTAGCAGAGCGTCAGTCGCCTCATGCACGCGCTCCATACTTCCCCTCCAGTCCCCTTTGGGTCCCACTAGCTTGCGAGCCGCCTCGCTTGGGCAAATCGACTTGCCCTCGCCGCGCTCCGACAGGGTTTCCAGGATAGCTTGTTGGGCGTCGCCGCGATCAGAGAGATTCACGTGCCGGGCTCCCAATTTGGATCCGCGAGCGTGAACCCGCTAAAATCGAAACCTGGCACGACCACGCAGGATACGAGCGAGTAACCGTGTGTGCCCCCGCTGGGCGCCATGGCTTCCGCCGCTTGCCACGCTCCAGTTGGAACAAGGCCTTGCAACTCTTCGCCTTGCAGCGGCTTCCCTCCAAGCTTCAATTCATGCACTGGTCCCGCGTCGCTCGCGGCGATGCGAAGCGTCAGCGGGTCGCCGCCCTGCCAGATCCACAGCTCCTCAGCGTCGACCGTGTGCCAGTGCGACCGTTCGCCCGCCTTTAGGAGAAACACGATCGCGGTCCCACCCGCGCGCCCATTGGCTCGGTCCGGCGCTCTCCACGTTTCGCGGTACCAGCCGCCTTCGGGGTGCGGCGCGAGGTTCAATTGCTCGATCAGATCGGCTGCGGTAGGGCTTGGGGCCAATTCGTGAAACTCCTTTTCTGACCGATGTATCGGGGTCCTATTGAATGTTGCAACAAGCTCTTTGCACGAGATCAATCGCTTTCGTCCTTGCTCTGGTTTTGTCGTCGGGCCTGGCCGCACAGAACGCCGCCGGACCGGACCTGGCGGAACAATTGGATTTGGAAGGGCCAGCGCCCGACCCTGCGATGGAGGTTGCGCTAGCCGCGCTGGAAGTTGCGCCGGTGTTCGACGGTCATAACGACACGCCGCTGCAATTGCGCATCCGGTTGGAGAATCAGATCAACCGCTTCGACTTCAACGATACGCTTATCAGCGCAAAGTCGGATCCGTTTGGCCGCGCCATGCACACCGATCTGAAGCGTTTGCGCGAGGGGCACGTCGGAGCGCAGTATTGGTCGGTCTACGTGCCCGCGAGCCTGCCAGAACCCGAAGCGGTCAAGATGACGATGGAGCAGATTGACGTCACCAAGAGACTGATCGCGCGCTACCCTGAGCAAATGGCCTTTGCCGAGACGGCGGACGAGGTTGAGAACGCCATAGCTGAAGGGAAAATTGCGGGCCTGCTTGGGATGGAGGGCGGACACTCAATTGGCTCGGATCTTGGTGTGTTGCGCCAGATGTACACGCTCGGCGCGCGCTACATGACGCTCACCCATTCGCGCAACACGCCGTGGGCCGATAGCGCCACCGACACGCCCGAACACGGCGGCTTGTCCGAGTTTGGCAAGGATGTGGTGCGCGAGATGAACCGCATCGGGATGCTGGTGGACCTTAGCCACGTGAGCGAGGAGACCATGATCGATGCCCTCCAGGTCGCCAAGGCACCCGTGATTTTCAGCCATTCGGGATCCAAGGCCGTGACCGGCCACGCGCGTAATGTGCCCGACAGCGTCCTACAGCAGCTCCCGACCAATGGCGGCATCGTCATGGTGGTGGCGCTCCCGGGATTTCTGAACGAAGAACGCCGGCAATGGCATTCGCGCCGTGAGGCGGAGAACGCGCGGCTCGAAGCGCTCAATCAAGGTCGACCTGATGTGGTGGAAACGGCCATGAAGGAATGGGACGAGGCCAATCCTGAGCCCGCCACCTTGGTGACCGATATGGCGGACCACATTGATCATATCCGCGAAGTGGCCGGGGTAGAAGCCATCGGAATTGGCGCGGACTTTGACGGAATGCCGTCAGGCCCTGTGGGGTTTGAAGACGTGAGCGGGTATCCAGCCCTTTTCGCGGAACTGGTGCGGCGAGGGTACTCGCAAGCGGAGCTGGAAATGATCGCTAGCCGTAACGCGCTGCGGGTATTGCGCGATGTCGAAGATTACGCCGCGACCCAGCGCGGCTCTCCGCCTATCGAAACACGTATCGCCGAGGCGCGCTAGGGCTCTAGCCCCACAGGGCCGGGATAATCCAAGCGGCGCTCATTGCTACGACTGCGGCAAAAAGGCCGAACGCCAAGACGCGACGGACAACGCCGGGCGTCGTCCCCGCTCGGGCGTGATCATCTTCAATGTGGATGGCTTTGTTGGTCTCGCTCATTCTCGCTCTCCCCGCTGAAACACCACCATTACGTAACGTCACACCGGGGGGAATCGTTCCCTAGTCGCGTAACAGCTCGTTGATCCCTGTCTTCGAACGGGTCTGTTCGTCGACGGTCTTGACGATCACAGCGCAATAAAGAGACGGGCCGGGCGAACCATCAGGAAGCGGTTTCCCGGGAAGCGAACCGGGCACCACCACCGCGTAAGGTGGCACTTCGCCCATATGGATCTCACCTGTCGCCCGATCGACAATCTTCGTCGACGCGCCTAGGTACACGCCCATCGAGAGCACGGCGCCTTCGCCCACACGCACACCTTCGGCCACTTCGCTGCGCGCGCCTATAAAGGCGTTATCGCCAATGATGACGGGCTCCGCCTGAAGCGGCTCAAGCACCCCGCCAATCCCTGCGCCGCCCGAAATGTGAACACCCGACCCGATTTGCGCGCACGATCCGACCGTCGCCCATGTGTCGACCATGGTGCCTTCGCCCACGTAAGCGCCGATATTCACGAAGCTGGGCATCACAACCGCCCCTTTGCCGATAAAGCTGCCACGCCGCACGATCGCGCCCGGAACAACGCGGAAGCCCGCGTCGCGAAAGCGGTTGTCGCCCCAGCCCGCGAACTTGAGCGGCACCTTGTCAAACGCGGCCTCCCCGCCCGAGCCCGCTTCCATTACCTGATTGTCTTGCAAGCGGAAGGAGAGCAGCACGGCCTTCTTTAGCCACTGGTTGACCTTCCAACCGCCAACGCCGTATGGCTCGGCTACACGCGCTTCACCGCTATCAAGCAGGGAAAGCGCTTCGTTGACGGCGTGGCGAACTTCGCTGCCAGGCGTAATGTCCGCTCGCGCCTCCCACGAGGCTTCAATCTGATCGATGAGGGGGTCGGCCATAAACGCTCCATAGTGCGGTGTCGCGGCGCTGCGTTGATACCCGCGCTGCGGAAAGGGTGAGGTTAGGCGCTGCTAGCGGGGCGATGACAGCGCCGCAAGCGTGAGGGTCACACTTTGGAAACCAACCTAGCGCTAAGCCGCACAATGACATCTTGGCAACGCCCCGGAACCGGTTGAGCCGATCATGGTGGAAGCGCTTGTCAGTTGCGCGCTTTCAAGCTTAGTCTGGAGGCCTAGGGGGATAAATGATGGAGCGCATGATGCCCGACATCCCCCACGGTCTTGGACAACATACAAAAGTTAACCCGACCAAAGATCAGCGCCTTTCGGCTGAAAATTTTGAGGGTCCGAAGCCCGACCTTTCGGCTCCAGTTTTTTGGAAACCTGTTGTGGCAGCTTTGGCCTGCGCGGCCTTGTCCGCTTGCGGCGGAGGCGGGGGCGGTGCGCCGCTGATAACGTCGCTTCCTCCGCCACCACCGCCGCCACCGCCGCCTCCGCCGCCGTCTCCCCCTCCGCCTCCTACAGACAATTTCAACACGGCTGAGTTTCGCCGGTCAGACGGTCCTGAGTTTCACGGAGCTCAGGTGGCTTGGGAGGATGGCTTTACGGGCACGGGTGAAATCATTGCTGTCATCGACACCGGAATTGATACCGATAGTCCCGAGTTCGCCGGCCGCATCCACCCCAATTCGGCGGATGTCGTGGGCAATCGTGGGATCAATCCCGAAGACGACCATGGGACCAATGTCGCCCTCGTCGCGGCGGCGGCTCGAGACGACACCGGTGTGCTTGGGACCGCGTTTGACGCCGATGTTCTGGCCATTCGCGCTGATTTGCCAGGGTCTTGCGGGACGGACACGCCGCAGGATCCAACTTTGGGGTGTGTGTTTTCGGACAACGATATCGCGACCGGCATCGATCTTGCCATTTCGACGGGTGCAACGGTCATCAACATAAGTCTGGGCGGTGGCGCTGCGAACACGAACCTACGCGGCGCCTTATCGCGCGCCGCGGACGCGGGAATTGTTGTTGTCATTTCAGCTGGCAACAACGGTGATGGCTCCGATCCCACCATACCGCCCGACCAGCCCGATCCCTTCGCAATTGACGCTGTTAACGCTGGAAATGGCAATGTGATTATCGTGGGTTCGGTCGATGAGAATGGTGAGTTCTCAGACTTTAGCAATCGCGCCGGAGACTTTGCTTCCTCTTATCTCACGGCACGAGGCGAAGCGATTTGCTGCGTTTATGATGACGGCGAAGTGTTTGTCGAAACGATCGGCAACCAGCAATTTGTCACCCTTTTCTCGGGCACGAGTTTTTCCGCCCCGCAGGTGGCTGGGGCGGTGGCCTTATTAGCGGAAGCCTTTCCAAATCTTGAGGCCACGGAGATTGTCGAGATCCTTCTCGAAAGCGCGCGCGACGCCGGGGCGGCGGGCACCGACGCTGTTTTCGGGGCTGGAATACTCGATATTGCGGCCGCCTTCCGACCCGCCGGCACCACGACCTTGGCTGGGACAACCAACACGCTCGGGTTTGCAAGCGACTTTGCATTGGGCTCGGCGGCTATGGGCGACGCGCTCAAATCGGCAAGTCTTTCGACTGTCGTGCTTGATCGATACGACCGCGCCTACGGTGTCGAATTTGGTCCCGAAGCCACACAGAACGCGGCCCAATTGCAACGTTTGCGCGGCGCGTTGGAACGCGGCGCGATCACTCGAAACTCGGCGCGGCCTGGTTTCTCCGCCTCCGTAACGATTGGAGAAGGGGAGCGCGCGGCTGGCCTCAATTGGGAGAGCGCCCTGCAATTGACGCCCGACGAAGCGCTGGGCGCGCGTGTTCTGGCGGCGCGGGTGGCGGCACAGGTCGCTCCGGACACACAAATTGGTGTCGCGCTGATGCAAGGCGGGAAAGGTTTGGTAAGTCAGCTCCAGGGCGCGCAAGGAAACGCTTTTTCGATCGCTCCATTGGCGGGGGGAGATATGGGTTTCACCGATAGCGCCGAAGTGGCGTTTGCGGTGCGCCAGCAGCTTGGCGAGTGGGGGCTGACGGCCTCGGCGGAGCGCGGGCAGGCGTGGCTCGCGGGAAATCGGGTCGAGCAAGGGAACACTGTCACCGAGCGCGAGCGACGACCCACCTCGACATTCAGCCTAGCCGCCGACCGCCAATTTGGACGTTTCGACGCCAATGCCGCGCTCACCGTGCTGCGCGAAGCCGAAACGATGCTGGGTGGGCACTTTAGTCCGGCGCTCGGTTTTCGCGGCGCGAATACGTTCTTTATTGACGCAGGGATTTCGCACCGCACCGGTTCGTGGCATTTCGGCGGCGCATTGCGCTACGGAATCACACAGCCGCGCGGTTCCGCCCAAATCAGCTCAGGATCGAAGTTGACCAGCGATGCGTGGTCGTTTGACGTGTCGCGCGCGAATACTCTTGGCCACGGCAATACACTGGGCGTTCGGATCAGTCAGCCTTTGCGTGTAAGCGGCGGAGATCTCATCTTCGATTTGCCGGTCGCGTTTGACTACACGACGGAGACCCCGATCATTGGCCGGCAAAGCCTCTCGCTGTCGCCTGAAGGGCGGGAGATCATGAGTGAACTGGCATGGGCAACGCCGCTCTTTGGCGGATACGCCCGCGCCAGCGCGTTTCACCGGCGCCAGCCTGGCCATTTTTCGAACGCCCCGGATGATGTCGGCGGTTTGGTGAGCTTCAACGCCTCGTTCTAGCGCTTACTCCGGCATCCCCGCCGCCAGCGCAAACTCATGGGCGCGGTCCACCAACGGGTAGACGCGGTCGCTCATCTGTTTTGCGTGGGCCGAGGATGCGGTGCCATCGATCACGCGTTTCTTAATGCCCTGCATAATCCCGGCGAGGCGGAACAGATTGTAGGCGAAGTACCAATCCATTGGCGGGACCGGATATCCCGTGCGCGCAACGTAGCGCTTAACCGCCTCTTCTACCGTCGGAATGCCCAATTCGCCCAGATCGAGGCCGAGCAGCCCCGCGCGTCCGTCGGCGGGCTGGAACCAGTTGAGCATCAGATAGCTGAAGTCGGCAATCGGATCGCCCAGCGTTGAGAGCTCCCAGTCGAGCACTGCGATGATGCGCGGCTCGGTCTTGTGAAATATCACGTTGTCGAGACGGTAATCGCCATGGACGACGCTGCTGCCGTGCTGCGGCGGAATGGTGCCGGGCAGCCATTCGATCAGCCGTTCCATCTTGGGCATAAGCTCGGTTTCAGAGAGCTTGTACTGCTTGGACCAACGGCCAATCTGGCGCGCGCAATAGTCAGTCGGCTTGCCGTAGTTGCCAAGGCCAATTTCCTGCGGATCGTTGAGGTGCATGTCCGCTATCGTATCGATCAGCGCGTTGTAATGCTCGCGGCGCTCGGCCGGCTGGAGGCCGGGCAGAGCGCCGTTCCAGAGCGAGCGGCCATCGGCCATGCTCATCACGAAAAACTTTGAACCGATGACCTCGGTATCTTCACAAAGCCCATAAGTCTTGGGAACCGGAAAGCCGGTGGGGTGCAGGCCGGTCATCGCTGCGTATTCGCGGTCAACGGCGTGCGCGCTGGGCAGCAATTTCCCAAAGGGCTGACGACGCAGCACGTAGTTCGAAGAGGGCGTTTCGATCTTATAGGTCGGGTTCGACTGGCCGCCCTTGAATTTGGTGTAGCTGATCGGGCCGGCGAAGCCTTCGACGTTGGCTTCAAACCATGCGGTCAGAGCGTCGAGATCGAGCTTGTCTCGCTCTTCCACCTCGACGGTGCCAACCATTTCTTTGTCAAAATCGATATCCATTTTTCGTCTTTCAGACCCTCTTGGAAAAAGGGGGCGGCGCACATTCGCACACCGCCCCGCTTTTCATCCCGTCCTTGCGGATTGGTTATCCGTTAGCGGGCGACGCCCATATCGCCCGAGCTGAACCCGCCATCGTTGGCGGGCGAGCCGACGCCGCCGCGCAGAGCGTTGGCGGTGGGACCTTCGACCGGCGGGTGCTTGGAGATTTCCATACGAGCGATCGAACGCGCGTGCACCTCGTCGGGACCGTCGGCCAGACGCAGCGTGCGCTGATGGGCGTAGGCCGCGGCGAGACCATAGTCTTCCGACACGCCGCCACCACCATGGGCTTGGATCGCGTCGTCGATGATCTTCAGCGCCATATTGGGCGCCTGCACCTTGATCATCGCGATTTCCTGCTTGGCGCCCTTATTGCCGACCTTGTCCATCATGTCGGCGGCTTTGAGGCACAGCAGACGCGTCATGTCGATATCGATGCGGGCGCGCGCAACGCGCTCTTCCCAGACCGAATGCTTGTAGATCGGTTTGCCAAACGCTTCGCGCTCCTGGATGCGGCGACACATTTTGGACAACGCCTCTTCGGCGACGCCGATCGTGCGCATGCAGTGGTGGATACGGCCCGGCCCAAGGCGACCTTGCGCGATTTCGAAACCGCGGCCTTCACCCAGCAGCATGTTGGAGGCCGGGATGCGGACATCCTTCATTTCCACTTCCATATGGCCATGCGGTGCGTCGTCATATCCGAAGACCGGAAGGTGGCGGATGATGTTCACACCAGGTGAGTCGATCGGCATCAGGACCATCGATTGCTGCGCGTGGCGCTTGGCTTCGAAGTCGGTTTTGCCCATGACGATCGCGATTTTGCAACGCGGATCGCCCAGACCCGACGACCACCATTTGCGCCCGTTGATCACATATTCGTCGCCATCGCGTTCGATCCGAGTCTCGATATTGGTCGCGTCGGAGGAGGCTGTGTACGGCTCGGTCATGAGGAAGGCGGAGCGGATCTCGCCGTTCATGATCGGGGTGAGCCATTCGTCCTTTTGCGCGCGCGTGCCATAGCGGAAGAAAACTTCCATATTGCCGGTGTCGGGCGCGGAGCAGTTGAAGACTTCCGAAGCCCAGCCAATGCGGCCCATTTCTTCGGCGCACAGTGCGTATTCGAGGTTGGTGAGGCCAGGGCCGTCAAACTCGTAGGTTTCATCCACGTGATGGTGGCTGTCGTTGCGCGGCGGCATGAAGAGGTTCCAGATGCCCGCTTCCTTGGCGAGTTTCTTCTTGTCTTCGATGATCTGGATGACTTTCCAGCGGTCGCCCTCGGCGTCTTGCTGTTTGTAGACATCCATATTCGGGCGGATTTCCTTTTCGATGAAATCGCGCACGCGGCCGGCCCAATAGGCTTGGCGTTCTGTTGGTTCAAAATCCATGGGGGTGTCCTCTCTCTCGATCCACTGAATTGCTTGGGCGTCTAGGTGGCACAGCGACGGCCCTGCGCCAACCACTCTTTTTGCGGGTTTGGGTGACTACCGCGCAAGCGATGGTTCTTGCGTGGCTTCGGCGGTCGCCCCTGCTCGGGCCGCAATACGCGCTTCATGCTCTTCGCGCGTTATCGGGAAGCGGCCCAGCCAGTACGCGGCGAGCAGCGCCAACACGATTGTTGCGGCGGCGAAGGTCACAATCATGGTCGTGAGCACGCTCATCGGAACGGTGGTCGGGTCGGCGCCCTGCTCCAGCTGCGAGAACGCGACGATTTGACCCGTTAGAGCCGCGCCAAAG
The DNA here is from genome assembly GCA_039186235.1 of Pseudomonadota bacterium. Classification (GTDB taxonomy): domain Bacteria; phylum Pseudomonadota; class Alphaproteobacteria; order Sphingomonadales; family Sphingomonadaceae; genus Erythrobacter. Next base: position 42,133 of record JBCDAE010000021.1, on the reverse strand, counting down.
CCCGTGGCGCACTTTTGAACCAGCCAATTGCCCGAATAGAACGCGGCCTCCGCGCGTCGACCAGTGCGATCTTCGAAAGCTTCGACAATTTCAGCGATCATCGATGACGCCGAGATCATGATCACAACACCGAACATGTTCGAAAAGATGAGGAAGCCAAAATAGAGCGTGGTCGAGGAGAGTGTCGCGACTTCTGGCCACAACCCGCCGAGGAAAAGTGCGTAGGGCAAAAGCCCGACTAGCAACGCAATGATCGCTGCGATGGCGGCGCTTTTGGGTTTGCCGTACCTCTCGTGCATTGGGCCCACGATCAAAAACATGCCGACCACTGACACGCCAAGGATGAAGGGATAGGCCGTCAGCCCGTTCAACCAAGCGGGCGCCCAATCGAACGTCACTCGGTCCAATTGCCAAACATAGATATTGAGGTAATTGGTGATCGAGAAGGTCATGCCCTGGCTGATGTAGGCGGCCAGCCCCCCGGCGGCGAAGATCAGGAAAGCTCTCTCGCTAAACGCTTCTTTGATCTCGCCAAAAGCATCCCCTAGGTTAAAAGGCGCGGGCTTGGTCTCGGGCAAATGTGCGACGATATGGTGTTGACCGATGGCTGAACCCAGAACTGCCAGCGCCATGAGGACCGCGCCAAACGTGCCGTACGCGCCATAGCCGTCTTGAGTAAGCAGTCCGTTTTCCCCCGGCATAAACACCGTGTAGGCGAGGATCATCATCACAATTCCGCCCATCCAGCCGGAGAGGTAACGGTAGCGGAACAGCGTCGTTCGCTCGGAATAATCCGAGGTTAGTTCGGGCACGAGGCTGACCGAAGGCACTTCGCACGCGGACAGCAATACGCGCACCCCCACCATGATGCCGAGGAGGCCAAGCGGGCTTGGCGCGACCCCACCTGGGGGCGACCACAAGAGAACCCACATGGCGGCGAGCGGAATGGGGGCCGCGTACAGCCAAGGCAATCGGCGGCCCCAACGGGTGTAGGTTCGGTCCGACATGTAGCCAATAACTGGGTCGACGAACGCGTCGATTAGCAGCGCGCCCAGCAAGATCAGGCCTACAAGTCCCGCATCCATGCCCAGCACCTGACTGTAGTAAAACAGCAAGAAGAACAGGAACCCGCCGTCCTTTACGCCAAAGGCGACCGCGCCAAATCCGTGGATCAGCTTAAGGCGCATGGGGATTTTGCCCTCGATGAAGGCCATTAGGCGTTGGCTCCCTCGGCCTGAGCGGCAGCGGCCTTCACCTGCTCTTCCATCGCCATCAACGCGTCGAGTGGGCTTTCGCCTTCAGGATCCCAGCTGTGGCGCGGGCCAATGGTCAAACCGCCATCGACCAGCATTGATGTGCCTGTCATAAAGCTGGCCGCGTCGCTCGCCAGAAAGGCGACCGCGTTGGCGATATCGATCGGCTGCCCGCCGCGCGCCACGGGCTGCGCGTTCGAGCTGGCTTGCGCGATCACTTGTTTCGCCATCACCTTCATATCGTCCGGAATTTCCAGCGAGGCGGTGAAGATGTTGGTGTTGATAAAGCCAGGCTGTACAGCGTTCACGCGGATGCCGAATTCGGCGAGATCGGTGGCGGCGCATTTGGTCAGGTGAAGCACGCCGCACTTCGCCACCGCGTAGGCCGTGGGCGAATAGCCTGGTCCTATGGCTGCGACGCTCGACACGTTTACGATGCTGGCGCCCTTGCGATCTATCATGTGCGGCACGGCGTAGCGGATGCCGAAGGCAACCGAACGAAGGATCAAATCCATCGAGCTGTCCCATTCTTCGGGCTCGATCTCGTGGATAGGCGGACGCGCGCCTCCCGCCGCGGCGTTGTTGAACACGGTGTCGATCCCGCCGGTCTCAGCGGCGGCTTGGTCCATCAACGCTTTGATCGAGGCGGTGTCGGAGACATCGCAATGAACAAAGCGCAGATCGCCGTCTCCACCGGCGCATACGGCTTTCCCGTCTTCTTCATTGATGTCGGCGGCGAACACGATGGCGCCTTCGCTCGCAAACAGCTTGGCCGCAGCCGCGCCAATTCCGGACGCCGCCCCCGTGACGACAACCGTCTTTCCCGAGAATCGCATCTCGAACTCCCTCTCCAAATCTTTTGCCCAAGCCTAGGTCGCTGGGCCCCGGCGTCAATGGCGCAAGGTGTCGCAAAGCGTCACGAGTTTGGCTTGACGCTACGGCATGCGCATTCGTTTCGTTTGACGGGCAATCACCGCTTGCGGGCGCTGCCCAAATCACGTTACGTGAACGTCAAGTGGGATCAATTTGAGAGAGGAGTCGGATCATGTCCGATATCGAGACCTTCCGCACCGAAACACGCGCCTGGCTTGAGGCGAATTGCCCTGAAGAGATGCGGCAGCCGGTTCGCGATGACGCCGATGTCTATTGGGGCGGAAAGCGCGCCACGTTCAAGAACGACGCGCAAAAAGCGTGGTTCGAGGCCGCGCGCGATAGGGGCTACACCGTGCCGTCTTGGCCCAAGGAATATGGCGGCGCGGGCTTGAACGCGGCGGAAGCCAAAGTCCTGCGTCAGGAAATGAGCCGTATCGGCGCGCGTCCACCGCTCAGCTCGTTCGGTATCTGGATGCTTGGCCCGGCGCTGCTTAAGTTCGGCACCGAAGGCCAGAAACAAAAGTTCCTCAACGAAATTGCGCGCGGGGAAGTGCGCTGGTGTCAGGGCTATTCGGAGCCGGGCAGCGGTTCGGACCTCGTGAGCTTGCAGACCTATGGTGAAGACAAAGGCGATCACTGGGTCGTCAACGGCCAGAAGGTCTGGACCTCATACGCCGACCAAGCCGACTGGATTTTCTGCTTGGTGCGGACCGACAAGGACAACAAGTATCAGGGCATCACTTTCACGCTGATCGACATGAGTACCGAAGGCTGCTCAACCAAGCCGATCAAGCTGATCAGCGGTGCCTCGCCATTCTGCGAGACCTTCCTCGATAATGTCGCCGTGCCGAAGAGCTATGGCGACGATATTCCGGCGCAGGTGGGTGAGGTTAATCGCGGCTGGGACGTTGCGAAGTACCTTCTTGGCCATGAGCGTGAGATGATCTCTGGCATGGGCGGCGGTGAGCGCACCGCGGCGATTGGTACCTCGATGAAGCGCCTCTCGGCCAAGACCGGGGATGAGATCGACCCCGTGCTGCGCTCCGAACTCGCCATGTTCGATGTCGATGCGCTGGCTTTCACCGCCATGGGTGAGAAGTTCATGGACGAGATGAAAGCGGGCAAGGGCCATCCGGCGCAGCCCAACATGATGAAGTACACCGGCACCGAGCTGAACAAGCGCCGTCATGAGCTGATGATGGCGGTGGGCGGTTCGCGCAGCCTGGAGTGGGAAAGCGAAGAGACCCGCGGCGGGACGCCAGCGCGCAGCTGGCTTCGCACCAAGGCCAACTCAATCGAGGGCGGCACCAGCGAAATCATGCTCAACGTGATCTCCAAGCGCATTCTCGATCTGCCGGGGGCCTGAGGCTCTTCGCATTCTGGGCCGCTGCCGATCCACGGGGCGGCCCAACAGACAGACAAGAAAACAAACTCCTTAGAGGACGAGAGGACGGGATTTCATGCCCCTGTTTCACACCGAAGATCAGGCCATGCTGGCCGAAAGCGCCAGCGGCTTCATGGCCGACGAAGGCAATATCGCCAAACAGCTGCGCCACTGGCGCGACCGCGATTGCAAAGACGGTTTTGGCCACGCGCTCTGGAAGCAAATGGCCGAAATGGGCTTCACTGGCATGTTGCTTGACGAAGACGACGGCGGTCTTGGCATGGGCCATGTTGAAGCGGGCATCGTCTTGGAAGAAATCGGTCGCAACCTGACACCTTCGCCGTTCCTGACTTCGTCTGTGCTGGCCGCGACCGCGCTCAAGCATGGTTCGGCCGATATGAAGGGCCGCTATTTGCCAGGCCTCGTCGAAGGCGAAAGCGTTTTCGCCGTCGCTATCGACGAAACCGCCAAGCACCGTCCGAACCGCATCACCACGAAGGCCGAGAAATCGGGCAACGGCTTCAAACTGTCGGGCTCAAAGAACTTTGTGGTCCAAGGGCCCAGCTCGGACATGATCGTCGTTGCCGCGCGCACCAGCGGCTCGGATGAGGACGAAGATGGCATCACGCTGTTCGCGGTGCCCAAGGACGCAAGCGGCATGACGCAGGACCCCGTGCGCCTCGTCGATAGCTCTATGGCGAGCCACATCACCTTTGACGGTGTCGAATTGGACGGCGATGCGGTAATCGGCGAAGTCGATGGCGGTCGCGAAGTGCTCAACGCCATGCTCACCGCTGGTCGTCTTGGCGCCGCAGCGGAGGGCGTGGGCGTCGCGCGCGGAGCGATGGATATGACCATCGACTACCTCAAGCAGCGCAAGCAGTTCGGCAAACTCATCGGTGAGTTTCAGGGCCTCCAGCACCGCGCCAGCCACCTTTATTCCGAGGTTGAGATTGCGCGCGCGGTCGTCATCAAAGCGCAGCAGCTTGCCGATGCGGGCGCGGAAAGCGCCGACCTGATGACATCGGTCGCCAAGGCCAAGGTCGCCAAGGCGGCGGGCCTCGCGGTCAAGGAAGGGGTGCAGATGCACGGCGGCATCGGGATGACCGACGAATACGATATCGGCCTGTACATGAAGCGCGATCGGGCTTTGCAAGAATTCCTGGGCGACGCCTATTTCCACGCCAATCGCGTGGCCGAAATGAGCGGCTACTAAAGCCGCATAGGGAGAGACATAAACAATGATGGACGTACAAAAACTCTTCAGCCTGGAAGGTCGTGTGGCTCTCGTCACCGGCGGAAGCCGCGGCATCGGCAAGATGTTTGTCGAAGGCCTGCTCGCGGCGGGCTGTTCGAAGGTCTACATTTCGGCGCGCAAAATGGATCAGATGGCCGAAACGGTCGAAGAATTCGGCGCCGACAAGGTGATCGCGGTACAGGCCGACCTTTCCCAGATGGACGGTATCGAAACGCTGGCCAACGCGATCAAGGAAAACGAGACCAAGCTCGACATCCTGATCAACAATGCGGGCGCGGCCTGGGGGCAGGACTACTTGGAGTTCACGGAAGCAGGCTGGCACCGCACGATGGATTTGAACGTCAAGACGCCGTTCTTCCTCACTCAAAAGCTGCACGATCTGCTGGCCGAAGCGGCCAAGGGCGAGCAAGCGGCCAAGGTGGTGCACGTTTCCTCGATCGATGGACTTCGCATCAACCCCTGGGAGACCTATCCCTATCAGGCTTCCAAAGCGGCGGTGATCCAGCTGACCAAGCGTATGGCCGCGCGTCTGATCAAGGACAACATCATCTGCACCTCGATCGCGCCGGGCGCTTTCGCAAGTGAAATGAACAAAGCCGCCAAAAACGCGCCAGACGCCAGCGCCGCGCTGATCCCGTCGGGCCGCATTGGCACCCCTGAAGATATGGCGGCCGCCGCGATCTATCTTTGCAGCCGCGCGGGTGATTATGTTGTGGGCACCACGATCCCTGTCGACGGAGGTATCGTGAACGCCGCGCTGCCGGGCCTGTTCAACGATCCGGCTGGCTAACCCCCGGAGCCGAATAGGGCTCTGGTCTAAGGGGCCGCCGGAGCGATCCGGTGGCCCTTTTGACTTGTTAGAGCGACAAAAAGAACTGAATCAAAAACGCGTTCGCGACGTCGACGAAGAAGGCGCCGACAAGGGGTAGGATAATGAAGGCCAGCGGAGCCGGCCCATGCGTTTTCGTCACCGCTGACATGTTTGCAATAGCCGTCGGTGTAGCGCCAAGGCTGAACCCGGCGAAACCAGACGACAAGACAGCGGCCAGATAGCTGCGCCCCATCACGGGGAAAACGACCAAGACGATGAATAGCACCGCGACTACAATCTGGGCGCCCAATATGCCGAAGAGCGGCCCTGCCAGTCCGGCGACCTCCCACAGCTTCATCCCCATGAGCGACATCGCGATAAAGAGCCCTAGCGAAAAGTCAGCGACAAGCGCGAGCGCGTTCGAACCTGTTGGCCAGCGCACCTTTCTGAAGAAAACGGGGATCGTGTTGGTCATCAGGATGGCGATCAACATGCAGGGCACAAAAAGCGGCAGCGTAAGTCCAGCTTCTTCAATCGCTGTGTTCGCTCCAACTCCTAGGATCATCGCGATATGAATGAGCAGGATCGTCCCCATCAGATTAATGTGCGTGATCGATGTCTTGTCCTGCTTGTCGAGCTCGATGCCGACTGAAGGTTCCGTTTCCGCTTCATCCTCCTTTTCAGGTGTGAGATTGTGTCGCGCGATGAGAAAGCTTGCAATCGGCCCTCCTAATAGGCTGGCCATGATCAACCCGATGGTTGCGGCCGAGACCCCTATCTCGAGCGCGTTTGTCACGCCTTGATCCGCGGCAATTGTTGGCGCCCAGGCTATTGCGGTGCCGTGACCACCAGCGAGCGAGGCTGACCCGACAAGCAATCCGACGCCGCTGGGTTGCCCCATTAGCATGGCCGCTGTTGTGCCAACCACATCCTGTAAGGTTAGGTAGGTCAACGTCAGGAAAAGGAAGATAAGCAGCGGCTTACCGCCCGCGATAAGTTGAGCAAAACGGGCGTTTATCCCGATCGATGTAAAGAAATAGATGAGCAGGATATCGCGAACATAAAAGCTGAAGGCGACATCCACATCAAAGCTGAGATAGATCGCCAAGATCAGCCCCGATGCGACTATCCCGCCGGTTACAGCTTCTGGAATGTTGTATTTCTTAAGGACAGCGACCCGTTTGGTAATCGCCATTCCCACGAAGAGCACAATGATCCCTATTGTCAATGAGACGAAGTCGTTCAACTGCACGACGCCGTTGCTGGCCCATTCCACCGCGTTGATCCCCTTCGCGCCTTCGATCCTTGTCACTGCATCCGCGTGCATCGAGGCAGAATCAAGCGCAAACTCGATCCTGGGCCGGTCGGATCAAGACTGGGAAAGTCGGTGTCTTCTAACCCATTAGTTCGCGAACGAACGGTATCAGCCCGGTTTGCCGCGTGCGTCGCATGCGTTCGGCTTCCAGCACTTCGCGCACGCGGTCAAAGCAATTGTCCACGTTATCATTGATGACAACGTAATCGTATTCGGCCCAGTGGCTGATTTCGGCGCGCGCGCGTTCCATCCGCGCATCAATGACTTGTGTGGTGTCCTGCGCGCGCGCTTCAAGCCGACGTCGCAATTCCACCAGGCTGGGGGGCAGAACGAACACCGTTACGACATCTTGGTCGTCCTTCTGCTTCAGTTGCTGTGTGCCCTGCCAATCAATATCGAACAAATAATCTTGGCCGCTCTTAAGTCCATCGCGGATGACACCTTTCGGAGTGCCATAGCGATATCCGAAAACTTCGGCCCATTCGTAGAATTCGTCTTCCTCCACCATCACGTCGAAGCGGGCGTCAGACACAAAGTGATAATGGACGCCATCAATTTCACCTGGGCGTGGTGCACGTGTGGTGGCGCTGATCGAGAGTTTGATCTCGGGATCGGCATCAAGCAGCATACGGGACAACGTGGTTTTTCCCGCCCCGCTGGGTGAGGATAAGATGAATAGCAAGCCTCGGCGATGGAGCTTGTCTGTGTCGGTCACTCTTACGGGGTTCTCGGCCATAGGCTCCGATGCCGCAGGAACGGGTGCGAAATCAAGAGGACGCTCTTGCTAAGCCTCATTCTCGGGCTTGAACCTTGCTTCAGCCTCGCGCTTCTGTTTGGCCTTGCCGCGATCGTAGAGTGTTTTGAGGATCAGGCCTCCGGCCACTACGCCCAAACCTAACGGAGACCGCGTGGCCATCTTGCTCGCTCCATACAGCGCGACGGATGTCAAAAGGCTTGGCCCATGAAAGGTTGAACCTTCCAGTGCGGCTTCTTCATCCGCTACACCCGAGCGTACGATGCGCCGCTCTACATTTCGTCGGAACAGCCGCGACGCGCTGCGCAAGACAATATCGGCGATCAAAAGATTGGTGGTGACTTCAGGACTAGGAAGGAGATTGGGTAGATCGGCATTGTGACTTTCGCTGTCTTTCTTGATCTCGTTCAAGACCCGCCGATGCGGCGCATCGGGTGGAGAGATATCCGGATCAGACGGCGCCATGATCAATAAGGCCTTGGATCGGAACCTATTTCTTTCGCCCGAAGTCGACAGTTACAACGTTTGAGCCGCCGCCGTCGTCGCCATCGTCATCCGTGCTTTCGCCGTCTTCATTTTCGGATACGACGGCATCGTTTTCGGCGTCCTCGTGGGCTTCCGGCTCTAGATCCGAGACGGTCGCCTGAAATTGCAGGCCAAAGTCGACCGCCGGATCGACAAACGCGGTAATCGCCGCGAACGGAATGTCGAGCTTGGCGGGTATCTGGTTGAAGGACAGTCCCACGGAAAAGCCCTCTTCTGTGACTTCAAGATCCCAGAACTTGTTCTGAAGGACGATTGTCATCTCATCAGGGAAGCGTTCCTTGAGGTGCGGCGGGATAGAGACACCTGGAGCGGCGGTTTTGAAGGTGATGTAAAAGTGATGCTCACCCGGCAATTCACCCCCACCCTGCTCAATCGAGCCGAGGACACGTCCGACCACAGCGCGAAGCGCCTCTTGGACGATCTCATCGTAGGGGATGAGGCTGTCGGGTGTTTCCTCCGCCATAACGTCGCCATAGGTGACGGTCCCCGGATGCTCGGTCAAGGCCTTCATGCCAGCAAATGTCAATCGCATTGGACGCCGCTGTTGATTTCCCCTGACACAGTTGAGAATTTTCGAACAGGCCTTGCTTGTTCCTGCCTCTTGCGCCCGTCCTCCACGCGCCTATAGCCCGGCCATGGCTGACATGTCCTCCACCCCTTCTGCGTCACGTACCGGTGAAGTCCAGCGCGGAACCGCCGAGACCAAAATCGCGATTGCGGTCAATCTTGATGGCACCGGCGCTTACGACGTTTCGACCGGAATCGGCTTTCTTGATCACATGGTCGAGCAGTTTTCGAAGCACTCGCTCATCGATGTCATGATGAAAGTGGACGGCGATCTGCACGTCGATCAGCACCACACGACCGAAGATTCCGCGATCGCTTTGGGGCAGGCGATCGCTCAAGCGCTTGGCGATAAGGCTGGGATTGGCCGCTACGGTCATGCCTACTCGCCGATGGATGAGACGCTGACTCGAGTGGCGCTCGATATTTCAGGGCGGCCCTACTTCGTGTGGAATGCGAGTTTCACGCAAGAAAAGCTTGGCGAATGGGACACCGAACTGATTGAGCACTGGTTTCACTCGGTGGCGCAAACCGCTGGGCTGACGCTTCATATGGAGCTGCTCTACGGCACCAATAACCACCATATTTGCGAAAGCCTTTACAAGGGCTTCGCGCGCGCGATGCGGGTGGCTGTGGAACGCGATCCTCGCAAAGGCGGCGCCATCCCGAGCACCAAGGGGCAGCTTGGTGGCTGAGGTCGTCGCTCTCGTCGATTACGGCGCGGGCAATCTGCATTCGGTGCACAATGCGCTGCTCGCCGTTGGTGCGAATGTGAAGGTCACCGCGGACGCGCAGACTGTGCGCGCGGCGGATCGTATCGTATTGCCCGGGGTGGGTGCGTTCCGAGCCTGCGCCGACGGGCTTAAGGCCTTACCGGGGATGATCGACGCCATGACCGAGCGCGTGGCCGTGGGCGGCGCGCCATTCCTAGGTATTTGCGTGGGTATGCAGCTTTTGGCGGATCGAGGGCTCGAATTCGGCAGCCATTCAGGCCTTGGTTGGATACCGGGCGAGGTGCGCCGCATTTCGCCGAGCGACCCTGCTATCAAAGTGCCGCATATGGGTTGGAATGATGTGGCTTTGGTTCCTCACGCGCGCGGGCACGACGTCATTGATCAGGGGGAGGCCTACTTCCTGCATTCCTACCACTTCGCCGTCGAAGACCCGCGGAACATCGCCGCGATGACCGATCACGGCGAAGGTCTGGTGGCCGCGGTGGCGCGCGACAATGTGGTGGGTGTCCAGTTCCACCCCGAAAAGAGCCAAGCTTACGGCTTGGAATTGTTGACCCGTTTCCTTGATTGGAACCCGTGATGATCGTTTTTCCCGCCATTGACCTGAAAGGCGGCGAGGTCGTGCGCTTGGCCGAGGGCGACATGGAGCGCGCGACCATCTACGGCGACAACCCGGCGGCGCAGGCCATGATGTTCGCCGACCAAGGTGCTGAATTCCTCCATGTAGTGGACCTTGACGGCAGCTTTGCGGGCCGGACCGAAAACCGAGAGGCGGTGGAGGCGATCCTCACAGAGTTTCCCGGCCATGTGCAGCTCGGCGGCGGTATTCGAGACGCGGCCGGTGTCGAAGGTTGGTTCAGTCTCGGCGTCAGCCGCGTTGTCATGGGCTCCGCCGCGCTTAAGAACCCCGAATTCGTGAAAGACATGGCCCGCGAATGGGAAGGCGGCATTGTCGTCGCGGTCGACGCGCGCGATGGCATGGTGGCCACCGAAGGCTGGGCTGAAGTCTCCGATGTCCCGGTCGTCGATTTGGCGCGCCGGTTCGAAGACGCGGGCGTCGCGGCGTTGCTTTTCACCGATATTGGCCGCGATGGATTGCTTAAGGGCGTCAACATCGACGCGACCGTGGAACTCGCACGGCAGGTCGATATCCCTGTGATCGCGAGCGGCGGGGTGAAGGGGATAGACGACATTCACGTGCTCTCGCTGCACGCAAAAGAAGGCATTGAAGGCGTGATTACAGGCCGCGCTTTGTACGAAGGCAAGCTGGACCTCGCCGCCGCAATTGCGATGGGGGAGCGGACATGACCGTTCGCGTTCGTGTCATCCCGTGTCTAGACGTCGCCGACGGGCGCGTGGTGAAGGGCGTGAACTTCGTCGATCTAAAAGACGCCGGTGATCCGGTGGAGCAAGCGCGGGCCTACGATGAAGCGGGCGCTGACGAACTCTGCTTCCTCGATATCTCGGCCAGTCATGAAGGGCGCGGCACGCTTCTCGATATCGTCAAGCGCACCGCACAAGTCTGCTTCATGCCGCTAACTGTCGGTGGCGGGGTTCGCAGCGTCGAGGATGCGCGCGCGCTTTTGCTGGCGGGCGCCGATAAGATCGCGATCAACTCCGCCGCGGTGGCCCGGCCGGAACTCGTCGGCGAAATCGCCGCCAAGTTTGGCAGCCAGTGCGTCGTCGCCAGCGTCGACGCGCGCCGCACGGGCGAGCAAAAATGGGAGATTTTCACACACGGTGGTCGTAAGCCGACCGGCATTGATGCGGTCGAATACGCGCAAAAGGTGGCTGACCTTGGAGCGGGTGAACTGCTTGTGACCAGCATGGATGGAGACGGGACTCAGGCGGGCTACGATCTGGAACTAACCCGCGCGATCGCCGACCGCGTCGATACTCCAGTGGTAGCGAGCGGAGGGGTAGGCACCCTTGATCATTTGGTGGATGGCGTTCGCCTCGGCGGCGCGAGCGCGGTGTTGGCCGCCTCCATCTTCCACTTCGGCACCTACTCGATTTCGGACGCCCATAAGGCGCTGCGCGACGCCGGCCTCCCGGCCAGAGGGATCTGACGCTTGCCCGCGCGTGGGATTTCGGCAAAAGCCTGACGCCATGAGCACCCTCGAACGCCTCGAAGCCACCATTGCCTCGCGCCTCACCGCCTCGCCCGAAACGAGCTATGTTGCCAAGCTCAATTCGAAAGGCCTTGGCAAGATCGCGCAGAAAGTGGGGGAAGAAGCGACCGAGACGGTGATCGCCGCCGTCAGTGGATCGGACAAGGAATTGGTGAGCGAAAGCGCGGACTTGCTGATGCACCTGATCGTCTTGTTGCAAGCCAAGGGTGTATCGCTCGAAGAGGTGTACGCGGAGCTTGCGCGGCGCGAAGGCGTCTCGGGCCTCGATGAAAAAGCTTCCAGGAGCGAATGATGCCAATCGACGCGACCCTGCCTTACGACGACGACAATATCTTCGCGAAGATCCTGCGTGGCGAGATCCCGTCCACCAAGGTTTACGAGGATGAATGGTCCTATGCGTTTGAAGATATCAACCCGCAGGCGCCGGTCCACACTCTGGTGATCCCCAAGGGGCGCTATGTGAGTTGGGACGATTTTTCAGCCAAAGCGAGCGCGGAAGAAATCGCTGGGTTTGTGCGCGCGGTCGGCCACGTGGCGCGGATGAAGGGGCTTGTGGAACCCGGCTATCGCCTGCTCGCCAATATCGGCGCGCATGGTGGACAAGAGGTCCCGCACTTGCACGTTCACATTCTGGCCGGTCAATTTATCGGACCGATGGTGATGAGGCGCTAAGCAGCCTTGTCGCGCTTTGCCGGAATTTGCGCTCGGTCCGCCGCCGTTTCGGACCCATTCAGGCATAAGTTTCAATAGCGGCTTCCATGGGAATCCCGCTTCCGTTACACGCCATCGCAATGGTTCAACCCAATCTCCCAGGCGGTGTTTTGGATGGTTCGCGCCACCTTTATGCGGTGCGCGTCTATTACGAAGACACCGACCTTTCCGGCATCACCTATCACGCCAATTATCTGCGCTGGTTTGAACGCGCCCGCTCGGACCTGTTACGAATGCTCGAAATTGATCAGCGCGCCGCAATTGAAGCTGGCGAGGGCGCATACGCTGTGACTGAGATGGACCTCAAGTATCGCAGCCCCGCCAAGCTCGACGATGACGTCGTGATCGAAACCACCTGTTACGAACTGGGCGCGGCCAGCGTCCGGATGGACCAGATAGCGCGGCGAGGCGCAGAGGTTCTGATCACGGCCAAGGTTCGCGCTGGTTTTCTAAGCCTTGAGGGCCGTCCCAAACGCCAGCCCAAGGAATGGCGTTCGGCCTACAAGACATTCATGGAACAAGAGGCTTGATGACTCACTCCCTACTTTCTCTTCTCGCTGGCGTCCCCACCTCGCTCAGTCCTCTTCAATTGTTTCTCGACGCGGACATTGTCGTCAAACTTGTCATGATCGGTCTGATCCTGGCGAGTGTTTGGGTCTGGACCATCATCGTCAGCTTTTCGATGCGCGCGGCCAAGCTTGAGAAGAGCTCGCGCCACTACGAGGCGGATTTTTGGGAAACCCGCGATCGGGACAGTCTGCTTACCCGACAGAAGCGCGAGGCGGTTCCGTCCGCGCGTGTGGCGAGCGCGGGTCTCGATGAATGGAAGCGCTCCACCGTCAATGGCCGTCAAGTCGACAAAGCCGCCGCGCGAGATCGCATCGGCGCGGCGATGGAAAGCCAGATCGCCGAGGAGGCTGACGACTTAGCCGCGAAGCTCAACTTTCTCGCCACAACCGGATCTGTCGCGCCTTTCGTCGGCCTCTTCGGCACTGTCTGGGGCATCATGAACAGCTTCTTCCAGATCGGCGCGCAGGAAAATTCCTCTCTCGCCGTGGTGGCTCCCGGCATTTCAGAAGCTTTGTTTGCGACAGCTATCGGGCTTTTCGCGGCGATCCCGGCGGTCATCGCCTACAATCGCTTTAGCGCCCGCGTGAACCGTTACGAAGCCAAACTCCAGCGGTTTGCCGATAAGGTGCATGCCGGACTTAGCCGTGAATTGGACAAAAGCTAATGGGGATGATCGTTGCCTCATCGGGTGGTGGACGGCGCGGCGCGCGAGGGTCTCGCCGCGCGCCTATGGCGGAGATTAACGTCACGCCGTTCGTCGACGTGATGCTCGTGCTGCTCATTATCTTTATGGTGACCGCGCCTTTGCTCGCAGTGGGGGTGCCTATCGAATTGCCCGATAGCCGCGCCAATCCGATGGAGCAGACACCGGAGCAAATCACCATTTCGATCGACGAAGAAGGTGCAATCTACATCGAGAACGAAGCAGTGCCGGATGGGGAGTTTCCCGATGCGCTCGCCGCGCTGGACCGCAACGCTCAAGGCGACTTGCCTCTGATCGTGTTCCGCGGAGATGAATCCATCGGCTATGGCCGGACGATGGCCGTGCTTGGTGAGTTGAACCGCGCGGGCTTCACCTCCATCTCGCTGGTCACCAGCGGTTCAGTTAGCCCGCCATAGCCACGGTTAGTGATGGGAGAGGCCATTCAACTACGGCAGGAAGAACGCACCGGCCTTTTGGTCGCCTTGGTGCTGCATGTGGCCGTGCTCGCGCTGTTTCTGCTGCCCAAAGGTCCGCCATCGCAATTCGACATACCCGAACGCATGACGGTGAGCCTCGCGAGCGAAGTTAGCCTGGAATCCACAGGTCCTGAGATCGTGACTGAAAGCCGCGCCTCGATTGCGCCAACGATCTCCGACCAATCCACACCTCCCGTTGAGCAGAGCCAGGCTGCGCCGGTGGTCGTCGAGCCAAGCCCAGCGCCTGCCAGCGCCACGCGCCCAACCACGAGTACTCAGGCTCCAGCGCCCGATTCAGAAAGCACTCAGAGCAGGCCTGAAGACACTCGTTCGGCTTCGGAGGCCTCGAGAAAGGCCGAAGGCTCTCGTATCGGCAATGACTTTCTGAAAGGCGGCGGAAGTTCGACGTCCACCGATGACACGCGATTACCAGCGTCCGAGATTGGCCCGAGCGCCAAGGCCTCGATCGTCCAGAGTATTATTCGTGCAGTGAAGCCTCATTGGAACGCGCCCGCTGGAGCGGATGCCGATCAGTTGATCACCGTTCTCGCGTTTGAATTGAACGAAGATGGTTCGCTGAAGGGGCGCCCAAGAGTGATCAGTCAGTCCGGCGTGACCGCTTCCAATCGGCCCCAAGCTCCCCTCCACGCGGAACGCGCCATCCGGGCGGTGCAACTGGCCGCTCCTTTTGAACTCCCGACCGAATACTACAACGCCTGGAAGTCGATCCGCGGCGCTCGCTTCGATAGGAACCTCTCGCGATGAATTTTCAGTCTTCCGTCCTCACCCTATTTGCCGCGGCTGTGTTCGTGACGCCCCTCTATGCACAGAACCAGGATTTGGGCGATCCTCTGGCTGAGGGCGGTCAAGTTGAAACGACTGGGACCGAGGCCTCCGAAGCCGATGATGAAGGCGGCCTGACCTTTACGGTCACGGATGAAAACGATTGGCAGGATTTGGGTGTTGCCATTCCGGCCTTTGCGACCGATCAAGACCGCCCGACACCCGCCAACGCGCAGGGCACCGCGGCTCTTGGTCGCGAAGTGGCTAATGTCATCACCGCGAACCTGCGCAATAACGGCCTTTTCAAACCGACGGGTCCAAGCTCACTTCCGCGTCCGTCTTTTGATCAGATTACATCGCCCAATTGGTCCAGCTGGAGCGGGCGCGGCGCCGAGATGCTGGTCCACGGGTATGTCCGCGCGCGCGACGATGATCGCATTGTGGTCGGCTGCTACCTTTATGACGTTGCGCTTCAGGACGAGTTGGTCCGCGAAGGCTATGTGGTGCGCCCGGCCGATTGGCGGCGAGCCGCGCACAAATGCTCCGATCTGATTTACGCGCGACTGACCGGAGAGGATCCGTTCTTCGACAGCCGCATTGCATACATCGCTGAAACCGGCCCCAAGGATAACCGGGTCAAACGCTTGGCGGTTATGGACAGCGACGGCGCCAACCACCGCTTTCTGACGCTGGGCAGCGCCACAGCGCTCACGCCGCGCTATTCGCCCGACTATTCCAAGATCCTCTACCTCTCCTATGTCGATGGGAATCCAAGGATTTACGTCTACGATATTGGCTCGGGTAAACAGACGCTGGTGACCGAGAACCAGAACCCGACCTTGGCCCCGCGCTGGTCACCCGATGGTCGATACATACTCTATTCCATGGCGGTTGCCGGCAACACCGATATCTACCGCGTGCGCGCGACGGGCGGGCGTTCGGAACGCCTGACCAACACGCCGGGCATCGATATCGGCGGCAGCTATTCGCCGGACGGATCGAAAATCGTGTTCGAAAGCGATCGGTCGGGGACGCAGCAGTGTTATGTGATGGACGCGGACGGATCGAACCCGAGGCGCATCACCTTCTTTGGAGGGCGGTGCGCCACACCCGAATGGAGCCCGCGCGGTGACCAGATCGCCTTCACGCGCATCGCAGGCGATTTTAACGTGGCCGTCATGACCCCGTCCGGGCGCAATCTGAAGGTACTGACAAGAGGGTGGCAGGATGAAGCGCCAACATGGGCTCCGAATGGGCGTATCATTCAGTTCTTCCGTACCACCCGCAATTCGGGGCGCTCCTCGCTTTGGCAGGTCGACCTCACAGGGCGCAACGAGCGGCGCTTGCCGACTCCAGTCGACGCGTCCGATCCCGCATGGGGGCCCATCCGCCCCTAGCTATTGTTTGAAATACAGGGCAATATTCTTCGGCACACCCCCCTTTGTGCCGTTTCGAGCGAAAGGAAAGCCATGAACAAGCTTGTTTTGACCGCCGCGCTATTGGGTGGAGCCACCCTTATGTCCGCTTGCTCCAAGAAGGCTCCAGAAACGCTTCCGCCTCCGCCGGTTGATACAAGCGTCCCCGAAGAAACGGCGCCTCCGCCGGTCGCGACGCGACCCGATCCCGCTGGTCCGGGAACGCAAGAGCACTTCGCGAACGCCGTCGGCAACTCGACCACGGTCTACTTCGACACAGATCGCTTCAATATCGACACAGCTGACGCGGCGTCCCTGCAAGCGCAGGCGCAGTATTTTGCTCAATACCCAGCGGTGAACTTTACTATCGAAGGCCACTGCGATGAGCGCGGCACACGCGAATACAACCTCGCTTTGGGAGAGCGCCGGGCGAACGCTGCCAAGAATTATCTGGTCAGTCTGGGTGTCGCTGCCAATCGGATCACCACGGTGAGTTATGGCAAGGAGCGCCCAGTTGCGCTCGCCTCGACACAAGCCGCGTGGGCGCAGAACCGCCGCGCCGCAAGCGTCGTCATAAACTAAGCCAGCGCCTACGAGGATAGGAAGGGGCGGACGCTTTCGTCGCCCTTCCTTTTCGCGGAGAGCGAAGTCTTAGAACGCGAGCATCAGCGTAGTATCGGCGCGATACGCGAGGCAAAGCCACGCGAGGGTGGCCGCCGAGACGAAGCTGGAAAGTGTTAGCTGAGCGCTCAATGCATCATGATCCCGTTTAGCGCGCGAGCCAGGAGAGGACGGCTCGCGCGCACGCCTTACAACTGGCGAGTTACCAACGGGTTCCCATCTCATAACTGGCGACAACACGGCTTTCCATTCGGCTCTGGTGACCCTAAGTTGGCGCGATGCTGGTCCCCAAACCTCCTACCTTTGTAATTGGCTTTCGCGCATGAGCCGCGCCCGCCGTTCCAACGATTGGGGATTCCCGAGGTGGCGCGGGTACGAGGCCTCGCGCGAGGCAAGCAATGTGCGCCTTTGCGACCGCGCTGGCTGTAACGAGCCCGGCGTTTGCCCCGCACCCAAGGCGCCCAACAGCAACGAACGCTGGTATTTCTGCCAAAAGCATGCGGCGGAATACAACTCCAAGTGGGACTATTTCGAAGGCCTGGACAAGGTTGAGAAAGAGGAACGCGCCAAGGCGGAACGCCAAACCAGCGCGGGCTACGCCGAAGCGTCGCATTATGGCTGGGCCGGGTCTGGCGACGGATCGCGATCAGCCGATGAGATGCGGGCGCTCGAAGTGCTTGAGCTGGAGGCGGATGCCGAATTTCCCGACATCAAAAAGGCCTATCGCGCGCGAGCAAAGGAAGTGCATCCGGATGTAAAGCCGGGCGATGAAGAAGCGGCTCAAGAGTTTCAGAAGCTGCAATTGGCTTACGACGTCTTACGGGCCGCAGAAGAACGGCGCGAATGGCGTGGCTGATTGCAAATAGGTTTGGAAGTCCACCCCAGCGGCGAACCGCTCAGACGCTAGTCAAACAAGATCTGCTCAGTTTATCGACGGCTTAGGCGCCCTTCATCTCGGCTTAAGTCGCGTCGTCCCATTAATTGAATAGCTGCCCGCTTACGGCGCGGTGGACGCTTTTCGTGCAGAGGGTTTTGCGGCTAGTCATCGGTGATGAACACACGCCAAACGTTGTCAGAACGCCTGATTGGCCAGGGATGGGTCGCCGCAGCGGCCATGGCCTTGATGGTGGCCTTATCGCTTTTCGATCCGCTGCACGATCCGCTCACACAGCATATGAGCGAGATGGTCGACGGGTCCTGGTGGTCCGCGACTGCGATACGGGTCCTTCCGACTTTGGCAGGCTTGAGCGTGTTGATATTCGGGTTGGGATGTTGGGGAAGACGCGGCTTTTGGACAGGATTGACCTCAGTTCTGTTCGGCGCGGCCATGATATCGAATGGCATCATCCCGACGGGCAGCCCTTGGCATGGTCTGTATGGTCTGGCGGTGTTCTCCGTCCTCGTACCCGCGTGTTTCGCAGCCGAATTTCCGCTGGGTGGCGTGTCGCGATGGCTTTCGCTGGCGGTCGCCTTTGCGGGGCTGGTCTATTTGTGGGCGATGGCTTTAGTGGGATTGGAACCGCCAGAATACCGCGGCGTCACCCAGCGCGTATTTTCGCTCTTCGCGTTTGGCTGGTTCGCGATGGCCGCCCGGGCAAGGATTTGGAACAACGGCCTATTTCTTCCCAAATCCCGGATTAGTTGAGCTGGTGTTTATCGCTGGCGAAGGATTATCGTTCCACCAAGGCACATCCGTCCATGGACGCACGTCGGCCTCGAAGCTCCAACAACTGCGCGGTTGATGCGCGAGGTGCCAATAGGTCTCCGCCAAAGCGGCTGGGTCGAGCACGCCGTCTTCGCCTTTGGAAGCCTTGTAGGCCTCGTATTTGTCGCCCAGCAGCTTGCCCAAAGTGTCGGGTGCATCGACTGGGCCATCCACCACGATATGGGCGACGTGAATGCCTTGTGGTGCAAACTCAGCGTTGAGCGTCTGACACAGCATGCGACGTCCGCCGATCGCGGCGGCGTGGCTGTGTTGCCCCGCGTTTCCGCGCACCGCTGAGGTGGCCGAAGTGACGAGCAGAGTCCCGTGCCCACGCTCAACCATGGCCGGAAGCATGGCCTGCGCTAGCCGGAACAGTGCGAAGCTGGTCATCCGCCAGCCCAATTCAAAGGTCTTGTGCGGGGTGTCGAAGAATTTGCGATTGCCGATCTGCGCGCCCAGATTGAACAGGCAGACCTCGATAGGCCCGATATCGCGCTCGATCGTTTGGACTAGGTCTTCAATAGTCCCGTCTTCGATCGCGTTGAGTAGAACGCCTGTGGCCGAGCCGCCCGCTTCCTCGATCTCGGCGACCATGCGCGAAAGGCCATCTTGGTCCGAACGGCGCGCCAGGACCGTGTGATAGCCACCGGCGGCAAAGCGTTTGCCCGTGTTGCCGCCAATGCCAGCGCCGGCGCCAAGGACGAGGCAGACGGGTTTTCTCTCGTCGCTCATTGAGCCGCTTCCTGTTGCGCTGCCATTTTGGCTTCGTGCGCGGCTAGCCAGGCTTCTTCTTCGCCCGGCTCGGGCAAGACGTCACCGCCTTCCATGACCCAACTGGCTGGCGTGTCGCTGGTGAATACGAGCCGCTCATCTGGGCCTACGCCGGTGTGTTTGGAAAGCGCTGCGCCCATTTCTTCGCAAATCTGCGCTTTCTGTTCGTCGGTCCGGCCCGCGCGTATCTGTCCGTAGATCATGGCGGTCTTATCGCCGAGTGGCGGCTGTGGGCCATCTTCAAAGAAGAACACATGGACGAAAGTGGGCGGGGCCCCGGCCACGTCGCAGTGAATGCGTGTGATGTCGTCGGCGATTTTGGCCTTGGCTTCCTCAGCGACCGAACCGGCCTTCGAATTGCAGATATAAAGCGGCATGTTCCTTACTCCTCACTGAGGGTCGCGGATGACGGTGACGACTTCGTTGGGGCTTAGGCGAGCGCCGCGCTCCCAGATTTCGCACAATTCCCGCAGCAGCGGTTCGCGTTGGGATGGCGCTAACGAGCGGTCAGCGTTCATCGAGACGATCACGGAGTTGGACGGTTTGGCCTCGGTAAAACCGTCGCCCGCTCCCACCATCACCCAGTTGAATTCCGGCTGGTTCCCGAAATGGCGTTGCGCAAAGTCCGCGGTGTCGCTGCGCAGCGCTTCTTCCTGAGCCGGTGCAATCTGGCCTTCCTGGACCATGCAGATGCAGTGGATCATGAATCTCTCTCCCTCTTATCGAGAAGAGGTTAGTCTGATTTTCAGACGTATTCAAGCGCCTGTTCAAAGTCTGCGATAAGGTCGTCGGCGTCTTCGATCCCGATGCTGATGCGGACGAGGCTGTCGGTGATGCCAAGCGCAGCCTTGCGTTCATCGGGGACCGAAAGATGGGTCATCGAAGCCGGATGGCTGGCCAGCGTCTCGGTGCCGCCAAGGCTTACGGCCAGCTTGGCGATCTGCAAATGGTCGAGGAAGCGGAAGCACTCCGCTTCGCCCCCTTTCAGAAAGACGCTGAAGGTTGAGCCTGCCCCTTTGCAATGGCGATCATAGATGTCTTGCTGACGCGCATCATCGATCAAGCCGAGATAGCCCAGCCCCTCGACTTTGGGGTGCTCCTTCAAGAAAGCGCAGACTTTCGCCGCGTTCTCCCCCGCGCGCTGCATGCGCAGCTCGACCGTCTCCAGACTGCGCAGCAACATCCAAGCGGTGTTGGGATCGACAATCCCGCCCATCGTGTTGCGCAGCGCGCGCACGGGGTCCATCCAGCTTTTGGCCCCGGCAATCGAACCCGCAACAAGGTCCGAATGCCCGCCGACATACTTGGTCAGCGAATAGGCGACGATATCCGCTCCATGGTCGAGCGGGCGCTGCCACAGAGGCCCAAGAAAGGTGTTGTCGATGGCGATAGGGCAGGGCTTCTTCAGCGTCGCGTCGCGCGCTGCCTTCACCGCTTCGATATCGACCAGCGCGTTGGTCGGATTGGCCGGGCTTTCGAGATAAATCATGGCGACTCTGCCGCCGTTTTCGCCGGCCTGACACTTGGCCCGCCCAAGCACCTCAGCCAACTCGTCGGGCGAAGCTCCCGCCGGGAAATCGATATAGCTGACACCGAACTTGGACAGCACCTTTGAAACGAAGCCTTCACTGGCCGCGTAGAGCGGGCCGGAATGCACAATCACATCGCCAGCGCTGGCGTAGGCCATCATTAGAATGCAGATCGCCGTCATGCCTGAGGAAAAGGTCAGCGCGTCTTCCGCGCCGTCCCAGATCGCCAGACGATCCTCGAGAATTTCCTGGTTCGGTCCGTTGAAGCGCGAATAGACGAGCCCGTCGGCGCCACCTTCGCGCTTGCCTGTGATGCCTTCAAAATGTCGTTTGCCAGCGGCCGCATTCTCGAAGGCGAAAGTCGACGTGAGAAAGATCGGTGCCTTGAGCGAACCCTCCGACAAAACCGGGTCAAACCCGTGCCCCATCATCAGCGTCGATGGCTTCAATTCGCGTCCACCGATTGAGGTTTTCTCCGGCTTTGGTTTGCGGCGGGGAGTGGGAGTGTTGGTTGAATCGACCGCGTCGGCCATGGCGCGCGCTCCTTCCTGTCAAAAAAGCGCCCCCAGGAAGGCAGGGGCTGATCCCTTGGCGAAGCCGAATGGGCCCCCGCTTCTAACCTCCGCAGAAGCGCCTCTCCCTTCGTCTCCTCAGTTGATGATACTGTGCCTGCTATTCGCTTGGCAAGCGCCGCGTCGACTAAAGCAGCGGCTTGCCCGATCGTGTCAAACCAGCGCGTGAATGCCCCACACCACGCCAACGATCATCAGGGCGCCGAAGACGTCTAGAAGCAGTCCGGCCGACGCGAGACGGGTGATCTTCAAGCGCCCCGTCGCCCAAGCAATCGCGTTGGGGCCAGTCCCCGCCGGAAGGATAAAGCCCCAACTTGCCGCCAACGCGGCTGGCATAGCGAGCAGGATGGCGTTCTCCCCTAGACCCAGCGCGGCGGCCAAGCTGGCAACGACAGGAATGATGCCCGACGCGGTCGCGACGTTGCTCGCAAACTCGGTGACGAGGATGATCATGGCGACGACCGCCAAGGTCATCACAATCAAGGGGACGGCTTCGAGGGGCAGCAGCGCTTCGCCCAGCCATCGCGCAAGGCCCGAACTCTCCATGCCCGCTGCAAGCGCCAAGCCACCTCCGAACATCAAGATGATGCCCCAAGGCGCGCGGTCCGCCTCTTTCCAGATGAGCAGCGGACGACCGGTCCCATCGGGTACAAGGAACAACGCAAGGCTCGCGATCACCGCGATTGTTCCGTCGGTCCAACTGCCCGGTGGCAGGAGGGGCGAGATCCAAAGACGGCTCATCCACAGGGCAAAGGTTATCGCAACAATCGGGACCAGCCTCTTTTCGGCGCTGGACCACGGGGAAGCGTCGTCAATCGCTAAGCGAGCGGCGGCGACATCAAAGGGGTGCGAGCGCACGCGTTGGACGCCTGCGATGATGATGGCGGCAAGTGGCACGCCCAGTATCACGACCGGCAAGCCGTAAAGCATCCACCCGGCAAAGCTGATCTCGAACCCGATCATATCGTCGAGCAATTGCACTGCGATCCCGTTTGTGGGTGAGCCAACAATCGTGCCCAGCCCGCCAATGCTGGCAGCAAAAGCGATGCCCATGGGCAGGGCTCCCGCTAGCCCGTCCTGTTCTATGGGGGGCTCGGTCCCGCCCATTTGCGAGCTTTGGGGGCCGGCTCCTCCCGCGATAACGGCTAGCGCCATGGGCATCATGATAAGTGTGGTCGAGGTGTTGGAAATCAACATCGACAGCACGGCGGCCGAGATCATGAAGGCCAGCAGCAGGCGGGTTTGCCCTCCATCTGCGCCGACGATGCGCAGAATGGCTAGGCTCAATCGGCGGTGCAGGCCGGTGCGCTCTATCGCCAGCGCAATGAACGCCCCGCCAAGCAGAAGAAACAGAATCGGTGCGTAGTAGGCGCTCGCCGTCTCGCGCGCGGTCATCACGCCCCCCAGCGGCAGACAGAGGAAAGGCAAGAGACCCGTCGCCGTCATGGGTACCGCTTCGGTGATCCACCAGGAGGCCATCCAGAACACGAGACCCGCGACCATCCAACCACCCGCTTCCATGCCTTCGGGCGGCGCGGTGAAGACGGTGAATGCAAAGACGAGCGGCCCTGCAAAAAGGCCGATCTGACGCGCGGTCATGGAATGGGTCCCCGAATACTTGCGGTCAGCCTAACGTGCGTTCGAATTGGCGCAAAGCTCTACTTGCGGTTGGTTTCAACGTTCAGCGATCCTCGACATAGCGCCGGCGACCAAGTTAAGCCCGGAGGCGCCGCGCCAAAAGTTTATGTGTTCATCGTGCGTTAGGATTGAATGCGACACATTCGCAAGTGGAGGGTTTGTGGAACCGCAAGGGAGAGTTCAATGACTTTTGGGACTATAACCCGTACGCCTTTGGTTGGTTTGGCGGCGTTGAGCGTCGTAGCAATGCCTCTGAGCGCCGAGGAAGCGTCTGTTTCCTCGTTTGGATCAGCTGGCCAAGAGAACCTGGTCTATGTGCCAGCTATTGAGCTCGCGCAGTTTCGCCCTGCGAGTGACCGCAAAGATCACAAGATTGATTACACCTATTTCGACGAAGCGCTGCAATGGTTTGTGGTGCCCATGGGGCCATCCATCCGACAGGGTGCGCCGCGGGTGGATCAACGCTTGGGAACCCGCCGTATCTATGGCCACGAATCGCGTTATCGGCTTGAGGGCAATCGGGTCGCCTTCTCCTATTTCACGGATGATGTCCGCGCTTCATTGACCGAGTATCGAGAAGACCTCGAAAGGGTTGGCACCTCGCTTGATATCACGCGTTTGCCGCGCAACGAGCAGTTGGCTTTTTGGCTCAACCTGCACAACGTCGCGGTGATCGAAGCGCTGGCGTATGAATATCCAATGCTTCAGCCCGCTCAACGCACGTTTGGGAGCAACGAAGCGCCACTTGATGATGCCAAGCTTGTCACCGTGGCCGGCGTTGAGCTTTCACCGCGCGATATCCGTGAGCGCATCGTTTACCCCAATTGGAAGGATCCCCGGGTCATCTATGGGTTCTGGCGCGGAGAGATTGGCGGCCCTACTTTGCAGCGCACCGCTTTTTCGGGCGAGAATGTAAACCAGATGCTCGCCTTTTCGGCTGAGGAATTTGTGAATTCCCTGAGGGGAGCCGAGAGAACAGGTAAAACCCTACGCGTCAGCCGGATCTATGAGGAAGCCGAGCCCTTCTATTTTGAAGATGACCTCGCCCTGCGCAATCACCTCATCGAGTTTGCTCGAGACGACACCAAAAAAGTGATCGAAAAAACCAGCCGGACAATCACCAACCAGTATGAACAGGATTTGGCCGATTTATCGCGCGGTGAGCGTGACCCGCTGATCGACAACGTGCTGGTCACCGACGGTTTTGGTCCTTTGGCGCGAACGAATCCCGTTCAGTCTCGCCCCAATTTCGCGATCCAGCGCCTGATGGCAGAGCGGAGCGAAAAACTCCGCCGAGCCATACTCAAAGGCATCCGCACAGGTACGGTTATCGTTGGCACAGATGGGCTGCAACCCAAGGAAGTCGAATAAGGCGACCGCCCATCCTCAGCCACGAAAGTGTGCTGCGTTCACTGCACCTCGTTCACGTTTTCGTCCCCGGGTAGATCGATCGTGCCAACGGTGACGGTGCCGGTGCGGCCTTCCTTGATCAGCCTGCGGAATTTCTCTTCGCGTTGGGCGAGAAGGGCGCTCATGGATCGCGGAATGCGAAAGGCCTGAGCGCGTCCACCTGCTGTCTCAATAAAGCTATAGCTCGGCTCACGAGCGCCACCAGCGAGGTCGGCGATATCGTATTCGCTAATTGTAGCTTGGATTTCGACTGTGTTGGCCAAAATCGCAGCCACGTCCTCTTGAGCGTATTCGCCTAGATGCGCGCGCAAGTCTTCTTCAAAGTTCGGGAAGAAGAACGGCGCCGCTTCCTGATACACCTCTGAAACTTCGAGAGTGTCGCCGCGCTTCTGCGTGCCGCGAAGCGAGTTGACGAATTCGCGCGCGCTGCGATCAAGCAGACGGCGCACGTTCTGCCCCGTGTAGGCTTCGCGTTGGATAGAAGGCCCACCGATCTCGCCGCGCCAAAACCCGTAGATGACCATCGGATCATTCCAATTGGCGAAGACAATCTTTTCGCGAATGTCGCGTGGGCTTAGCTTCACTCCTTCGACGGTTATGAATTTCGCATCATCCAAAGGAATGCCATCAAGTTCGAGGCTCCGAGGTTGGCGGACGGGCCATTCGCTCGAGATCTTCTCGATGATCGCGACGTTGTGCAGATTTATCCAATAGGCGAGCTGCTCATTGCGGCTCAACGATTGGATATCGACCCTGTCGCTAACCGCTTGGAGCTCCTGGCGAAAGCGGGCGATATTCCCAATGATTTCATCGTCAAGGAAACTAAACGTCACTCGCGAGCCTTCGAGGCGATAGCGCGACGTGTGCCCGTACACACGCCTCGTCCCATAACTATCGGGTGGTCGCCCGGCGGTCTGTCGCAAGGATGGTCCCATCGACACAACGATGTTCTTCACCGCTTCGTCCCAAACATCGTAATCGACAGAGTCGGTGTTCGTCGCCTCGCCGGGTACAAAGGTCTCGTAGGCTGCGCCATAGTCCTGGGCGGCGGCAGAGAACGCGCCAGTGAGAGCCGTGACGCATATCAGGGAAGAGCTGATTAAGGCGCCGCGTAAGCTAAAGCGTGTCTGGGATGGCATTTCAAAGGTCCTTCCGTAAGCGTGCGGGGCCCTTCTGATTGAGTAGGGACGGGGCCTTCTAAACTCATCGAATAGGCGGCGAAGAGCCGCAACAAGCTCATTTATCAATAGCATGCCGGGCCAACGCGTGGGCCCCGCTATCGGTTTCCGCAAGCCTTTGGTCGAAAAGGGCAAAGCGTTGATAAGGATCGACCAACGGTTTTCTGTGCGCAAGAAAAAGGAGGCGAAACGCCTTCGCGCTTCCGCCCCCTAATTTGCGTTGGCTTGTGGGCTGCGCGGCCTATTTGGGCGCGAGAACCATGAGCATCTGGCGCCCTTCCAAGCGCGGAAACGCCTCAACCTTGGCGATTTCTTCGACGTCCTCTTGGACGCGCTTGAGAAGATCCATTCCAAGATGCTGGTGCGCCATTTCGCGTCCACGAAAGCGCAGGGTGACTTTCACCTTGTCTCCGTTGTCGATGAACTTGTTCACGTTCTTCATCTTCACGTCGTAATCGTGCGTGTCGATGTTCGGACGCATTTTGACTTCTTTGATGTCCTGGGTCTTTTGCGTCTTACGCGCTGCGTTAGCCTTTTTTTGGGCTTCGTAGCGATACTTGCCAACGTCGAGAAACTTGCAGACAGGCGGGTCTGCGTTGGGCGACACTTCGACGAGATTCAGGCCCTTTTCTTGAGCCTGCTCAACCGCTTCGTTGGTGAACATCACGCCAAGGTTTTCGCCTTCATCGTCGATAACGCGGACCTTGGGTACTTGTATAAACTGATCGTAGCGAGGGCCGCTTTTAACGGGCGGGGCCATCTGACGCCGAGGGGGACGGGCTATGTGTGTTCTCCTGAATCAGCCTGAATATTCGCTCATATTGTAGGGTTTGCGACGGCAAATTGCCAGATGAGTCTTAGGCCGCAGCGCGATAGAGCGGGAATGTGACCAATTTGCCCTTCGCTCGCAGAATGGCGTCGATCTCCTGAGCCGGACTCAGCGCTTGTAGTATCTCTTGCGAGTCCGCGTCCATACCGCCCGTGTAGGCGCCAAAAGCTGGTGCGATCATGCGGTCGCCGCTTGTCTTGGACCGGCTCAGCACACCGCAGGGCCGCGCGATATGCCGGTTACGCACCCGCAGACGCATCTTTGGATGGTAGTGGCCCGAAAGCTCGGGCCGGGTTTCTCCCGGTTTGGCTTCGTGGCGCAAGACTATCCCGTTCACGACCATCTCAGCCTCAACCGCTGCGCCAAACGCGCGTCCCTCGATTTGGGGCATCGTCTCATCATGATTGCCGGTGATCCAAACCCAATCGAGCGCGCGGATCAGTGTTTCAAGCATTCCAGCGGCGTACGGATCGAGCCTGTGCGTCCCCGCCTCGTCGTGGAAGTTGTCGCCAAGCGTGATAACGCGGCGGGCACCCGTTAGCTTGATGGCGTCAGCAATTCGTTCGAGCGTTTCCCGGCTGTCATACGGGGGGAGCATTTGACCCGTTTGAGCGTACCAACTCCCCTTTTCGAGGTGAAGATCGGAAACCAGCAGCGCGTTCTCCTTGGGCCAGTAAACCGCGTTGCTTGAAAGCAGCACCATTTCATCGCCCGCAAACTCAAAAGCGGTGTCAGATTTTGGCGGGAACGAAACAGGAACCATTCGTATTGCTTGGCGCTGCCAATGCTGTTTTGCAAGAGTCAAAAGGCTGCAACTTGTCATTGACTTGAATGGTGTCAAAGCGGATGGACACATCAGCTGTCATCGGGAGGGCGGCTCTGACTTAGGGATGGGATCGAAATCATGAGTGATTGGCAGCCGTACACCGCGCGCGCAAAGGAATGGTTTGAAAGCCTGCGGGACTCGATCTGCGCCGCGTTCGAGGAGATCGAACGCGAAGCCGGGTCCGACGCCGCTTTTGAATACACGCCGTGGAATCGTGAGGAGGAAGGCAACGAAAACCCCGGGGGCGGCGTCCAAGGCCTGATGAAGGGCAAAGTGTTCGAGAAAGTGGGCGTTAATTGCTCGACCGTCATGGGCAGCTTCCCTCAGGAATTCGCGGATCAGATCAACGGGGCCAGCAAAGACAATCCCGGTTTCACAGCCACTGGCATCAGCCCGGTGGCGCATATGCACAATCCGCATGTGCCCGCTGTCCATATGAACACGCGCTTCCTGACGACGCAGGCGGCGTGGTTCGGGGGAGGGGCGGACCTTAACCCGCCCATTCCCTATGAAGAAGACACAGAGGAATTCCACGCCTCGATGCGAGCGGCGTGCGCGGCGCACAACCCGACTTACTACGAACGCTACAAAAAGTGGGCCGACGAGTACTTCCATATTCCGCACCGCAATGTGGATCGCGGTGTCGGCGGTATCTTTTACGATCACCTCGAGTGCGAGGACGATCCGAGCTTCGAACGCAATTTCGCCTTCACGCAGGACGTGGGAAAGGCGTTCCTCGACATCTACCCCAAGCTGGTGCGCAAACGCATGCAAAGCGACTTCAACGACGCCGATGTCGCCACGCAGCTCGAATATCGCGGCCGTTACGCCGAGTTTAACTTGGTCTATGACCGTGGAACGATCTTTGGCCTCAAGACCGGCGGCAACATCGATGCCATCCTGATGAGCCTGCCGCCAAGGGCGACGTGGAGCTGATCAGCTTCCGAAGCCAATCCTGACGCGGCGCAACTCCTTGCTTGCCCCCTCGGCTTGCAGGTCGCATATTCGTGTCAATGCTGCGCCAATATGAACTCGTAGAAAAGGTCAAAGACTACGACCCGGCCGCCGATGAGGCGATGCTGAACCGCGCCTACGTCTACACGGTTCAAAAGCACGGCACGCAGAAGCGCGCGAGCGGCGATCCCTATTTCTCCCACCCGGTGGAAGTGGCAGGGCTGATGACGGATCTTCAGCTCGATCAGGAAACGATCATGACCGCGTTGCTCCACGACACGGTCGAGGACACGCTGGCCACGATTGAAGATATCGAAACCAATTTCGGGCCGGAAGTGGCGCGGTTGGTCGACGGCGTGACCAAGCTCTCCAAAATCGAAACGATGCCGGAGAACGAACGCGCGGCGGAGAATCTGCGCAAGTTCCTGCTGGCGATGTCGGAAGACATCCGCGTCCTTTTGGTCAAGCTCGCCGACCGGCTGCACAATATGCGCACGCTCCACTTCATCAAGAAGCCGGAGAAACGCCAGCGTATCGCGCGCGAAACCATGGAGATCTACGCGCCTCTAGCCGAGCGTGTCGGCATGTACGAATATATGCGCGAGATGCAGCTGCTTGCCTTTGAGCAGCTGGAGCCCGAAGCGTACACGACCATCACCAAGCGGCTGGAAGAGCTGCGCGGCGAAGATGGCGGGCAAGTCGACGCCATTGCGCTGACCATCAAGCAAGCGCTCGCCGAAGCGGGGCTGCAAGTTGAAGTGATGGGGCGCGAAAAGCACCCGTACTCCATCTGGCAGAAGATGTCGGAACGTCATGTCAGCTTTGAACAGGTCACTGACATTATGGCGTTCCGCGTGCTGACCGATAACGAGGCGGATTGTTATCGCGCCTTGGGCGTGCTCCACACAACGTGGCAGTTCCTGCCTGGCAAGTTCAAGGACTACATCTCGACGCCCAAAACCAACGGGTATCGATCGCTGCACACTTCGCTGATGTGGGAAAACTCGATGCGGGTCGAAGTGCAGATCCGAACGCGCGAGATGCACCACCGCAACGAATTCGGCCTCGCGGCCCACTGGGCTTACAAGCAGGATGACAAGCCCGATGGCGCGGTCGGGTGGCTGCGTGACCTGATCGAGATCGTGGACGCCAGCCACGACGCCGAGGAACTGCTCGAACACACACGCATGGCGATCTATCAGGATCGTATCTTTGCGTTCACGCCAAAGGGCGCGCTGTTTCAGCTGCCTAAGGGCGCGACCCCGGTCGACTTTGCATTCGCTGTTCACACCGATCTTGGTCTTGCGACCGTAGGAGCCAAGATCAATGGGCGTCACATGCCGCTGCGCACGTCGCTCGATAACGGCGACGTCGTCGAGATCATTAAAGGACCCTACGCGGAGCCACAGCTTTCCTGGCTGAGCTTTGTTGTGACCGGGAAGGCGCGCGCCGCGATCCGCCGCTCGGTGCGACTAAAAGAGCGCGCCGAAGTGGCGACCATAGGCTCCAAGCTGTTCGACGCGATCGCCGAGAAAGTGCCAGCCAACATCGGCAAGAAAGCGATCCGGGGCGCGATCGAACGCCTCGGAATGGATGGCCCTGAGGATCTTATGTTTGCGATCGGCTCGGCCAAGCTGACGGACCGCGAGGTTATGGAAGCGCTGGTGCCCGGGTGCACCGCTGAGTTTGAAGAAGACGATGAATGGGCTCGCCGGGATCACGCAATCTCGATCAAGGGCCTTACGCCGGGTGTCGCGTTTGAATTGGCGACCTGTTGCCACCCCGTGCCCGGAGACCGGATTGTTGGATTGAGGCGCAAGGGTGAGCCCGTGCTTGTACACGCTATAACCTGTCTTGAGCTGGCCAACGGGGTCGATAGCGATTGGTTGGACCTGTCTTGGGGCAAGCGGTCGCATGGCGCGGTCGGCATGCTGCGGGTGACTCTGTACGATCGACTGGGGACTTTAGCCGAGATGGCGGGCATCTTCGCCAAAGCCAAATGCAACGTGATCAGCCTCGATCAGACGCAGCTGGAACACCCCTTCACAACCTATGAGATCACCGCCGATGTTCAGGATCTGGCGCACCTTAGCCGCATCTTGAGCGCGCTTCGCGCCAGCGACGCCGTGGCGCAAGCGGAGCGTATCTAACGCGTTAGAGCGTGAGGTGGACGGTCGTCGGCTGACCAGCCTCCAAACCTTCGGCTCGCATGACCTTGCGCGAGACCAACAGCACCCATTCGCTTTGCTTCTTCTGTGGGAACACGCTGGTGCGCCATTCGGTCCCGCCTATTCTCGCGGTGACCTTAAGCGAGCCGAAGCCGCGCGATCTCCCGAACTCAAGCCGTTCCATGACGGCCTGCGCCGCAAGAGTCTCGGCGTCCGCTTCGCTGAAGGTCACCAGATGATAAGTGCCGCGTTCGCCCTGCCAGCGGGTAATCGGAACGGTGGCGGTCAGCGTTTCACTCACTCGTCGCCTTCGCCGGTGTATTCAAACCGCCTAATGGGCACCGGTATGTTGCAGATGTCCGCACCGCCAGCGGGTGTGATAAAGAAGGGATCGCGGCGATTGGCGCGCGCTTCGGCGTAGCGGGCGAAGCTCTCGCTTTCCGTGGAAAGATATTCGAACTGGGGCCGATCATCCTCTGGCAGGTCACTCGCCACCCGGATGGAGAGAATAGGCGTGCGCTTATCCGCTTCTTCCTTGGCGTAAAAGCCAAGCGCGCCCTTGCCGCGTGGCAGCGAGGAAAGGTGCTCCATGCCCTCGATGATGCGCCCGACCAGCGCGATGTTGCGATCAAGGTGACGCGGCGCGTGGCCGATCACCGTGTAGAGTTCGGCTCCGCTCCCGGTATCCGGCGAATAGTTCCGGCCCACGCCGACCATGCTGTAGCAGTGGACGGGCCACCATCTCTTCGCCGGTATGTTGGGAAGCGCGTCGCCGTTGCTATCAAACACGGGCATATTGGAAGCAAATATTGCGTGGCCAAGCGGCCAGCCAGCCACGAAGCCAACTGCTGGAGCGTATAAGTCGCTTCGTTCCCATCGACTTAAGTCGTAACCCAATTCCTCTAGCTCGAAGAATGGACGCCAATCCTTACCGCCTATGTCCCCCACGGAGTACTCATCCTCCCCCATCACCTTCAGCCCCTCGGGCAACCGTTTCGCTTCGCCGCCGCTTTCGGGATTGTCGTAATTGGGATCGCCCCACTGGACGACGTAATTGTCCTGCACGCGGTTGACGCTGATCCCATCATACCATCGCGCACGCGCCAGCGTACGAATGTTGGCCACCCAGCCCTGCGAGAACGGTTCGGGCATCAGCTGAATGATGACTTTCCGCTCCGCGCCATCCGCACTTGGCGCGAGCGTCATCACCAGCAGATCTTCCGGCGTGATTACCTTCCACGCCTCCTGCGGAGCGGCGTTGACAATGTCGGAAGGCGATGGGGGCGGGGGCTCGCTCTCCTGAGCCAGGGCGGGTAGTGTCAGCGCAAACGCAGCGAGTGGCAGCAAGGTCTTTTTCATGGCTCTTGTCTGCCAGCATCAAGCGCCTTGCGAAAGGGCAAGCTTGCGTCTATCCGCCCCAACTCGCGTTTTGGTCTCGAAGCGGCGAAGAGGTAGGAAAAACAACCCTGTCCTCAAGCAGCGAGGCGGTAGGACACAAAAAACGCGCGCGGAGACGTGGCCGAGTGGTCGAAGGCGCACGCCTGGAAAGTGTGTATACGGTAACCCCGTATCGTGGGTTCGAATCCCACCGTCTCCGCCACCTAGTCCGGCCCTCACAACTAATTCCTGAACCGGTGCGCCAAAGCCCCGCAATCCGCGGGCATTACGTATCGACCCAGCACCGCTGAGACCAAGGATGGACGTCCCAAATCCGCATATGTGGCGATAGTCTCAGAACGGAAATGGGCCGGTGCTGAGAGCGAATTTACAGGGAATTTACAGGGAATCTTGAAGTCCTGAGACGCGCGCCTTCCTGTAATCCGCTGGAATTGCCGTGGAATCACACGATTCCGGGATTCCATATCAGGGAATTCAGTCTCGGTTATCAGGGAAAACGTCCCTGTAGATCAGGGTAATTGTCCCACCGAACAGGGAAATCATTTTCCCTGTTCGAGAAGCAGGGATTCCTGAGCGTTCCAGCATAGGGGAATCTGGCTTTCGATGATCCGCTGCAAGGTCAATGAGGGCGGCTGCGTGCCTTTGGCGATCGCCATCTGTATTGCGGGTGAGAGCATCGCGAGACGCATCCGACGCGTGGTGACCTGCACGCTGAGCTCATCGGCCTCTGCGATATCGGTCATGGTCTCGCCTTCGATGAGACGGGATCTCCAATGGATGGCTTTGAGCAGGGCTTGCTGAAGTGTCAGATCAGGGTGGGTGATGGCTGCGTCATAGGCCAGCTTGAGCTCATGCTTGCGTTTGATCAGCTCGATGTCGAAGCGTGATCGGAGCACACGCGCGCTTTGCAATTTGTACCCAAGGGCATCCTCGATGGCCGCTCGGGATAGCTGGACTTCGATATCGGCCTTGCGAAGGGTGATGGCTTCGACGAGGTCGAGCGTCTTGGCGCGTGATTGTTCTTGGAGCTTTTCCCTCGCCGCTTCGAAGACCCTGACCTGCGAGGGATTGGCTAACCCTTCGGCATCGCTGGGCCTGATCCTGGCCATGATCTGACGGGCCGCCCAGAACACGCATCCTTCGATATCGGCCGCGCGTATCCGCCAATCATTCGGGCTTGCCTCACCCGACAGGTAATAGGTGTAGACCTTGCCACGCGGCTTGACGGTGTGGCGCGTCATGGCCACGCCGTCCTCATCAAATAGCCGCCCCGACAGGATACCGGCCACATTGCGCCCACCTTTGGTTCGGTTCGCGGCGGCTAGCTTTTCGTGAACCTTCTCCCAGGTCGCCTGATCGATGATCGCCTGATGCTGGCCCGGATAGGTCGTGTCCTTGTGAGGTATGCGACCAATATAGATGGCGTTGTTCAGGATCCGGTAGACCAGCCCTCGCGTGAAAGGACGACCACCCAACATCTTCCCCGTCTTGGCTTGATAAAGCTTCGTCCGAAGACCTTCTCGCTGCGCCTGCTCTACCACCTTGGTCACGTCCCCAAGTTCAATGTAGAGGTCAAACAAGCGACGGATGGTGACCGCTTCGGCCTCATTGACCTTAAGCGTTCGGCCATCGGCGTCGTAGCCCGTCGGTATCCGACCGCCCATCCAAAGGCCTTTGGCCTTGGAAGCCGAGATCTTGTCGCGGATGCGTTCGGCGGTGACCTCGCGCTCGAACTGCGCGAAGGACAGCAGCATGTTTAGCGTCAGCCTGCCCATGCTGGTCGCGGTGTTGAAGCTTTGCGTAACCGACACAAACGAGGCGCCCACAGCGTCCAGCTCTTCGACGAGCTTGGCAAAGTCGGCGAGCGAACGGGTAAGCCGGTCGATCTTGTAAATCACGATGCGATCCACCCGCCGCGCCCGGATCGCTTCCATCAGCTTTTGAAGGGCGGGGCGCTCCATGTTTCCGCCGGAGAAGCCACCATCGTCGAAGCGTTCCGGGTCAAGCCGCCAGCCCTCGTGCGCCTGGCTCTTGATATAGGCCTCACACGCCTCGCGCTGGGCATCGAGGCTATTGAAGTCTTGGTCGAGCCCCTCTTCGGTCGACTTGCGGGTGTAGATGGCGCAGCGAACGCGCGCCATCAGCTTTGCACCCCGAAGAAGCGCGGCCCTGACCAGCGTGTGCCGGTGATGTGATGCGCTATTTTGGAGAGGCTACGATAGGTCTCGCCATTCCATTCATAGCCATCTTCGCAGACGTGGACCGTGTGGCGCCTGCCCTTCCAATCGCGTGTGAGCACAGATCCGGATTGCACGAGCGGCGCAGAGCGTTCGGCGTCCTTTGAGAGGCTGCGTTCAAGCGCGCGCAGGATCGCGCCTTCCGATGGCAATTTGGGGCTCTTTGCGCGCTGAATTGCATCGGCCAGTAGATGCCGCATCAGATCGGGGCTAAGGCGCGCAGGGAGCGCCTCTAAACCGCGATCCGCGCATACTACTCGCAATTCCGCGTAGGCTAACGTTTCGAGCTCCGCGAGCGCGTCAGCCGTTTCGAGTGTCATTGATCCCCACCCTCGCGAAGGGTGTAGCGATTGCCGTTTGCAGACGCCTCAAGTGTTATGGCGTAACCTGCTTTGCGCAGGCCTGAAATCGTGGCGCGCACCGTGTGCGGCTGCCACCCCAGGCTTTTGGATGCGGCGGCCAGGCTCACGCCGCCCTCGCGCTTCATGAGCGCGATGAGTTTGGC
Organism: Pseudomonadota bacterium; assembly: GCA_039186235.1. Lineage (GTDB taxonomy): Bacteria > Pseudomonadota > Alphaproteobacteria > Sphingomonadales > Sphingomonadaceae > Erythrobacter. Next base: position 7,510 of record JBCDAE010000021.1, on the reverse strand, counting down.
TTTCTTGGTCATGGCTTGTCTCCGTTTCATGCGGGACAATGGCGTCCCACTGAGACAAGCCCTGAACCGCTATTGGGTGAGGGCGGGGTGGCCGGTGATGAGGGCCGGCTCGATCAGGTGAAGTCCATTGGTGCTCGATCGGCCAACGAAGTCAAGTCGGCGGAACGGCCGACACCATGATTGCGTTCATGGCCGCAGTCGATCGCCTTCAAGACCACTTAGCGTTGAGAGACCGTCACCACTGTCGATAGAGCATGGATCTCACCCTTGGCCATCTCCAGGACTTCCAGCGCCTCGGCGATGTCTTGCTCGGTGAGCGCCCTTTCGGCCTCAGTCTCCGCGATCTTGAGCTCATCGCGAAGCTCCCGCAGCTCAGCCTCAAAGTGATCCTTGATGCTTTGCCATTTTTCGAGCTGCTCTTTCTCTCCCCGGTCTTTCGGGCCGGTGATGGTGACGGTGCCCGTTTGCAGACAGATATTAACAGCACCCGGATGCGGGATGATCTCAGGCGGATCAATGCCCCAGTTCTTGCATCGATCGAGCTCGCTCCAGGCATTTTTCTGAAAGGTCATCGCTGCCTCAATCAAGGATACGCGCTCGTCGATCCTGTGCTGCTGCGCTTCTTTTGTCATTGTCAAAAACTCCTTGCGTGCGCGATCTGATCCTTTGGCGGCGTCTGCTGCCATCTTGCGGAGAATGAGCTGAGCCAATGGGATCTCCGCGCGCTCGCCATGCTCGGTAATGGGTACGAGACGATCGGCTTCGCTAAGGATCATATTAGAGAGCTCGTTCACAAGTCGCTTCGACGGCTTTTTATTCTTGGCGCCGAGAGGTCGCCCAGCGGGATTACCCGACTGGCCCTTCTTGAATTGGCGCGCTTTTGGCGGCTTCTTGTATCCTATTTCGTAGTCATCAGACATTCGCCGGCTCCTTCGGTTGGTCGCTCGAAGAGCGATCATCGAACGCTACATCGGAGCCCGCGAGCTTGGCTTTGAGGCCCGTCTCGGCCTGCATCCGTTTGACGATGACATCGCAATAGGCCGGATCGAGCTCGAGCCCGTATCCAACACGGCCAGCCCGATGCGCTGCGATCAGTGTCGTCCCGCTGCCGGCAAAGGCGTCGAGGATGATCCCGCCGCGTTTCGAGCAATCGAGGATTGCGTCCTCGACCAGCTTCACCGGCTTAACGGTGGGATGGGTGGCGAGCTCCTCGTCACGGTTTTCGCCGAAACTGTTGATGCCGGCGTATTCCCAGACATTCGTCCGGTAGCGGCCATGCTTGCCCAGCTTGACGTTGTTGATGTGCGGCTTGGTTCCGTTCTTGAACACAAACACCAACTCGTGCTGCGAACGGTACAGCGATCCCATGCCGCCATTGGTCTTGGACCACACGCAAAGGTTCTTGAGTTCATCGTAGGCCGCTTCGCCTGCGCGCAGCACTTCGCCCATATGGCGCCAGTCCATACAGATGTAATGGATCGAGCCATCGATCGAGCTAGCCGCCAGGTTGTCACAGACCGATCGCAGAAAGGCCTCGAACTGTTCGCCGCTCATCTCACCGGCGGCCATTTCAAACTCACGGTGTTGCACCGAGCCGAGGCCACACACATGGCCGGAGATCGGCACATTGTAGGGAGGATCAGTGAAGATCATCTGCGCTGGCTTCGAGCCCTCGAACAGCGCTTCGTAGGAACCAGGCTTGGTCGCATCGCCGCAATAAAGCCGGTGCTCTCCGATCAGCCACAGATCGCCGGGCCGTGTAACCGCTGGCCCCTCGCTCGGCTCCGGGACATTCTCCTCTTCGGTGTCGGGGTCGAGAACAAGCATTGCGTCGATCTCGGCCATCTCGAAGCCCGTGATGGTCAAATCGAAGTCGAGATCGAGGCTGTCGAGATACTGCAGTTCTAACGCGAGCAGCTCTTCATCCCAGCCTGCGTTTTCGGCGATCTTGTTGTCGGCCAGGACATATGCATGCACTTGCGCATCGCTCAGATGATCGAGGCGAAGCGTCGGCACCGTCTCAAGGCCAAGCAGTTTGGCCGCTTCGACACGGCCGTGCCCTGCGATGATCCTATCGGCTGCATCCATGAGCACCGGGTTTGTAAACCCGAACTGCTCGATGCTGTCGGCGATTTGCTTGATTTGCGCCTTGGAATGCGTTCGCGCGTTGCGCACAGCGGGCTTTAGGTCGGCGATGGATCTGTGTTCAAGTGTGTCCGGAATTTGCATAGATTTGTCCTGCGCTCAAAAGTGTGGATCATGATTCCGCCCTCGCTTTCTGAACGCATCAGAAGCCCGCGCACGGTGCGACAAATGCATAGTCCCATTGAACGCTCATCACTCTCGGCGCCAAAGCGCGGGGATGCCGCTGGGATGTCTGGAAAATAGGTATGGGTATGGGCGCGTTCAAGCCTAAGCGCTTGATCCACCTGCGCATCTGACGCTCAGATGCCAACCCTGTCTCACAATGGAACAGCTTTTACTTGCAGACCTCATTCCAAGCGATTTGCATCTGCTTTGCTGTCACCTGCTCCTCAACCAGTACGGTACCGCCAGCGATAAATCTCTGTCGCCCTGTCATGCCACCAAACCCGTTCCTCGAGTTTACGTAGCCGCAGATTGTGGCCGCTTGATCGGGGTTGGGTTGGTAGACTTTCAGATCTGAGAACTCAGCGGAGTCCGGGTCTCGCAGGCGCTCTTTGACAAGGTCTTCGGCAATTAGCTTCCAGGTCACTTCATCTGTTGGGAGAGGCGGCTTCTCAGGCTCCTCTTGAGGCCTGCTTTCGACTGGCTTCACTTGTCCCGCAACGGTGCCAAGAATAATCACACCCCATACGACTCCGAACGCCATCACGGCGGTTCTCTTGTTTGAACGGCTCACAAATCGCCTCCTCTATACAACATACTATAGTTGATAAACAGGAGTGGCTGACTTCGCCAATGGTTTCTGCCCATGGATATGCGGAAACTGGTTGGCGAGAATTGCGCTCGCATCCGTAAGGACAAAGGCCTGACACAAGAGCAGCTGTCAGATCTTTGCGGCCTGTCACAGCAATATCTGAGCGATCTGGAACGCGGTAAGCGTAATCCCACCATCGTGACGCTCTATGAGATCGCGCAAGCGCTCAAAGTCAGTCACGTGGATCTAGTTAGCCCGGCAAAGTAACTCCAAGGATGCCGGTGGACTTGCGAGCGTAAGCATGGCTTCGTGGGGCTATGGACGACAGCAAGTCAGCCCAGCCTCAAGCGATCTACACTCGGATCGGTATGATCATGGAGGATGCCGCGCCCACTGCTTTACGGCTTGGTGGCTCGAAGGCCGCGCTCGATCAAGTGAAAGTCCGAGAGCTTGAGCAAGCGGTGGCCGAAGTCAACGAACTGATGATGGTCGCCCGGATGGCGCCATGACGTCAGCTTTGCGCCCTAATCCAAGACGTAGCCACTCGAGATGTTAGTTCCCGAAAGCCGACATTCACCGACTTTAGGGTTTCAATAGGTCTGGCGCCTCGTCGGTTTTTGCACCACTTTCTGTACAGATTCAAAGCTATCACTTTGGCCTGCGATGTTCGTCGTAAAGTCGAAATACGATGATTGGATGCCACTTAAATGCCAACGCGCCTCGAGATAATCGCGAAAAGACGTAGTTTTCTTGTACCTTGCACTAATGTCAAAAGATGCAGCTAGGCGTGAGACCTCCGCTCTGGTCGTTTCATCGAAAATCGGAGTGTCTGTTGAAACGGCGTCAAGGAACGAGAACGAGCCGATCCAATATCTTATGTGGTAAATCCCGATCGAGGTGACCCGAAAATGGAATGTGGTTGGCGATGTTCCATCGTCCACATTGATCTCTCTGTAATGGGAAAATGGGGTCTCAATCAATCGGCGCTCAGCTAGTTTGCGCAGGCTCGAGCTTATCTGCTCATCGATAAAGCCGTGAGGGCGCATCTCCTCCAAAATCTGTTGACCCGATACAAATCCGTCTTTGTCTCGATCGCCCAAATTTGAGTTCAGATACCCTATTATCAGGCAGGGTAAAAAATGCTCTCGGTAGTCAGCTGACGTTACGTCAAATACATTGCAAGCGAAATACGAAGAATGAGGGTTGAAGTAGGAATACTCACCCAGCAGCGCATGCTTGGTAAATTCATGAAGAGGAACATGGTAATTGCCAGTTTCCTCTTCGATATTGACGATTTTTCTAGCATCTACGTTTGGGCTACCACAAAAACTAGAGATCAGTTCGATCACTGCTTTCGTGTTTCCACCAGAGATATTACTCAGGAATTGTCGTATTTGAGGGTTTGCTCTGACCGAACGCAGAGTGGCACGCAGAAAGGACGCGATGCTAGACACGTTCAAGCGAATCTGATCGAGCGCTGCTGGAGCAGACTTTCCCTCCGCAACTCGAAGCGCAAAGCTCAACCTCTTCTGGATAACAATATCAGCTGGCGGCGGTGAAATTGTAAGAATTTTGTTCTGATAGGCTGAGAGTGCATCAGACGTCTTTGAAATATAGTATGTGCTCGGTCGAAGTGCGACGAACACATAGAGGTTGCGGGTAGCAGCGAACTCTTGCGCTATCAAAAATGCTTCCTGTTGGGTTTCAAATGACCTTTGGTCCGCGTTGTCGATGATTAGCACAAACCGCCGCTTCCGACCGCGAGAGATGTGCGCAATCGCGGCATGCAGATGGGCATCTCGCCTTGAGACTAATTCAGTCAAAAACTCGAACTGCGCTCTCTCGAATCCTTGCGGATCACTCTCCTTGAGTTCACCTTTCAGTGATTTCTCGAACCGTTGAAGTTGGGCGTGATAAATGGATCTAACGAATGAAGCGTCATCTATGTCTACATCGTACTTTTCCCTAAGTATGTCAGGGATCGCCTGAAGTACAAATTCCTTGAGACCAGACGCTAAGTTTGCCTTGATCCCAAGGTCGACAGTCACAAAAATTGTATGCTCGTCGGTGTCATCATCGAGATGCAGATATAGATTTTCGAAGAAGGACGACTTGCCAACACCTACATCCCCAATAACTACTATTGGCTTTGAACCTGCGCTGGCGAAATACTGATCGCCAATTTTCCCAGATTTGGTGGCTGAATCCAGCGACGCTGGTTTTGAACCGTCCTCCGAAACCCTTTGATACCTATTAGAAATCATCTGCTTGCTAATCAGCAGATGGCGATTGTTCGCTTCGATGGGCACATAGCACTCTTTGTAGAACTCGCTGCGAAGGCTCGGATTGTCCTCGATCTCCTCAAGAAGAAATGCACCGATGTCTCGCAGTTCTTGCTCAAGCTCGTTGCGATACCTGAACCTATTGGGTTCTGGGATGACCTGAGAAGCCTTTGTTGGCATCCGAGGGTTTCTGTGCTTTGCTAAATCTCGATAAGCGCGGTTTTCGGTAACGCCCTCGGGCGAAAGCAATGTCCAGAGTAGGACGAAATTATCGACGTACTGATCGACACCGTCGAACAGGAAGCACTCACCTTTCAGCGGTTCCTCCCCTATGGATATCGCTTGAAAAATCGCCAGTTGTGGGCCGTTGCAGACGATCGCGACTGAGGCTCCCCGCAAGACGCAATAGGGTAGTACTTGTGTTACGACATCTCGGAAATTCTTACATGCCTGAAGCAATGGCTCCAGCTTTCTGACTTTCTCGGGGCCGCCTGTGGGCAATAGGTCCCACTTTTTTGCTTCTCGTTTGGCCTCGAGAACCGCTTTGGCAGGATGACCCAAAATGTAGTCAGACCGACCGCCATCTTCATTGGTCTTTTCGACCGAAATGTCAGGGCGTTCCCAACCGAGACATTCTGTAAGCAGCCTGTCGATGAATTGAAATCTGTTCTCTGCTTCGTTCCAATGCGAAGTATCTTCAGGAAGATCCCCGATGATTTCTTTGAGTCTGGTCAGACCATCATTCATTTCAACAATTGCGCGCATCTTAACTCCAAACGCCTGGCACTAACGCTTGGTTAGGCGCTCATACGGCTCGATACCATTCATCGAATTTGGGTTAAACCTCAACAGGCTCTCGGCAGTTGGGTCAGCCTCGCGTCCGCTTTCGCTGTTCGCCCACTCTGATACCGGACAATCTGCAATCGGCCCAACTTTGAGCCATCTCTTAGCGTCTTCGTTCGGGGGTGGAAGCGGCCAATTGTGTGCCGTCGTCAGGGGCATGAACAAGGTTGAGCCGTCCGTCGCACTACTGTCGCTGGTGATGTTCGAAACCAGCGCCCTTAACGATTGCATAGTCCTGGTGTGGATGTAGTCTGAACGGCGGGGGGAGTTTTCGTTGGATCAAATGCAGCTCAAAGGACAAAGCCTAATCAAGGCCACTTTGTTCGGCGAGTTTAGGATCGAAGCGCCGAACGGGGGTACCGTTGCGCTTACCAATCGCCGCGCCAGCCTTTTGCTCGCGATCCTGTGTTTCGAGCCTGGGCATTCGATGGATCGCGAGGCGCTGGCGCAATTGCTCTGGGCCGATCGATTTCTCCCGCAAGCCAAGGCCAGCCTTCGACAATGCCTGTTGGAACTGAAGAGCAAACTGGAATCGCACGGTATCGATGCGCTGGAGGTTTCGCGCTCGGCGGTCGCGCTGAAACCCGAACGCCTGCGCACGGACCTGAACGCGCTCGAAGCCGGTATTTCGGCAGAGGAGACGGATCAACTGGTCGAACAGTTGCTGGCCTTTGGCAATCGCCCTTTGCTTCAAGGGGTGTCGCTCAATCCAGCGTTTGACGAATGGTTGGCTGAGCGGCGCGAGCATGTTGACGCGCGTCTGCGCGCGGGGCTCTCAGAGGTCATTCGTGCAGCCCCAGCGGAGGCCGCAGAACGCCTTGTCCAAGCCGCGCGGGCCCGGTTTCCATCCTATCGGACATTCAACCAAGTCAGGCCTGAGGTTACTCTTGCCGTCTTGCCTTTTGCGCAAATTGACAGTGTTGGCGGCAATTTCTTTCTTGCGGATGCCGTCGTCGATGAGCTCTCGACCCGGCTTAGCCGGGTGAATGGTGTTGCACTTGCGGGCCGCACTTCGGTGGCTGCGGTGGCTGGCAAGGGCGATACGCTGATCGATATGGCGACTGCGCTGAGGGTCTCTCACCTGGTCGAAGGCGAGGTGAGGCGCAGTGAACAGGACATTGAAGTCCGCATCGCACTTATCAATGGCCAAACCGGAACCGAGGCTTGGTCCGACTGGATAAGCGGCTCGATCGAGCATTTCATTGACGGTCGCCAAGTGATCGGCGGCAACATCATTGCTGCGATTTGCAGCGCCTTGGGTCTGGCAGCCAATCCCGCGCCCTCACGCAAGATGACCCACGACCGGGAGGCCTATGCGCTTTATCTGCAGGGCCGCTCCATGATCCAGCGGTTCGTTGGGACGGAGTTTTACGAAAAAGGGATTGAGCTTTACGAGCAGGCGTTGGAGATAGACCCCGACTTTGCCGAATGCTGGACCGCGCTGGCCGACGCACACATCATGACGGCGGCGACGACCCCAAGCCTT
>JBCDAE010000020.1:0-65141 GCA_039186235.1 Pseudomonadota bacterium | reverse complement strand
TCGACACGGATGGTCATGTAGCGGATCACGTCTTCGTTGATGCGCGTCTGGCGCTCAAGCTCGGCGACAACGGCGCCGGGGCCGTCGATGTTCAGCATCACGAAGTGCGCTTTGCGGTTGCGTTCGATTTTGTAAGCGAGGGACTTGAGGCCCCAGGTCTCGGTCTTGGTGACCTTGCCTTCGTTCGCTTCGACGATTTCGGTCGCCGTGGCCGCCAACGCGTCAACCTGGGCCTGCGAGAGGTCCTGACGCGCGAGGAAGATATGCTCGTAAAGAGCCATCTCGCGTTCCTTTCATTTCACGCCGATCGCTGGCTGATCCGTCCGGATGACGGGGCCCCTCCGGCTTTCTTGGTTTCCGCATGAGGCCGTCGCCTCACACGGAAGCGGCGCACATAGCGAAATGCACGGGCAATGCAAGCGTTGCTTGCGCTCAGCCCTTGCGGCAAACGGACGGAATGACTGATCCCATCCTCTACACCTGCGCTGGCTCTCGTGGCCTTCGCGCCACCTGGGCCGCCGAAGAGGCGGGCGTTCCGCTCGATTTGCGTATGCTGCCGTTTCCGCCGCGCCATAAAGCGCCAGAATATCTCGAAATCAATCCGCTTGGCACCGTCCCTCTCTTGATGGATGGCGAGGCGCGGATGACGGAGAGCTGCGCGATCGCGCATTACCTAGGCTCACAAGATCGAGAGAGTGGCCTTACCCTAGAGCCGGGGGAAGCGGATTACGCCGCCTATCTCGATTTCACCTACCACGCCGACGCCACGCTCACATTCCCACAAACGGTCTATATGCGCTTTGCCCTGTTCGAAAAGGACAAGGGATGGGCAGAGGCCGGACATTCCTACGCAAATTGGTTCTATAAGCGGCTGGTCAAGATAGAAGACCGACTAAGCACCCGCGACTACCTTTGCGCTGACCGCTTCACCGTCGCCGATATCTGCGTCGGCTACGCGCTGATCCTGGCCGGGAAAGTGGGTCTTGATGAAGGGGTTCCCGAGGCCCTGAAGGCCTATCGGGAGCGGTTAACTGCACGCGACGCTCACAAACGCGCGGTCAGCCGAGAGGAAGCGGGTTTGAAGGCGCAGCAGGCCTAGCTCTAACTGTCTGGCTTATCGAGCTCATACCCGCAGCGCCCGCAGACCTTGTTGGGCCAAGGGACAACCAGGATACCTCGAAAGAATAGGTTTTTGCCGCAGTTCGGGCAGTTGTAGCTCAGCATCCGCCGGTTGGCCGCGACAAGGCCGATGATCGCCACCCCAAAGGCGATGGTCGAGTGACCAAAGAAGCGCTCAACCACGCCAACAAACACAATTGCCACAATCAGGGCACCAAGCATGGCCCAAGCGTGGTGTCGCGCTCGCCGGTATAGGCTCATCCGAGCCGCTCGAAAACGCCTCGGGCAAAGGCGCTCAACGTGTCGTCGCGCGCTCCCATGATAACGATCCGATCGCCTCCGCGCGCGAGACTGACAAGGCGATCCGCGCAGGCCTCTCGCTCAGCAATGTGCTCCGCCTGGCCCCCATGGGTGCGGATCAGGTCCACAATTCGCTCGCTGCCTTGGCTCCGATCGACGGTCCCACCGTAATAGACCGGATCGCACATCAACGTGATGTCATCCGCGCCAAGCTCTTTGGCAAAAGTCTCCGCCAGCTCCTCGCCCATCTGGCGCAGTGGCCCGTAACCGTGCGGCTGAAAGAACGCGAGGACGCGGCCGGGCGTCGCCTTGAGCGTCCGCAAAGTCGCGGCGCACTTTTCAGGGTTGTGGCCAAAGTCGTCTATCACGCTGATCCCGTTTGGGCTTGTGCCCACGACGTCGAACCGGCGGGCAAGGCCCTCAAACGACCGGAGGGCGTAAACAGCGCTTTTGACCTCGACTCCGGCGGCGCTGACAGCGGCGATAGCGGCCAGCGCGTTGGAGAGATTGTGCTGTCCCGGCATCGGCAGAAGCAGTGGAAACGCTTCACGTGTGCGATTGTCGAGCACTGCGGCGCTAATGCTGAGCGGACCTTCTTCTATGGAGTCCGGCTCAACGGTGATGTCGGCCTTCGCATTGGTCACGCCGAAGCTGACGAGCTGCGAGGCTTTGGCTGCGAGAAAAACCGCCTCTTCATTGTCGAAATTGACCACAGCACAGCCCGCTTCGCGCACGTAGTCCCCGAACAAAACCCGCAATTCCTCCAGGCTCTTGTGATCGAGGCTAACGTTAAGCAGCACACCGATCGTTGGTCGATAGAGCGCGATGGAGCCGTCGCTTTCGTCCACTTCGCTGATAAAGATTTCCGGCCGCCCCACGCGTGCGCTTGCAAACGGCTGGTCGGCACTAGCGAAGTTTTTCATCACCGCGCCGTTCATAACCGTGGGATTGTAGCCACCTTCGGACAATATCCACGCAATCATGCCGGTGACCGTCGACTTGCCGGACGTGCCACCGACCGAAATCGAATAGCCAGCCTGGTTGAAAAGGGTCGACAACAATTCCGCCCGGCTCATGCGTGCGCAACCCAGCTCAGCCGCGCGCTTCACTTCCGGCACGGTGTCTTCGACCGCTGCTGACGCGATCAGTATCTGGTCCGATGAGGTGATCCCGCTCCCGTCTTGGGGAAACAGCTCAAACCCAGCGCGCTCAAGCCACTCGAACTTATCCGCCGTGCGCCCTTGGTCCCGGCTGCGATCCGATCCGGCGACCTCGTGGCCCAAGCCATGCACAATCTGCGCAAGCGGCAGCATTCCGGACCCGCCGATGCCGCAAAAAAAGAAGGGGCGCCCATCCAAATCGGGGCCGTCGAGCGGATGAACCATGCGAATCAGGGTTATTGGCTTGCGCCAAAGCTGACAAGCGACTTAGGTCGGTTTCACTATGACAAAAATAGCGATTTGTGCTCCCGCCTCTCCGATAACGCGCGACGCCGCGACCGCCGTTGAAGAATTGATCACGGCGGAGTTCCCAATGCACTCGGTCCACTTTCACGAGCAGTGCTTTTTGCGATCGGGGCACTTTGCGGGCGACGATCTGACCCGGCTGACGGCTTTTTTGGAGCTCGCTAACGATCCCGCTTACGATGCGATCTGGTTTGCGCGCGGCGGCTATGGCTCAAACCGTATCGCGGAGGCGGCCATTCCGCGTTTGAACGAAGCGGCGAGGGCAAAAACCTATGTCGGCTTTTCTGATTGCGGCTACATCATGGGCGCCCTGTACCGCGCCGGAATCGGCCAATGCGCGCATGGCTCTATGCCGGTTAACGCCCGGTCTGAAGCCGGCAAAGAGGCCGCTCGGCGTGTGTTGAGATGGTTTGCTGGGGACAATTCGGGTCTGGAACCCAGCCTTGACGGCACGACGCCAGCGGTTGCCTTCAATTTGATTACTCTTGCAATGATGGCTCCGACACCTCTGATGCCAGACTTGAGCGATCATGTGCTGATGGTCGAAGAGGTGAGCGAACACTTGTATTCAATCGACCGAATTTTCTTCTCGCTTTACGGCAGTTTGCCAAGGTTGGCCGGCCTTCGATTAGGCGACGTGACCGACGTGCCGGAGAACGATAATCCCTTTGGGAGGAGCCCCGAAGAGATCGCGCAGTTTTGGTGCGCGCGGGCTGGAATTCCCTATCTTGGTCGCGCCGAAGTGGGGCACACCGCCAACAACACGGTTGTTCCCTTTGGACTTGCTAGTCCCTCAAAGCGCACCTAGGCGCGCGTCCGTACAAGGATAGGGAGAACCCATGAGAGCGTTCGTGTTTCCGGGTCAGGGAAGTCAAAAAGTAGGGATGGGGTCCGAGCTAGCCGAAGCCAGCGCCGCCGCCCGAGAGGTGTTTGAAGAGGTTGATGAGTCGCTGTCGCAGAACCTCTTTGCGCTCATGCGCGATGGGCCTGAGGCTGATCTGACGCTCACCGAAAACGGACAGCCAGCGATTATGGCCAACGCCATAGCCACGGTTCGTGTACTCGAGTCTGACTTTGGCGTGAAGCTGGCGGACGTCGCAGATGCGGTCGCCGGGCATTCGCTGGGCGAATACACCGCGCTGTGCGCCGCTGGCGCGTTTGATCTCACCACCACGGCGCGCCTGCTCAAACTGCGCGGAAAGGCTATGCAGTCGGCTGTGCCGGTGGGCGAGGGGGCTATGGCTGCGCTGTTGGGTGCGGATATCGAGAAAGCGACGGCCTTGGCGGCCGCTTCAGCAGAAGGTGAAGTGTGCGAAGTCGCCAACGACAACGATCCCGGGCAGGTCGTTCTTTCGGGTCATACGGGCGCGATTGAGCGCGCTATTGGTCTTGCGAAAGAACACGGCGTAAAGCGCGGGATCAAACTGCCCGTTTCGGCGCCCTTCCACTGCTCGCTGATGGAACCCGCGGCTCAAGCCATGGCGCAGGCCCTTATTGATACGCCGCCAGCGAATCCCACGATTGCGCTTTATGCCAACGTGACAGCCTCCAAAGTCACATCGGGTGAGGAAGAGCAGGCTTTGTTGGTCGAGCAGGTCACCGGCCGCGTGCGCTGGCGTGAAAGCGTCGCGGCCATGCATGCAGACGGCATCGCGCAATTCGTCGAACTGGGCGGCAAGGTGCTGACCCCGATGATCAAGAAGATAGTTGGCCAGGCCGAAGCCGTCAGCTTGGTATCGATGGAAGATCTTGAAGGCTTTGCAAAGGAAATCGGTTGATGTTTTCACTTCAAGGAATGAACGCTTTGGTCACCGGCGCAAGCGGGGGGATCGGATCGGCGATCGCGACTGCGCTCGCGTCCCAAGGCGCGCGCGTCGCGCTTTCTGGGTCGAACGGAGATAAGCTGCGCGTTTTCCGTGAACAGCTGAATGAAGAAGTCGGCGCGGCGGAACACGGCGATCACGTCGAGATCACCTGCAATCTGTCGGACACCACGCAAGTCGAAGAGCTCATCCCCGCGACGCTTGATACGCTGGGCGGCATCGACATTCTGATCAACAACGCTGGCATCACGCGCGATAACCTCGCCATGCGAATGAAGGATGACGAGTGGGATCAGGTCGTCTCAATCAATCTCGAAGCGGCCTTTCGCCTTATGCGCGCTTCGGCCAGGCCGATGATGAAGGCGCGCTTTGGTCGCATCATCAACATCACAAGCGTCGTCGGGCACACCGGAAATCCGGGCCAGATGAACTATTGCGCCGCCAAAGCGGGACTGACCGGCATGACGAAGAGTTTCGCGCAGGAAGTGGCAAGCCGAGGGATTACAGCCAACTGTGTGGCGCCCGGCTTTATCCGCACCGCTATGACAACCGCGCTTGATGAAAAGCAGACGGACACCATCAACGCCCGCATCCCGATGGGCAAAATGGGTGAGGGCGCCGATATCGGTTCAGCGGTGACATTCTTGGCCAGCCGCGAAGCCGGATACATCACCGGCGAGACCCTGCACGTAAACGGCGGAATGGCGATGGTTGGGTAGGCTTCTGCCGAAGCGCGCAGGCCAAAATCGGCTATTTGTCTATCCTTATCCCCAGTGGACTGCGCGCGAGGCCAGCGCAACGCTTGCCCGTGGGGTTGCCTTCGCTAAAGTTTTGCCAGTTTTAGGAAGTGGCGGGCGCGATTCCGTGCCTGTTGCGAGGTAATCGACTTAGACAAGGGTCAAAGCTGATGAAGGCGACCATCGAACGCGCAACGCTCTTGCGGTGTATGTCTCACGTGCAATCTGTGGTCGAGCGGCGGAACACGATCCCCATCCTTTCCAACGTGCTGATCGACGCGCACGAAGATGGCACCGTGAAGGTCATGGCGACCGACCTGGACCTTCAGATTGTCGAGACGGTTTCGGCGAGCAAGGTCGACACACCGGGAGCGATCACGGTTTCGGCGCACCTGCTTAACGACATCATCCGAAAACTCTCCGAGGGTTCGCAGGTTCAGTTGGACGCTGCGGACAATCGGCTGGAAATCCGCTCGGGCCGTGCAAACTTCAAACTGCCGACGCTTCCTCGTGATGATTTCCCGGTGATTGTGGAGGGCGATCTTCCGACCTCCTTCGAGCTTCCGGCCAAGCAGCTGGCCGAAATGATTGACCGCACGCGTTTTGCGATCTCGACCGAAGAGACCCGGTATTATCTGAACGGCATTTTCCTGCACGTCACGGACGAGGACCAGCCCGTTCTCAAAGCGGCGGCGACCGATGGACACCGTCTGGCCCGCTTCACTCTCGCCCGGCCGGAAGGCGCGGCGGGCATGCCCGATGTCATCGTGCCGCGCAAAGCGGTGGGCGAAATTCGCAAGCTTATTGAGGAAGCGGAAGGCAGCGTCCTGATTGACCTTTCAGCCAGTAAGATTCGCTTCACCGTCAGCGGCGAGGGCGGCGTGGTGCTAACCAGCAAACTGATCGACGGCACGTTCCCGGATTACAGCCGCGTGATCCCAACGGGGAACGACAAGCTGCTGAAGGTCGACCCGCGCCTCTTCTTCGAAGGTGTTGACCGGGTGGCCACCATCGCAACCGAAAAGACCCGCGCTGTCAAAATGGGTCTCGATAAGGATAAGGTCATCCTGTCGGTGACGTCTCCCGATAACGGCAACGCCGCTGAGGAACTCGAGGCCGAATATGGCGCGGACGGGTTCGAGATTGGCTTTAACGCCAATTATCTAAAGGACATACTTGGCCAGATCGATAGCGACACGGTGGAACTGCACCTGGCGGACGCGGGCGCGCCCACGCTGATCCGTAAGGACGAAGAGTCGCCCGCGCTTTACGTGCTTATGCCAATGCGCGTTTAAGGCGGGAGCCACGCGCCGTGGCGGCTGACGTTCGTATTTTTGGGACCGTTATTTCGACGTACACACGGATCGTACAGATTGTGTGCGAAGAAGCCGGGCTGGTTCACGAAACCATCGCCACCGCCGCGCAAAGCCCGCAGAACCGCCATCCCTTCGGCAAAGTCCCTGTCGTTGAAGTGGACGGGCTGGAGCTGATCGAAAGCGTTGCGATCGCGCAGTATCTTGATAACGCGCACAACCATAGCGCCCTACAGCCCGCCGATCCGGCGACGCGCACCATCATGGACAAGTGGATTGCGGTGGCGAACAACTATCTGTTCCCACTTTTCGAACATGGGCTTGTAATGCCTTGGATCATGCACCGGGTTGCCGGCTTCGAGTTGGATCGAGAACGTATTGATCGCGCGCTGCCTAACATCAGTCGGGCTTTGGGCTTTCTCGAAGGCGAAATGGCTAAAGACGGCGCGTGGACCGCTACGAGAGAGTTCACGCTGGCCGATGTGTTTGTCTACCCCATCCTGCGCGGGCTTCAGCTGACGCCGCAAGGGCAGGTGGGCCTCGCGCAATGCGATCATCTCTCCGCTTGGATGGCTGTGACAGAAAACCGCCCGTCGATCCTCGCAACACGCTGGGAAACCGAACCGTCTTGAGCTAGGCCTTCGTCAAAGAGACGAGAGGAACCCCAGAATGACGCTGCAACAAGTCCATGTTCGCAAAGACAAGCTCACCAACGCCACCCTCGTAGAAGCCGAGACCGCGCCGCTCGCTGATGGCGCGGTGCGGCTTAAAGTCGAAAGCTTTTCGGTGACCGCCAACAACATCACCTACGCGGTTGTGGGCGACGGTTTCAGATACTGGGATTTCTTTCCACCCAAGGCGGCCAATCCCGAAGGTCTCGGGATCGTACCGATGTGGGGCCACGCGGTCGTAATCGAAAGCAAAAGCCCGGACATAGCCTTGGGTGAGCGGGTTTACGGCTATCTGCCCATGGGAACTCTGCTCGACGTGGTGCCGGGTAAAGTTCATCCGGGCGGTTTCACCGATATGACCGAGTATCGCCAGCCCATGAGCCCGGTTTACAACCAATACACCCGGCTGGCGGCGGACCCCGAACACGATCCTTCGCGTGAAGCGGAGCGGATGATTTTTGGCCCTCTGTTCAAAACGGGTTTCATCATCGAATACTTCATGCGCGGCGAGACGTGGTTTGGCGCGGAGCAAGTCGTCCTGACCAGCGCTTCGTCCAAGACGGCGATGGGTCTGGCCAGCGTAGCCCAGCAGAATTCGCCCGGGATCAAAAGGATCGGTCTTACGTCTGCAGGCAATGTCGACTTTGTCAAAGGCACCGGCCTTTACGACGAAGTGGTCGCTTATGATCACGTTTCGAGCCTCGCTAACGTGCCTACGGTCACGGTCGACTTTGCGGGCAGCGCCAAGCTGCTCGGTTCATTGCATCTTCACTACGGTGAAAACCTAAAGTACTCCTGCCTCGTCGGTGTCACGCACATCGAAGAGCGCGGCGCAGGGTTGGGCGCGGGTCAAGACCTTCCGGGTGCGAAGCCCACTCTGTTCTTTGCGCCGGATCACTTCGTAGCCTTTTTCAAGGAGCACGGTCCGGTTGAAGGTGGGAAAATGGCGGCTGCGGCGTGGATGGGCTTTCTCGAAGCCGCCGGTTCGGCGGTGGAGATAGAGCGTCACCCGGGCTTGGAAGCGGCCCGCTCGACCTATCTTGAAATGGTAGGTGGCACCGTCAACCCCGCGAAAGGCATTGTCATCGAGCCTTAGAGCCTGTGGAACGCATAGAGTCGCGGCCAAAAACGCAGCTTTGGTCACTTGGCGTTCACACAGGCGCTGGCTATAGCTCGCGTCATGATTAAGCTTACCAAGTCTTTAGGTCGCGCCTTCATTCTGGGCGCAGCCGCGATGGCAACCGCCTCCTGCGGGGGCGGGTCCGCGAACGAGGACGTGGCCTATATCGCGCGTGACGTCGAATCGCTCTACGCCGAGGCGCAGCGTCGCCTGGACAGCGGCAACACCTTGTTGGCGGCTGCCCTTTTTGATGAGGTGGAGCGCCAGCACCCCTATTCGCCTTGGGCGCGGCGCGCGCAGTTGATGAGCGCGTTCAGCTATTACATCGCGCGCGATTACAACAAGGCGATTCAGAACGCGCAGCGTTTCCTCTCGATCCACCCTGGTAACAAAGACGCGCCCTACGCCTATTACCTGATCGCGCTCTCCTATTATGAACAGATTTCGGACGTGAACCGCGACCAGAAGATCACCGAGCAGGCGCAGACGGCTCTGCGTGAGGTGAACCGGCGTTTCCCGCAGACCGAATACGCAGCGGATGCACGACTGAAGCTCGACCTTGTGGCCGATCACTTGGCGGGCAAGGAGATGGAGATCGGGCGGTTTTACCAACGATCCGGTCAATGGCTGGCTGGCGCCTTGCGTTTTCGCAATGTGGTGGAGCAGTTTCAAACCACCAGTCACACTCCCGAAGCTCTATATCGGCTCACCGAGAGCAGCCTCGCGCTTGGTATTCCCAATGAGGCCGTGAAATACACCGCGGTTCTCGGGGCGAACTATCCTGGCACCAAATGGTACGAACGCGCGTACAAGCTTGTCGAAAAGCACGCTGCGGACGTGACGCCTAGCTAGCGAGCCGCGCGTAAACAGGCTGTGCCAAAATAGAGGGCGGCTCGTGACCTATCGGGAAGCTTGGTCTAGACCGTAGCTTGCCATGCTGACCCGGCTTTCGATCCGAAACATTGTCCTCATTGAAGCGCTTGATCTGGATTTCGCGCGCGGTTTGGGCGTGCTCACTGGCGAAACGGGAGCGGGCAAGTCCATCCTTCTCGACGCGCTTGGCTTGATCCTTGGCGACAGAGCCGAGGTCCGCTTGGTTCGCGCTGGAGAGGCGAAGGCGAACGTCACCGCCGCTTTTGAGTTTGCCAACCAGCCTCCGGTGCTTCTCGACGCTCTCGAGGACGCCGACATCGACTGGGACGTTGGAGAGCCGTTGCTCATTCGGCGTCAGGTGAAAGCCGATGGGGGCTCAAAGGCGTTCGTCAACGACCAGCCTGTCAGCGCGGCCTTGCTGCGATCGCTGGCGCCGGCGCTGGTGGAACTGCACGGCCAGCATGACGATCGTGGTCTTGTAAACCCGCGGGGGCACTTGGCGCTGCTTGATCGTTACGCGGGGACGGACCTTGATGGCCTGACATCCGCGTACGGGGCATGGGCCACGGCCGAAGCGCGATTGGCGGAAGTGCGAGCGGCTGTGGAACAAGCCAAGGCGGATGAAGACCTGTTGCGCGCGCATCTGGCTGAACTTGAGACGCTCGATCCGCAAATTGGCGAAGAAGAAACGCTCGCGGCGCAGCGTATCGATCTGCAGAAGGGCGAGAAGCTTTCGGGCGATCTTGAAGAGCTTCGGCATCTTTGGGAAGGATCGGACTCTCCGCTCGCCAATCTGAGGGTCGCCGCGCGCAAACTTGATCGGATCGCGACCGAGCATGAATTGCTGGCTGAAGCGCTCGCCGCTCTTGATCGGGCGGTGATCGAAGCGAGCGAGGCGGAGGAAAAGCTGGAAGCCGCGGGCCACGCGCTAATCCACGATCCGCAAGCGCTCGATGCCGCCGAAACACGTCTGTTTGAGTTGCGCGCTCTGGCTCGCAAACACCGCTGCGAAGCGGACGCTTTACCCAACGTGATGAACGGCATGCGCGAAAAGATCGACGCGATCGAAGGCGGCGAAGCGCACTTGGGCGATATGGAGAAGACCGCGCGTGAGGCCAAAGAGGCCTTCGAAAAGGCGGCTGAGAACGCCTCAGACGCGCGCCGCAAGGCGGCCAGGCGGCTCGACAAAGCTGTCGCCGAGGAATTGGCTCCGCTCAAGCTGGACGCCGCGCGGTTCCAGACCTCGGTGCAGCCCCTTCCCGAAGAACGATGGGGCGCTCTGGGCCAAGACGCGGTGGAGTTTCTGATTGCGACCAATCCAGGCGCGCCCTTCGCGCCCCTCGCTAAGATTGCCAGCGGCGGCGAACTGTCACGCTTTATTCTCGCTCTGAAAGTGGCGTTGGCCGAAAAGGGCGGGGCGGCGACCATCATTTTCGACGAAATTGATCGCGGTGTAGGCGGCGCGGTGGCGAGCGCCATCGGCGAACGCTTGGCGCGCCTCGCCCGCGAAGAGGGCCAGCTTCTAGCCGTTACGCATTCCCCCCAGGTCGCGGCGCGCGGGGGCCTCCACTACCTTATCGCCAAATCGTCGAGCGGCACGGTCACCAAGACCAGCGTCGTTGAACTCGATACACACGGTCGCCAAGAAGAGATAGCGCGTATGCTTTCCGGGGCTGAAATCACCAGCGAGGCGCGCGCGCAAGCCGACCGATTGCTTGAGGGCGTTTAATGGAAATTCTGGGCGGAATTGTTCTTTCGATCTTTGCGCTGGTGTTGCTGGCCGCTTTGGGTCTTTCGACCGTGATGGCTCTGGCTCTGATGGCGGTGTTCGGACTGCTCAGCAATTGGAGCTTCAAACGCATCTTTTTCCTGTCCTTTTTCCTGGGACTTTCCGCGCCGATCCTGTTGGGAATGGCGACTTACTCCGCGTTTGAGGATGGCTCGCTGGAAAGAGACCTACGCGCCGAACTGGGTGACGTCATCAACATACCCGAAGAGCGGGTCGAGAATTGGCGTGAGAGCCTCGATGAACTGCGCGAAATCGGCGAGGAAGTCGATCGTGGCGAATTGAGTGAAGAACAGGCTGAGGAACGCATAAAGCTCTTATTCAGCGGGCAGGACAATGGCGTGACGATTGACCTCGACGGTGTGGAAGCCGACGAAAATGAGGACGCCATTAGCATCCAGATCGACTAAGCTTAGGGGCAATGACGAGTCTCAGCGAAGCCGACGCCGCCAACGAACTGATGCGCCTTGCAAAGGCGATTGGTCGGCATGACAAACTCTATCACGCGCAAGACGCGCCCGAGATCACCGATCAGGAATACGACGCTCTCGTCCGTCGCAATCGCGAGCTGGAGGAAGCCTTCCCGCACCTTGTTCGCGAGGACAGCCCGTCGAAAAAGGTCGGCTATCAAATTACCGCGTCGCCGCTGAGCAAGGTCACCCACGAGGTTCGCATGATGAGCCTCGACAACGCGTTTTCGGACGAAGAGTTGATCGAGTTCTTTCAGCGCGTGCGCCGATATCTCAATCTCGGGGATGATGAGACGGTGGGCTTCACCGTCGAAGACAAGATCGATGGCCTCTCCTGCTCACTGCTTTATGAGAAAGGCAAGCTGGTGCGCGCGGCGACGCGCGGCGATGGGCAGGTAGGCGAGGATGTGACCGCCAATGTCGCGCACATTCCGGACATCCCGCAAGAGCTCCCGGCAGGCGTTCCCGACATCTTCGAAGTGCGCGGGGAGGTCTATATGTCTAAAGCGGATTTCACTGCCTTGAACGAGAGGCTTCAGGCAATTGCAGACGCCTCAGTTCAAGTTGAGGGAGAGGGTTCCCGGTTTGCTTTAGCCGCTAGCGCCAAGGCAAAATCCTTTGCCAATCCTAGAAACGCTGCCGCTGGTTCTCTTAGGCAAAAGAATGCTGCGGTTACCCGGGAAAGAGGGCTAAGGTTTTGGGCGCATGGCTGGGGCGCGGCGTCCGAAATGCCGGGCGCAACCCAGAGTGAGGTGGTCGCGGCGCTTAAGGATTGGGGCTTTCCCATCTCACCGCTTTTTGCGCGGTTCGACACCCCCGAAGACCTGGTCGCCCACTATAACACGATTGGCGCGGCGCGGCCCGATCTGCCCTATGAAATCGACGGGGTGGTCTACAAGGTGGATCGGCTCGACTGGCAAGAGCGGATGGGTTTCGTCGCGAAGGCCCCGCGCTGGGCCATCGCGCGCAAGTTCCCGGCTGAGAAGGCTGAAACGACGCTTGAAGCGATCGACATTCAGGTGGGGCGCACCGGCAAGTTGACCCCTGTTGGTCGCCTGGCGCCGGTTCTTGTGGGCGGCGTCACCGTCACAAATGTGACGCTTCACAATCGCGATGAGATCGAGAGGCTGGGCGTGCGTCCGGGCGACCGAGTGGTGATCCAGCGCGCCGGGGATGTGATCCCGCAAGTGGTCGAAAACCTGACCCGAGGTGAAGAGCGCGAGCCTTTTGTGTTCCCCAATCGCTGCCCCGAATGCGGCAGCGAAGCGGTGGCCGAGGAGGGCGAGGTTGACGTGCGCTGCACGGGCGGCCTGATTTGTCCAGCCCAGCGCACGGGACGCTTAGAACATTTCGTCAGCCGCAAAGCGCTCGATATCGACGGGTTCGGATCGAAGACCATTGCGCAGTTTTTCGATCTGGGTTGGCTTGAGAGCCCGGCGGATATCTATCGGCTTAAGGATCGGCGAGAGGATATCCTCGCGCTCGAAGGCTGGCAGGAAAAGTCGGTCGATAACCTGCTCGCCGCGGTCGAGGCTAAGCGCGAACCCGACGCGGCGCGGCTGCTGTTTGGCCTCGGTATTCGTCACGTGGGCGAGGTGACCGCGCGCGATCTTATGAAGGCTCAGGCGACATTGCCCGCGCTGCGCGACGCAGCGCAGAGCTTTGGCGCTTATCGCCAAGAAAATCCGCACGCTGAAGGCGAGAAGGCCTCGCCCTTTAAAACGCGGATGGACGAGGCAGCGAAAGACGCTTTGGGCGTCAGCGATGGGGTCGGCGCCACCGTCGCGCATTCGCTCGCCGATTTCTTCCACGAACCCCACAACGTCGCCGTGTGGGAAGACATTTTGAGCGAGGTTAACCCGCCGCGCTACGAAGTGGAAACCGTGCAAAGCGACGTGGCGGGCAAGACGGTGGTCTTCACTGGCAAGCTAGAGACGATGAGTCGCGATGAAGCGAAGGCGCAGGCCGAACGCTTGGGGGCGAAGGCGGCGGGCTCGGTCAGCGCCAAAACCGATCTGCTGGTCGCGGGGCCGGGCGCCGGCTCAAAACTGAAGAAGGCTGAGAGTCTTGGCATCGAAGTGATTGACGAAAAAGGCTGGGCTGCGATTGTGGCCGAGGCAGGATAGCGACGCATCCAACGGGGGGATTACATGAAATTGCTATACGAGAGTGAGCGATTGGGCGGGCTGTTCCTGATGCTGGGCGCTGCGTCGCTGCTGTTCATCATCGTTGAGTATATCCTGCTCTCGGCGGGCGCGCCGGGCCTCGACAACCTGCCAGAGCGCGCAGCGTACTTTCTAGAACGCTACCCCTCCTTCGCCCGCGGTTGGCATTTCGAGGTGGTCGCGATGGCGCTTGTCGGCGCGGGCGCTCTGGTGCGGCTCGACGGCCCGGCCAAGGCGGGGTGGGCGCTTGTGGCGATTGGTGTGGCCGGCGTGCTTCCGATGTATCCGCTGATGATCGGGGGCTACGTCCCCGCTTTGGAAGCCGCGCAAGACGATGTGCTCGCCTACAAGATCGTGAATGAAATCGCATGGGAGATCTTTGTGGTCGGCAACATGATCCTCAACTTGGGGTTGGCCTTGGCCTTCTGGTTGGAATGCGGAGCCTCCCTGCAGCGGCCACCGCGATGGCTTATGTGGATCGGTTTTGGTGCCAATCTGATTGCAGGGCTTGGGATGCTGGCCATGCACGCAGGACTGCCGGTCCAGATCAGCGTCGCGGGCTCATTCGCGCTCGTAGGGTTTCTTGTTTTGGCGGTCTTCGGTGCGTTTCAGGCTTTCAAGCGCGAGCCCAATCCCAAATGAGCCTGCTCCACGAACTGCATCCTCATGCGGTCCGTATCGCCGCAGCCTTGCGCGAGCGCGGTCAGCGGATCGCGGTGGCCGACGGAGCTACTGGGGGACTCGTCATGGCGACTTTGCTGACGGTACCGGGCGCGCTCGATTTTTTCAAAGGCGGGGGCGTCGTCTATTCCTTCAAAGCGCGCAACGTTCTGTTCGACCTTCCGCGCGAGGCTTATGAGGGAATGACGTCGGCCACCGAGGAATACGCTCTGCTTCAGGCGCGAGGCATTCGCGACAGGTTTGGCGCGCATTGGGGCTTGGCCGAGAGCGGTTCGGCCGGTTCGAGCAAGCATCCCATGGGTGTGGTCTCGGGTCGAAGTGTTGCGGCTATAGTGGGTCCTGATTTTGAGCAGGTGGCTGTACTCGAGACACAAAGCGATGATCGCATCGCCAATATGGACGCCTTTACACGCAACGCTTTGAACCTCGCCGAAAGGGTGCTCTGCGAAGAAAACTGAAAAACTTTCTCGCCTGTGTCGAATCCGCTGTCCGGGATTCGTCTTAGTGTCAGAGCCTCGCCGCATGGGCGCTGGCCACGAACGGAGAAACGCAAATGCAATACATGCTGCTGATCAACGAAAGCGAAGACGCGTACTCGGGCCCGGATGGCGAACAGGTTATGGAAGCCACCCTGGCGGGCCATATGGCCCTTATCGAAAAGCTGTCCGCAAGCGGCACTGAATGGTCGGGTAACCGGCTTCATGAGGCCTCTACCGCGACTACGATCCGCTACAAAGCGGGTGAGGGCGCCCTTCATGATGGTCCTTTCGCGGAAACCCATGAAGAACTGGGCGGCTACTACGTGGTTGAGGCCGCTACGCTGGACGAAGCGATTGAATGGGCTCGCATGATCCCCATTCCGGGCGACGGCGCGGTTGAAATCCGCCCGATCTGGCCGGACGAGGACATGGACAACGCCTGATGGCGCGCGCGTCCGATCCCGAGATGGCATCGGGCGCGCCGCTATCCCGCGCGTTGCCAGCCGCGCGTCCTCTGGTTGTAGCCTCGCTGGCGGCGCATTTGGGTGATCTGGATGCGGCCGAAGAGGCGTTTGCCGAAGCGTGCGTGGCGCTCACCGAAAGTGGAGCTGAGCCGGACAATCTCGCCGGCTGGTTGATCACGGTGGGCAAGCGCAAGGCGATAGACCGCATCCGCAAACGCGACGCCCGGCAACGCGCGGACGACGGCGCGGCGCAAATAGCCGAGTTGGAGGAACCCGACATGGATAATGTCATCACTCTTCCCGAACCGATTGCTGATGAACGCTTGCGGCTCATCTTCATTTGCTGTCACCCCGCGCTCGCTCCTGAAGCGCGTGCGGCTTTGGCGCTGAAAGTGATTTGCGGACTGCCGGTGAACGACATCGCTTCGCTCTTTTTGACGAGCGAGCCGACCATGTATCAACGCATCACCCGGGCCAAGGCGAAAATAGAGGCGGCGAAGGTTTCGTTTGAACTGCCACCGCGTGCCGCGTGGCCAGAGCGCTTGGGCGCGGTGCTTCTGACGTTAGAGCTTGCTTACACCACCGCCTATCAAGACGCTGGCGGGTCGAACGCAATCAACGATGGCGGTGACCTTGCTCGTGAGATTGAGCGTTTGGCCACCATGTTAGCCGAGCTTTTGCCCAAAGAGCCCGAGGTCTTGGGAATAGCGGCGTTAGTTACGCTGGCCTGCTCGCGTGAAGCGGCGCGTGTCGACGAGAGCGGGGCAATGGTGCCGCTCTCCAAGCAAGACACGGCGCTGTGGGATAGGGATCGGATTGAGCGAGCTAGGGTGTGGTTGGACCAAGCGGCTACGCATGCCCAGACGGGACCCTATCAAGTCATGGCGGCCATCCAGCTGACGCACGCACGGCGGGTTTTTGATGGCGATGTCGATTGGGCCTCCATCCTGAAGCTGTACGACGCCCTGATGGTGCTTCGGCCTGGACCGATGGTCTGGCTCAACCGCGCCATGGCTTTGGCGGAGGTGGAAGGCGCGACTTTGGCGCTGCGGGCGTTAGAAGACAAAGCGCTTAGTGCGGCGCGTTCTAGTCGGCCGTATCTTGTGGCCAAGGCTCGTGTGTTGGCAATGATGGGTGAGCCCGGGCCATCATCCAAACACATCTTGCAAGCGCTACAAACGCAGCCTCCCGAAGCCGAACGCCTCTACCTTGAAAAATGGGAAATGGAGCTCCCAAAGGGGCCGTAGAACTGTCGGCTGCTAAAGATTTACATCAGCGCGCGCGCCCTATCGCGACCCGTCAGGCGGCGGCGCAGCCAAAGGATGGCCCAGTCACCTTTTTGTAAGCGATCACGTGGCGCAAACCCGGCTCGCTTGTACGCACGAAGCACGCTTTGCTCTTGTTCGTCCGCCAACAGCCCAGCCAACAGCAGATCGCCTCCGAACGAAACGCTGGCCGCGAAATCAGGGGCCAATTCAATCAATGGGCCTGCCAGAATATTGGCGATCAGAAGATCGTACGGCCCCCGCATACGCAGCAACGGATCGGCCATTCCGTCGGCGATGACCATCGTCATTTGGCCTGGGGCGGGGCCAAACGCGATGCCATTTATCGCCGCGTTCTCTTCCACAACTTGCGCGCATACGGGATCGATATCGGATGCCGTTATCTCAGCCTGCGGCCATAAGCGCATGGCGCCAAAGCCCAAAAGACCTGTGCCTGTCCCGATGTCCGCCACACGCCTTGCCACGCGTCCATTTGCCTTCATTCGGCCCAGCATCTCCAGGCATCCCGCCGTGGTCTCATGCTGCCCCGTGCCGAAGGCTTGGGCGGCTGGGATGATAAAGTCGATCGCTTCTTCTTTCGAAGGGTAATCGGGCGTGTGGACATGAAACCGTCCGGCTTCAATTGGCGGTGTGCCTTGCTGGCTAAGAGCCACCCAGTCTTCGTCGGGAAGCTTCTCGACTGTGATCCGGGGCTGATCGCCCTCGAACAGTTGAAGCATGGCGTGCTTCTGCGCTTTACCGGGCTTTGTCGGGTACCAGCCTTCCAAGACCCATTCGAGCGGTCGTTTCTCGTCGATTTCGTGACCGGAGATGACGAGGTCGATATCCCAATCGACGACATCCTCATGCGCGAGCAACGCAGCCTGCACCGCGGGCTTTGGCGCGCGGATGATAAGTTTCCAGCTGGAGCTCACGGGGTACCGTCCTAGCGCACGAAGCTGGCGCCGTTGGCGTCAATCACCGCCCCGGTCATGCTAGCGGGGGCGTCGAGCGCGCAAAAGACGATGATCTTCGCGATTTCCTCGGGCTCTGCGACGCGGCCCAAGGGTATATCCGCCAGCAGCCCCGGTCCCCCGCGCGTTTCCAGATAGTCCCCTGCCATGGCTGTGTCCGTGAAACCGGGCGCGATCGCGAAGCTAAGGATATTCTGAGAGGCGAAACCGCGCGCGATCGTCTTATGCATCGCTATCATGCCCCCTTTTGCGGCGGCGTAATGCCAATGGGCCGGGCTGTCCCCTCGATAGGCCGCGCGGCTGGCCACGTGCACAAGCCGCCCGCCAACGCCGCGATCCTGCCAATGTCGCACCGCAAGCCGCGAAAGCTGGGCGGCTGCGGAAAGATTGATGCGCAGCGTATCCTCCCACGCGTCGAGCCATTCGATGTCCGATCGCTCAATACGGTTGGCCTCGAATAGGCCGGCGTTGTTGATAAGCACGTCTATCCGACCCCCGGATCGCGCCAACGCTGCTTCCCATAAGGCTTGGGCCGCCATGGGGTCGCGGAAGTCCGCGGGGATGAAATCCTCGTCTCCGGGAGAGGTCTGGTGCCCGATGACCGAGCATCCTCGTGAATAGAGCGTTTCGTAGGCGGCGGCACCGATCCCGCGGCTTGATCCGGTGAGTAGAATGAAACTCATGGCAAGCTCTATCCAAAACTTTGCAAGTCTTGTCGAGGCGAGGGCGCTTGCGCGCGGCTGAACATGCGGTAAGACGCCGCATTGGGATGAAAATCTAAAGAAGAGCATTCATGGCACAAAGACCGCTTTCTCCACACCTCCAGATATGGCGGTGGGGGCCGCACATGCTGGTATCGATCCTCCACCGCGCAACCGGCGATGGCATGGCCTTGGTCGGGCTGGGAGTTTTGGTGTGGTGGCTCGGCGCGCTAGCCAGCGGCCCCGAAGCTTACGAGACTTTCCTTTGGGCGGCGGGCTCACCGCTCGGGTATGTTGTGATGATCGGCCTGACTTGGGCGTTTTTCACACATATGATGAGCGGGCTGCGCCACTTCGTTCTGGATATCGGCGCTGGTTATGAGCTCGACACCAACCGTTTCTGGTCCATCGCCTCTCCTGTGATCGCTATCGTGCTCACTGTGTCGGTGTGGACCTATATTTTGCTTCGCGATGGAGGGCTGGCCTAATGGGTAACGGCACTTCAATCGGCCGCGTTCGTGGACTTGGCTCGGCGCATGACGGCGCGCATCACTGGCTGACGCATAGGTTCACCGCGATTGCCAATCTCGTCTTGATGAGCTGGTTCATTGTGAGCCTGCTGCTGCTCGGGGATTACAGCTACGCTTCGATGGTCGGCTGGATTTCGCATCCGATCTCAGCTGTGGCGATGATCCTTTTGGTCACAAACCTGTTTTGGCACGCGCAAATGGGCCTGACGGTGTTGATCGAGGACTACATCCATGAATCGGGTTCGAAGTTCGGCCTTCTGACCTTACTCAACCTTGCCGCTTTGGGCGGCGGGGCTTTCTGTGTTTTCAGCGTCGCAACGCTGGCTTTTGGAGCATCCGCGTAATGGCAACCGCAGCAGCAAACGATCCCGGTCCTCAGCTTCAGGGCACCTACAAGATCATCGATCACACCTATGATGTTGTCGTGGTGGGCGCGGGCGGCTCGGGCCTTCGTGCCACTATGGGCGCGGCGGAAGCTGGCTTGAAGACAGCCAACATCTCGAAGGTGTTCCCCACGCGCTCGCACACGGTAGCGGCGCAAGGTGGTATTGCGGCCTCGCTCGGCAACAACACGCCCGATCACTGGACCTGGCACATGTATGACACCGTGAAAGGGTCGGACTGGCTGGGCGACCAAGACGCGATCGAATATCTCGCGCGCGAAGCCCCCGCCGCCGTCTATGAGCTTGAGCACGCTGGCGTGCCCTTCAGCCGTAACGAAGACGGCACGATCTATCAGCGCCCCTTTGGCGGTCACATGCAGAACATGGGCGCCGGTCCGCCCGTGCAGCGCACCTGCGCCGCGGCGGACCGCACCGGCCACGCCATGCTCCACGCGCTGTATCAGCAGAGCCTCAAATACGACGCCGATTTCTTTATCGAGTACTTCGCGCTTGATCTGATCATGAGCGATGTGGGCGGCGAGAAGAAGTGCGTCGGCGTCATAGCGATGTGCCTCGATGATGGCACGATCCACCGTTTCCGCGCGCAGTCGGTCGTTCTGGCCACCGGCGGCTATGGCCGCTGCTATTACACGGCGACGTCAGCGCACACCTGCACCGGCGATGGCGGCGGCATGGTCCTGCGCGCTGGATTGCCGCTGCAGGACATGGAATTTGTCCAGTTCCACCCGACCGGCATTTACGGCGCGGGCGTGCTAATCACCGAGGGTGCGCGCGGTGAGGGCGGTTACCTGACCAATTCCGAAGGCGAGCGTTTTATGGAGCGCTACGCTCCGTCCGCGAAAGACCTCGCGAGCCGCGACGTGGTCAGCCGTTCGATGGCGCTTGAAATGCGCGAAGGGCGCGGCGTGGGCGAGGATGGCGATCACATCCACCTGCACCTCGATCATATCGACCCCGATGTGCTGGCGGCGCGCCTGCCGGGCATCACCGAAAGCGGCAAGATTTTTGCAGGCGTTGACCTGACGAAAGAAGCTCTGCCGGTGACGCCGACCGTCCATTACAATATGGGCGGCATCCCCTGTAACTATCATGGGCAGGTGGTCACACTGGGCCCTGATGGCGATCCCGATCACGTGATCCCGGGCCTCTACGCTGTTGGTGAAGCGGCCTGTGTGTCCGTGCACGGTGCCAATCGTCTTGGGTCCAACTCACTGATCGACCTTGTGGTCTTTGGCCGCGCGACGGGTCTGCACCTTAAAGACAACCTGACGGCGAATGCGGCGCAGGCCGAGCTGCCCAAGGAATCGGCTGACCTCGCGCTCAGCCGCCTGGATCACTTCCGTTACGCTTCGGGTGGTTCGCCCACGGCGCAAATCCGCGCCGAAATGCAGAAAGCCATGCAGAAACACTGCGCGGTGTTCCGCGATCAGGAGCTGATGGATGAGGGCGTCGTCAAGCTGCAAGAGCAGAACAAGCGGATGGAAGACATCCACGTAACCGACAAATCGCTGATCTGGAACAGCGACCTCATCGAAACGCTCGAGCTCGACAACCTGATGAGCCAGGCGAACGTGACAATGGCCTCCGCCGCCAACCGCAAGGAAAGCCGCGGCGCGCACGCGCACGAGGATTATCCGGATCGCAACGATGCCGAATGGATGAAGCACACGATCGCGTGGTTCGATGGATGGGGCGGACGCGGTTCCAACACCCGCTTGGATTACCGCCCGGTCCACGAATACACACTGACCGAAGACGCGGAATACATCGAGCCCAAGGCGCGCGTGTACTGACCTGGTAAGTCGGGCCGGTTCGCCAATGGGGAGCACAAAGGAGCGCTTGCGCCACCGTCTCTGTTCCTATTGGAAGCTTGAAGTCGCCAACGCCGCTTTGATCCCCGCGATCATGGTGTTCGTGTGCCTGCGCGCCGAACAGCCGATCAGCTTTGGCCTTGCGCTGGCTTGTGTGCCCATGTGCGGGCTTTTGGTTCTCGGTGGGCTCTACTGGCGCGCCAAGCTGCATCAGTTGGAAGGACGCACCGACAGTCTGGAACGAGTTCTGATCGAGGCGCGCAAATGGCGTTTGCCCCTTCTGGCGACGGCCTCTCTGACAGTGGTGTTGGCCGTGGGCGTTTGGTTCACCGCGTTAGCGGCATCAACGGGCGAAAAATGGGCGATCTCCATCGCAGCGGGGCTCGCCGCGCTGGAATACGTGAACTATTATCACCGCCAGCTGCAGCACTTTGACAACTGGTCGGATTTCAAGCGGGTTGTCACCGGACGCGGCTTTCAGACATCGCGCATGGCGCGGGATTTGAGGCGGACCAAACCATGACGGACGCGCAACCAGACCCATCTCGGCCTGATCCCAGATCTATTGATTGGCGGCTGAAAGACCGATCTCGCAAAGACTTTTCAGAGCGCGCTAACCATGCGTTCCTGATCAAGAGCTTCGGGATCGGGGTCTTGGCGTTGCTCGTCCCGATTCTCCTTCCGCTGATAGGCGGGTATGACGGCCATTTCTCGATCAGCTATTTCTACCATGTGCCCGAAGCGCGAAACTGGTTCGTGGGATTGCTTTGGGCGGTCGGTGTCTTTCTGATCTTGTTCCAGGGGTTATCACGCGCGGAGAACATCCTGCTGACGCTCGCTGGGGTTTTCCTGATCCTGGTTTCGCTGGTCCCAACAACAACCGATCAATGCAACGAAAGTTTGTTTTCGTGGCACGCGGGCTTTGCGATCGCCTTTTTCGTGTGCTTGTTCATTGTCGCGATCTTCTTTTCGAAATCGCGGCTCAATTACATTTTGTGGCCACCGCTGCGCGCACGGTTCGCCCGCGCCTATAATGTGACCGGATGCTTGATGATCGCGCTTCCGGCGATGGCTTACGCTGTGCATCTGGTGGATGGGCGCGATTGCGGGCACGAAATCTACTGGATCGAGTTTGCAGCCATCTCGGCGTTTTCGGCATTTTGGTTTGTGAAGACCTGGGAGTATAAACGCCTTCTTGGCCTAAGCTTGCGCGATATCGCCCGCCAGGCCTTTACCTAGCCACGCGGAAAGAAGCCTTTTGGGAAACAAGGCCCCGTTTAGGGCGTTGATTGTTGAACGGCTCAACACGGGGGCATAGGCGGAAATGCTCAACCACAGTCAGAAAGATCTAAGCGCCTACACAGCGTTCAGCTATCGCGACGATCCGAGCGTGCCCGATTTCGACGTTTCCCGCAGCCTTTTCGTGTTTGATCATCACTGTGTTTTGTGCAGCGGAGGCGTTGGCTTCATCATGAAGCACGATAAGTGCGCCAATATCGCCTTCACCTCGGCGCAAGAGGGGCTGGGTGAGGCTCTGTGCCGCCATTATCGCCTCGACTGGGATGAGAGCTATCTCTTCATCCATGAAGGGCGGCCATACATCAAAAGCACCGGTTACTTCGAAGTCGCGCGAGCGATGGGCGGGGCATGGCATCTGGCTCGCGTTTTCCAGATCATTCCGCGCTCCATACGAGATTGGGCCTATGACCTTGTCGCGCGCAATCGGTATAAGTGGTTTGGCAAGACGGAGGAGGCCTGCGCCTTACTCACCCCGGATCAACGCGCGCGGTTGATTGTTGCCACACCGAAAGAAGCCGCGACGGTCGCTTGACCAACGCACCGTCCGGGGCCAGCTTGGAAGCCATGACAAAAGTCGCCTGCATCGCCGGATTGATCGCTCTCTTGGTGTCGGTTCCAGCGTCGCCGCGCGATAACAGTCTTGACGACAACCCCAATCAGCCGCCGGAGCATGTTGCGCCATATCCCAATCTGGCGACCGGCAAGAACAGACGCGAACAGCGCGACAGTTTTGATTTGGGACCGGAACTGCAGCGCGGTGTCCCGGCGCGCGATATGCTCGAGCAACGCCGAAGACTCGATAACGCTCTTACCGAGATAATGCCGCAAACACGCGGCGTCGTTGACGCCTACGTTGTGTCGATCGCGCTCGATAGTGATCCGGTGTTCGCACGCGAAGCCAGAGAAGCGGCTCGTGTGTTGGAACGACGCTATGACGCCAGCGGTCGGACTCTCACCCTCGCGGGGCCCGACGGGGAACGGGACGACAAGCCCAAAGGCTCTATCGATGCGCTGATCGTCAGCTTGGCGCGCCTATCCGAGATTATGGATACAGAAGAAGACGTGTTGGTGCTCTACACGACGAGCCACGGTCTGGAACTGGGGTTGGCCTACCATTACGGCGACACGGGATATGGCGTTTTGAGCCCAGCGCGATTGAAATCGGTGCTCGAAGAGCTTGGCTTCAAGCGCCGCATTCTTTTGTTGAGCGCGTGTTACTCTGGTGTTTTTGTTGGCCCCCTCGCAAGCGCGGACACAGCCATACTGACAGCCGCCGCGTCGAACCGCACCTCTTTTGGATGCGAAGCCGAGAACGACTGGACCTTCTTTGGAGACGCGTTGATCAATAACGCTTTGCGTTCCCCTCAAAGTCTTGAAAGCGCGGCCAGACAGGCGGGAACGATGGTGGCTGAGTGGGAGGTTGAGCGTCGTTTGCTGGCCTCGCTCCCCCAAACGCGGATCGGCTCGAACGTGGATTCGTGGTTGCCGGCGCTCGAGGCGCGCGGACCGCGCACCGCCACGCGCCCTGTCGGACGTCCCGCAATCGGTGAGTGAGCCCTAATCCGCTTTCTCGTCAGCCCGGCGCGCACGTACGATCTTGACGGGTTCCGCCAGAATCTGGCCGCGCATTGCACCTTCGCCTTTATCGGGATCGGTTGCGCCGGCGTGGATAGCCGCAACCACGCCCATTCCATCGACGACATAACCGAAGACCGCGTACCCGTTTTGCCAGACGACCTCGGCTGCGTCGGGATTGGCGTCCAGACCGGTCTGGTCTTGGAGCATGATTGAAAAATCGCCATTCGCGCTGCCCGGATCGCCCATCGCCATTGAAAGCGCGCCGTTCGTGTGACTCAGCCCGGTTTTCGTGGTCGGTTCGTGCTCGATCCCCGGTAGAATCCGATCTGGATCAAACTGAGTGCCGCCTTGCAGCAGGCCATTGGGTTTGGGTTCGCGATCAAGGCTAAGGGCGCGATAGAAGACGGTTCCGTCAAACCGGCCTTCGTCTACATAGCGCAGAAAATTGGCCGCCGTGATCGGCGCGCGCTCGACCTCCAAGGCAACACGAATATCACCCATCTCGGTTTTCAGCGTAACATCGAGCGTTTCGTATTGTGGATCGGGTTCGGCGTCAGCGACCTGCGAGGGCGGGGGATCGTCGTTCCGTATTTCGAACTTCAGGATCAGCGTGTGCTGGCATCCATCACGATCGTTTTCGAAGCAATTGTTAAAGTTGTCGTCGGACGCGATGTAGAGGAAGCGTTTCCCATATTGCTCGCGCACGGCGATGCCTTCGAAATTGTCGCGCGTCAGAGGCGCGTCCAACACGGCAAGTTCGCGGGCTTCATTGTCGATCGAAAGCTCAAGAATGGCCGCGCGATTGCCATAGCCTGGTCGGTAGCTGCGAAACAGAACGTAGCACGTTCCATCGTCCGCACAGGCCGCGTCGGTCGGTTCGCCGCCATGCTCCGCGATCTGAGCGGGGGCAGCAAGGTCGAAGGGGGCAACATTCTGCCCGTTGACCCGGGCGCAATTGGGTCGCCCCATATTCGCGCCTTCGATGCACAACAGGCCGCCATCTTTTGTGGCGGTCAGCGTCTCGATGCCTTTGCCGGGGGCAGGCGGCTGTACAAGCGATAGGGGAGCGTCCCCTTCGTCTGTTGGTTTGGCGTCGAGCGATGTGTAGCGCCAGACCCGGTGGTCCTGCTCAAACGCCACAAGCCACGCGCCCTGTGGGTTTTGCGTAAGAGCTTCGGCGTCGCCTGCGATCTTGCCCTTAAGCTTCTTGCCCTTGAGATCGAGCAACGGGCCCATGGCGATCGAATAGAGATCGACAAGCCGACCATTCGTTTCATCGGGTGTGATTTTGAGCCATCGGCCGTCATCGGCGACGGCCCAGAGCGCCTCATCCTGCCATTCGAGGCTGGATATCCCGCCGATCTTTTCTTCGCCCGGCTCCACCTTGAGGCCGCCGCGGTAGATCAGTTCGCCCACATCGGTCTTGTCGGCGTCGCTTTGATCCAACGGAACTGGAAGCGTTTGCGGCAGAATATCGTCAAATTCCTGTGCAGCGAGTGAAGCGGGCAGAAACAGCGCACAAGCAGCGAGCAACGGGGCGCATGAGGAATCTATCCATATCATCTGTCGCACCTTATCGCCGGTTTACCGAGGTGCAACTGGGGACGCTGCCCGTTCATCAGGCCTTCATGTTTACAAACGTAATCGACCCACCTACAAGTGTAATCGACGTTCGCTAGGTCTCTAGCGTCAGGAGGAACATCGTGCCGCGCAAGTCAGTCTCTCAGAGCGAAAACCCGGAACGCATTTCCGACGCGGAACACGCGGTTATGGAAGCGCTCTGGGATCACGCCGGACCCGCCACCGCGCAGGACGTGTTCGACAGCGTTGGAGAGAGCCGCGAATGGAGCTTGGCAACGGTCAAGACGCTGCTGTCGCGACTGGTGCAGAAGCAGGCTATCGCGACACGGCCTGACGGGCGCCGATTTCTCTACTCTCCCTTA
The DNA here is from genome assembly GCA_039186235.1 of Pseudomonadota bacterium. Taxonomy (GTDB): domain Bacteria; phylum Pseudomonadota; class Alphaproteobacteria; order Sphingomonadales; family Sphingomonadaceae; genus Erythrobacter. Next base: position 39,169 of record JBCDAE010000020.1, on the reverse strand, counting down.
ATTGAGCGAGCGGACTATGTCGGAGGGGAAAGCCGCCGACTTCTGGACAAGTTGTTCGGGGGGCGCGCCGCCTCGCTGGTGGCGCATCTGGCCGAGTCCGAGGCTTTGAGTGAAAAAGACCTCACCGAAATAGAGGCGTTGCTGAAGGAGTTGCGGCAATGAGCTTTCTCGCCACGAACCTCGATGCGACCACAGTCCTGTTTGACACTCTCTTGTGGACCGCAGCGCTCATTGCTCTGGTTTTGCTGTTACGCCGTCCGGTGACACGCTGGTTTGGCGCTCCTGCGGCCTACGCGCTTTGGGCGCTTCCTATGCTGCGTCTTATCCTTCCCCCGATTGAGCTCCCCGCCTGGCTCGCGCCTGAGACGAAAGCTTCGGCCGTGACTGATCTTGGGCCAGCGCATCAAGCCATACTGGTCGAGATCGCGGCTGACGCCCCTGCCAACACCCCGATCGTTGCCAGCGAGCCAACGTTTGCTCCATCGATTGCAACAGCGCTGTCCGGCCTGCCGCTGACCGAACTGGCGCTTACGGCCTGGCTCGGCGGGGCAGCGGTGTTTCTGTATCTTCGTTTCAGCGCGTACTTCCGCCTTCGCCACGAGCTGACAGACGGTGCACGCGAAGTCGGCGCAGCCGATGGCCCACTAGGCAAGATCCGCTTGATCGAAACGCCGGGCACCACGGGGCCCTTGGCGTTTGGAGTGGTCGATCCCGTGATCGCCCTTCCTGAAGGATTCATGGCCAGTGTCGATCGCGAGGCGCGCGACCTGGCCCTGGCGCACGAGCTTGAGCATCATCGCGGACATGATCTTTTGATCAACATTCTCGTCCAGCCCCTGTTTGCGTTGCACTGGTTCAATCCACTCGGGCGGTATGGCTGGCTGGCTTTGCGCCGCGATCAAGAAGCGGCCTGTGACGCGCGCGTTATGGCGTCCGCCTCGCGTGAATCTCGCGCCGTTTACGCCGAGGTTATCGCCAGCTTCGCCGCAGGCCCGAATGTGGCGCTGGCCGCCCCGATGGCGTGCCCGGTGTTGGGCGACAAATCGATTATCCAAAGACTGAGGAACCTAAAAATGACAGAACAATCCTCCAATACCAAGAGCCGGAAAATGGCCTCGCGTTTGATGTTAGGAGCGGCCGTTCTCGCGCTGCCGCTGACGGCATCGATCACCTATGCGGAGAGCCTCGCGCCCATACCGCCCGCACCACCGGCACCGACCGAGAATGCTCTGGCTGTATCTGCGCCTCTCCTAGCTCCGGCGCCCTCCGCCGTCGCAGCCCCTGTCCCTCCGGTTCCGCCAATTGCTCCGAAGGCTTCTTTGCTCAAAGCTCCCGAGCCTCCAACGCCGCCTTCCGCATCGGCTGCTGAAGTCACAACCATTGTGACGGTCGATCCCGACACCGGTGAGACGGAGACGATCGACATCAAAACCAAGAAAAAGTCTGCAAAGGCGAAGACCACGAAGGTCAAAGTCATCGAACGCGATGGGGAACTCACCGAAGAAGAGATCGAAGAGGTCCTTGCAGAAGTGCGTGAAGGTTTGGCCGAAGCCGATGAGGAACTGCGCGCGGTCCGTATCGAGCTGAAGGAAATGTTCGAGGGCGAGGACTGGGCGGCGATGGTCGGCGGCAAAAACCGCACATTCGTTCGCATGTCGTGCGACAGCGGTTCTGACGACGTGGCGACCACCAAATCGCTAGAGAATGGCGGCACCGAGGTGGTGATCTGCCAGTCACGCATTATGGCGCAAGCTCTTGTCGGGCTAGAGCAAGCGCGCGCCGCGATCGCTGAGAACTCCGAAATGCAGAGCGAAATGCGTGAGGAGGTTCTCAAAGAACTCGACCAACAGATTGAAAACTGGCGCAAAGAGGCGCGATAGGAGTTTCCCTGAGTTCACGATCCTTGGCCTGACATCGCGGGCGAATGACTAGGGCAACCCTTGGCGGCGGACGGCGAAAGCGGTCCGCCGCTTTTGCGTCGGAGCATTCACAGCCAATTCAGTTCACCGCTCACAGAGAACGGTTCATCTCAGTGCAATAAGGAGGATGAACTATGTCAGGTGAGCGGAGTCCGGGAATAAAACTCATGCTTGTGGGGGTGATTGGCGCGATGCTCGTCGTGCCACTTGCTATGGTGTACTGGCTGGTGGGCGATCGCCAGCACCAGGCCCGCGTCGCGCAGAGTTCAGTCACGGCGGCTTGGGCCGGACCGCAAGCGGTTGCTGGCGCTACCTTGATGGTCCCATACCTGGCGCGCACGCAAACCAACGAAACGGTCGACGGCAAAGTCGTGCGCCGAACCGTGGAAGTTCGCAAAAGGCTCTTCATAGCGCCAACGAAGCAAAAGCTCGACGCGCTCTTGAACCCTGAAGTTCGCACGCGAGGCACAATTCACCGGACGGTTGTCTACGATGCCACCATCAACGGGGAGGCGCGCTTTGATATGCCGCGCGACCTTGCGCGCCTCGGCATTGATCCCAGAAGTCTGTTGCTTGACGAGGCGATTTTGCAGTTGCCGATCTCGGACCCAAGGGGGCTTCAAACAGAGGCCCGATTGATTATCGATCGAAAGCGGCTTGAGCTGCGTCCGGGTCTCGCCAATCCGGAGCAGGGCATGGGTGTGCACGCGTTTCTTGATTGGAGCGCTGGCGGGGAAGTGACCGTCGACTTTGCGTATTCGCTGCGCGGCTCAAACGCGTTCAGCTTCATTCCGCGCGGCGAAGAGACCGATCTTGCGGTGCGCTCGACTTGGCCGCATCCCAGTTTCACTGGCGGTTTCCTGCCAAACGAGGCGGATAAGGAGGTGAGTGAGAAAGGGTTTGAGGCCGCGTGGTCCATTTCAAATCTGGCTTTGGGCCAATCGCTTGTGAGCACGCAGCCGCCTGTGCTTCCGATCCTCCCAGCCCAAGGCTCAGGTTATTCGCGCGCGCCCATGCCGCAGGCTCAGGACATGGCCACGATCCGTCTGATGGAGCCGGTTGACCTGTACAAACAGGTCGAGCGATCGCTCAAATACGGGTTCTTGTTCATCGGGTTCACGTTCACCGCCTTTTTGATGTTCGACATCGTTGGCGGCGCGCGGGTGGCCTCGGCCGAGTACCTGCTGACGGGAGCCGGATTGATCCTGTTTTTCGTGATGCTGCTGGCCTTTGCCGAGATGATCGGGTTCGGCTTTGCCTATGTGATCGCAAGCTCGGCTATCATCGGGCTTTTGACGAGCTACAGCGCGGCGGTTTTGGGGGGCTGGCTGCGCGCGGGCTTCATCGCGGCGCTTCTTTCGGGGCTCTACGCTGTTCTCTACGTTTTGCTCAATCTCGAAGCGTGGTCACTGGTGATTGGCTCGTTGATGCTGTTCATCGCCCTGGCGACGGTCATGTACGCAACACGCGGGATCGAGTGGTCCAAAGTGAGCCTATCATCAGGAGAGGGAGCGCCCGCTTAAGGCAAAGCTCTAATCAGCTAGCAAATGACCGGGACGCAGGCGCGCTTGCGTCCCTGTCTCTCGCGACCCGGACCTAGTTTGATTTTGGACGCCCCGGATACTTGCAGCCTCGGGATTGACCCAGACCCTTCAAGTAGCCCCGCCGGACCATACCCGCCACAATCGCCGCCTGCGCCTTGCGTTTGTTGTCCGCCGCACCCGAAATCTCGCGAACGATTCCGCGGAATGGGATGATTGACCCCACCAGGCTTTTCGCCGCCTTTGTGGTGTCGATATCTTGCCCATTCTTCTCCCTTATGACGTCGATATCATCTCCAAGCACTTCGTTCAGTTTGTCGACCTGGTCGATGATGCCCCTGCAATTCTCAGTTCCTGTTCTGGAATAGGGATTTTTGACCGTCTCAACGAGTTCTTCGGGAATCTCGTCTTTGGCGAGGCCTATGTCTTCCAAAGGCGTTTCGGCAATATCCTTTGCGTCGTCCATCGCTTGCTCGGTGTCGATATCTTGTGCCGAAGCCGAGGCTGAAATCGCAAAGGCAAGACCAGCTGCCAATACGCCGCGATGGATAGGGTCATTCGAAATAGACATTGCATTCTCCAGGATCGGACGATTGAAGGCCCCGACGAAGCGCGGTCATGCGCTGTTGACTGGTGCCGTGGGTGAAGTTCTCGGTTCGAATTTGGCGCCCTGCGCTGCGCGCAATCGTATCATCGCCTACTGAGCTCGCCGCGCGCAGGCCTTCTTCTAAGTCGCCTTGATCCAAAAGACTGGAATTCAACCCCGCCCACACTCCGGCGAGACAATCCGCGTGAAGCTCCATCGCGACGTTGAGTTGATTGGCGGCCTGCGGGTTGCGCTGCTGCGCTTGGCGCACTTGTGACGCCAAACCCGTCAGGTTTTGAACGTGGTGGCCGTATTCGTGGGCCATCACATAGAGCCGCGCAAAATCTCCGCGCGTGCCGCTCATCTGCGCAAGCTGATCAAAGAACGTCACATCGATGTAGATGCCAAAGTCGGCCGGGCAGTAAAATGGCCCAACAGCCGACGTTGCGCCGCCGCAGCCGTCGGTTTTGACACGCCCATCGCGAAAAAGATCCAGGACAGGTTGTTGGAACGGTATGTTGGCCCGAGCAAACTGGGCTTCCCATGTCTCATTCAGGCTCGTTAGCGCTTCGCACGCCTCTTGAGCGTACGGTCCCGAGCGGCAGACTTGCTCCTCGGTCATGTCTCCGGTGTTTGCTGAGGTGACGGAAGTGGCGGGAGCAGCGCCATCGAGCACAGTGAGGGTCTGGCTAGGATCGATCCCAAAAACCAGCGCAGCGACAAGAGCGATGATTATGGCACCGATACCGACACCGCCCGCGCGTCTTGCACCGCGACCTCCGGCAGCGCGACTGGAACGCACTTTGATCTTTGATGTGTCGAACGGATTGAGCCGCATCGTGCTTTCGCCTTTCCCATCATCATCTGACGCGCTCGTGCCATTTCTCTGGACATAGCTGCGAAGCGGCGCAACAGACACATCAAGGACTAACCCCTCAACGGGAGAGTGCAATGCTGCTTATGGGAAAGCGAGCGTTGGTGACGGGATCGACCTCAGGGATCGGTTTGGCGATTGCGCGCGCCCTGCGCGAGGAAGGCGCAGACATTGTCCTCAATGGTCTGGGCGACGCGAATGAAATCGCTAAGCTTCAGAATGAGCTGGGCGCGGAGTTTAACGGCGCGAACTTGATGGACCCGGATGCCATTGCCGCTATGTTCGAGGCGATTGGCCCGGTCGACATCCTCGTTAATAACGCAGGGATGCAGCACGTTGCGCCGGTCGAGGAATTTCCGGTGGCGAAATGGGATTCGGTGATCGCGCTCAACCTCAACGCGGTTTTTCACACCACGCGCCTAGCCGTTCCGGGGATGAAGGCAAAGGGCTGGGGCCGCATAATCAACACCGCCTCCGCGCACTCGAAAGTCGCTTCGCCTTTTAAGAGCGCTTATGTCGCGACCAAGCACGCCATTAACGGCTTTACCAAGACGATTGCGCTCGAACTGGCGGAGCATGGCGTCACTGCGAATTGCATTAGCCCCGGCTATGTCTGGACGCCCCTCGTCGAAAACCAGATTCCGGACACTATGGAGGCGCGAGGGATGACGCGCGAAGAGGTCATCAACGATGTCCTTCTCGTCAAGCAATCGACCAAGAAATTCGTCCAACCTGAAGAAATTGGCGCGATGGCAGTATTCTTATGCCGCGAGGAAGCGGGCAATGTGACCGGTGCGAACTGGAGCATCGACGGAGGCTGGACCGCCGAGTGACGCGCGCCACGCTCTATCTGCTTGCGCTGACAGTGCTCCTTGGGGCTTGCGCCAAGGCGCCGCTCGCCAGTGTGCCGGTTGCCGAGCGCGAGGCCATTGCTGGCCGAATGACGCAGGATATTGCGATCCTCGCCAGTGACGAGTTCGCCGGCCGCAAACCCGGAACTCCCGGGGGTCAACGTACGGTCGAATACCTCGTGCAGCGCTTTGAGCAGGTGGGGCTGACTTCGGGCACGAACGATCCGGGGAACCCATGGCGCGCGCCTGTCCAGTTGACGAGCGCTCGTGCATCCCAGAGCGACGTCGAATTGAACGTCGAGGGCAAGGCGCTTACCCTTACAGAGGAAGAGGCTGTTGCGGTGACCACCCGTCGGCGCGAATTGATTTCCGAGGCCGATCTCGTTTTCGTGGGGTTCGAGGCGCAGCGGGTTCCGAAAGAGCGCGTGATGGGCAAGGCCGTTATCATGCTTGCGGGATCTGGCCTTAACCCGGAGCGACGTATCCTGCTTGAACAAAAGCAAGCCTCGGCGGTGATCGTCGTGGCGCCTAACCCCGATATCGTTGCACGAATTCGGCGCGAATCCAGTGTCGAGAGAACCGCCTTGGAAGGTGACATCGACGAAGCGTTCGCCGTTGTGGCGACCCGCGCGGCCATGGTTCGCGCCATTGGCGCCGAGCGTTGGGAGGCGCTGGTCCAATCCGCGCTGGGCGAGGGTTTCGAGCCCGTTGATCTTCCGGCCAAAGTCAATATCGAGGCGAGGTCCGAGCGCCGCGATTTTACGAGCTACAACGTGCTAGGACGGTTGGCTGGCACGAGCCCGGACACACAAGCCATCCTTTTGATGGCGCATTGGGATCATCTGGGTCTGTGTCGCCCTGAAAGCGCGGAAGACCGGATTTGCAATGGAGCGGTCGATAACGCGAGCGGGATCGCGCTGATGCTTGAACTTGGTCGACGCTTGGCGGCGCGTGGCCCGTTTGAACGCGACATTTACATTCTGGCGACGACCGCTGAAGAAGATGGGCTTTTGGGAGCGAAAGCCTTTGCTGATGCGCCTCCGATCCCGCTGCAAAGCGTCATCGCGGCCTTCAATTTCGACAGCGTGGCCCTTGCGAGAGCGGGGTCTCCACTTGGTTTTGTCGGGGAAGGGCGCACGCCTCTCGACACTTTCATTCTCGAAACGCTGATCGAAGCGGGCCGCGATCTTGGCAATCGAGAATACGCCGAGAGCTTTGTGAAGCGCCAAGACGCCTGGGCCCTTCTTCAGAAAGGCGTTCCTGCGGTTATGCTGTCGAGCGCCTTCGCTTCAGAGATAACCGCAGGTCCATTTTTTGAAGGCGACTATCACAGTCCATCCGACGAAGCGGAAGGCGTTGAACTTGGCGGGGCAATTGATGATCTCTTGCTCCACGAAGAGCTGGTGGCGCGTTTAGCCGTCCCTTCGACTGAACAGGTTCAGGCGCGGAAATAATATTCGTCGAAGCGGTGAAAGGCGCGATCCGCCTCTAGCGCCAGTCCTTCAACCGCCCTACAGGGACGTGCACTCGATTCTCTTGATGACGAAAGCGTGCACTTCATGGACATCCCCCTTGGCCTTACCTTTGACGACGTTCTTCTGCGCCCTGCGGAAAGCAACGTTTTGCCAAGCATGGCGGACACACGCACGCAGCTGACTCGTGAAATAGCGCTCAATATTCCGATTTTGTCGGCCGCGATGGACACGGTAACTGAGGCCGATATGGCCATCGCCATGGCCCAACTTGGCGGGATCGGGGTGCTGCATCGAAACCTTGAACTCCCGGATCAATGCGCCGCCGTTCGCGCCGTAAAACGGTTTGAGAGCGGCATGGTCGTCAACCCGATTACGATCAGCCCGGATGCGGTGCTGGGCGAAGCCACCGCTTTGATGCAGCAACACCGGATCAGCGGCATTCCCGTGACGGACCCCACCGGCAAACTGGTTGGCATTCTGACGAACCGCGATGTCCGCTTCGCCGATAACCCGGCTCAACCCGTGCGCGAGCTGATGACCACCGAAGACTTGGCGACGGTGCCGCTGGGCACCAGCCAAGAGGACGCGCGCCGCTTGCTCCACCAACGCCGGATTGAAAAATTACTGGTCGTCGATGACGATTTCAAGTGCATTGGTCTCATCACGGTCAAGGATATCGAGAAGGCTGTCACCTATCCTGACGCCACGAAGGATTCCGCCGGTCGTCTCCGGGTCGCGGCGGCTACCACGGTCGGTGACAAGGGCTTTGAACGCACCGAAGCGTTGATCGACGCCGAAGTGGATGTCGTGATCATCGACACCGCGCACGGCCACAACCAGGATGTTGCCAAGGCGGTCGAACGTGTGAAAGCGCTCTCGAATTCGGTGCAGGTCGTGGCGGGCAACGTCGCTACGGCGGAGGCGACCCGCGCGTTGATTGATGCGGGCGCGGACGCTGTCAAAGTGGGTATCGGCCCGGGGTCGATTTGCACGACGCGTGTCGTCGCCGGCGTCGGCGTGCCGCAGCTCACTGCGGTGATGGAAAGCGCGGCTGAAGCGGCCAAGTCCGGGGTGCCGGTGATCGCGGACGGGGGCCTTCGCACCTCAGGAGACGCCGCCAAGGCTTTGGCCGCTGGCGCGTCGAGCGTGATGGTGGGGTCGATGCTGGCGGGCACCACCGAAAGCCCGGGTGAGGTGTTTCTTTATCAGGGGCGAAGCTACAAAAGCTATCGCGGCATGGGCAGTGTTGGCGCCATGGCGCGTGGATCAGCCGACCGCTACTTTCAGCAAGACATCTCCCAGCAAAAGCTGGTCCCTGAAGGGATCGAAGGCCAGGTGCCGTTCAAAGGCCCAGCTTCGGATGTGGTCCACCAGCTTGTCGGCGGGATCAAAGCGGCGATGGGCTACACGGGTTCCGCTTCGATCAAAGATCTCAAAGAACGCGCCAATTTCGTGCGCATCACCAACGCCGGTCTTTCAGAGAGCCATGTTCACGATGTGGCGATCACGCGGGAAGCGCCCAACTATCCAACGCGTTAAGGCAAGGCCGTGACGCCTGCTGCACGAGTCCAAGCCGCGATTGAGCTGCTGGATGAGATCATAGAAGCTTCGCGCAGCAAGGGCGCTCCCGCAGACCGATTGATCGCGGCCTATTTCAAGCAGCGGCGCTACGCCGGCTCGAAAGATCGAAGAGCGGTGCGTGAGCTTGTCTATCGCGCGGTGCGCCTTTGCGGGCCGGTGCCGCAAAGCGGGCGCGCGGCGATGCTGGCGCTTGCGGCGGTGGATGAAACTCTGACGGCGCTGTTCGATGGCTCTGCCCATGGTCCGAAGCCGATTGGCGCAGACGAGCCCGTCGCTGATCCAGGATCGGCTCCCGCGTGGCTGGTCGAAAAGCTGGAGAAATCCGATGTTTCGGGAGAGAGCGCTGCGTCTTTGCTGAGCCGCGCCCCGCTCGACATTCGGGTCAACGCGCTGAAAGCGGATCGCGAGACACTGGAGCTTCCTGAGGAGGGCGAGCCTCTTGTCGCGCCCACCGCTCTTCGTTTTCCCACCGGCACCAATGTCGAACCTTGGCCCGCTTTTCGAGACGGCCTGATCGAAGTGCAGGATCACGGCAGTCAGCTCATTTGCGAGGCGATCCCCGCGTATAGTGGCGATACGGTGCTTGACCTGTGCGCGGGTGCAGGGGGCAAAACGCTCGCTCTGGCGGCGCGTTTTGGTAACGCGATCAGCCTGATGGCGGCGGACACCGATAAGCGGCGTTTAGGCAATCTGGGGCCGCGCGCCGCGCGCGCTGGCGCGGCTATCGATCAGACCATACTTCTTGATCCGGGCCGGGAAATGGAAGCTCTCGGTCATCTGAGAGGCCAAGTCGATCACGTACTTGTCGACGCGCCGTGCTCGGGCACAGGCACTTGGCGTCGCAATCCCGAAGGGCGCTGGCGGCTTGATCCGCCAGAACTCGCCCGCCTGACTAAACTGCAGGATCACGTTCTGGGTATCGCCGCGGAATTGGTCCGAGAGGGCGGGACTGTCACCTTTGTGACCTGTTCGGTTCTTGATGATGAAGGGCCTCATCGAATTGGCGCGTTTCTCGCTCGCCATCCGCGCTTCCAGATTGAGGCCTTGGAAATGCCTTTGGGCACCCCGCGCGGCTCTGGAATCCGATTAGAACCGTTCCGCGACGGCACGGATGGGTTTTTTATCGCCACAGCCCGTTTGGCGTGATACCCCTTACGATTATGGCTGAGCCCACAAGCATAAGGCCTGCTGATCTAAAGGAGCTTTTGATGCGTTTCGCGCCCGCTGCCGCTGCCCTCTCGCTGTTTTTTGCCACCACGGCCAGTGTCACCAGCGCGCAGGACAAGGTGCCGGACCCGCGGGCGGCTTCGCTCATCATGCAAGGTCAGGCCGCGCTTGAAGCCGGTGACACGCAAGGCTCAATTGACGCGTTCGAAGCGGCTTTGGCGGTTGACCCCGCTTACACGCCGGTTTTCCTTGAATTGGCCGAAGCCGCTCGTCGCGAGGGGCTACAGGGTAAAGCGATCAAGTATTATCGCGAAGCTCTAGCGCGCGATCCGGGCAATTTCGCCGCGATCTCTGGTGAGGGCGCCGCTTTGGTCGAGAAGGGCGCGTTGGAGAAAGCCAAGCGCAATCTGGCTCGTCTGCAGAGCCTGTGCGGTGACGCCTGTCCGGAAACGCTATCGCTTGCGACCTCAATCGAAGCGGGCCCGCCGGCGCGATTGGCCGCCGAAACAGCCGAAGCGCCAAGCAGCAATTAATCCCCTTCGAAGCCTAATCCAGAAAAGAGACGATCGCGCGCCATGCTGACGCTGCACCATTTGGAATACTCGCAAAGCTTCCGCATCCTCTGGCTGCTTGAGGAGCTGGGCGCGGAATACGAGCTGAAGTCGTACAATCGCGATCCGGAAACCAATCTCGCGCCGGATGATTACAAGGCGCTTTCGCCGCTCGGGACCGCGCCGGTGGTCACCGATGGCGATCTGGTGCTGGCGGAAAGCAACGCGATCATCGACTATATCATGGACAGTGATCCCGATAGTCCGCTGATGCCGAAACCGGGTAGCGCAGATCGCGCGCGCCACCTGTTCTGGTATCACGCCAGTCCGGCTTCGATGATGAACCTGCAAGGGATCGCGATGATCCTCGGTCTACTCGAAGCGCGCAGCCCGTGGCCGATCAGCTCGCTGCTGAAGGCGGTGTTCGGGCAGGTCCGCAAGCTCTTCCTCAACCCGCGTACCGAGGCTCTGTATGGGCTGATGGAGAAAGATCTCGCCGAAAAACCGTTCTTTGGCGGCGACCGTTTCACGACGGCTGACATCACGCTGAGCTATTCGATGTACGCCGCGCGGACCAAGGGCGCGTTTGACGGATATACGAATATCCTCGCGTGGTTTGACCGGGTGGAAGCGATCCCTTCCTTTCAGGCCGCGCGCGCCAAAGACGATCGGCCGCACATCGATTTCCGTTTCTGAGACAGCAGCCTCCTAGATCAGGCTGCGGAATTCCTCGATCAAAGCGACATAAACCTCGCGTTTGAACGGCACGATTTTCTCCGGAAGCTCGTCTAGCGTGAGCCAGCGCCAGGCCTGAAACTCGGGGGAGCCGTGCGCTTCGAGATTGATGTCGGAGTCATCGCCCAAAAAGCGGCCCAAGAACCAGTGCTGTTCCTGCCCGCGATACTTGCCTTTCCAGACCTTGCCCAAAAGCTCAGGAGGCAGATCGTATCGGTAAGGCTTGGCGGAGCGGCCGACCACTTCGACCTTGTCCGCGGTGATGCCCGTTTCTTCTTCGAGCTCGCGCAGCGCCGCCGTCTCTTCATCTTCGCCGGGATCGATGCCGCCCTGCGGCATCTGCCACGCGCCGTGAGCGCGGTGATCGATCCGCTCGCCGGTGAAGACAAGCCCGTCGGCGTTGACCAGCATAAAGCCCGCGCACGGGCGGTAGGGCAGGGTTTCTGGGTCAAGCGCCATGTTTAAGCGTTGCCCAGCTTGCACTTCATTTCAGCGATAACGCGCTCCAGATCGCCTTGGGTGCTCGGCACCGCCTGGCGAAGGTTGCAGAAAGAGTGGGTGACTCCCTTCATTTCCATAAACGTTACGTCCGCGCCCGCATCGATCAACGCCTTGCCATAGTCGCGCCCCGAATCGCGGATCGGATCAAGGCTCGCTGTGACCAAAACGGTGGGCGGTGCGCTCGCGTGATCGCCAAGGATGGGAAAGCCGCGCGGGTCGCTGCGGTCGGCTTTGTATTGCGCGTCGAAGAACTCTATCGAGACGCGGCTCAGGATGAAGCCCTCTTCGAACTGAGCGTAGCTGGCCGAGTCTTCAACCGGGCTCGCCAAAGGAAATATGGGCACTTGCAGCACGACCGGAACGTCGGCGGGCTTATCGGCCAAAACCTGGCTGACGACGATGGTGGCGTTTCCGCCCGCGCTGTCGCCGATGGTTATGATTCCGGTGGCTTCCCGGCCCAGCTCGGCAGGCGAAGAAGCGATCCAGCGCGTGGCCGCTTCGCAATCCTCGATAGCGGCGGGGAAGGGGGCTTCGGGCGCGCGGCGATAATCGACTGCGACCAGCGGCAGATCCATCAACGCGGCGATCTCGGTGCACAGTGAGTGGTGCGTTTCCAAATCGCCGATCACAAAGCCGCCGCCGTGGTAAAACGTGATGACGGGCCCGGCATCGCGGCTCTCGCGCGCGTCGTAGAGGCGCAAGGGAATGTCGCCGTCCGGGCCTGGGCAAGTGAGGTCTTTGACGACCGCCAGTTCGCGCGCCGGAGCGTCCGCCATGCCATGCAGTGTGACGTAGGATGCGCGCGCTTCCTCCAGCGTCATCTCGTCAATCGTCGACCCACCCATTGCTGCCAAGCCATCAAGGAACATCTTCATGTCGGGGCGAATAAATGGGGCGTCGGTCATGGCGTGAATCTCTCCGTAATGTCACTCTTTGACGCCGCTATGCCCCATCGCTAGTCCGTTGCAAATGGACAACCTAACGCATGGTCTCACAGGCGCTCTAATGGGGCAGATGGGGCTTAAGAAGAAAACGGGCCTTGGCTTGGCCGCACTGGTCCTCGGGGCCAATCTTCCCGATATCGACGTCGTAGGGCTTTTGTGGCTCGACGGCACCGAAGCCTTGGGCTTTCGGCGCGGGATTACGCACGGGCCGATTGGGGTTGTGTTGCTGCCGATCGGATTGGCGGCGCTGCTATGGGGCTTTGACCGATGGCAGGATGGCCGCGGCAAGCGTCCTGCGGGCCGCGACCCCGTGAGCTTCAAATGGCTCTACATTCTGGGCCTGATCGGCGCGATTTCCCATAGCCTTATGGATTGGCTCAACGTCTACGGCGTGCGGTTCCTCTATCCGTTCGACAAGAGCTGGTATTACGGCGATACGCTGTTCATCATCGATGTGTGGCTGTGGGCGATTTTGGCGCTGGGTGTGTGGTGGTCGGCGCGCGCCGAGAAGCGGGGTGGGGCATGGAAGCAGACTGCCACCGCGACCATGTGCATTGCTGTGGCTTACACCGGCGCCAGCTGGGCGCTTACTCAGGTTGCCAAGCAAAATGCGCTCACGTTGGTCGAGTACACATTTCAACTGGAACCTATGGAGGTTGTCGCCAGCCCGGTGCCGTTTTTGCCTATCAACCGAGAAATCCTGTTTCGCTATTCGGCGAGTGAGGAGCTCGGCGGAGGCGTGGTGTTTGGCGCTGGAGACTACACACCGAGCGAAGGGACCCTACTTTTTACTCCGCATGATCGCTACACTGGACGCGAGCGGCTAAGCTTGGACACCCCACAAGACCCGTCCCGTTGGGAACAGCTATCCCGCTATTCCGGTTTTGACGAAGAGGCCGCCTACGCGGTTGGCACGAAGAGCTCCCAGGTCGAAGCCTTCTTTGTGTGGTCGCGCATGCCGGAGATCTATGCCGTGCCTGACGACGAGGGAAATCTGAGCTTCAAGGTCTTCGACCAGCGGTTCAAAGACCCACGCGCGGTGAGCCGGTTCAGTATATGGTTCGACAAGAACGGCGATCTTATGGAACTGCCGGCCCCCTAAGACGCTTCACTCACGTATGAGTGAAACCCAAATCGTTTGGCTGCGGCGCGACCTGCGCATGGCCGATAATCCCGCCCTTTTTGAAGCCGCCAAGCGTGGTCCCGTGGTCGCGGTCTTTGTGCTTGATGACGCAGTCGCAAAGACTCACGCCTATGGCGGCGCCTCGCGCTGGTGGCTGCATCATTCGCTCGAAAGCCTGCAAGCGAGCTACGCGAAGCGGCAAGCGAAAATCGTGCTGCGCCGTGGCGACGCGGTTGATGAACTGCTCAACGTGGCCAAGGAAACGGGCGCAACGACCATCCACGCCAACCGGCACTACGAACCGTGGTGGCGCAACGCGGAAAAAGCGCTGGGCGAGCAAATAGACCTGCAGCGCTATGACGACGCCAATATCTTGACCGTCATGGGCTCGATCCAGACCGGGACGGGCGGGCAGTATAAGATCTATACCCCATTCAGCCGCGCCGTGCGCGCGCAGTTTCCCCCGCGCGACGCGTTGCCTGAGCCTGAAACGCTGTCCTCGCCCGAAACGTGGCCAGCGTCGGACGAGTTGGCGGATTGGGACTTGCTGCCCACGAAGCCAGATTGGTCCCGCGGCATCGCCGACGCTTGGAAAGTTGGAGAGGCGGCCGCGCATGACCGCCTCGCTTGGTGGGAAAACCACGTCGACGATTACGACGACAAGCGCAATTTCCCTTCGGTTGAAAAGGTTTCACGTCTTTCGCCGCACCTGCATTTTGGAGAGATAACCCCTGTTCAGATCTGGCATCACTTCAAGGGCAAGACCGGGAAAGGCTGGGAAACCTACGAAAGCGAGCTCATTTGGCGCGATTACGCGCAGAACACCGTTGCGCAATTTCCGCTCTACGCCCGCACAAATTACCGAGAGGATTTCGACCAGATCGAGTGGCGCGATCCCGAGACCGATGAAAAAGCCGGGCGCGATCTCAAGAAGTGGCAATTCGGCAAGACCGGCTATCCGATCGTCGATGCGGGGATGCGCGAGCTTTACCAGACGGGTTGGATGCACAACCGGGTGCGGATGATCACGGCCAGTTTTCTCATCAAGCACCTGCTCATCGATTGGCGCCACGGTGAGCAATGGTTCTGGGACACTTTGGTGGACGCGGATTACGCCTCCAACGCGACGAACTGGCAGTGGACCGCCGGAACGGGCGTGGATTCCAATATGTTCAGCCGGATCATGGCCCCGCTCAGCCAGTCGGAAAAGTTCGACGCGGCGGCCTATATCCGCCGCTTTGTGCCCGAGCTCAAAGATCTCGACGAACCCTATATTCATGATCCGGAAGAGTTTGGGCGTCTCCCCAAGGCGTATCCGCCCAAAATGATCGCGCACCGCGCCGCCCGAGAACGCGCGCTGGCCGCCTATAAGGCGATGAAAGAAGGGTAGAGCACCCGCGCGACGCTTGCTCCCTAAAGGCTCGCAAGACTATGACCGCGCGCATGACCGCACCGAGCGTCCCAACTGGCCCCAGAGGTGGCGATTTGCTGAGCGCAGGAGACCGCTTTGCTCGCGCTCCGGGCGCGCTTTCCAAGCTTCTTGCGCCGGGCTTCGGTAAGATTATCGATACCGTCGACAAGGGGCTCGAACGCGGCTCGATGCTGGCGCGGCTTCCCGATGGGGCAACGCGTTTGCTCGGAGGCCGTTCACCCGGCTTTGACGCCCGGATCGATCTAAAGGATTGGCGAGCGTTGATCCGGCTCGTCACGAGTGGCTCGATTGGCTGGTATCAGGCCTATGAAGCCGGTGAGTGGGTGTCGGACGATATGGTCGCGCTGTTCGCGGTCATGGGGGATAACGCGCGAAGCCTGGGGCAGACAGCGAGGCCTTCGGGGCCATTTCGCTGGTTGGCCAACCTTGCGCACAGCCTAAATCGCAACAACCGCAACGGCTCGGAACGCAACATTTCGGCGCATTACGACATTGGCAACGATTTCTACGCGCAATGGCTTGACCCCACGATGGCGTATTCCAGCGCGATGGGTCTAGCCGAGGGGGTCAGCTCGAATGATCTGGAATCCGCGCAACGCGCTAAGGCGAAGTCCATTGTGGGGCGGCTCGGCGAGCCCAAAACGGTCTTGGAGATTGGCTGCGGATGGGGCGCTTTGTCGCAAGAGCTCTCTGAGACGGGCGCGCATGTGACCGCGATTAGCCTCTCTGATCAGCAGCTTTCCTTTGCGAGGGCCAACCGTTCGCCCGAGATTCGTTTTGAAAAGCGAGACTATCGCGACATCGACGGTACGTTTGACGCCATCGCTTGCGTGGAAATGGTCGAAGCGCTTGGTCGCGAATACTGGCCGAGTTTCATGGATGTGATCGCCCGATCACTCAAGCCGGGTGGACGAGCGGCGATCCAGTTCATTTCCATGGCGGACGACCTCTTCGAGGACTACGCCAGCGCCGCCGAGTTCATTCAGGCGTACATTTTCCCAGGTGGGCTGCTGATAAAGACGAGTGAATTCCGCGATTTGGCCGAGGGTCGAGAGCTGGAGTGGAATGATCAGGTGGATTTCGGACTAGATTACGCCGAGACGCTGAGGCTCTGGCGCGAGCGGTTCGACCGGGCTGAGGCTAATCGAAGCCTGCCAGCGGAGTTCGACGCGCGCTTTGTCGAGCTTTGGCGATATTATCTATCCTATTGCGAGGCTGGCTTTCGCTGTCGTAACCTCAACGTGCATCAAGTGACGCTGACAAAAGAATAGCGCCGCGGATATACTGAAAACCAAGGGAGAGGGGTATGGTTATGAAGCTGATGAATTGGGCGATGGCCGGAGCGGCGGCTCTCGCGGTCACGGCGTGCACAGGTTCGACGGCAAGCGGTGTTGCGACCGCTTCCCCTGAGCTCGGAGAGGTGCGACTGCTGCCGCCGCCGGTCGAGGATCAGGCTGAGCTTCAGGTTCTCTTTTGGGACGACGCCACGCGCACCCAGCGTTTTCGCGAGATGGAAAAGTGGTTCGCCGGCCACGAAGTGCCCGCTGCGACGACCGCAAGCGAACTCATCAAAGGCGATCCGCTGCCTGATGCGATTGTCACCGAGATCCGCGAGACCATGACGAAGACGAACGCCGCAGGCGTCATGGTGTGGCAAAAGGGCAAAGTGCGTTTCGAAGGCTATGGCCTCGACTTCGGCCCAGAACAGCGCTGGACGAGCTTTTCGGTGGCCAAGAGTTTCACCTCTACGCTGCTTGGAGCCGCGATTGCCGATGGGTTTATCGGGAGCCTCGAAGACCCCGTGACGCAGTACATTCCGGAGCTGAAGGGGTCGTCCTACGAGGGCGTTACGGTCAAACAGGTGGCCACGATGACGAGCGGTGTCGCCTGGAATGAAGATTACACCGATCCCAGCAGCGACGTCGCGCAAATGAACAAATACGTGCTCGAATATGGCCCCAACGCCATTGTCGAGCAAATGAAACGGCTGGGACGCGACGCTGAACCGGGCGCCAAGTTCAACTATAAGACCGGTGAGACCAATCTCATTGGCCTGCTCGTCGAAAACGCGGTTGGGCTGCCGCTCGCCGAATACGCGCAGGAAAAAATCGTCGAGCCAGCGGGTTTTGAAGACGGCCTATTCTGGATGGTCGATCCTCGCGGCGGCAATATCGGGGGCTGCTGCCTTTCGCTTTCGCTCGGGGACTACACCCGGATGGGTGTGTTCGTCCTCAACGAAGGGAAGGGCGCTGACGGCACATTGAGCGTGCCTCAAGGCTGGTTCGCCGAAGCGGGAGCGCCCGCCGTTGATTTTGGCAACGGCGGTTTTGGCTATGGCTATCAGTGGTGGACCTATCCCGGCGGCAATTACGGTGCGCAGGGGATTTTTGGTCAGTCGATTACCTTGGTCCCGTCGCAGGATCTGGTGCTGACCGTCCTGAGCAACTGGCCGACCGCAACAAGCAACGACAACCGCACCGCTTGGGGGACAGTTGCCGCAAAGATCGCCGCCTCGGGAGGATAAGCACCCAAAGCAGCCCAGGTGGCTTACGCCATCGGGCGCACGATCCCGGTGTTGGAGTAGCGCTGCAAAATGTTGTCGTGAACGATCGGGCTGAGCAATTCGTTGAAAGCGCAGCCGACAATGCAGTTGTCCCACCAGACGACTTCGCTCTGAAGCGCTTCTAGTCCGGGAAGCGTCAGCCAGCAGACTTGGCCTTCGTGCATTCGGTTGATCGACGCGGCTGAGAAGCCAGAGATCGAGAGGTCATGCACGACGCTTTGAAACGCACGACCGCCGGACGCGCGCAGAGTCGCAGGGATTGTGAGCTTTGTTCGCGGCGCGCAGCGATCCTCCTGCGCGGCTAGGTCGTACTTGTCTGTTTCCGTCGGCATCGCCTTAGTGCTTTCATACCAGTAGCTGTTGGTCTCTTGCCAGTGGTCTGATTAGCGTTTGGTCGACGCTCACAAACACCACTCGCCCTTTACGCCTGATAGCGAAAATCGGTTAACGAGCGGTTTGCTTAAAGTTTTTGACCGAAGGTTAGGGGAAAGACCGAGTTCGATCCCAAGCTGTCGATGTCAGTCGAGGCGCTCGCGATGGAGTCCCTCGAAGTCCTCGATCAAGAGCTGTGTGACCCGATCGCCTACGATCTGCGCTGGCTTCACATCCTGTGGGTTTTCACCCGGATAGGCGCGGGCGCGCATATCGGTTCGCGTGGCCCCGGGATCGATGATGGCCACGCGCACCGGACTCAGGCGCTCCACCTCCGCGAAATAGGTGGCCAAGAGGTTGTCAAACGCCGCCTTGCTCGCCCCATAGGCGCCCCAGAATGGCCGCGGTGAGGCTCCCACGCTGCTGGTTAGGCCGATAACACGTCCCTGTTTCGAGCCTCTGAGCATGGCGTCGAAGTTCGCAAGAAGCGCCTGTGTGGCGACGACATTGGTCATCATCGCTTGATTAAACTGCTTGGGTTCCACCTGAGAAAGCGGCCCCAGCTCCGGAAGATAAGCCGCTGAAATAACGAGAATATCAAGCGTATCCCAGCGCCCGGAGATAGCGGAGGCCAGACGCGATACGGAGTCCGCCTCGGTCAAATCCACTGGCGCGATCGTGGAAGTGCCACCCGCTTCGTGGATCGCGTCTTCAATCGCCTCGAGAGGCTTCACCTTGCGCGAGACCAGGATCACATGCGCCCCGGCCTTCGCGAGCGCCAGCGCGGTTCCTGCGCCAATTCCGCGGCTTGCACCGGTCACCAGAGCCGTGCGGCCCGTCAGAGGTTTGTCGTTCATTTCTCGCCTTGGTTTTCAATCGCAAGCGACAGTTGGGCGGCTTCGGCGCGGGCAATGTCCCGGTCGGTCAAAGGGGTGGGATAGTCGCCCGTAAAGACCGCGTCGTGGTACTTTGGCGACTCGGCATCGCGGCCCATGTCTTCGCCGACCGCCCGATACAGACCATCAATTGAGATAAAGCGGAGCGATTCGACCCCCACAAACGCGCGCATCTCCTCTTCGGACATTTGCGCCGCCAGGAGCTCGCCTCTCGTCGGCATATCGACGCCGTAGAAATCGGGCCACATGGTCGGAGGGCTGGCGACGCGGAAGTGCACTTCGCTCGCGCCGGCTTCCAGCACCATGTCCTTGATTTTGCGCGAGGTGGTGCCCCGCACGACGCTGTCGTCGACCAGCACGACGCGTTTGCCGCGCATGAGGGATCGGTTGACGTTGAGCTTCAAGCGTACGCCCATGTCGCGGATTTGCGCGGTGGGTTCAATAAAGGTGCGGCCCACATATTGGTTGCGAACGATGCCCATTTCGAACGGGATTCCGGATTGCTGCGCAAACCCGATGGCAGCTGGCGTCCCGCTGTCGGGGACGGGGCACACCATATCGGCTTCCACCGGGGCCTCGATCGCAAGCTGTTTGCCGATTTCGCGGCGCACTTCGTACACCGATTTTCCGCCGATTATGGAGTCCGGTCGGCTGAAATAGACATATTCAAAGATGCAAGGGCGAGGGCGGACCGGTTCGAACGGCCGATGGCTGTCGACGCGCCCTTGTGTAACGACAACCATTTCGCCCGGTTCGACTTCGCGAACAAACTTGGCGCCTATGATGTCGAGCCCGCATGTCTCGGACGAAAGAACGTAGGCGTCCTTCAGCTTGCCCAGAACGAGGGGGCGAATACCCAAGGGATCGCGCACGCCGATGAGCTTGGAACGCGTCATGGCGACAATCGAAAACGCGCCTTCCACCTGACGCAGCGCGTCTTTCATCCGGTCAGGAATGGTTTTGCCAAACGACCGCGCCATCAAATGGATAATGCATTCGGTGTCCGAAGAGCTTTGGAAAATGGCACCGCGCTCGACCAGATCTTTGCGAAGCGCCCGCGCGTTGGTGAGGTTGCCGTTATGCGCGATGGCCGCGCCGCCCATAGAGAATTCGCCGAAGAAAGGCTGCACGTCGCGAATGGCGGTTGCGCCTTTGGAACCGGAGGTCGAATAGCGCACGTGGCCGATTGCGATGGGACCGGGGAGGTGGGCCATAACGCTGGCGCGGGTAAAGTTGTCGCGAACGTAGCCAAACTTGCGCGCTGACTGAAAGCCATCAGCCTCGCTGTAGGACACAATCCCGCCGGCTTCCTGCCCGCGATGCTGAAGCGCATGAAGGCCGAGCGCGACGAAGTTGGCCGCGTCGTCAATCCCGCTCATTCCAAAGACGCCGCACTCCTCGCGCAGCTTATCTTCATCGGGGTCGAAGCCGTTGGACGAGTCGCTCATCAATCGGACCTGCGCGCTGCTGAGAGTGAAGTGATTGGATGGGTCAATGGCGATGTTACGGCTCAATTACAAGGGTTGTGGCGCCCCTATTCCGCACCTTGTTGGACTTCAGTTTCCGATTTCCCAACGGCGCCTTACGCACAACGAAGAAGCGGCTAGACATTGTATGGCGCTCAGCGGACTTCTAAAGCCTGCGTTCAGGGGCGCGCTCGCACGTCCACGTGATGATTTCGACTTGCAACGGGTGCTGATGCTCTCTCCCTTCGAACGCATGATCGCCAAGCGCTACCTCTGGCCGGGTAAGGGGGAAGCGTTCATCGCGCTGGTCGCCAGTATCTCCATCGGCGTCGTGATGCTGAGCGTCGCAATGCTCGTCGTCGTGATGAGCGTCATGAACGGGTTTCGCGGTGAATTGACCGACAAGATCGTGGGGCTCAACGGGCACGCTATTGTGCAAGCCTATGGCGGGAAACTCGAAAACTGGGAAGAAACGCTCGATCGCATTCGCGCCACACCGGGCGTAACCGGCGCCTCTCCGTTGATTGAGCGTCCGACCGTCGCGAGCTTCAACGGAGTGACAGCGGCCATTTTCCTGCGCGGCCAGATCGAAGACGACCTAGCCGAGCTGGAAGACAAGGTTGTTATGGGTTCGATAGACGCGCTCCAGTCCGGGGAACGCCGCGTGGCGATTGGAACGCGTCTGGCCCAGAATATCGGAGCGCGGGTGGGCGACACGATCACCGTGATCAACGTGGACGGGCGACCCACTCCGTTTGGCACACAGATCCGCCGCGTCGGATACGAGGTTGCGGCCATCTTCGAAGTTGGCATCTACGATTACGATGAGAAGTTCGTCGTCATGTCGATGGCCAACGCTCAGACGCTGTTCTTGATGGGGGACACGGTCGGCCAGATCGAGATTACGGTCGATGACACTGACCAGGTTGGAACCATCCTTGAACCTGTGAAGGATGCGCTCGCCGGTCGCGCGGTTTTGGCCGACTGGCGCACCATCAATTCGGCTCTTTTCGAAGCGCTTCAGGTCGAACGCGCCGCCATGGGGTTTGCGTTAAGCTTCATGGTGCTGGTGGCCGCTTTTAACATCCTTTCGAGCTTGGTGATGCTGGTGCGCGCCAAGACGCGCGACATTGCGATCATGCGCACCATGGGCGCAACGCGGCGGTCCTTGCTGAAAATCTTTGTGACAACGGGCACGACAATCGGCGCTATCGGCACGGTGGCCGGACTGGCCTTGGGATCGATAGTCTTGTTGTTTCGCGAGGAGATTACCGGCGGCATCGCGTGGTTGACGGGGCAAGAGCTGTGGGACCCCGAAGTCCGTTTCCTCTCGACCCTGCCAGCCAAAGCGGACCCTTGGGAGATAATCGCCATCGTGGCCTTGGCGCTGATCCTGAGCTTCCTCGCAACCCTATACCCCGCGCTTAAGGCGGCAAACACCGATCCCGTTCAGGTGCTGCGCTATGAGTGAGGCTCCCATTGCCCAATTGCACGATGTGCGGCGCAGCTTTGAGCAGGGCGGCCAACGCATCGACGTGCTGCGCGGGGTCAATCTGACGATTGAACCCGGAGAGATCGTTGCCTTGTTGGGGCCGTCAGGGTCGGGTAAATCAACGCTGCTCCAAGCGGTCGGCCTTCTCGAAGGCGGCTTTGAAGGGTCGATCGAAATCGCTGGCACCGCCGCGCAGGAGCTCCCAAGCGACAAGCGCACAGCGCTGCGGCGTGAGCATTTGGGATTTGTCTATCAGTTTCATCACCTTCTGCCGGACTTTGACGCGCGCGAAAACGTGATCATGCCGCAAATGATATCCGGTGCGTTGCGTCCGGACGCGGCGGAGCGCGCCGATAGCCTGCTATCGAGTCTGGGCCTGAAAAATCGATTGGAACATCGCCCGAGCCAGTTATCGGGTGGTGAGCAACAGCGGGTGGCGGTGGCGCGCGCGCTTGCGAACCGGCCGACATTGGTGCTGGCTGATGAGCCCACCGGAAACTTGGATGAAACCACCTCTGACGCCGTGCTCGAGCAGTTTCTCGATCTGGTTCGGGGCGAAGGCAGCGCGGCTTTGGTCGCTACACACAATGAAAGGCTGGCCGCGAGAATGGACAGAACCGTTCGACTGGTCGAGGGTGTTCTCGAATAACTCAAACGAGACTTGGGGGACAACGTGTGTTTGCTTTTTTGAGCGCGATTGCGCTGCTTCAGTCAACGGCGGCCCAAGCCGATGCGACGCCACCACAACCCTGCGCCAGCGAGGATCACGCCGCGTTCGATTTTTGGATCGGCGAATGGGACGTCTTCCAGACCGGCGGCGAGACCAAGGTCGGTGAAAGCACGATCTCCCGCGTATCTGGCGGCTGCGCCATCGACGAACGCTGGCGGCCATCCAACGGTCCTGATGGCACAAGCGTGTCACTGCTCAATCACAGGACAGGGCGCTGGGAACAGCTTTGGATCGGGGGCGACGGACGACGGGTCGATTTTACCGGACAGCGTGTCGGCGAAGCTATGGTGATGACCGGTTATTGGGACGATGTCGGCGGACCGGGTGTTGACGCGTTGATTCGCATTCATTGGACCCCAAATGAGGATGGAAGCGTTCGACAATCGGGCGAGGCGTCGAGTGACCACGGTGGCACTTGGCAGCCCTTCTTTGATTTCACCTATCGGCCGTCCGCCGATTGACCTTTTTGCGGAGTTCACATGACCACCATCGCCGATTTCACCGTCACCACCAATCGCGGCGAAGAGCTCGATTTGGCCACCAAAAAGGGCACGGTTCTGCTGGTCGTAAACACCGCGTCCAAGTGCGGTTTCACACCGCAATATGACGGGCTGGAAAAGCTCTATCAACAGTTCAAGGACAAGGACTTTGAGGTGCTGGGCTTCCCCTGCAACCAGTTTGGCGCGCAGGAACCGGGCAGCGCGGACGAAATCGCGGAGTTTTGCAAAGTCAATTTCGGTGTGACCTTCCCACTGATGCAGAAAATCGACGTGAACGGCCCAGATGCCTCTCCGCTGTTCGACTGGATGAAGAAAGAACAAAGGGGCCTGATGGGCACCACCGCGATCAAGTGGAACTTCACGAAGTTTCTCATCGACCGTGAGGGCAACGTCGTGAAGCGCTATGGTTCCAACGACACGCCCGCGCGTATCGCCAAGGATATCGAGAAGCTGCTTTAGCCCGTTCTCGTCATTGCCGCGCTGCTTCGCAATGACGAGCGCTTGACAGAGCACTTTCCTGTGGAACGGGGCCTTGGCTGTTGGGCCGCAAATTAGCATATTCCTGCGTATGCCGTTCGCTCCTTTTGTCCCGCTGCGCGTCTTATCTTCCTACTCGATGCTGGAAGGAGCGATTGACCCCAAGGCGATTGCCAATTTGGCCAAGGACCGCGGCTTTCCCGCGATCGCGATCTGCGACCGCAATGGCCTTTACGGTGCGGTCATGTTCGCGAACGCGTGCAAGAGCGCCGGCGTGCAGCCGATCATCGGCACGCTTTTGGGCGTCGCGCGAGAGGGCTCTGAGGGCAAGCAGGTCGACTACTTGCCGCTTTTTGCGCAGGATGAACACGGGTACGACAACCTGTGCCACCTTGTTTCGAAAGCGCATTTGGAGCGCCCCCTCGAGTTTGAGCCCCATGTCGAGTGGGGCGATATCGAAGGGCGAACAGACGGGCTGATAGCGCTTACGGGAGCGGGTGAGGGCGCTTTGGCGCGATTTCTTGCCGAGGAGCAAATGCCCGCCGCCCACGCTCTGTGCGACACACTCCAAGCGTTGTTTCCGGGCCGCCTCTACATCGAATTGTCGCGGCACGGCGATCCGGTCTGCGAACGCTCCGAAAATCGGCTGATTGAGCTCGCCTACGCGCGAGACTTACCCCTTGTTGCGACCAATCCCGCCAGCTTTGCCGAGCCGCATATGCACAAGGCGCACGACGCTATGCTTTGCATTGCGGGATCGACCTATGTCGAAAACGAGGATCGCAAGCGCACCAATCCCGACGCTTTCATCAAATCCGCCAGCATGATGGAAGAGCTGTTCGAAGACCTGCCCGAAGCGACCGCTAACACGCTCGTTCTCGCGCAACGTTGTGCCTACGCGCCGCCATATCGCGATCCGATCCTCCCCAGTCTCGCCGGTGATCTCGAAGGCGAAGCCAGGATGCTCGCCGAGCAGTCCCTTGCTGGCCTCGAAAAGCGGCTCGAGCCTTATGGCGAGATGGATGAGGAGACGCGCAAAGAGTACTTTGATCGGCTCCAATACGAAATCGACATCATCGTGAAGATGGGATTTCCGGGCTATTTCCTGATCGTTGCGGACTTCATCCAATGGGCCAAAGACCAAGGTATTCCCGTGGGGCCTGGCCGTGGGTCCGGCGCCGGATCGATTGTCGCGTGGGCGCTGACGATTACAGACCTTGACCCGTTGCAGCTAGGCCTGCTGTTCGAACGCTTTCTGAACCCCGAACGCGTGTCCATGCCCGACTTCGACATCGACTTCTGCGAAACGCGGCGCGGCGAGGTCATCCGCTATGTGCAGCAGAAGTATGGTCACGATCACGTGGCGCAGATCATCACTTTCGGAAAGCTGAAGGCGCGCGCGGTGCTGCGCGATTGCGGACGCATTTTGCAGATGAGCTATGGTCAGGTCGACAGGCTCACCAAGATGGTCCCGAACCATCCAACCGACCCGTGGGATCTGAAGCGCGCGCTCAATGGAGCGGCGGATTTCAAGCGTGAATACACCAACGATAACGAGGTAAGGAAGCTCGTCGATCTGGCGATGCAGCTTGAAGGTCTGCCGCGCAATTCCTCCACCCACGCTGCGGGCGTTGTGATCGGCGACCGACCGCTCGCGCAATTGGTGCCGCTCTATCGCGATCCGCGCTCCGACATGCCGGTAACGCAATACGACATGAAGAATGTCGAAAGCAGCGGGCTCGTCAAATTTGACTTCCTCGGCCTCAAGACTCTGAGCGTGCTGCGCAAGGCGGCGGACCTTCTGGTCGAAAGAGGGATCGACATAGATCTGGGCGCGCTGCCGCTGGATGACGCAAGTGTCTACGATCTCATGCAGGCGGGTAACACGGTTGGCGTGTTCCAGCTGGAATCGGAAGGCATGCGGCGCACGCTGAAAGCGGTGAAACCGACCAATTTTGGCGACATCATCGCGCTCGTTTCGCTCTACCGCCCGGGCCCGATGGATAACATTCCGCTGTTCGGTCAGCGCAAGGCCGGCGAAGTCGAGATCGAATATCCGCATCCCAAGCTCGAGGGCATTCTCGCGGAGACCTACGGCATCTTCGTCTATCAGGAACAGGTGATGCAGGCGGCGCAGATCCTGGCGGGCTATTCGCTGGGTGACGCGGACTTGCTGCGCCGCGCCATGGGCAAAAAGAACCAGGCCGAGATGGACAAGCAGAGGGCCGTCTTTGTCGAAGGCTGCAAGCGCGTGTCGGATATCGACAAGAAGCAGGCCGACGAACTGTTCGACTTGATCAACAAGTTCGCCGGCTACGGGTTCAACAAATCGCACGCCGCCGCCTACGCTCTGCTCGCCTATCAAACCGCGTGGCTCAAGGCGCACTATCCCGAAGAATTCTACGCCGCGTCGATGTGTTTCGACCTTCATCAGTCGGAAAAGCTCAGCCTCTTCGTCGACGACGCGCGCCGTTATCCGGTTGAGGGCGGAGTTGAAGTTTTGCCGCCGGACATAAACGCATCGCACGCGCGCTTTACCGTCGAGCAGACCGATAACGGGTACGCGGTGCGCTACGCCTTGGCGGGTATCCGCAATGTCGGCGAAAAGGCGATGGAACAGATCGTCGAGGAAAGGGAAGCGAACGGACCGTTCTCAACTCTCAAGGACCTGTGCGACCGCATTCCGCAAGGCGCGATGAATCGCAAACAGCTCGAAGGTCTGATCTGCGCGGGCGGGTTGGATGGTTTGGAGCCGGACCGCGCGTTGCTCCACGCCAATATAGATACGATCCTGGCTGTCGCCGAAGCGGCCATTCGCGAACGCACCAGCGGGCAAGGCGGCCTGTTTGGCGGCGAGGGCGAGACCGAGGACTTGCGGCTCAAACCCGCCGAAGCTTGGTCGCGCACCGAACAAATGGCTCAAGAGCGGGAAAACTTCGGGTTCTACTTTTCCGCCCACCCCGTGCAGCAATTCCGCGAGGCGGCCTTATCGCAAGGCGCGCGCACCTATCAGGCAATCATGGAAGCCGGCGCGCCGGTTGGCGGGCGAGGGCACGCCGCCATCGCAGTCATGGTCGAGGGGATGAGCAAGGGCCGAACCAAGCGCGGCGCGGAGTTTGTCCGCGCGGATTTTTCCGATCCGTCAGGCCAGTTTTCAGCGGCGTGTTTCGAAGAGTCGCTGGTTCCTGAGTTTGAACGCTGGGCCAAGACGAGTGAATGCTTGCTCTTAAGCGTGGAACTGGATTCGCCCAATCCCGGTGAGCCTCCGCGTTTGACGGTGCGCGGCGCGAAGCCCTTGGCGCAGGTCAGCGGGCGCATGCCGATGCGCCTTCAGGCTGATATACTGAGCGAAGCCGCCTTCGCGATGTTCCGCCACGAATTGGAGCCGGGCACTGACGCGCCGGGCGAAGTGGTGGTCCGGCTCGCCATGACAAATGGCGAGGAAGCGACGGTGCGGCTGGGCACGAGCTTCCTGCTCGATGGAGAGCGGGCGGAGCGCATGGCGGATATTGATGGCGTCGAAAACGTGCGCCTTGAACCGGTCCGCGGCGCGGCAAGGCTTAAACTGGTCGCATGACACACCTGGCCATTGGCGATCTGACCGATAAGGAGAAAGAGGCCCTGCGCCTCCTGCTCAGTGGTCACGATGCGAAGTCGAGCGCCATCGAACTCGATATATCGGTCCACGCGCTGAACGATCGCCTGCGCAGCGCGCGCCGCAAATTGGGTGTGGCGAGCAGTCGAGAGGCCGCAAGAATTTTGGGGGACGCCGAGGAAGCGCGCCCACAAAACCTTGCGCGCAAAGATTTCGGGATGGAGGCTTCAAACAACCCAGACGACAAAGCAATCCTCAATCAACCAAGCCGAGCGGGCTCCAAGTGGTCCCTTTGGCTGACTGGAGGAATGCTGATTATGTCTATTCTTATCGCCGCCGCCGTATTCACTGTCTCGTCTTCGGGTGATGACAGCGCAAACGACGCCTTTGTAGCGCAAGAGAGCCAAGTCGAAACGTCGTCTTCCAGTGTTGGCGCCGGTATCGAGGACGCGGAGTCGCTTGATCGCGCCCAGGCTTTCCTGAAGCAGACCGATGCGGGCAATTGGGAAGAAAGCTGGAATGTCGCCGGCGAGTTCTTCCAGCAGGAAAGCACCAGCGAAGAGTGGACCTCCATGGTTGAACCCGTGCGATCCCCGCTAGGCGCGGTCGAAGAGCGTCGTCTCGCTTCGGCTCAAAAGACTTCCACTCTGCCTGGAGCGCCCGAGGGCGACTACGAGGTTCTTCAATACACCACCAAATTTTCGGCGACCGATCGGCTCGCGATCGAGACCGTCGTCATGGTTCGAAACGGCGATAGTTTCGATGTAGCCGGCTACTTTATTCGCTGAGCCGACACATCCTTTGACCGTCTTGAGGTCGGAGCTATGCAAGATTGGACCATGCGCGTCACACTCGTGATTGATCACACCGCGCGCGAAACCGTGACGCGCGAGATCATCACGCGCTAGGCCGACGGCAGCGACACCCGCACCGCTTGAGAGGTATCCGCCGCGAGGCGCCGAAGCCATTACCTATCGTAAAGAAAAAGGGGGCTGGAAGCGCTTGTCTTCCAGCCCCCTTTTGTTGTGCCTTGGAGCGCAGCTTACATACCCGAACCCGGGCCGTAAGTGATCTCCACACGGCGGTTGCGTTGTTCGCGCACGCCGTCTTCCGTCGGGACAGCCAGCATTGCCTCACCGAAGGCCTCGCTTGAGATGCGATCGCCGGTGATGCCGCGTCCGATGAGATAGTCTTCCACTGATGCGTTGCGGCGTTCGGCAAGGCCCACATTGTACTTCGCTGGCCCCGCAGTGTCCGTGTGCCCGGCGAGCATGACGCGCGCCGAACCGCAATTGCGGTAGGACGTGATCGCCCCATCGAGGATCTGTGAGGCTTCGAGAGTGATGTCACTCTCATCGAAATCAAAGAACACGATGTAGGGCCCCGTCTGACACTCGACCACCGGCGGCGGAGGCGGCGGAGGCGGTGGCGGAGGGGGTGGCGGAGGCGGCGGAGGTGGTGGCGGAGGAGGGGGCGGTGGAGGAGGCGCCTCCTTACCAAAGCTGTAGATGAAGCTGGCCAACACCGAGTGCGAGGAGAAGTCCGCTTCGAGCGGCAGCCCGGCGGACCCGTCGAATTGAAATTCATCGATGACGAAATATCGATACTTCACGCCCAGATCGATGTTGTCGGTGATCGCATAACGGGCACCGGCGATCAGCTGCCAGGCAAAATCGGTGCTATTGTCATCGACGATTTGGCCAACGCTCGGCGAACTCAGTTCAAGATTGACATTAGCAAACCCGACCCCGCCACCTGCGTATACTTGGAAGTCGTTGCCGTACTCGACGAGAGCGTTGACCATGCCGCTCCAGATCGTGACGCTATCGTCGATTGGAAGTCCAGCGGTGCTTGCGCCGAGAGGCACTGGCGCCGGAAGGACGGCGTCGTTGACGACCGTCAGGCTGTCAAAACCTGCGTTTTTGTACCCGGCTTCGCCTTCAAGCCGGAACGATCCGAAATCGTACCCGACAATGATGTCGCCGTCGAAACCGGTGTTCGTATCGGCAAACGCGGCGTTTTCCTGCAAGCCGTCATCGCGGCCCGGGTCGACATCGACGTCGACTTGATCTTCGAAAAGCACACCGCCTTCGATCCCTACATAGGGTTCACCGGCGTATGCCTGAGCGGGAAGGGTGAGAGCCAGTGCGGCCCCCGACAAATACAGAAATCTGGTCTTCAAGAGTCCCTCCAAAGCTGAGAACGCCAGGAAGCCTTAGAAAACCTCTGTGGCAGTCGCATTACACTGCCAAAGCTGGCTAACTGTTCGGCGCGGGTATTTCTTCGATTGTCAACCGCCCTCGGTGTCGGCATGAAACACGGCGAGAGGGCCGCGCTGCGCGGCGAATACACGGAGAGAAAGACTACCATGCTGGGAGCCATGCAAGACTGGACCATGCGCGTCACACATGTGATTGATCACGCCGCGCGCGAAAACGGGACGCGCGAGATCATCACGCGTTGGGCCGATGGCAGCGAAACGCGCACCGACTGGGCGGGCATCCGCCGCGACGCGCTGAAGATGGCGCAGGCTCTCGAAGCGCTGGGTTTGAAAAAGGGTGACAAGGTCGCGAGCCTTGCGATGAACCATTCGCGCCACCTTGTCAGCTGGTACGGCGTCGCGGGCATGGGCGGGGTGCTGCACACGGTGAACCCGCGCCTGTTCGAGGATCAGCTCGAATACATCGTCAACCACGCCGAAGATAAGGTGCTGTGCTACGACGCGGCGTTCCAGCCCATAGTCGATAAGATGCGCGACCGTTGGCCCACAGTGGAGCATTACATCTGCTACGACAGCGGTGAGCAGACGACGTCATTCGAAGACTGGATCGGCGCGCAGGATGGCGACTTTGAATGGGTCGCCGGCGAAGAAACCGATCCGTGCATGATCTGCTACACCAGCGGCACGACTGGGAACCCCAAGGGTGTGCAGTACGAACATCGCTCGACCGTGCTGCACGCGGTGTCGGGCCTTCAACCTTCGACGTTCAATTTCTCCAGCGCCTCGGTGATGTTGCCCGTGGTGCCGATGTTCCACGCCGCGTCCTGGGGCCTGCCTTACGCGGGCGCGATGGCGGGCGTGAAGTTCGTGTTCTCCGCCGTGAACGATCCGGCGGTGCTGCACGAGCTCATGCTGCGCGAAAAGGTGACCGATAGCGCGGGCGTGCCGACCGTGTGGCTGGCGCACTTCCAGTATTGCGACGCCAACAATCTCGACCTTCCGCCGCTCAAGGCCGCGACCATCGGCGGCTCGGCGTGCCCGCGGTTTATGATCGAGCGCCTGATGAAGAACGGCACGCGCGTCCAGCACGCCTGGGGTATGACCGAGACCTCGCCGATCGGCACCGTGGGCGGCCCCACCTGGGACTGGGACGAACTGACCTTCGACGAGCGGGTCCAGAAAACCATGATGCAAGGGCGCCCGATCTTCGGCGTCGAATTGCGCACGGTAGATCTCGACGACATGACCACCGAATTGCCGCGCGACGGGCAGACCTCCGGGGCTCTCCAGATCCGCGGGCCTTGGGTCGTGAAACGCTATTTCAAGGCCGATCAAGACGCGACCACAGCGGATGGCTGGTTCGACACGGGCGATGTTGGCATTCTTCACCCAGACGGCACGCTGCAACTGACCGACCGCACCAAGGACGTGATCAAGTCGGGCGGCGAGTGGATCAGCTCGGTCGAGCTGGAGAACGCCGCCGTCGGTCACGAGGGCGTGGCTGAGGCCGCATGCATCGGTATGCCGCACCCCAAATGGGATGAGCGCCCTGTGCTCTTCGTCGTCAAGAACGAAGGCGCCGAGGTGACGAGCGAGGATATGATCGAACACTTGAAGCCGCAGGTCGCCAAATGGTGGCTGCCCGACGCGGTCGAGTTCATCGACGATATCCCGCACACCGCGACGGGCAAGATCAGCAAGAAAGACCTGCGCGACCGCTTCCACAACTACAAGCTGGAGGCGTAAGCGCATGGCCGACCCCTACGTCGAGCCCGACCGCGTCCATATCGACCCTTCGCCCAAGAATTGGGCGAGCTTCAAGGGTCTGCCGCGCGACAAGCCGATCCACATGCTCAACCTGCTGCTCTATCGGGAACACGCCGAGTATCCCGAGGGGCACGAGCATCACGGCAACGGCTGGTCAGGCCGGCGCGCGTACAAGGAGTACGGCGCAACCAGCGGCCCGATCTTCTCCCGTGTCGGCGGCAAAGTCGTGTGGCGCGGCGCGTTTGAGACGATGGTCACCGGGCCAGAGGTGCGCGAGTGGCACGATGGCTTTGTGGCCGAGTACCCCAATGCGGGCGCGTTTCTGGAGATGGTGATCGACCCGGACTATCAGAAAGCGGTGATCAACCGCACCGCCGCTCTGATCGACAGCCGCTTGATCCGGTTTGAACCCGGGGAGCCGGGCGAGGGGTTTGGTTAAGCCGGTTTGCGAGGCTAATTCAGCCCTAATGGGTGGGCAGCGCCTTTTTGCCTTTTTGCCAGAAGCGGGCAGTATCTCCATTCGCCTTTGTCGATCCAGCGTCCCTGCCAGCCTATCAGGCGGTAGCTTTGTATCTTATGCGGAACGAGCAAGAAGGCCTTAGAACCGAAACGCAAGCCCGATCAGCGGTCCCGAGATGGTGATATCAACGTCCACTGGGGCGCCTCCGCCAAGGCCGGGGCTTTCGCGGTCAACGCTTAGCGTCCGGTAAACGATCTGGAACTGCATATGGTCCGATGTCGCGTAGGACACGCCAACCGCTGCGTTCCAGCTGAACTCCGAGTCAACGCCAAAACCGCCAATGTCGCCTTGAGCGATCACCCGCCAGCGTGGTGAGAGCGGATGCAGATAGCGCACACCGACCAGCGGATCGGTCCATTCATCGCCGACCGCGATGTCGCCGCTGAGAAAGAAGGTGTCGATGACGACATTGACGTCCGCGTCCCATCGACGAACGCCGGCGTAGATATCGATCGCATCCGCGCCGCTCTTGATCCGGCGATTGACAGCCAACTCGAGAATGTCCGCGCTGACATCCGCGTCGGCATCGCCAATCAGAATATCAAAGCTGGTGCCGAGATCGGCAAAAATGTAGTCCGCTGACACGCCCCAGCCAGACTTGTGGCGCACTTCGCCGCGGATAAGGCCGCCGACCTCGAAAACATCAAGAAGGTCGCCCGCGTCGAGGTTGAGCGGAACGCCCTGCGCGCCCAAGCCGATATCGCCCGATACCGAAGGAATCCAAACGTAAGGAGCTAGGATGACCGTAAAATCATCATCATCCTCAACCAATGAAGTCGTTCGCGTCGTTTCGGCTCGCGAGGGCTGAACATCCGGGCCAATTGGCTCAGGTGTTGCTTGGGCGATGCGCAAACGACCCGGTTCCAGAACGTCGGCCATTGCGATGGTGTTTGATTGCGCTTCGGGTGTGGAAGTGCCTGCGTCGTCAGGAATCGTATCCTGCGCCGAAGCGTTTTGAGCGAAAAGCGCTAGGCATCCCGCAGCCACAAGAGGGAGGGGCTTCATCATCACAAAAGACCAATAGCGATCCTGCGTTGGTGTGTCGCCACCATTCTAACTGACCGAATAAGGGCCGATTTTTTCGCTGGCCTTACTGAGGCCACTCACAACAACCGCATCTGCCCGCTGACCTCGGGCCGCCTGAAGCACGAGCAATCGAGTTCAAACCGGTGCTTTCCAATCCCGGCGCGCTTGCACGCTATGCGGAAGCGGCTGCGCAGCAGGTCGGCCCAGACGCCTTTGGGCTGCATGCGGGTGAAGAAGTCGGGATCGTTGTCGCGACCATTTCGGATAGAGCGTACGATGCTCATCACTTTGCCCGCGCGCTCGGGGAAATGCACGTCGAGCCATTCGCGGAACAGCGGGGCGACCTCGTGCGGCAAGCGAAGGGGTATCCAGCCCACGCTGGGCACACCGATCTCGGCGACGCGGACGATGATGTCCTCCATGAATTCATCGGTGATCGCCGGGATGATCGGCGAGATCGAACAGTGGGTGGGCACACCCAGCTCGACCAGCTTTTCGAGCGCCGCCAGCCGCTTTGTCGGCGCGGCGCAGCGCGGCTCGAGCTTGCGAGACAGCGCGGGGTCCAGCGTGGTGACCGAAATCGCCACCGCCACCAGCTTCTCGCGTGCCATGTCTTCCAGCACATCCGCGTCCTGCACCACACGATCGGACTTGGTCGTAATCGTCACCGGATGGCGCGTCTCGAGGCACACTTTCAGCACGTCGCGCGTGATCCGGTACTCGCGCTCAATCGGTTGATAGGGATCTGTGTTGGTGCCCAGCGCAATGGGGCGGGGCGTGTAGCGCGGCTTGGCCAGCGTTTCGCGCAGCAATTGCGCCGCGTTGGGCTTGGCAAAAAGCTGCGTTTCGAAATCGAGTCCGGGCGACAGATCATGGTAGGCGTGGGTGGGGCGCGCGAAACAGTAGATGCAGCCGTGCTCGCACCCGCGATAGGCGTTGATCGAGCGATCAAACGGGATATCGGGCGATTGGTTGAAGCTCAGGATCGTCTTGGGGCGCTCTTCGGTGACGCTGGTGCGCAGTTTGACCGGTGGACCGTCGAGGCTGGCCACGTGGTCGCGCCAGTCGCCGTCCAAGCTTCGCGTCGGTAATCCGAAGCGGGCTGAGACGTCACCGGAGGCGCCGCCGCGGCCTTTTTCGAAATCGGGATGTTCGGGGGCTTCCATATTAGGAACATATATAGAACAAATGCCGTTCGCGGAAGCCCTGTCGTCCTTGCGACCCCGGCCTTGAGCCGGGGGAAGCAATCCAGAGCCTCGCGCTCCAAGACCCTAGATTGCCGCGCCGCCTTGCGGCTCGCAATGACGTGGAGGAAATCGCTTTCCTAACGCGGGGCTACCCTGGCATTAAGCCATCCCCGACGATTACCCTTTCGCTTGAAAGGCGACACTTCGCCCGCCCTCTCTAGTGTCGCTTTCGCCTATGCCTAGGGTGGTATTACCTAATATAAACAGAGCGTTGCGTGCATAACCTCAAAGGTGACACCCTGTCGCCTTTGTCGCCTTTGTCACCCTACTTCTCGCGCAGGCGCGGCATCAGCTCCACAAAGTTGCAGGGGCGATTGCGGCTGTCCAATTGCTCGGCGAGGATGCCGTCCCAGCCGTCCTTCACCGCGCCGTTCGAACCGGGCAGGGCAAAGAGGTAGGTCCCCCGCGCGACAATGGCGCAGGCGCGCGATTGCACGGTGCTGGTGCCGATGGTCTTATAGCTGATCCAGCGGAACAGCTCGCCGAAGCCGGGAATGTCGCGCCCGCCTTCGATCCGGGAGAGCGCCTCGGGTGTGACATCGCGCCCCGTCAAGCCCGTTCCCCCGGTCGAGACGATGGCGTCGATCTGCGGATCGTCGATCCATTCGTCGAACTGCGCGGCGAGCTGGCTTGCGTCATCCTTGACGATCAGGCGCGCCGCCAAAGTGTGGCCCGCGTCCTTGATCCGTTTGCAGAGGATGTCTCCTGACGTGTCCGTCTCCGGCGTGCGCGTGTCGGAAACAGTCAGAACCGCGATGTTGATCGGGGTAAAGGTCTTTTCCAGATCAATCGCCATAGTCGAATTCCTGCTTTCTCGAACGGTTCAGTTGCGCGAAGAGCTCCGCGCAACGCCCTGTCTAAACCTCTCGGGAAATTCCGGCCAGAGCCCTTGTGCGAGCGCGTGACGCGAAGGGGAGGAGACCCCTGCCGCGCGCTCATACATCCAGTAATTGCGCATCACGATCGCGACGTATCCGCGCGTCTCCCAATAGGGGATCGACTCCATCCAGAGAAGTGGATCGCCAAAGTCGCGCACTTCGGTGTTCCAGCGGGTCACCGGAACCAGACCCGCGTTATACGCCGCCATGATCTTGGGAAGCTTGCCGCCCGTGGCCGGATCGTCGCGCAGGGTTTCGAGGTGCCTTTGCCCGTAGGCGAGGTTCACTTCGGGATCGTTGAGGTCCTCATAGCTGGCGCCCAACTTCAGGCGGCTGTTGTGCTGGCGCGCCGTAATGGGCCGGATTTGCATAAGCCCGCGGGCGTTGGCGGGGCTGACCGCGGTGGCGCGAAAACTCGATTCCTGCAGCGCGTGCGCAAAGGCGAGGGCGGGATCGACCCGCCAGCCTGTTTTGGGACGCCAACTCGCCACCGGGTAGCGCAAGGACCGATCCGAACGGACGCCGTAAGGCGCGTGGTGGGCCATAAAGAACTGCGTCGCGGGCAGGCCCAACTCGCGCGAGAGGCGCGATAGGGCGTCGTATCCTTGCGGGTTGCCAATACGCGCTTCGTGCTGGAGCACTTCGTCCGCCAGAGCGGTTTGCCCGATCTCGGTCAGCGCTACGGCGATCCGGACATTGGGCCGCGCGTCGAGCTGGCGCCAGTCGGAGTTGCTGAAGGCTGCGCCTTGGCGAGCGGGAAGGAGGTCCAAGCCCATCTGATCGCGCGCGAGCATGCCGTAGAGCGTTTCGTTCTCGCGCGCCGCGGCGGTCAGGTGTTGCTGCGCTAGCGAGGGTTGGCGGCAGCGGATGAGAGCGCGGTGCGCCCAGTAATGCGCGGCGGATGTGAGCTCGGCGTTTGCCGATCGACGCGCGGCCTCGGCAAACTTCGCCGAGGACAGGCTGCAATTGCCAAGGCGCCAGGCAGCCAGTCCGGCGACCCATTCGCCTTCGGCCACCCAAGCGCCGCTCCCGTCGCCGACGGTTTGCGCCAAAGCGAGTGCGTTTTGGTCGTCGTTCTCAATGTAGAAGCTCCACGCGACCCTTTGACGCCATTCTGCGCGCGCTTCGGCGCTCAGGTTTCCGTCGACCTCAAGCAGGTGCTCATACGCTCTACGCGGATCATCGTTCTTGATCGCATCGAGGATGTCAGCGCGGGTCCGGTCTGGCATGGTCCCGTCGCCAACCGTGCGCGGTCGAATCCGCTTACTCGCGGCCGATTGGAAGATGAGGCGTTGGCGGCTTGGGAGTTCCGGCAGGGTGTCTAACCCTCGCTTCTCCCCCATCCGACTGATCTGGGCGGCCTGCGGGAGGTGTACCCCTTCATCCACCCAGTCTGAGAGCTGCTGCGCGCTCGCTTTCGGGCTGTTGGCATGGGTGTAGTACTCGGCCAGCGCAATCTGATGCAGGGTGCCGGCGCGCTCATCGCCCAGCAAGTCTTCCACCGCGTCCCAATTCTGCGCGTCGATCGCCGCAAAGATTTGAGTGTAGAGCGTGCGCTCCTGCTCTGAAAGGACGCGCGGGACGGATGCGTTTTGGCGCTGGGAGTTACCCCAACCATCGCCGTAATGGGCCGCCATGCTTCCGCTGATATTCTGCGCGTTGAGCGAAGACGGGAAATGCGAGAGGATTAAGACGCAAAAAGTAAACCCGACCATCCGGGAAAGCGTCGTCAATCGTGCGTCGCGGTCCATTCCATCCATCTCCGCCAGAAACGAGCTTTGAGGCGCGGCATACTCATCAGACTGTCGAGCCCCTCGCATGTCAGCGCGTCGGGAAGTCGCACCGAGGGCTTAACCTGTTGTGAATCCGTCCCTCGCGTTTCTAGGTCTGGCCCGAGGAACGGGGCAAGACCTGCGCCAAACGCGATCAACCGTTTTGGCGCGACGAGCGCGATATGATGGTGCAAAACCGCGTCGAGACCGCTCGCAGCCAGCGAGTGTGTGTCCGCCATCGGGGTATGGCGTGGCAGGGCCGAGGCGAGATAGGTTTGCTTCTCAGAAAACCCCATCGCCGCCAGAATCCGGTCGAGAAGCCGACCCTGCGGGCCAGACAACAAAATGTCGCTATCCGATGGCTCAGGATCGACGACAAGCACCATAATCTCGGGCTGAGCAGAACCACGCGGTGCGACGCGCCCACGCGGGCCGATTGTATCCAGTCCAGGAGAGGAGAGCCAAAATTCACGAAATTCTTCGAGAGATTGCGGTGGGTTCCCGGCAAAAAAATCTATCCTAGCCGGTTCCGCAGGTTTCCGCCTCTCGGCAACCTCAGGTGCCTCTCGTTTCGATGAAGAAAGGCGTTCATCCGCTGGTTGCGGCGCTTCTTTGTCGCGGGGCTCACCAGGTTCTCGAAGCCAAGCCGTAGCGTCATCCGTAAATGTAAAGTCCACCCCTGATTCGCGCCACCAATCGAGCGCTGAGGAAAGCTCATCGCGGATAGATGCGTCTTCGGAGTTGGCAGATACGTTCATGGCGCTGGGCGTAGGTCTTGACTGTCTTGGGCAGGCTTAGCAAGTGGTAGACAAGAGCAGGCGAGCCAATACGCTGCGCCAAAGAGCAAATGGGGATAGTAAAGGCGATGATTGAACGCGAAAGCATGCCGTGCGACGTGGTGATCGTGGGTGGGGGACCGGCCGGTCTTTCCGCCGCGATCCGTCTCAAGCAGCTCAACGAGGAGCTTGAAGTCGTGGTCCTTGAGAAAGGATCTGAAATCGGTGCGCACATTCTTTCCGGCGCGGTGGTTGATCCCAAGGCGCTGAGCGAGCTGTTCCCCGACTGGCGCGAGATGGATTGCCCGATGGCCGAAACGCCGGTGACCGACAACTGGCACTGGGTTTTGAGCAAAAACGGGAAGACCTCGCTACCCCACATCATCATGCCGCCGCTGATGAGCAATCACGGCTGCTACACCGGGTCGCTGGGCAATATGACGCGCTGGCTCGCGGAGAAAGCCGAAGAACTCGAAGTCATGGTTTTTCCGGGGTTTCCGGCGTGCGAGGTCATGTTTGATGACAACGGTGCGGTCAAAGGCGTCATCACGCAGGACATGGGCATTGCCGAAGACGGCAGCCACAAGGGCGATTTCACGCCCGGCATGGAAATCGAGGCGAAGTACACATTGTTTGCCGAGGGCGCGCGCGGCTCGCTGACCAAGCAGATGAAGGCGAAATACGATCTGGAGGCCAACTGTCAGCCTCAGGTCTATGGCCTTGGCACTAAGGAACTCTGGGACATTGACCCGGCTAAGCACGTGCCCGGTCGTGTGATCCACACTCAAGGGTGGCCGCTTAGCGAAAGCGGCACCAATGGCGGCGGCTTCCTCTACCATCAGGCGAACGGTCAGGTTGCCTTGGGCTTTGTGACGTGGCTCGATTACAAAAACCCCTGGGTCTCTCCCTATCAGGAATTCCAGCGCTGGAAGCAGCATCCTGAAATCCGCGAGATCTTGGAGGGCGGCACTCGCGTGGCTTATGGCGCGCGTGTCATCAACGAAGGCGGCTGGCAGTCCGTGCCTAAGCTTGCCTTTCCGGGCGGCGCATTGATCGGATGTGCGGCAGGGTTCTTGAACGTCCCTCGCATTAAAGGCAGCCACACCGCGATGAAAAGCGGCATGCTGTGCGCGGAAGCCATTGTGGCTGAGATTGAAGGTCACGAGAGTCAGCCTGAGTTGCAGGCCTATGAGCCAAGCGTCCGTTCAAGCTGGATCGCGGACGAGCTCAAGCTGGTTCAAAACGCTGGCCCAGCGGTCGCGAAATACGGCGAAGACATCGGCGTCGTTTTGGCAGGCACAGATATGTGGATGCGCACGCTCAAAATCGGCCTGCCGATCAGCATGAAGCACCACGCCGACTACACCATGACCGGCCGCGCGGATCTTTATCCCAAGATTGACTATCCCAAGCCCGATGGTGAGATCAGCTTCGATCGCCTGACCAACGTCGCGTTTTCGTTCACCAACCACGCCGAGGATCAGCCGGTCCACCTGCAATTGGGCGACGCCGAGCTGCAAAAGGCGAGCGAGTACGATGTCTTTGCTGGCCCATCGAGCCGCTATTGCCCGGCCGGGGTCTACGAATGGAT
>JBCDAE010000019.1:0-68574 GCA_039186235.1 Pseudomonadota bacterium | reverse complement strand
GGCGAAGCGATGCTAAGCCGAGACCGCGCACGCCGCGAAGCTGCTTGGGACAAGCTCGAAAACGAATTTGGCGAAGGCAAGCGTGTCGAAGGCCGCATCTTTGGCCGCGTCAAAGGTGGCTTCACCGTCGATCTCGACGGCGCCGTTGCATTCCTTCCTGGCAGCCAAGTCGATATCCGACCGGTCCGGGATGTCACCCCGCTTATGGAAGTTCCCCAACCCTTCCAAATCCTAAAGATGGATCGCCGACGCGGCAATATCGTCGTATCGCGCCGCGCTGTGCTCGAAGAAACACGCGCCGAGCAGCGTAGCGAACTTATCGATCGTCTGGCCGAAGGTCAGGTCATCGAAGGTGTTGTCAAGAACATCACCGACTACGGTGCGTTCGTCGATCTGGGTGGCATTGATGGCCTCCTTCACGTCACCGACATGAGCTATAAGCGCGTAAATCACCCAAGCGAAGTGATCGCCATCGGCGACACAGTGACGGTTCAAATCGTGCGCATTAATTCCGAAACCCAGCGCATCAGCCTCGGCATGAAGCAGCTCGAAAGCGATCCGTGGGATGGCGTTGCTGCAAAATATCCAGTCGGTGCGAAACTTTCCGGCCACGTCACCAACATCACCGAATACGGTGCTTTCGTTGAGCTCGAACCAGGCATCGAAGGTCTTGTCCACGTTTCAGAAATGAGCTGGACCAAGAAGAACGTTCACCCTGGCAAGATCGTTTCGACCAGTCAGGAAGTCGATGTTATGGTTCTGGAAGTCGACAGCGAGAAACGCCGCATTTCGCTCGGCCTTAAGCAGGCTCAGCGCAATCCATGGGAAGAGTTTGCCGAAAAGCACCCTGTTGGTTCCGAAGTTGCGGGCGAAGTCAAGAACGCCACAGAGTTCGGTCTGTTCATTGGCCTCGATGGCGACGTCGATGGAATGGTTCACATGTCCGATATCGCTTGGGGTATCTCGGGTGAGGACGCCTTGGCGCTCCACCGCAAGGGCGAAGAAGTCAAAGCGGTCGTTCTCGACGTCGATGTCGAAAAAGAACGCATCAGCCTCGGTATGAAGCAGCTTGAAAAAGGCGCTCCGACCGAAGCCGGTGCCGCCGCCGCTGGCACGCTGCGCAAGAACCAGACGGTCACCGTCACGGTTCTCGAAGTGCGCGATGGCGGCCTCGAAGTGCAAGTCGGCGACGACGGCGCGACCGGCTTCATCAAGCGTTCGGACCTCGGCCGCGATCGCGACGAACAACGCCCCGACCGTTTCCAGGTCGGCGCCAAGGTCGACGCGATGGTCACCGGTTTCGACCGTTCGAAAAAGCCCAACTTCTCGATCAAGGCGCGTCAAATCGCCGAAGAGAAAGAGGCGGTGGCGCAGTTCGGTTCGTCCGACAGCGGTGCGTCGCTGGGCGACATTCTGGGCGAAGCGCTCAAGAAGTCCGACGACTGATTGTGTGGGCGCGCCCATCCGGGCGCGCCTCCTCGCTGCACGTCCTTCGCTTCGCTGCGGACCCGCTGCGGGCGGACGGTCGTCCTTGCGACACCAAAAGGCGCCGATCAGCGCTAGAAATATAAAGAGGGCCCGCTTGCAGCGATGCAGGCGGGCCTTTTTCCTTTGTGACCCTACTGAACGCGTGTTTTCGAAATCTACGATTTCGCAAGCGCAAGCGCGCGCCCGCAGCGGGTCCGCAGGGGAAGATTCCCCGAAGGACGTCAAGCGAGGATGAAGCCGCGGATGCGGCTTCACAAACCCAGACTCCCGGCCTTTTCACCTAGGGTCCAGCGGGGTAGACTGGCCGCCAAGAGCAAGGACCCCGCATCATGTTACACGTTCACCAATTCCCGTGCCTGTCGGACAATTATGGCTATCTCCTGCACAATTCGGTGACGGGCGAAACCGCCGCGATTGATACGCCCGACGCCAAGGAATACCTTAAGCAGGCCGATGCCAGGGGCTGGACGATCAGCCATATCTGGAACACCCACTGGCACCCGGACCACGCTGGCGGCAACACCGAGATTGTCGAGAAGACCGGCGCACGAGTTTTAGCTCCCAAAGAAGTCGAGAAGCTTTCACATATCGACCGCGTGGTGGAGCATGGCGACACCGTGAATTTGGGCGAACACACGGCCCAAGTGATCGACGTGTCCGGTCACACCAACGGCCATGTCGCGTTCCACATTATCGAGGAAGGCATCGCTTTTGTTGGCGACGCAGTGTTTGCGCTCGGCTGCGGACGCATGTTCGAAGGCGAGCCCAAGCAGTTCTGGGCCAGCCTTGACCGCATTCGCCGTATGCCCACGGCAACCACGCTCTACTGCGCGCACGAATATACGCAGGCCAACGCCAAGTTTGCGATCCACGCCGATCCCGACAACAAAGCGCTGCAGGATTACGTCGCCGAGATCGACGCCAAGCGCGCGAAAGGCGAATGGACGGTGCCCACGGTGCTGAGCCGCGAGCTGGCCACCAACCCGTTCCTGCGCGCCGATGACCCCGCGATCATCGCCAAATGGGGCGGCAGCGCCCCCCACGAAACCTTCGCAGCCTTGCGCGCAGGCAAAGACAACTTCTAGCTCAAAAGACTGCTTCTCGTCATTGCGAGGAGCGCAGCGACGAAGCAATCCAGAAAAGCTAAGAGCCACACTCTGGATTGCTTCGCTTCGCTCGCAATGACGAGAGACGGTTATGCAGGCCCTTATTGTCGAAAAGCTGTCCGAAGACCTATCGGGCGTCTCGCTGAGCGATATCCCGGAACCAGAGCGCAAACCCGGCGAAGTGCTCGTCCACGTACGCGCGGCCTCGCTAAACTTCCCTGATCTCTTGATGACCAAGGGGGCGTATCAGTTCAAACCGCACGTGCCCTTTACGAGCGGACTCGAATGCGCGGGCGAAGTGATCGAAGCGGACGGGGACAGCGGTTTCCAACCGGGTGACCGCGTTATGGGCGGCAATAAGACTGGTGCCTTCGCTGAAGTCGCTAGCCTGCCCGCGCGGGGCCTCTCGAAGGTGCCTGAGAATTTTTCCTTCGCACAAGGCGCAGCAATGGGCGCGGCCTATTCCACCGCCTATACGGGTCTGGTCGAGTTGGGTGGCCTTGAGCCGGGCCAATCGGTCATGGTCACAGGGGCCAGTGGAGGCGTGGGCCTTGCCGCCATTGATCTCGCCAACGCCTTGGGTGCGACCACAATCGCGGCGACGGGCATTGAGTCGAAGCGCGAACCGATTGACGCGCTCGCTTCGCCCGATCACACGATCATCAGCGAAGGGCGCTTTCGCGAGGTCATAGCCGACATAACCGAGGGCAAACTGTGCGATATAGTCTTTGACAATGTCGGCGGGGACGTGTTCGACGAATGCACTCGCTGTGTCACCTTTGCCGGCAAGCTTATCGTGGTCGGCTACACCAGCGGACGTATTCCCAAAATCGCCACCAACATTCCGCTGATCAAAGGCTTCTCGATAGTAGGCCTTCGCGCAGGCGAATACGCGCGGCGTTTCCCCGAGCGCGGCAAAGCGATCAACGCCGCCATCCGCGAATTGGCCGAGGGGGGCCAGATCAATCCGGCGGTGGGAACACAACTGCCGCTGTCGCGCTGGCGTGAGGGCTTCGAAGCGATGGCCAATCGCGAGGTGGTGGGCAAAGTGGTGTTTGATCCGTCGGCTTGAAGGCGCCCCAAAACCAAGAAAGGCGGCCCGAAACGGACCGCCTTTCCCCTCTCCAACTCTAATCCCGAGCGTGCGCCAAGCTGAACACTTTCAGCGAGGCCGCGGACGCTAGAGCGAAGATATAACCTCGTCAGCAAACTGGCTGTCTGCATCTTTATCATGCTTTTCCGAGATAATCGAGCGTGACGCTACGGCGGCAGCCTCAGCAGCGCGGCTTCGGACCGAATTGAGCGCATCGCGTTCGGCAGCCGCGAT
Source organism: Pseudomonadota bacterium (assembly GCA_039186235.1). Lineage (GTDB taxonomy): Bacteria > Pseudomonadota > Alphaproteobacteria > Sphingomonadales > Sphingomonadaceae > Erythrobacter. Next base: position 64,653 of record JBCDAE010000019.1, on the reverse strand, counting down.
TTTGTCTTCGGCCATTTTCTGGCGCCGCTCGACCATCTTTTCGCTGTCGCTTTCAGCTTTGGCGAGGATCGCGTCGGCCTCTTGCTTTGCGCCTTCTACCATGGCGGCGGCGTCTTTTTCAGCGCCCGCAATCTTGGCGGCGTATTCATCGCGCAGAGCTTCGGCTTCGGCGCGCAGGTTCTTGGCCTCGTCCAACTGATGCCTAATAGCGTCGATCTTGGTGTCGAGCCCGCCGGCGATCATGCCTGGGACCTTTTTCCAAAGGATCAGCGCGATGAGCACGCCCATCGAAAGCGAGACCCACTGGTAGTCTTCCAGTCCAAAGGCCGAAGGGCCTCCTTCGGCGATCAGAAGAGTGAACACATTAGCCATTGGCAAACGCCTTCTTCACAGCCGAACGCGCGGTGCGTTTATCGACTTTTGCTCCGGCCAGACGCCCGACGATGTCTTGCACCGCCTCGGTCGCCACATCTTCGATCTCGGTCATAGCGCTGGTGCGCGCGGCCTCAATCTCGGTTTCGGCGGCTTCCAAACGCGCATCAAGGCGTTCTTGGGCTGCGGCCAGCTTCGTTTCGGAGGATTTGGCCGCTTTGGCCTTGGCTTCGTTGATCACCGCTTGCGCTTCGGCGCGATTGGCGTTCTGCCGCTCGCGCCATTCTTCTTCCTGAGTGTCGGCGGCGTCGCGGGCGGCTTGCGCGGCGGCAAGGTCGTCCGAGATCTGCTTGTCGCGCAGCGCCACGGTTTCCATCACCTTGGGCACCATACCGCGACCGATGACGAAGAACGTGATGCCGAAGAAAACCAACAACCAGAAGATCTGGCTGGCGTAGGTTTCGGCTAGCTGGGCTATTTGAGGCATGAAAGAGGTCCGAAAACGCTGATAGCAAAGATGGATTGGGCGGAGTGGCCAAAGACCGCCCCGCCCCATCCGATATCGTGTTAGGCGACGAAGATCAGGATCATCGCGACGACGAACGCCAGCAGGCCGAGAAGTTCGGCGGCGGCGAAGCCGATAAACAGGCGGCCCTGTTGGCTGTCTGCGGCGCCCGGATTGCGCAGCGCGCTTTCGAGGAACGAACCGAAGACGTTACCCACGCCGATCGCGGCCATACCGGCACCGATAGCGGCAAGGCCTGCGCCGATGAGCTTGGCTGCTTCTGTTTCCATTTTAAAAAACTCCTTGAGTGCAATTCGATTGAAAGAGGAAAGTGAACTTTAGTGAAGGTGCTCGGCGTCGTTGATGTAGAGCGACGTCAAAAGCGCAAAGACGTAAGCCTGAATGCCCGCCACGAGGATCTCCAGCGCGCTGATGCCGATCATCAGAGTGAAGCTGGGAATGGCGACCAGAAGGCTGGTGCCCACGCCGTAATTGAGGCCATCCATCACGAAGCTGGACAGCACCTTCAAGAGAACGTGGCCCGCCATCATCGCGACGAACAAACGCAGCGCGAGGCTGAAGGGGCGGATAAGGAACGAGAAAAACTCGATCAACGCGATCGGCAGGATCATGGGCGCGGGCGTGCCGTGCGGCACGAACAGCGTGAAGAATTTGATGCCGTGCTTCCAAAAGCCGACGATCAAAACGATCGAAAAGCTGATCACCGCAAGAACACCGGTGATCGTGAAGTGGCTTGTGAAGGTGAACGGGTGCAGGCCCACGAGGCCCAGGGGCAACAAGCCCAGCAGGTTGCCGAATAGGATGAACATGAACAGGCTGAAGATGTAGGGCACATATTTGCGCCCTTCTTTGCCGATATTCGCTTCGAGCATGTCGTCGATAAAACCGGTGAAGCTTTCCACCGCCATCTGCCAGCGGCCGGGCACCAGTTCCTGCTTCATTCCGCGATAGACGAAGAACCAGAGAAGAACGACCGTCACGGCCATCCAGAGCGCGGAATTTGTAAACGCGATGTTGAAGCCGGCGATTTCCCAGTTTTCCGAACCAAACAGCGGTTCGACCTGGAATTGCTTCATCGGATCGACTTTGCCTTCTTCGGCTGCCACGATCTTTTGATCCCTACTACCTGTTGCAACGCGCCCGAACGCGGAAAATCCCTTAGGTTGGATCTTCATCCGGCGTTTCTGGGCGCGTGTTGGCGCTTTGAATTATCTTTCTGAAAGCAACGCCAATCCCAAAGAAAAGCCCCACTAACAGGCCCCAGGGAAGCGTATTAAACAGAGCGTCAAACGCCCAGCCAATTACGCTGCCTCCAAAGATCCCTCCCAGAAGGTCGGCCAGTACACGGTTGCCGCTTTGATAGTTCGCATCGGCGCTGTGCACATTCGACTGGTTGCGTTTTTCTTCGCGCTCGGACGCGGCTTTGAGCCGTTCATCGAGCGCGTCGATCCGCGCATCTTCAGCGATGGGTTCCGTTGCGGGTTTTTCCTCGTTCATTCCTGTCTTTCTAAAAGAAAGGTCAGGCACGCGCAAAGAGCTGCCCGCCAAGGGCAGGCGCGCCTTAGAAGGGGGCAATTCTCAAGTCAACACTAGGCCGCGCAGCGATTGTGCGTCTTTTGCATCAGTCATCCCGCCCTGATGAACAGGCGAGCGCTTCAACCCCTGATCAAGGGCAGCGCGGATCGCGTTCCGGGGCTGCGCTTGTGCGGGTTTTCCAGCTTCCCGAAGGCGCCTGATACTTCTCTCCCGGCGCGGTCCGCGCGATCGCCTGGCAACCCGCTGTCATCGCGTATTGCTCAAGCGTGGCGTTGTTTTCCTGAGCTTTTTTGGCGTAGACGGCGCGGCGCTTGATGTTGATGTCATCAACCATGCGCTGCAAGTCGCGCGAAGGCTGGCCAACGATGCCGAGATACCCATCGACTTTTTCGCCAATTGTTCCCGCCGCGCGCGCTGCGGCGTAAGCCGGATCGCGCTGCGCGCTAGCCGGGATCGAAACGACCAATCCAACCAGGCCGGCCGACGCCGCCAGAAATGCCAAAACTCGCTTACCGATCATTTCATTTCCCCTCGCTCGCTCCGTATCGTTTTCAAACGAAGCGCATCAAAAGATGTCCGCGTTCTCTTCAATCGTGTTGTTGGCGTCTTCGGCCAAACGATAGATCACTTCCTGCCGAATATTGATGTTCAGCTCGATCACAATGGGTTCGTCAGGCGCGGCCACGTTAATGCATCCGCCAAGAGCGCCCGCGCCCAGCAAAAATCCCATTCCTGCAACTCGGACCAATCCCCTGTCTCCTTTGCGCGCGCAAGGGGTGGCAGCTTGGCTTGGCCGGGTCAAATTCGGACGCATCATGGAGTAGGTTCGCTTTCAGAAGGTTGAACGGGCGGTTCACCGGCGGGTTCGGGTGGGCGCACCGCGTCGATCTGGGGTTGTTCGGTGTCGGGAGCAGGAAGAGGAATGGGCACACCCGGGACCGCCTGTCTTAGCGCTTCTTCCGCGCCGGGCAGCGCTTCGGGATCCCAAAAAGTGCGGACCATTGTCGCCAATTCATAGAAGTTTTCCGAGCGCACGTTCACGTTGAAACGGATCGGCAATTCCGCCAGCCGCCGGGTCACGAAATTCTGATCAGCATCAGCCCCTTGGCGCACGCCATCAATGCCAAAGCGCGTGATGATCTCACCCGCCAGATCGCCGCTCAGATCGACCTCCATCGCACGATAATCGAGGCTGCGCAGCGATTGGAACGCGTAGTTGCTGATCGCTCCCAGGTCTTCGTAGGTGAGCTCACCGATATACGAAACGTTGCCACCGGGCGCGCGGCTTCGCAGCACGCCCCCTTCGATGCGACCGTTGCCTTCCTGATCAAAGACAATGGGTACACGGCCATCGAAAAGGCCCGTGGCGCCGATATTGCTGAGCTCCATTTGCGCGACAAACTTGGCCGCGTCGAGCGCGGTAACTTCGAACGTGTAGCTTTGCTCTTCGTCGGTTCCGTACTGCAACCGGGTGGGCTCCATGATCAATTCGCCGCCCATAAAGGGCCAACGCGCGTCTTCGATGATGATGTTGGTGCCGCCCTCTATGGCGTAGCGAACGCGCCCGTCTAACGCTTCAATCCCCGGATTGACCGATGCGATCGACAGCGTTTGGCTGGGCTCGGTGGTAAACTCCAGCAGATCGGCGAAACGCACCTCGCCCGCCAACCCCGTGACAGGCCCAAACGCGGCGGCAAGGTCGATTCCGTCTGAGCGGAACACGCCGCTGCTGCTAACTTCGTCGGGTGTCCACGCAACGCGCCCATTTCCGCTGACTGTCCCTTGGGTGTAGGCGATTACGCCGGTTGCGAGATCAGTAATCTCTTCGAGGCTCAGATTGGGGCCGAACGTGATGTCAGGCACATCAATGACCGCCGAACCGGTGCCCTCCTCCAAACCATGGATAACCGCCACATCGGCGAGGCGGACCGACGACCCCTGCGCGAACAACGCGGCGCGCGCTGCAATCTCCCCGTCCTCGATTCTCAGGCTGGTCGCCGCGCCAGCGAGCGGCCGAAAGCGCGGATAGGCCCCCTCTTCTGGGCGATCGCTCAACACGAACGTCGCGTCGCCCACTTCAACCACCTCGTTGGCAAAGGACCATTCGCCATTAATCGCGTCGAGATTGAGCGGCACTGCCTCCAGCCTACCGGAGGTATCATAGAAAGCCCCGCTTATTGTGGCTCCAAAACGGCCTACGACCTTATCGGCTTGCAATCGAAACGCGTTGCCTTCCTCCCCGATGGTCGAGGCCAACTCGGCCAGCTCGAATTCACCGGGATACGAAACCTGTGCGCGGCCAAGGGCAAACTGAGCTGGAGACTGCGAAACATCGCCCGAAAGCGCCACATCGCGCGTCACCATATCGAGCTTCAGGGCGCCAGCGTATCGCAGAATGGCGCCGCTATCGCCGGGGCACAGTTCCACCTCGTTCTTCTCCAGCGCGAGATTGGAGAGCGTGACTTGGTCAAAGGTGATCTCTTCGCAAGTGAGGCCGATCACAAGGCCAGAGCTGGATTCGAAGTCCCCGTTCAGTGGAACGGAAACCCCGCTCATCAGTCCGCCGGGAATGTCACCGCTCAGTTTGGCTTGACCAGCGAACCGGAACCTTCCGGAGGCCAATTGCCGCATGGAAAGACCGGGCACGGCCACAGCGTTCGCGCCTTCACGATATTCTTCCATTGAGAGCCGCAGCGCCAACTGGCCGCGATCATCTTGCGTCATCCGCCCGTTGATTTGCGGCAGGGATGGTCCTCCCACAAAGAAATCGCCCGCGACTTCACCGAGACCGCTTTCTTCATCGTCTGGCGCTGACCAATTGAAACGCGACAGCGCGAGGATGGTCTCCCCACCCTCACCCGCAACCCTCGCCTCGGGGATGACAAGGCTTTGCCCGGTCCCGTTGCGCCGCCACGTCACATCGCCGCTCAACGTCGCGGACGTGGCGATGCCGCTGAGCGCGCGTTCAAGCTTTGCCAAGAGCGGTTCAACTAAAGTCTGCGCACCCGCTTCTTTCGCATTGTCCAGCGTCGCCTGCGCCGAAGGGCCTGTAGCCAGCCCCTCCCCACTGAGTTGCGCGTTCCAGCTCGTGTTCGCGAAGCCATCCGAGGCGCGAAACACACCCTTGGCGCCAAGTGTTCTAGCGCTGACAAAGCCTGTCTGAGCGCCAGCAAAAGCGAGATCATGATCAAGCACAAACATCTCAGGACGGTATGAAAACGAGGCCGACCCGCTGACGTCGTCTACGCGGATGTCATCAAAGCCGAGACCCCTTGAAGCGACACCGAGCGCGCCCTCAAAGGTCGAAAAATCGGCGCTTGCTTGTGCACGCATCGCAAAATCAACGGAACCAATGACCGCTCCCTCACAACTAGCGTCGCGCAGCCTGACCGGCCCTTCGAAAGCGGGCTCGCCGTCTTTGGTCGTCAGGGATCCAAACGCGGTGATCGTCTGCGCGGTGCACCCTTCCCATTCAGCTAGAGGCGCAACAGCGGCAATGGTTCCGGAAAAGCCGTTATCGAGCAGTCCCGCGCCTTCGAAGGTGGCTGCCATATCGCCAAAGTCGGTCTCAAAAATCGCTCCTGTATCAACGAGCTCAAGCTCAAATGACGGCAGACCGCTTGCAGTTTCGTCCGCACTTTCAAAGATCAGCGAATCGAGCGCTCCGAAGCTCAGTTTTCCCTCGCGCAGGGTCCCATAGAGCCGTGCGCCTTCCACTTTCACAGCTGAGATGGCTGGCGCGGCAAAGCCATATCCAATGTCGATAGTCGCGCGCTTCACAACGAGATCGGGATCGTTCGGATCGCCGACCACTAGATCCTCCAGAATTTGTCGCTGTGGGCCGATAGAAACGATCGTGTAGCGCGCTTCCAGATCGGTTTGCGCGAGGTAATCGTCGATGAAAGAGGCGGCTATCTCTTCGCGCGTGAACCACGCGTAACCCACCGTGACGGCAATCAGAGCGGCGACCGCAATCAACATGCGCGTCAGCCAGACCCATCCGCCCTTTGGCGCTGGTGAAGGCGTGTCCATCTGGTCTGACCCCATAACGCGTCCACACTTGCGCCGAACGCTTCCCAAAGGCAATGAAGCAAAAGGGAAAAACGCCTCGCCTGCGACGGGAGGCCCAGGAAGAAAGACGTGGCGCAAAGCGGCGACAGTTTCGACTTTGGAGACGGCGCATCGCAAAGCGCCAAAGCGTCGAGCTCGCCCAAATCGGGCGCTGGTCAAATCGCTGGCAAAGGGCACCGGTCACGCCTGCGCGAACGGCTGCTCAAAGGTGGGCAGGAAGCGCTCGCGGACTACGAAGTGCTCGAGTATCTTCTTTTTGCAGGCATGCGTCAGGGAGATACGAAGCCCGTCGCCAAGGCGCTGCTGGCGCGGTTCGGTTCGCTCGCGGGCGTGCTAAACGCCGATCCTTCCGCGTTGCAGCAGGTCAAAGGCGTCGGCGAAACCAGCGCGGCGGCCCTAAAGGCTGTGTCCATCGCCGCGAGGCGTATGGCGCGCAGCGAGGTGCAGGACAAACCCATCCTCTCCAGTTGGCAGGCGCTGCTCGATTACCTTGCCATTGATATGGCACATCTGACCAAAGAGCGCGTGCGGGTGCTCTATCTCGACACGAAGAACCGCCTGATTGACGACACCCACCACACCGAAGGTTCAATCGACGAAGCGGCCATTCACCCGCGCGAGGTCATCGGGCGAGCGATGGATGTGGGCGCGAGCGCGCTTATCCTCGTTCACAATCATCCCAGCGGCAGCCCCGAACCCAGCCGCGCGGACATACAAATCACGCATAAGATCGCGGAAGCGGGCAAGCATTTGGGGGTGCAAGTGCATGATCATGTGATCGTGGGGCGCGAAGGCCATGTGAGCCTGCGCCAACGCGGGCTGATCTAAGCTACTGACTGCGTCCGGTAATCAGCCGAATGCCAGAGTGTTTGGCAAAGAAGCTCCAGCCCCAATTCACCACAACGGTAACCCGATTGCGCGCGCCAGTCAGGAAGCCGACGTGAACGAGGCCCCACAGCCACCACGCGACCGCGCCCGATAGCCTGAACCTTCCGAAATCGGCCACCGCGGACTTGCGCCCGATCGTCGCGAGGCTGCCCTGGTGCTTATATTCGAACGGGCCCGGGCATGGCTTATCCAAAAGCTCCGCCTCGACCACACGCGAGACATACGCGCCAGCCTGCTTAGCCGCCGGGGCGAGCCCAGGGACGGCTTTTCCCTCCCAAGCGTGGCTCAGCGCTGTGTCGCCAATGGCGTAAATGTGATTGATCGACTCTCCGTCGGCGCCCAAGACACGCAAACGATCGTTCACTTCGACGCGGCCCGACCGATCCGCCTTGGCGCCGAGCCAGTTGGCTGCGGGTGACGCGGCAACACCCGCCGCCCACAAGACCGTTTCGGTTTCGATGTAATCGTCCTCTCCTATGCATACCTGCGTTTCGGCAATCTCCGTCACCCGCGCGCCTGTTCTGATCTCAACGCCCAGCGCCTCAAGCGACGCGTGCGCTTTGGCGGAGAGTTCTTCTGGAAAGGCTGGCAAAATACGCGGAGCCGATTGGACGAGGATCACACGCGCGCTCGCTGGGTCGACGGTGCGGAACTCGCGTTCGACGTTGAGCTTGGCCAGTTCGGCAATCGCCCCAGCCAGCTCGACCCCAGTGGGGCCCGCGCCTACAATCACGAAGGTGAGCAAGCGCCGGATACGCTCTTCGTCTTCGCTCGCTTCTGCCTGCTCGAACGCGTTTAGGATGGTCCCGCGCACCTCGACGCCATCTTCGATGGTCTTAAGGCCCGGAGCAAACGCGCCCCATTCCTCCTTACCGAAATAGCTGTGCGTCGCGCCGGTGGCGAGCACCAGCTTGTCAAAGGCAACGACCTGTCCGCTTGCCAAGGTCAGCGATTTCTCTGCACTTTCAATCGCGCTGACCTCGCCTTTCAAGACGCGTACATTGCCATCCGCCTTGAAGAGCGAACGAATAGGCGTCGCGATATCCGCCGGGTTCAAGGTGGCCGTGGCGATTTGATAGAGCAGCGGTTGGAACAGGTGGTAATTGCGCTTGTCGATCAGGGTGATGCGCACCGGCAATCGCTTGAGTCGGGTCACCGCCGCTAACCCGCCAAATCCCGCGCCAACCACCACAACATGCGGCCAGCTGTCTGGGATATCGGCGTATTCGCGATCGAACAGGATATTCTTCTCCATCCATGCCAAGATCGCGCGATCCACCGAGAACACCCCCGCCCCGCGTGCTTCGTAGAGCGTCAGGAACAGGAACGGAAAAAGCGTCACATTGGGATGCGCGTCGACCACCATCAAAAGAGCGATCAGGAAGAACAGCCCGTAAGATACGACCACCGCCGCAAATCCGGTGAAGAAGAAGACAGCCGAAAGGACCGCCAGCCAATCTGGAAACCCCATGAAGATGTTCGCGACCAGCCAGCTCTGCACCTCGACAGGTGGCTCGATAACGCCAGCGTAAAGGAGCAAGGAAAGCCCAAGCCAGATACGAATGGCCGCCATGAGGACTGGCCCAAGATTATCGCGCGACCACTCTGCGGCGCGGATCGCTGGCGCGGCCAAGGGTAGAGCGCTTGTTTTGAGACCGCTCGCGAGCACCCGATCCATAGACAAGGCCGCTGGCCCCGAAACCGCGTACCAAGCCAGCATAGCGATCACGAGCAAGTTGCTGGTGGTCGGCACATAGACGGCTTGCGAGACAGCGGTCAGAGCCGCCATCGCGACCGCCGCCGGGCGGGTGAAGAAGCCGGCGATAAGAAGAATTGGCCCAACCAGTTCAATCGTCACCCCTGTGATCGCCGCGGCTTCAGCGCTCATCCATGTGACGGGGTATTCGTTGGCGGCAAGGTAAAGCGCCGTGTCCCAGTCGGCCGCCTTCACAAGGCCGGAGCGCAGAAACCACATGGCGATGAAAAAGCGGTTGACGGCGTCGCTGATCGGCCAGAAGGTCTCGGTGCCGTCAAGATACCACTTCGCCCAGCGTCGCAGGGTCACCCGCACAAACGGTGACAGGCGCTCTTCGGCCAAGCGTTCGCTCTGGCCAACGCGGCGCGTTGGTTCAGCGGTTTCCATCACCAATGTCCTCCTACTCCCCTGTTCGTGGAGGCCCCTGCACAAGTTACATTAGTGAAGTGCCTTCGCGGTCTTGCCAAGTGGCCCTCCCACGCATAGCCGGACGCCAAAGATCCACTCTCGCATCAGGAATCGTCTCCCATGGTCCCACGCTACGCCCGTCCTGAAATGTCTGCCCTCTGGGAGCCAGAGGCCAAGTTTCGGATCTGGTTCGAGATTGAGGCGCACGCTACGCAGAAGCTGGCCGATCTTGGCGTGGTGCCCGGAAGCGGGGCCAAGGCACTCTGGGATTGGTGGGCGACCGATCCCAAGATCGACGTCGAAGCCATCGACGCGAAGGAAGCGGTCCTCAAACACGATGTGATCGCATTTCTAGACTGGGTCGCGGACCAAGTCGGGCCGGAAGCGCGTTTTATGCACCAAGGCATGACGAGTTCCGACGTGCTCGACACGACGCTTTCAGTGCAATTAGCCCGCGCTTCGGACATATTGCTCGCCGATCTTGATGCGCTGTTGGCGGCGATCAAAACCCGCGCAGAGGAACACAAATACACCGCCACCATCGGGCGTAGCCACGGCATTCACGCTGAACCCGTGACGTTCGGCCTGAAGCTAGCGCAGGCTTACGCCGAGTTTGACCGGTGCAAAGCGCGCCTTATCGCTGCGCGCGCCGAGATTGCGACGTCCGCGGTGTCGGGAGCTGTGGGAACCTTCGCCAATATCGACCCCAGCGTCGAAGCGTATGTGGCGGAAAAGCTTGGCCTCGCTCCTGAACCGATCAGCACGCAGGTTATCCCTCGCGACCGGCACGCAATGTTCTTTGCAACGCTGGCCGTGATCGCCGGCAGCATTGAGCGACTTGCGGTGGAAATCCGACACCTGCAGCGCACCGAGGTGCTCGAAGCCGAAGAGTTCTTCTCGAAAGGGCAAAAGGGCTCGTCGGCTATGCCGCACAAGCGCAACCCGATTCTGACGGAGAATCTGACCGGCCAAGCGCGTATGATTCGCGCCTACGCCCTGCCCGCGCTCGAGAACGTTGCGCTGTGGCACGAACGCGATATCTCGCACTCCTCGGTTGAGCGGTTCATTGGTCCGGACGCTACGATCACGCTCGACTTTGCGCTCGCGCGGCTGACTGGCGTGATTGAGAAGCTTCTCGTCTATCCCGATCGGATGCAGAAAAACCTCGACGCTATGGGCGGCCTCGTCCACTCGCAGCGCGTCCTTTTGGCGCTTACTCAAGCGGGCGTAACGCGCGACAACGCGTATCGCCTAGTCCAGCGCAACGCGATGAAGGTGTGGGAATCCAATGGGACGCTGTCGCTACTCGAACTGCTCAAAGGAGACGAAGAAGTCACGGCGGCGCTGAGCGACGCAGAGCTCGAAGAAAAGTTCGATCTCGAATACCATTTCAAACATGTCGACACGATTTTCGCGCGCGTGTTCGGCTAAGGATCGACGCGCTTTGATTGGACAGGCGACGCAAATCGCCTAGGATCGCGTCGGAGACGGATCGACAACAGGGGTCGAAAACGAATGCAGATTGTGCGGACTATTCTCTGGGTGCTGCTGGCGGTGGCCCTGCTGGCGTTCTCCATCTTTAATTGGGAAACGGTCGAAGTCACGCTTTGGGAAAACCTTGTCCTTGAAACCAAGGTGCCCGCGCTGGTCATCATCTCCTTCGCTTTGGGCCTTGTCCCAATGTGGGCCTACCACCGCAGCGTGAAATGGAGCCTCAACCGACGGGTTCGCAGCTTGGAGCAAGCGGCTCGTTCCAACGCGCTGCAGCGTCGGCACGAACCGAGCGCGCACGAGAAACCCGCTGCGCCCGCCCCTGTGCCTGAGGATAAGTCTGTGGATAAACCTGTAGAAAGCACGGTAAAACCGGGGGATACGCTAACCCCGACGGACACGTAATGAGCAACCCTGTCTATCTTGCCCTCGATGTGCCGCAGATTGAGCCTGCCAAGGCTCTTTTAGCGAAGGTCAAAGCCCACATTGGCGGGGTGAAACTGGGTCTGGAGTTCTTTTGCGCTCATGGCGGGCACGGCGTCCACGAGATCGCCCACATGGGGCTTCCGATCTTTCTCGACCTCAAGTTCCACGACATTCCCAACACCGTCGCCGCCGCCATGCAGGCGATCCATGTCTACGAACCCAAGATTGTGACAGTCCACGCCAGCGGCGGGCGAGCCATGATGGAAGACGCCAAAGCGGCGGCGGCCGAAGGCTGCAAGGTCGTGGGGGTGACCACGCTCACCAGCATGGATTCCAACGATCTCACCGCCACCGGGATTTACGGCAGCGCCGAAACGCAGGTGATGCGCCTGGCCGAACTCGCGCATAAAGCCGGGCTCGACGGGATCGTGTGTTCGGGCAAAGAAGTCGGCAAAGTCCATAAGGAATGGAAGGACGGCTACTTCGTCGTCCCCGGCCTTCGTCCGCACGGCGTGGGCACCGGCGATCAAAAACGCGTCGTCACGCCCCGCGCCGCGCGCGACGCGGGCGCAAGCGTGCTTGTGATTGGTCGTCCGATAAGCCGAGCCGAGGACCCCCAGGCCGCCGCGCGTTCGATTGAAGCGACGCTCTAGCTGACCAATTCACTCAGCGCTCTGCATGGCTTGAAGAGCCTCCATATCGTCGGCGGTGATCATCAGGCGGTTCGAATTCACGTTCCAGCCCTCCAATCGCATATTCTCTCCGTTTCCGACGAATGTGTAGGTTTCAACGCCCTCGCCCTGCTCGAAACGGGTTTGCATGGTGATAACGGTCCGTGTGCCGGCCGGCGTGGTGTTGATATTGAAGCTGGTGCGCTCGGTGGTCTCCACCGGACCTAGTCGTAAGCTGATCACACCGACCTGATCTCGCAATTCCGCGAGCGATGTGCTCTTTCGAAAACTCGGGCTGGCCATCAGATACATCTCATCGACATCGCCGTACGAAAAATGGCTCTGAAATCGGTCAATCTGATCGGCCGCTTCATCGATATTCTCGACCGGATTGCACGCCCCAAGGCCTAAGGCGAGCAGCTCAAGAAGAGTGGGGGTGAAAAATCGCGGCATATCAACGCTCTCCGGAAGATCGTGGACACACTAACCGTAGCCACCACAATAACAAGGAATTGCCGCTTTCGATTTCAACAAAGCGGCCCTAATTGAACCGCGATGTCACAGAATAGGCAGATCAAGATTTGTGGGCTCTCAACGCCTGAAACCCTCGACGCGGCCGCGCAGGCGGGCGCGACGCATATCGGGCTCGTCCATTTTCCCAAAAGCCCCCGCCACGTTGATCTGGAAGCTGGAACAAAGCTGCGCCGCCTTGTCCCGATTGGCGTCAAAACCGTCGTGCTGGTCGTTGACCCCAAGGGATTAACGCTGGCCAATATCAAAGACGCGCTGGCGCCCGACGTCATCCAGTTTCACGGGGCTGAACCGCCGGAAGCTCTGGCTGCTGTGAAAGAGAGCTTTCAAGTCGAAGTGTGGAAAGCGTTGCCGGTGAACGGCATCGCCTCGTTGGACGACAGCGCACGCTATGACGGGTTTGCGGATCGCCTGCTGTTCGACGCGCCAGCACCCGAAGGTTCGGACATCCCCGGTGGCAACGGTGAAGCGTTTGGCTGGGAGGTGCTGAAAGACTACCCGCATCGCACACCATGGGCCTTGGCCGGCGGGCTCGATCCCGACAATGTGGCGCAGGCCATCCAAGTGACGGGGGCTGAATTCGTTGACGTTTCCAGCGGCGTCGAGAGCGCTCCGGGCGTCAAGGACGTGGACAAGATCGCCGCCTTCTGCAAAGCCGCGCGCTCCATTTGACCGCCCCCGAAGAAAATCAATGAACGAAACGACTCCCAATTCCTTCCGGACTCAGCCCGATGATCGCGGGCATTTTGGTGCCTATGGCGGGCGCTATGTCGCCGAAACGCTGATGCCGCTGATCCTCGATCTGGAGCGTGAATATCGCGCGGCACAGGAAGACCCGGCGTTTCAGGAAGAATTTGACGACCTGCTGGAACACTATGTCGGCCGCCCTTCACCGCTCTATTACGCCGAGCGGTTGACCGAGTATGTGCGGGAGAGCGCAGCCGAAGGCAAAGGCGCGCAGATCTGGTTCAAACGCGACGAGCTTAACCACACCGGCGCGCACAAAATCAACAATTGCATCGGGCAAATCCTGCTCGCGATCCGCATGGGCAAGACCCGCATCATCGCCGAAACCGGCGCCGGCCAGCACGGCGTGGCGACCGCGACGGTCTGCGCGCGTTTTGGCCTGCCTTGCGTGATTTACATGGGCGCCGAAGATGTCGCGCGCCAATCGCCCAACGTCTTTCGGATGAAGCTTCTCGGCGCCGAAGTCGTTCCCGTCACCAGCGGCGGCGCGACGCTGAAAGACGCGATGAACGAAGGTCTGCGTGATTGGGTCGCGAACGTGCATGACACGTTCTACATCATCGGCACAGCCGCCGGCCCGCACCCCTACCCAGAGCTGGTGCGCAATTTCCAAAGCGTGATCGGCTCCGAAGCCCGCGCGCAAATGCTGGCGCGCACTGGCAAGCTCCCGGACCTGCTGGTCGCCTGCATCGGCGGCGGGTCAAACGCTTTAGGCCTCTTTCACCCCTTCCTCGACGACACCGACGTCAAAATGCTGGGCGTCGAAGCGGGCGGCCATGGCCTCGATGGCGATGAGCACGCCGCGAGCCTGCTAGGCGGCGCGCCAGGCGTGCTTCACGGCAACAAGACCTACCTGCTCCAAGACGAAGACGGCCAGATCACTGAGGGCCATTCGATCTCCGCCGGGCTCGACTATCCCGGCATCGGCCCCGAACACGCTTGGCTGAAGGAAACAGGCCGGGTCGAATACACCGCCGTGACGGACGATCAGGCGCTCGACGGCTTCCAACTGCTGTGCCGCACGGAAGGAATCATACCCGCGCTCGAACCCAGCCACGCGCTCCACGCCGTAGTCGAGCGCGCAAAAGAGATGGATCAGGATCAAATCGTGCTGATGAACCTTTGCGGGCGAGGCGACAAAGACATTTTCACCGTGGCGGAAAAGCTTGGGGTGGAGATGTGAGCAAATCCCACCCAGCTAGGATCGCGACATTTGTAATCGCCATTTTGGTTGCGACGTTTGGTGCCGCTTATCTCGTCGCATGGATATTCGAAGTTCAGTGGCTGTCAGAGATCTTCACGCCAAGTTTCGCTCGCAATCGTTTGCCATTTCCATGGAATTTTGTCGCGTTGGCTTCCCTAATTGGCCTTGGCTTTGTCCTGAATAGGATCCGCAAACATGGGCGATAGACTCTCAAGAGCCTTTGCCAAACCCCACGCCGCGTTCGTAGCGTTCATCACGGCCGGTGACGGCCACACCGCCGCCAATCTTGACGCACTCGTCGAGGGCGGCGCGGATGTGATTGAGCTGGGAATGCCCTTCACCGATCCGATGGCCGATGGCCCCGCGATCCAGAGCGCCAATCTGCGTTCACTTGGCAAAGGCACAACCACAGCCGACGTTCTTCAAATGGCCTATGAGTTCCGCCAGCGTCACCCCGAAGTGCCGCTTGTGCTGATGGGCTACGCCAACCCGATGATCCGGCGCGGGCCCGAATGGTTCGCCAACGCCGCTAAGGGCGCGGGCGCGGACGGCGTAATCTGCGTCGACATTCCGCCCGAGGAAGACGGCGAGCTTGGCCCTGCCCTTCGTGAGGCGGGCATTGCGCCCATTCGCTTGGCCACCCCCACCACCGACGCGGCGCGTCTGCCGCAAGTGCTCGAAGGCTCGAGCGGGTTTCTCTACTACGTCTCGGTCGCCGGGATCACGGGATTGCAACAGGCCGCGCAAAGCTCGATCGAAGAGGCCGTCGGCGCGCTCAAAGCCGCAACAGACCTGCCCGTCGCGGTCGGCTTCGGAGTGCGCACGCCCGAACAGGCTGAAGCCATCGCCAAGGTGGCGGACGGCGTGGTCGTTGGCTCGGCGCTGGTCGATCTTGTTGGAGAATTTGGCGTTGAAGCGCCCGCTAAGCTAAAAGAGCTAACGGCGGACCTTGTCGCCGCCATCAAGAAGGCAAACGCATGAGCTGGTTTAACCGCGTCCGCAATTCGCTGGGTTTCAGCGAGGAAAAGAAAAGCACCGAGAAAGACCTCTGGATCAAGTGCTCGAACTGCCACGAAATGCTGTTCGTCGCCGAGTATGAGGAAAACGATCACGTGTGCCCGCGCTGCGATCACCACGGGCGGATCGGCGCGGACGATCGCCTGGCTCTGCTGCTGGATGAGGGCTTCGAGCTCCTGCCCCAACCACAAGTGGCTGAAGATCCGTTAAAATTCCGCGATTCCAAGAAGTACACCGAGCGCTTGAAAGCCGCGCGCGCAAAGAACCCACACGAAGACGCCTTCGTCGTGGGCTCAGGCGCCATTGACGGTCAGCCAGCAGTCGTCGGCGTCCAGGATTTTGCCTTTATGGGCGGATCGATGGGTATGGCGGTGGGCCTCGCCTTTTGCGCCGCCGCCGAGCGCGCGCTCACGCGCAAATGCGGGCTCGTGGTCGTGACCGCGGCGGGCGGCGCTCGGATGCAGGAAGGCATCCTGAGCCTGATGCAAATGCCCCGCGCGACGGTGATGACACGCAAGCTCAAGAACGCAGGCCTGCCCTACATCGTGGTTCTGACCGACCCCACGACGGGCGGTGTTACCGCCAGCTACGCCATGCTCGGCGATATCCAGATTGCGGAACCAGGTGCCCTCATTGGCTTTGCCGGACAACGCGTTATTCAGGATACGATCCGCGAACAATTGCCCGAAGGTTTCCAGCGCGCCGAATACCTCCAAAAGCACGGCATGGTCGATATGGTGGTGCACCGGCGCGAGCTGAAGGCAACCTTGGCCCAAGTGCTTTCTTATATGCAGCCGAGCAAGGCGGCCTAGCGCCTCCAGAACCCGGTGGATTTCGGCCAATCCGACGATCCGCGCGTGCAAGCGCAGCTAGACCGACTCGCTCGACTGAGCGTGCCGCAGGGCCGCTTTGGCCTTCAGACGATCACCGCGATGATGGATCGGCTGGGCAACCCGCACCGCAGGCTGCCACCCGTGTTTCACGTAGCCGGAACCAACGGCAAAGGTTCGGTCTGCGCCTTCCTGCGCGCCATTCTGGAAGCCGAGGGCAAGACTGTCCACGTGACCACCAGCCCGCACCTCGTTCGCTATAACGAACGCATTCGCGTGGCGGGGCAGTTGATCGAAGATGATGCGCTGGCTGATTTGCTCGAAGAGGTGCTCGACATCAGCACCGATCTTGGCCCTAGCTTCTTCGAAGCCACGATTGCCGCGGCCTTCCTCGCGTTTTCGCGCACTCCGACCGATGCGTGCGTGGTTGAGGTGGGTCTGGGCGGCAGGTTTGACGCGACCAATGTGCTTGGTCCCTCCGCCGTGGCGATAAGCGGGATTGCCGCGCTGGGCCTTGATCACGAGCGATTTCTGCTCGCACCCGAAGAGGGAACACCCGAAATGCCGATGGCGCGCATCGCGTTTGAGAAAGCGGGCATTGCCAAAAAGAAAGTGCCTCTCGTTGCGCTGGACCAGGTGCCGGAAGCCACCCGCCAGATCGTAGTGCGCGCCGAAAGCACCGGATCTCAGCTCGCTCTGAGAGGGGACACCTGGTCCAACAAGCTTGTGCTGGAAGGGACAAAAGCCCGCCACGTTTATCGCGATCCGTTTGGCGAACTCGACTTGCCCCTGCCCAACCTTAGTGGAGCGCACCAACTGCGAAACGCGGGCTTGGCTGTGGCGATGGTGCGGTATCAGGACGAAATGTTTATCTCGGACGAAGCCATCGCTCGTGGGCTGGTTCAAGCGAGTTGGCCGGGTCGCTGCGAAAAAATGGCGCATGGCCCGCTGTCCGGCGCACGCGAGGTATGGATTGACGGCGGACATAACCCCAGCGCGGGCGAGGCCATGGCCGACTTCTGGGCTGGAAAAAGGGTGCACGTGATCATCGGCATGCTGGCGAACAAGAACCCTGAAGCCATTATCGAGCCTTTGCGCCCGATGTGTAAGAGCGTAACGGTTGTGCCGGTTCCGGGCCACGTTTGGCACCCCGTCGAAGCGTTTGGGCGTGAAGCCCGGTTTGCATCCGACCTTACCCAAGCCATGAACAGCCTACCTAATGATGACCACCCGGTTTTCATAACCGGGTCGCTCTATCTGGTGGGCGAAGCCCTTCTGCTTAACGGTCAAGTGCCCGACTGAACCCTACTCAGCCGGTTGCGCCTGTGGTGTGACGACGCCGGCGTCTTTGCCGGCGCGCGATTGGCGATACCATTCTGCCAAGCAGAGGATCACCGCGATCAAGCCGATAAAGGTCGTCAAGACAAAGACATCGAAGTAGCCTCGCGCCTCGATCATCTCGCCCAACGCGCCGCGCCCGAGGGTGCCCACCAGCAGCGTCAAAGACGATAGCAACGCGTACTGCACCGCGCTGAATTGCTTGGACACAATCGAAGAAAGCCAAGCAATGTAGGCCGCACCAGCGATGCCGATCGCCAGATTTTCAAACATGATCGTGAAGGTTAGCTTCGCAAGGCTGGGTGAACCGATAACGGGCACTTGGGTAATCAACCACGTGAAGCCGACCGCGTCGCTTACCGCCTGCATATTCGCACCACCCACGGCCAAGTCGGCGTAAAGCAGATTGGTGAGCGCTGCGAGCAAGGCGCCGAGCGTTAACGTCAGCATTCGGCCCAACACGGTCAACATGTACCCCCCGAACGCAAGGCCCGCGATAATCGCACCCACGCCAAAAAATTTGGAGGCGAAGGCCACCTCGTCCTTAGAGTACTCCAGTTCGCCCAGATAAAACGGATAGGCAAACGTGCCCCAGATCGCGTCACAGATGCGATAGGTGAGAACCAGCGCGAGAATGAGGACGAGGCTCCATCCCATGCGCCCGACAAACTCTACCAATGGCAAAACGAGCGCGCGGTAGAGGTGGTCCATAGCGTAGCCACCCGCCACGCTTGATGGCGCGTCGCGTTCAAGCAGATTTATCCCGTCGCGCTTTTGCCCGGCCAACCAACCCGCGATGAGCGCGGGAATTACGACCGTGGACACGATAATCCAGGGGCCAAAAGTCGCGGTGAACTGCGTTGGATTCGGGCGATCTTCGGGAGCGTAGGTCATCGACATGACCATAAAGGTCAGAATAATGCCGATCGCCACGGCCCAAAGCAGTCCGACCGCAAGCAGCGCCCTCGCCCGTATTTCGGGGCGCAATTCCCCGGCGCGGCGCAAGGCGGCAATTTCGGGTTCAACGCCATCGCCCTCGGGCGCCGAGCTAACCGAGTTGTCCGGCGCAAACAGTCCGACAGCGCCGATCCCAAGCAGGATCGCTCCCATCACCATGTAGGTTTCGGGCCAGCCAATGCGCGCCGCAATTATCAGGCCAAAGGCTCCCCCCACTAGCGCCGCCAGCCGATAGCCCATTTGATAAACGGTCGACAGGATATCGAGCGTCGCTTTTTCGTCCGCGTTGTCGATCCGCCATGCGTTGATCGCGATATCCTGCGTGGCGCTGGCAAACGCCCCAATTCCCGCCAAGAGCGAAAACCAACCGAGCTGCGTTTTCGGGTCCAGCGCGCTCATCGTCACGAGGATCGCGCCCAAGAGCAATTGCGAAGGCACCATCCACTGCTTGCGCTTGCCTAATCGTTTGAAGCCAAGGATGTTCACCTTGTCGATCAGAGGCGACCAAATGAACTGAAAAGCATAGGCCAGCCCGATCAGTGAGAAGACCCCCATCGTCTCCAGATCGACCTCCGCCTCGCTCAGCCACGCGTAGAGCGTTCCGAGGAACAGGGCGAAGGGAAGCCCGCTTGCAAAGCCAAAAATCGCCATATAGCCGGTTTTGACCTGCCCCATGGCGCGCAGCACTTGCCAGATGCCGGGCTTAGCGGCGGGAGTGGCTTGGGCTTCACTCATCGATGTTCCTTGAAACCTACGTTTGCGCGCGATGATAGGGGCGGATGAAGGGAATAGAAACGCCGCGATGAACGCGTCCACAACACATTCGCCTTTGCCTTGCCCCGTCCTATCCGAACCCCTACCGCAAAAGCCATGCCAACCAATCCGACCAAGTCCGAGGATCGCCCCGAAGGTGATCGCATCGCCAAGCTTTTGGCGCGCGCGGGTGTCGCGAGCCGCCGTGAGATAGAACGGATGATTGCCGATGGCCGGGTAAGCCTGGACGGCAAGCCTGTGACGACTCCCGCCACGTTTCTAACCAGCCTCAAGGGCGTAAACGTGGACGGCAAACCCGTCGCCGCGCCCGAGCCAACGACGTTGGTGGCGTTCAACAAACCAACTGGTCTCATTACCGCAGAACGCGACCCCGCCGGGCGCGCGACAATCTACAGCGCGCTGCGCAACGCTTTGCCCAAGGACACGCCGCGCTTGATGCCGATTGGCCGTCTGGACCTGAACACCGAGGGGCTGCTGCTGCTCACCAATGACGGAGGCTTGAAGCGCCAGATGGAATTGCCCTCTACCGGCATCCCGCGCACCTATCGCGCGCGCGCCTTTGGCGAGGTTTCGCAGGACCAGCTCGAAGCGCTTAGCGAAGGGGTGGAAATCGAAGGGGTTCGCTATGGTTCGATTGACGCGAACCTTGAGCAAGGCGGCAAAGGTAAGAACCACTGGATCGAAATGACGATCACCGAAGGCAAGAACCGTGAGGTTCGCCGGGTGCTGGAACATCTAGGCCTTAAGGTGAACCGCTTGATCCGCATCGCTTACGGGCCATTTCTTCTGGGCGATCTTCCTCGTGGACGCGCCGCGGTCATCCGAAAAGGCGACCTCTCGCGTTTCCAGAGCCAGCTTAAACGTGGATTTCGCGCGTGAGAATAATCGCAGGCGAATGGCGCGGTCGGAAACTTGTCGCTCCCAAAGGCGAAGCGACCAGGCCCACCGCCGACCGAACCCGAGAGACTCTCTTCAGCATGCTCACCAGCCGGTTGGGGTTCTTCGAGGGCCTGCAAATTGCCGATCTCTTTGCAGGATCAGGGGCGTTGGGCCTCGAAGCGCTTTCGCGCGGCGCAGAGCATTGCCTTTTTGTCGAACAGGATCGGGCGGCGCTTGATGCGCTCAGGACCAACATTGCGGCACTGGACGCTCGCGCCAAAGCGCGGATCGAAGCGCAATCGGTGATGCATCTGCGCGCGGCGAGCGAACCGCTCGACTTGCTCCTGCTGGACCCACCCTATTCGACCGGCGCGGGCGAAGTGGCTCTGGATCGCTTGCTGCGTCTCGGTTGGATTGGCGAGGCAACATGGATGGCGCTCGAAACGGCGGCGGATGAAGACGTCGAATTAAGGGGCCTCAGCATCGAAGCGGAACGCCGCGTCGGCAAAGGCAAGCTCACGCTGTTGCGCAAGGCTGACTAAGCGAACACGACGCTCCGCCTTCGGGTCAATCGATGGCTGGACGATCAGCCGCGAACCGATGCTGATCCACGCCCTTCAATGCGCTCCCAAGCTTTGGCTTGGCCGGCCGCGTCCATTCCGGACAGCGCCACCTTGTCGGTGTCGGTCAGGCTCCAGAACAGCTTTTGGCGCTCGGGAGAAAGCGTCCAGTAATAGGCTTGGGTTTCGGGTGGCCACGCCTTGAAGGCCGCTTGCTTTTCCGCCGGCCAATTGGCCATTTCCGCTTTACGCGAGGAATCGGACTGAGCGCTGGCCATTGCGCTTTCCTCCATCACCGAGGCTTGCGCCACGGTAATCGGGACGCCGCTCACCGCCAGAACGGCGAGGCTGGCAAACAATCGAACATGAACATCATTACGCATTGGGGTCTCCTAAGGGTCAATTCCCAAGCGATGACGAACGCGACACTGTCCAAACCGCGGTCCCCTCGATCTGGACAAGGCCTTCATGCGCTCAACGTTTCTGGATGGCCACATCCGCCGAAAATCCCTGACGCGCCGCAAGAACATGCCAGCGAGAACTGTGGCGAAAACACGTTGGCGCGATTGTGGTTGCCAAAGCGGCGTGGCACTTTGCATTCCCGTGAGCGGCGGACCCTTGTCTGCCGCAAATTTGTTCTATACCTGTTCCGATAAAGTCTTACTTATGACCACCCCGCCTCTTCCCACTCAAAGCGCTGAATCCGAAGGCGAAGTGCCCGCCTACGCTGCGCGGTTGAACCCGCCTCAGCGTGAGGCGGTGTTGACGACAGAAGGGCCGGTTTTGATGTTGGCGGGCGCGGGCACCGGCAAAACCGCCGCCCTTACCGCGCGCCTTGCGCATCTGGTGGCCACGCGGCGCGCCTATCCCAGCCAGATTCTGTGCGTCACCTTCACCAACAAAGCCGCGCGCGAGATGCGCGAGCGTGTCAGCGCACATTTGGGCCCGGGCAGCGAAGGCATCCCCTGGCTGGGGACGTTCCACTCAATCTGCGCCAAGATGCTGCGCAGACGTGCAGAGCTGGTCGATCTGCAAAGCAACTACACAATCATCGACACCGACGATCAGTTGCGCCTGCTCAAAGCGCTCATCACCGACAACGACATCGACGAAAAGCGCTGGCCTGCGCGCCAATTGGCCGGACTGATTGATCGCTGGAAGAACCGGGGCCTCAACCCCGATGATCTCGATGAGCTTGAAAACGAGTCGTACGACAACGGCAAAGGCCGCCAAATGTACGCCGCCTATCAGGACCGCCTGAAGGCATTGAATGCGTGCGATTTCGGCGATCTGATGCTCCACATGCTCAATATCTTCCGCAAGCACACCGATGTGCTCGAAGATTACCAGCGGCGCTTTCGCTACATCCTTGTCGACGAGTATCAGGACACCAACGCCGTCCAGTACCTGTGGCTGCGGCTGCTGGCGCAATCGCACAAGAATATCTGCGTGGTCGGGGACGACGATCAATCGATCTATTCCTGGCGCGGTGCCGAAGTCGCCAACATCTTGCGGTTTGAGAAGGACTTTCCCGGCGCGGCGGTCATTCGGTTGGAGCAAAACTACCGCTCCACTCCGCACATTCTGGGCGCGGCGTCTGGATTGATCCGCGCAAATTCCCAACGCCATGACAAGACGCTTTGGACCGAGGTCAATGGCGGCGACAAGGTCAAGGTTATCGGTGTCTGGGACGCGCCCGAAGAAGCCCGGCGCGTGGGCGAAGATATCGAGCGGCTCGAGGGCGAAGGCGCCCCGCTAGATCAGGTGGCCATTCTTGTGCGCGCGCAATACCAGACCCGCGAATTTGAAGACCGTTTTATCCAGATTGGGGTCAACTATCGGATCATTGGCGGATTTCGTTTTTACGAACGCGGCGAGATCCGCGACGCTCTGGCCTATCTCCGTGTGATCGCTCAACCGCAGAATGATCTGGCGTTCGAGCGCATCTATAACCAGCCCAAACGCGGCCTTGGCTCTAAGACCCTGGAAAAGATGCATCAACACGCGCGCCGCACCGGAATGCCCCTCGCCGCGGCCTCGCTGGAACTTGCAGACAGCGATGAACTGCCCAAGCGCGCCAGCAACACGATAGGCGGGCTGATGCGCCAGTTTCTCGCTTGGCGCGAAGCGGCTGAGGCCCTCACCCCTTCCGATCTTTTGCGTCTCGTTTTGGATGAAAGCGGGTACAACACCATGCTTTCCAACGATCGCTCCGCCGAAAGCGCGGGCCGCGCGGAAAACCTCTCCGAACTGGTGCGCGCGATGGAAGAGTACGAAACACTCGGCGACTTCCTCGAACACGTCAGCCTCGTCATGGACAACGATCGCGGCGACGAGGAAGAAACCGTCACCATCATGACGATCCACGCGGCCAAGGGGCTGGAGTTTGACCATGTCTATTGCGTGGGTTGGGAGGAAGGCGTCTTCCCCAGCCAACGCGCGATTGACGAAGGCGGCCTGGCCAGTCTCGAAGAAGAGCGCCGCCTCGCTTATGTCGCCATCACACGCGCGCGCCGGCAATGCACGATCCTTCACGCCGCGAACCGACGGATTTACGGGCAGTGGACCAGTTCCATCCCCTCGCGTTTCATCGAGGAATTGCCCGAAGAGCATATCGAGCAGGAAACCACGATGACGGGCGGCGCAAGCCTATGGCGCGCCAATTGGTCCGAAAACGAAGATCCCTTTGCGCATGTCGCGCAGCAGAACCCAGGCAAAGCTCAAACACGTGGGCCAGGGTGGCAACGCGCCGTCGCTGGCGGTTATGAGACCAAGCAGAGCCGCATCGCAGAAAGCGGACGCAGCGCGGCGAGTTTTGCCTCACAGCCCCGGTCAGACATTCGCATTGGCGTGATGGTTCGTCACGCCAAGTTCGGCGTCGGCTGCGTGGTCGATCAAGAAGGCAACAAGCTCGAGATCGAATTCGAAGATCACGGCACCAAACGCGTGATCGATAGCTTCGTCACGGTCGTCGAGTAGGGCCTACGCCGCCTTTGTCTCGGTCGGGTTTAACGGCACAGACTTACGATAGCGTCTCTCCAAAGGTCGTGCGAGTTCGCCAAGGAACCCGCGTGTTCCTTCTTCGATACCTGTCTCGCAATTCACAAACGGCGCCGGATCGAGATAGGTGCCAAACAACTTATCCCACAGCGTTACGGTGTTCCCGTAATTGTGGCCCATCAATTCTTCGTCTCGAATGTGGTGCAGACGATGCGCGGCCGGCGACATCATATAGCGACCCGCCACTCCCAAGGTCCAAGGCACATCCGCGTGCAGGAAGTACCCCCACCAGCTCCGCAGAACGCTAGCTGCGATGAGCGCAAAAACGGGCAGTCCCAAAAACCACGCCAACGTCAAATCCGTGAAATAGGCGAGCAGCCGCGCAATCGGATGTTTGCGCTGAACCGAGAGCCAATGCATCGCGGTGTCGGCGTGATGCGTCGCGTGAAAGCGCCACATATCCCGCGAATGCTCAAAGCGGTGGCGCCAGTAAGCTGTGAAATCGATTACGAGGATCGCGAGGGCAACAGTGATCGCGTAGGGAACGTCGACCCACGCCTCTTCGCTCACCAGTCGAACCGACCGCAGTCCAGCCTCAAGCAGGATAATCGGGGCCAAGCAAAGCGGGATCGCAACCAATGCGTTGAACGCGAACAGGAGGACATTGGTGAGAAACTCATCCTTCGACCGCGCCAGCGCTTGAGCAATTCGGCCGCGCTTGGTCGCAAGGGCAATCGCCGCGAAAACCACCGCAACGGGCCAGACCTCGACCAGCACCAACCATAAATTGTTCGCGACGTCGCTCATATCCTCGTGCTTTCGCACAAGTCAGTTAAGGGACGCTTAGCTTTTGCGGCAGGTTTAGGGGTTATCCAAAACCAACATCGAGAAAGCCGGGCTTGGGACCATTCCATTCACCAACGGGAATAGGCTCATCGCCCTCGTCTCTTGCGCGGCGGTTGCGCGTTCGGCGCGGCTTTTCATCCGATGAGGCGTCACGCTTTGCGTCCCGCTTGCTTTTCTCGCGCCGGGGCTTCTCAGAGCGACCGCTAGGTGCGTCCGCCTCGGCTTCGCGCGCTGCGTCCGTTTCGGCTAGCTCAACGCGGACGTCGTCCTTGCCAAACACCTTAATCGCTGCGCCCGTTAGCTTTTCGACGTTCGCGATGGCTTCTGCGTCCTCATCGGCCACAAAGGTGAAAGCCCGGCCTTTTGCGCCCGCGCGGCCGGTGCGGCCAATGCGGTGGACATAATCATCCGGGTGCCAAGGGGTGTCAAAGTTGAAGACGTGACTCACGCCCTTGATGTCCAACCCTCGCGCGGCCACATCGCTGGCAACCAGGATATTCACATCGCCTGATTTGAACCGCTCAAGCTCTTTTAGGCGCGAGTTCTGGTCGATATCTCCATGGATCTCGCCGCTGGCAAAGCCGCGCTTCTGCAAATGCTTGTTCAACTCGCGCACGGTGGTTTTCCGGTTGGCGAAGACGATCGCGGTTTCAACCTGATCATTCGACAGCAACCATTCGAGCGTGTCCCGCTTCTGGCGCGACTTCACCGGCACTTTGAACGCGGTGATGTCTTTGTTCGTGGTGGCCGCGCGGGCGGTCTCGATCCGCTGAGGGTTCGAAAGGAACTTCTTCGCCAGTTTCTCGATCGGCGGCGGCATGGTCGCCGAAAAGAGCATGGTCTGCCGCGTGTCGGGCAATTTGGAGCAAATGAACTCGATATCGGGAATGAAGCCCATATCGAGCATTCGATCCGCTTCATCGATCACCAGCAATTCGCAGCCATTGAGCAGGATTTTGCCACGCTCGAACAGGTCCATCAGCCGGCCCGGTGTCGCGATCAGCACATCCACGCCTTCGTCCAACGTCTTGAGCTGATCTCCCATTTGAACACCGCCGATGAGCAGCGCCATCTTGAGATCGTGGTTCTTGCCGTACTTTTCGAAGTTTTCGGCCACCTGAGCGGCAAGTTCGCGCGTCGGCTCAAGGATCAGCGAACGCGGCATGAGAGCACGGCGACGCCCCGCCGCCATCACATCGATCATCGGCAGCACAAAACTGGCCGTTTTGCCCGTCCCGGTCTGAGCGATCCCGATAAGATCGCGCATCATCAACACGGCGGGTATGGCCTGTGCCTGAATAGGCGTCGGCTCGGAATATCCCGCGTCCTCGACGGCGGAAAGCAATTCAGGGGAGAGGCCGAGATCGGCGAAAGTCATGCGTAATTCTGTGTTTTTCCGGATTGGATGTGAGCGGCGCTCACTTTCGGTTTGCTCTTCTAGCGAGAGCTGGAAGCGCGCTTGAGCTCTGCCAAACGCGTCGCCCCTTTGTGCAAACAGGCCCAAAAAGTCAAGAATTCGCGCCGATTGGGCACTTAGCATTTGAAAATGCCACGCCAGACCGCAGGAAAAGCGAGCTTAGTCGGTTTAGTCGTCCAGCTCTTCAAGCTCCATCATGCGCTTAATGTTACAGCGCGCACCGTTGCGAGATTTCAAAATGTCGCGCGATATGCAGAGTTTTCCATCCTCGTTTGGTTCGACGTAGAACCCAGAATAGAAGTCACGCGCGCGGCAGGCCTTCTCGAGATTCAGGCTCAGAATATCGGCGTCTCGCATAAACAACAGCAACCGGTTGCCACTGCCCGTCTCCACACCCGCGATCTGCTGAATCTCGACGCAGCGTGTCGAATCGGTTTCTTCATAACGTGTGACAGGCGCGCGAACCGGCAACTGCGCCAACATATTACGACGTTCACTCACCCGGCGCGGCGCAATGCGAATAATAACGCGCTGTTCAATGCGCATCTGACGGAACACAAGCGAATCAACGAAAGCCTCGAACGAGCTGGTCTCGGTCGAGCTCGGGGCCGAAACTGGGATGAGCGGCTCTGAAGGCTTTGTCGAATGGGAGACTTCACCCACACGAGCCATTTCGGGCGCTGGCGGGACATTCTGATCGACCGAAAGCGCACCGCTCCACGCCACAGGCAAAGCCATGGCAAGCGGTGCAACAAATTCGGCCAAGCTGGACATTGGCTCCAGCAAACCTCCCGATAATTCCCGTCCAGTAAGCTGGCGGGGCTAGCATTGGCGATTGAACGGCGGCTTAACTTGCCTAGGTTCTGACGCAATACAGATCGCCCAAGCTGGTCTTTCCGGCAGGAGTTGTGGCATAGGTGCAACAATGACAACGCAGGTTTTCTCAACCACCCAATCTTTCGCTGAAGCCGTTTCGGAACGGCTTGGACCCAAGGGGTTCACGCAAGATCCGGACTTGGTTTCACCGTGGTTGACCGATTGGCGTGGACGCTACACCGGTCGTACGATTGGGCTAGCATCGCCTGCGAACACCGAGGAGGTCAGCGCCCTGCTGCGCCTTTGTGACGCATATGGCATCCCGATTGTCCCGCAAGGAGGAAACAGCGGAATGGCGGGCGGAGCCACTCCGGACGCGAGCGGCGACAGCCTGGTCCTTTCATTACGACGCATGAACCGTATTCGGCGCCTGGATGCGGACGCAGGGCACATAGTCTGTGAAGCGGGTGTCGTTCTTCAGAATTTGCACGACGCAGCTGAGGCCGAGGGGTTCCGCTTCCCACTCACTTTGGGGGGCAAAGGGTCCGCGACTGTTGGCGGGCTGATCTCCACCAATGCGGGCGGCACACAGGTTTTGCGCTATGGCACAATGCGCGCGCAAGTCCTTGGCTTAGAAGCGGTTTTGGCGGATGGCAGCGTGCTTGAGGGTTTAACAGCCCTCAAGAAAGACAATCGCGGGTTCGATCTCAAACAGCTCTTGATAGGTTCGGAAGGGACGTTGGGCATTGTCACCGCGGCCACACTGCGCCTGACTCCCGCGCCAAAATCGCGCGTCACAGCCTGGGTCGGGCTTTCCAGTGTTCTCGAAGCGAGGACGCTTTTGCGTCAGGCCGACAAAGCTCTTGGCGATACGCTGGAGGGTTTTGAGATCGTTCCGGCGCACTGTCTTGAAAGCGTGCTCGCCTATCTTCCCGACACGCGATCACCGTTGGCGCAAAAGCACCCATGGAACGCTTTGCTGGAGTGCACGTCACCTTCCGACGATGCGCAGGCGCTGCAAGAACGTGTTGAATTGGTCCTGTCTGACGCGCTCGAAAACGGCCTGATCCACGATGCGGCCATCGCCGCGAACGAAGCGCAGGCTGAACAGTTTTGGACCCTCAGGGATTCGATTTCCCCGGCCGAGCGCGCGATCGGGCCGGCGATGCAACACGACATCTCAGTGCCCGTTGAACGCATGCCCGAGTTCATTCTCGCCGCAATCCCACTCATTGAAGGTGAGTTTCCAGGAACGACCGGAGCCGCGTTCGGCCATCTTGGAGATGGAAACGTCCATTTTCACGTTCTCGCCCCCAAAGGAGCGGTTCCGGGCGAATGGGAAGTCGAGGCGGGCAAACGAATTAGCGCGCGGGTCTACGACTTGGTGACCGAATGGGGCGGCTCGATCAGCGCAGAGCACGGTATCGGCCAAATGAAAGTGGAAGAGCTAGGGCGCCTTGGCGACCCAACCTCGCTGTCGATAATGCGAGCGATCAAGCAAGCTCTTGATCCGAACGGGTTGCTCAACCCCGGTAAGCTCGTGCCTGATCTTTAGACTGTAGCGGTCGCACCACACACCGCTGAGCGTCGGCTTGCGCGAACCTTCGATCCCGCCTAAGGCGCGCGGCGTGCGGTGACGTGGGGACCGGATTGAAACAGGGTTTTGATCCATATTCCAACGACACCCAAGAAATTCGCAGACACTTTTCCATTCCATTCGGAGACACTTCATGGCCAGCGCGCCGCAACAGCCGCAACTTCCGCTGTTCTACAAAGAGCTAGCGCCCCTCAACAGCCAAGATCATGGCGACTTCAAGGTCGGCGCGTTCGATGACGCGAGCTTTCTTGCCGAAACACACGCAATCCCTCTGACTGTTGACGAGTTTGTTGACGCTCAGCGCAATTACCCGATTGTCTTTACCGCGGGAGACAACCCTCTCCCCATCGCGTTGTTTGGCCTCAACGAAGGCGTCAACACGTTTATTGGAGAAGACAAGAAGCTTCTTCCGGATATCTACATCCCTGCTTACATCCGCCGGTACCCGTTCATCCTCGCGAAGCTGAAACCTGACACGGATGACATGTCGCTTTGCTTTGATCCGTCGTCGGGCGTGGTCGGCAAACGCGATGAAGGCCAGACTCTGTTTGATGCCGAGAACAAGCCAACCGAATACACCAATGGCGTGCTCGAGTTTTGCCGCAAGTTCGAGGAATCCGGACAGCGCACTCGTGCCTTCCTCGAAGAACTCAAAAAGCTTGATATCCTGATGGATGGCGAAATCGCGATCACGCGATCGGACAATCCCGATCAGCCGTTCCTGTATCGTGGTTTCCAAATGGTCGATGAGAACAAGCTGCGCGAACTGCCGGCCGACACACTCGAAGCGTTGAACAAGAACGGCATGATCATGCTGATCCACGCGCACCTGTTCTCCATGAACCTTATGCGTCGCGTTTTCGAACGTCAGTCTGCGCAAGGCAAAGTGCCGGCTCAAGCTGCTAACGGCGCGGCCAAATAGGCTGAATCTCTCTTCCGGGGCCTTTAGGGCACCGGAGTGGTCTTACGAGAATCTGGGCAACCCGGAGTGTTTGGGCACGCTGGGTTGTTCTTCTTTTGAAGCTGAGAGCTGCGTTCTTCCGCGTCTTTTGAGCCTAGATCCCGTCTTAAGCGACTAAGCGCTAGGCTCGCTTGCTATTCTGCGGCCTCGTCAAGGCGACCGCCATCGGCCAAACGCGCCGTCTCTGCACCCAACTCGCGCACCAGGCCTGCGAGCATCTTGGCAACCGCTTTGAGCCCAGGGGTTGTTTGATCCATCCGGTCATCAAGATATGTCGACCGGCACACCTCGATTTGCAGCGCGTGGATCCCGCTCGTCGGGGCTGCGTGACGATCCAGGACATACCCGCCCGCATAAGGGCGATTGTGGGCCGCCTCATAGCCCGACTTTCCCAGATGACGGAACGCGCGCGCAATCAGGCTTCCGTCGCACGAAGCGCCAAAGCGATCGCCCAAAACGATGCGCGGCGCCGCTACTTGCCCCGGCTGTTGCCGCAACGGAGGCATTGAATGCAGATCAATCAGCAGTGCCGTGCCCCATTCGTTGCGGATCCGCTGCAACTCTGACTGCAAATGCGCATGGTAAGGGCGATGAATGTGGTCAATTCTCGCGTCGAGTTCTTCTCGCGGGAGCGGTCGTTTCCAGATTTCCCCAAAACCAGGCAAACGCCGGGGCACAACGCCCAATCCGCTCCGCGCTCGGCGGGCCGAGCCTCTTGTCCCTCTGTCGGCGATGGACTGCTTCAACGGTGCCCGTCCCCGAGCGCCCGAGACCATTTCCCAATCCACATCATCGTGCGCGCGGTTTAAATCAAGCATGGCGCGCGGCGCGTGCGCGACCAAAAGCCCGCTTCCGCTCGACTGCGCAACCGCCACACCCAATTGATCGACATGGCGATCTTCAAGCCTGAGCGGAGAGGTCTCCTTGTCGCGAAAATTGGCCAAAACGTGGTCAGGATAGACTGTGCCAGCGTGTGGTACCGCAATAAGCACGGGAAGCGGCATGGAATGCGGCGCGACATGAGTAAAGGCAGGACCATGCTCGGCCCCACTTATAGCCCCCGGTACGCGCCCACCTGATATTTTTGCGAGTCGCGGACCAGATGGCCCGACACCCCGACCCGAACGTTGCCCCACTGATTTGCGATTGGTTCTCACTCGAATGTGCTGCCTTTTTTCTCGACATAAGTCAAAGCCATCGCCGCCTGCGACATTCCGCAACGCCTCTAGAGGTTTCGTCCGCGACATTAACAATACGAAAATGTCGACCAATCGGCTTCGTAAATGGGTGAAGTGAGAGGATTTCTTAAGCGACCGATGTTATTGCCCGTGGGATGACCAAGAACACCGCACCAAGAATCCTTCTGGCTGAAGACGAGGACGCAATGCGCGCCTATCTCGCCCGTGCGCTTACCAACGCCGGCTACAACGTCGAGGCCGTTGATCGAGGCACGGCGGCGATTCCGTTGCTCGAAGCCGAGGAGTTCGATCTGTTGCTGTCCGATATCGTGATGCCCGAGATGGACGGGATCGAGTTGGCGCAGCGCTGCGCCGAGATCAGCCCGCGGACCAAGGTGATGTTTATCACCGGATTTGCCGCTGTTTCGCTGCGCGCGAGCCGTGAACAACCCTCGGCCAAGGTGCTCTCAAAACCCTTCCATTTGCGCGACCTTGTGCTGGAAGTGGAACGCATTTTCGAGGAACAGCGCGAGGCGAGTGTTTAGTTTCTGTTCCCTGGCTCGAATCGCTTGCACGTTCCAGCAAGGCGCGTTAATGCGCCGCTCCGCTTCGGCAAACGAAGCGCAGTTTCGATGGTGCGGGCGTATAGCTCAGGGGTAGAGCACTATGTTGACATCGTAGGGGTCCCAAGTTCAAATCTTGGTACGCCCACCATCGGATCCCAGGCCAAAAGCTGAAGACTTAGCCATCGAAAGCCCGCCCAATTGGCGGGCTTTTTGTTGCGCGAAACGCGGCCCAGATAGTCTTCTTTGCAAACGCCTCGCATAAACGAATAGGCTGACTTGCACACGCCCGCGCACCTGCTATGGCCCCTCGCAGGGATACTATCACACAGCAGAGGATGCGCGGGCGGCTCCCCGAAAGCCACCGCGTCGAAACGCGCAAAACGCGTAACAAGGAAGGCGGGACACTTCTTATGCAGAAAATTCAGGTCAAGAATCCGGTTGTCGAGCTGGACGGCGACGAGATGACAAAGATCATCTGGCAATGGATCCGCGAGCGGCTGATCCTGCCCTATCTCGATGTGGACCTGAAGTATTATGATCTCTCGATCGAAAAGCGCGATGAGACCGACGACCAGATCACGATCGACGCGGCCAACGCGATTAAGGAGTTCGGCGTTGGGGTAAAGTGCGCCACCATCACCCCAGACGAAGCGCGCGTCGAAGAGTTTGACCTCAAGAAGATGTGGCGTTCGCCTAATGGCACGATCCGCAACATCCTTGGCGGCGTTGTTTTCCGCGAACCGATCGTGATCGACAACGTGCCGCGCCTTGTCCCCGGTTGGACCGACCCCATCGTTGTTGGCCGCCACGCTTTTGGCGACCAGTACCGCGCGACCGACACGTTGATCCCGGGCCCGGGCAAGCTGCGTCTCGTCTACGAAGGCGACGATGGCGCGATCCTCGATCTCGA
This sequence comes from Pseudomonadota bacterium, assembly GCA_039186235.1. Classification (GTDB taxonomy): domain Bacteria; phylum Pseudomonadota; class Alphaproteobacteria; order Sphingomonadales; family Sphingomonadaceae; genus Erythrobacter. The sequence continues at coordinate 32,380 of JBCDAE010000019.1, read as the reverse complement.
CGTTTATCGCTTCGAAAGCTCTGGCGTCGCCATGGCGATGTACAACCTCGACGATTCGATCCGCGCCTTCGCGCGTGCCTCGATGAACTATGGGCTTGATCGCGGCTGGCCGGTGTATCTGTCGACCAAGAACACGATCATGAAGGCCTATGACGGCCGCTTCAAAGACCTTTTTCAGGAAGTCTACGAAGCCGAGTTTGAACAGCGCTTCAAGGAAGCGGGCATCCATTACGAACACCGCCTGATCGACGATATGGTCGCCTCTGCGCTCAAATGGTCGGGCAAATTCGTCTGGGCCTGTAAGAACTACGACGGCGACGTGCAGTCCGACACGGTTGCCCAAGGGTTTGGCTCGCTCGGCCTGATGACCTCAGTGCTTATGACACCCGACGGCAAGACTGTGGAAGCTGAAGCCGCGCACGGCACGGTCACCCGGCACTATCGTCAGCATCAGCAAGGCAAAGCGACCTCGACCAACCCGATCGCCTCGATCTTCGCGTGGACCCGCGGCCTTATGTATCGCGGCAAGTTCGACGACACTCCCGATGTAGTGAGGTTCGCTGAAACGCTTGAGCGTGTGTGTATCGAAACGGTGGAGAACGGTTCGATGACCAAGGATTTGGCGCTGTTGATCGGCCCGGGCCAGAACTGGCTTACAACCGAGCAGTTCTTTGAAGCGATCGTCGAAAACCTTGAGAAAGAAATGTCCAGCTGGGCGTAGTCTCTCGCTGATCATTGAGACGAACGGAAAGGGCGGTCTGCGAGCCAGCGGGCCGCCTTTTGTGTTGGCGCGCGTCACGGGCATGATGACACATCCCAGACCCCGCGCTAGTTTCAGCCCATGGCAGGCGAACTCACCGTAACCCCAGAAATCAAAGACGCGCTGGTCATCCTCGGAGCGGCCGGCATAGTCATTCCGGTGTTCGCCCGCTTTCGCGTCACCCCGATCATTGGGTTTATCCTGATCGGTATCCTCGTGGGCCCGTACGGCCTTGGAACATGGGCCGGCCAATATCCGCTGATTGACGCGGTAACGATTTCGGACCCGGATCGATTAACGCCCTTCGCCGATTTCGGCATCATCCTGTTGCTCTTCGCGATTGGCCTCGAACTGAGCTTCAACCGCCTCTGGCAATTGCGACGGCTCGTTTTTGGTCTGGGTTCGCTTGAGATCCTTATCATAGGCAGCTGCGGGGCTGCGTTCTTGTATTTCGTAAGTGGAATGGACCGTACAGGCGCCCTCGCCCTAGGCTTTGCGCTTGCCTTCTCTTCGACCGCCATCGTCTTACCCATATCGGGCACACGCTCTCCCGTTGGGCGGGCGGCGCTATCGATGCTCCTGTTTGAAGATATCATGATCGTGCCGATCATCTTCATTCTGGGCGCTTTGGCACCAAACGCGCAAGCCGAAGGTATGAGCGGCCTCGTTACCACGCTGTGGCAAGGCGGGCTGGTCGTCGCGCTGCTGCTCGTCCTCGGACGATATGCCCTGCCCCGCCTCTTTAGCCAGGCTGCGCGCACGAAGAGCCCGGAGCTCTTCCTTGCCGCCACGATGCTCGTGGTGATCGGGGCAAGCCTGGCGACCGGCGCGACAGGCCTCTCGCCTATAGTCGGGGCGCTAATCGCGGGGCTGCTTATCGCGGAAACCGAGTATCACGGAGAGATCGAGAGTATTATCGAGCCCTTTAAAGGCCTAGCCCTCGGGGTGTTCCTGATCACCATCGGGATGAGCATGGATCTTCGCAGCATTGCGCAGGACGCTGGCTCCTTCGTCGTGGCGGTTATCGGTATTTTGGTCTTCAAAGCGCTCGTGACCGGCGTCTTGCTGCGCCTAATGGGCGCGCGACGCAGCACCGCCGCCGAAACGGGCGTCCTCATGGCAAGCCCATCCGAGACGACATTGATCGTGCTGGCCGCGGCGACGTCAGCTTTGGTCGTCGATGAGGAAACCGCGCAGTTCTGGCAAGTCGTGACCGCCATCGGTCTGACGGTCACACCGCTTCTAGCCAAACTTGGCCGGGTTATTGCGCGGCGCGTCGAAGCGGCGCCTGAGCTAGAGGATCGAGACACCGATGAGCCACGCATTATTATCATCGGTGGAGGCCGCGTGGGGCTTTTGGTAGCCGATATGCTCGCGACGCACGATCAGCGCCACATCATCATCGATTCCGATCCGGACACCATCACATCCGTCAATCGCAGAGGCTACCACGCGCTCTTCGGAGACGCAGGCAGAGGCGACGCGCTCTCTCGCATCGGGGTTGAGAACGCGCCGGCGGTGGTTCTTACCATGGACGAACCCGTTCTTGCGCAGCGCCTGGTCGCCAAACTTCGAGCCGCGCACCCCAGTTTGCTGATCGTAGCCCGGGCACGAGACACAGACCACGCCGCCGCGCTTTACCGCGCGGGTGCGAGCCACGCGGTCCCAGAAAACCTCGAAAGCTCTCTGCAATTATCCGAGGCGGTGCTGGTCGATATCGGCGTGGCGATGGGCCCGGTGATCGCGTCCATCCATGAAAAACGCGACGAGTACCGCGAACGGATCGAGACGGAGGGCGGCCTCAGCCAGAAACCAAAGCTTCGCGCGAGCACGGTGGCAACCGATCCCGGTTGATCCACGCGAGCTTGCCGTCAGGCCCTTATGCGGTGTTTAGCCCACCGTCAGCGCTTCGCGAACCGCCGCAATCGCTTGCTCGCCTTTCGTGCCATCGGGTCCACCACCCTGAGCCATGTCGGGACGACCGCCGCCGCCTTTCCCGCCCAGCGCCGCAACGCCCGCGCGCACCAGATCGACCGCGCTGAAGCGGTCGGTCAGATCGTCGGTGACAGCCGCGGCGATGGCCGCCTTGCCTTCGTTGACGGCCACAATCGTCGCCACGCCCGATCCTAACCGCGCTTTGGCCTCGTCCAGCAGCGGGCGCAGTTCTTTGGGGCTCAAGCCGTCGAGCACCTGGCCGCTGAACGTTACTCCGCCGATGTCTTCTTCGGCCGCCCCCTCTGATGCTGCACCAGAGCCGCCCCCGCTCAGAGCCAGCGCCTTCTTGGCTTCGGCGAGCTCCTTTTCCAGCTTCTTGCGCTCTTCGAGCAGCGCCGCGACGCGCGCCGGCAGTTCTTCAGGCGTCGCGCGGATCGCGCCCGCCGCCGCTTTGAGCGCTTCCTCGCGACCAACGAGCCATTCGCGTGCGGCCTCGCCCGTCAACGCTTCGATCCGCCTCACGCCTGAGGACACCGCGCTTTCGCTGACGATGCGGAAGATGCCGATATCGCCCGTGGCTCGCACATGGGTCCCACCGCACAGTTCGACCGAGTAACTGCGACCGCTCTGGCCCGCGCGGCCCATCGAGAGCACGCGAACCTCATCGCCGTATTTTTCACCGAACAGCGCCAAAGCGCCGGCCTCGACCGCGTCTTCAGGGCTCATAAGGCGGGTCGAAACCGTTTCGTTGGCGCGGATTTCCGCGTTCACTTCGCCCTCAATTGCCGCGATGTCTTCCGCCGTTAAGGCGCTCGGGTGCGAGAAGTCGAAGCGCAGTCGATCCTCGGCCACCAAAGATCCCTTTTGTGTGACATGCTCTCCCAAGCGGTTGCGCAAGGCGGCGTGGACGAGGTGTGTCGCCGAGTGGTTCGCGCGGATGGCGCTCCGCCGCTCGGCGTCCACCACTAGCTGGACCGTGTCGCCAACCTTGACCTCTCCGGCGCTGATTTGCGCGTGATGCACATGCAAGCGGCCAAGCGGCTTCGAGGTATCGGTCACACTCGCGCTCAAGCCCGCCTGCGTAGAGATAGCACCTCTGTCTCCAGTCTGCCCACCGCTGGTGCCATAAAACGGCGTCTGATTGGTAAGTATGGCTACACTGTCGCCCGCTTTCACACTCGCAACTTCGGTCCCCTCTTGAACCAGCGCGACAACTGTGCCCTCACCCGACGTCGCACCATAGCCGGTGAATTCGCCCGCACCCTCACGATCGGCGATGTCGAACCACACCTCGTCCGAAGCCGCTTCGCCGGAGCCCTTCCAAGCCGCCCGGGCCGCCTCCTTCTGGCGCGCCATGGCCGCGTCAAAGCCGGACCGGTCCACACCAAGTCCGCGGCTGCGCAGAGCGTCTTCGGTCAAGTCATAGGGGAAGCCATAAGTGTCGTAGAGCTTGAACGCGGTTTCGCCATCAAGCTCGCCACCCTCACCCATATAACCCGTCGCGTCGTCCAGAAGCTTCAGCCCCTTTTCGAGCGTTTTACGAAATTGCGTTTCCTCGCGCAGTAGGACCTCTTCGATCAGGGCCTGACCGCGCACCAATTCGGGGAACGCCTGACCCATCTCGGTCACAAGGCTAGGAACAAGTCGGTGCATCAAAGGCTCCGTAGCGCCCAGCAAATGCGCGTGGCGCATGGCACGGCGCATGATCCGGCGAAGCACATATCCGCGCCCCTCGTTTGAGGGCAGCACGCCGTCCGCCATCAGGAAACTGGTGGAACGCAGATGGTCGGCAATCACCCGGTGGCTGGCAAGACTGTCACCCTCTGCAGTGACGCCAGTGAAATGCTCCGAGGCACCGATGAGCGCTTTGAAGGTATCGATATCGTAATTGTTGTGAACGCCCTGCATCACCGCCGCAATGCGCTCTAGCCCGCTGCCGGTGTCGATCGAAGGCTTTGGTAGATCGCGCCGCGTCCCATCAGACTGCTGGTCGAACTGCATGAACACAAGGTTCCAGATCTCAACGAAGCGATCACCGTCTTCTTCCGCGCTTCCCGGAGGGCCGCCCCAGATATGATCGCCGTGGTCGTAGAATATCTCAGAGCACGGTCCGCATGGTCCGGTGTCGCCCATCGACCAGAAATTGTCGTTCGTATCGATGCGGATGATGCGGCCTTCGGGGAGCCCTGCAATCTTGCGCCAGAACTCAAACGCCTCTTCATCCGTGTGGTAGACTGTCGCCAATAGGCGCTCCGGAGGGATACCCCATTCGCGCGTCAAGAGCATCCACGCGTTCTCAATCGCTTGTTCTTTGAAATAGTCGCCGAACGAGAAATTTCCGAGCATCTCGAAGAATGTGTGGTGGCGCGCCGTGTAACCGACATTGTCGAGGTCGTTATGCTTACCGCCCGCGCGAACGCACTTTTGCGACGACGTCGCGCGCGGCGCGGGTGCGGCCTCCAACCCGGTGAACACGTTCTTGAACGGAACCATACCGGCGTTCACGAACATAAGCGTTGGATCGTTGTATGGAACGAGAGGCGCGCTGGGCACCTCAAGATGGCTCTCATTCTTGAAGAAATCGAGGAAGGAGCGCCGGATATCGTTGGTCGAAGTCATGATGCGACGCAGTTAAGCAATCGATCAGCCAGCGACAAGCCGAAGCGTATCTTGTCGGCAACACAAAACTGGGTTGTTACGCCCACACAACAGGTGAATCGTCAGCAGGGTTGCGTCACGGAGGAACGAAAAACCGGCGCCAAATAAGCTCTCTCGGGGAAGAAAGCCACCTGACGCCGGTGTTCCGTGTGTCCGGACGCTCAAAGCCCGTGGCGAGCGTCCGCTTGAGGATCAGTCTTCAGGGTCCGCGTCCGGCCCTGTCATCATCTCCTCGGCGACCTCATCGGTTTTACCGCGAATGGCGGCTTCCAATCGATCGCAAATCTCTGGGTTTTCCTTAAGGTAAACCTTGGCGTTCTCGCGCCCCTGCCCGATCCGTACGCTGTCGTAGGAATACCAGCTGCCCGATTTCTCCACGATCCCGGCCTTAACGCCGAGATCGAGAATCTCGCCGATTTTCGAAATGCCCTCACCGTACATGATATCGAATTCGACCTGTTTGAACGGCGGCGCGACCTTGTTCTTGACCACCTTCACACGGGTCGAGTTGCCAATCACCTCATCGCGGTCCTTGATCTGGCCCGTGCGGCGAATGTCCAAGCGGACCGAGGCGTAGAATTTCAGAGCGTTTCCGCCCGTGGTGGTCTCGGGGTTGCCGTACATAACGCCGATTTTCATGCGCAGCTGGTTGATAAAGATCACCATGCACTTTGAACGGTTTATCGACCCGGTCAGTTTGCGCAGGCTTTGGGACATCAGCCGCGCTTGAAGGCCGACATGGCTATCGCCCATTTCGCCTTCAATTTCGGCGCGGGGGACAAGCGCCGCGACCGAGTCGACCACCAACACGTCAATCGCGTTCGAACGAACGAGAGTGTCGGTAATTTCAAGAGCCTGCTCGCCGGTGTCGGGCTGCGAGACGATCAATTCATCAATATCGACGCCCAACGCTTTGGCGTAAACAGGGTCCAGAGCGTGTTCTGCATCCACAAACGCAGCGGTGCCGCCCGCCTTTTGCGCTTCGGCAATGGCGTGCAGCGCAAGCGTTGTCTTACCTGAGCTTTCCGGACCGTAGACTTCGATCACGCGGCCTTTGGGTAAACCGCCAATCCCAAGCGCGATATCGAGCCCGAGCGACCCGGTCGAAATCGATTCAACCTGCATCGCCTCTTTCGAGCCCAGCTTCATCGCCGAGCCTTTGCCAAACGCACGGTCGATCTGCGCGAGGGCCGCATCCAGCGCCTTTTGACGGTCCACTTCTTTACCCTTTTCTACCAACTTAAGCTGCGTAGCCATCGCATGACCTCCTTGCGTTTCCTAGAGCGGATGAAGGGGTTTTAACCGCCAATCTTTCGCTCTGTTGCATAAGGATGTATCGCATTTGTTCTCTTGGAACAAGTAGAGAACAGAAATAATTTCCAACGAGCCCGATTAGTCTGATCTTACTCGGTAAAGTCTGGTGCGCTTTGCTGCGCGGCTTGCATGACGCTCGCTACCTTATCCCCGATGGCGGAAACGCTGAACGGCTTGGCAATGAAGTGCATATTGGGGATGTCGATATCTCGGCGAAGTTGTTCTTCCGCATAACCCGACATAAATAGGATCGGCATGTCTGGACGCTTTTCGCGAATGGCGCGCACCATGGCGGGGCCATCCATACCTGGCATCACCACGTCGCTAACAACCAGATCGAAGTCGTCACCTTTGTCTATTTCGGCCAGGCCCTCCTCGCCGCCGGGGCAACTCGTCACTTGATATCCCGCACGACTCAAAGCCCGTTCGGCCACCGCGCGCACCATGTCTTCGTCTTCGACCAGCAGGATACGTCCGCCGGCCGACCAATCCGAGGACGCGGGAGCCGGCGTCTCTTTACGACGTGGCGCTTCGCCACGGTGGACGGGCAGATAAACAATAAACCGAGCGCCTGTTGGATTGCCTGCGCTGTCGGTCACATTGTCCGCGAAGATGAAGCCGCCCGACTGCTTTACAATACCATATGCAGTGGAGAGACCGAGGCCGGTCCCCTTCCCCTGCTCCTTCGTCGTGAAGAAGGGTTCGAACAGCTTGGGCAGAACGTGAGGCGGGATGCCGCCTCCGGTGTCTTGCACAATCAGAACGGTGTAGTCATCGGCGGGCAAGACTTGTGAACCAAGCTGGCGCACCTCGCTGGCCGGCAGGCTGCGAGTTAGCAGCGATATTCGACCCGAGGATTCGCCCCTCTCCGGCCCTTTGGCGTTGATAGCGTCGCGCGCATTGACCGCCAGATTCATGATCACCTGCTCAAGCTGCTGCGGATCGGCGCGCACAGGACCCAGATTGCGGTCATGCTGGATATAGAAACTGATCTTTTCGCCCAACAACCTTTTTATGAGCGGTGTCACTTCGCTCACGACATCGGGAATTTGCAGGACTTCGGGCCGCAACGTCTGCTGGCGCGAAAAGGCCAGAAGCTGGCGGGTCAAAGCGGCGGCGCGGTTGGAGTTGGCCTGAATCTGCTGGATATCGTCGTAATCGCTATCGCCGGGTGTGTGGCGCAGCAACATAAGGTCACACGTGCCGATAATGGCGGTCAGCACGTTGTTGAAGTCGTGCGCGACCCCGCCGGCAAGCTGCCCAACGGCTTGCATCTTGGTCGCTTGCGCGACCTGCCGCTTGAGCTGGTTCTCTTCGCTCGAATCGGCGAGGCTTATGAGCACCGCCGCTTCGCCTAGACCGCGTACGCCGGCGAGCCCAAACGAAACGGGTTCCCCGGGCTCTTGCACCAGATGCACCGCCACATCGCCGTTAGTCGCGGGCCCTCGCCCATGACGGCGCACCGCGTCGGACAACGGTGTCTTGTCTTCCGGAATGACAAGGTCGGTCGGGAAAGTCGGAAGGCCTTTACCCTGACGTCCGACGGATCTTAGAAAGGCTTCATTGGCGAAGAGAAACCGCCCGTCGCGATTGGTCATGGCAAGGCCGAGAGGGAGCTGGGCCAAGAGCGATTCGAGTTGCGATACGCCCGCTTGACTGACGCTGTCCCAGCCGCTGCCAATGCCAAGGCCGCTGTCAATCAAGAGCATCAAGGACGTGGTGTGATCGGCGCTTGCGGTTACGTCGGCATCGCCCTCTTCCAGCGCGATATCGACCAGCGTTTGCGCTGTGCCGCCCCGCCCTTCGCGCGCGAAAAACAAACGATCGCGTTCGTCAGAACGAAGCAGGGAAACGAAGTCTTGTCCGGCCATTGTCGCGCTGGCGTCGCCCATGGCGCGCTGAGCGAAGCCCGAACTGGCGGAGAGAATGGTGCCGCTCGCGTCCGTTATCGCGCCCTCAATTCCTCCGCGGCTAAGCATGCGCCCAAATGGTCCTGTCAAATCCAAAGCTCTGATCGCCGCGCTTTCGTCAGTGTCGATCCGTTCGAATGTCCAGATCAGGTGGTCTTCCCCGCGACCCGCCCGACGCGCGCTGACACTCCACTGGGCCTCATTATCGGGTACGCCAGGCAACCGGTCGAAGCCTGCGTTCCCATCACGCCACGCCTCGCGCGCTAGGCGCGTCACCGCTTCCAAACCATCTCGCGTCAAAGACAATTGCGGCGGCGCGTAGGAAATCCCAAACCCATCAACATAGGCGGTGTTCGCACAGACCAGCCGGTTCGCGCGATCCGTGATCGCCACCGCTTTGGTGTGGGGTCCCTCACCTTCAATAGCGGCCAGCGTGACCGACCAATCGGGTACAGAACCGTCCACCTCAAAAGAGGGCGAGCCAGAGCCCTGTAGAAAGTAAAAGCCGAGCAAGAGTACGGCCAATCCAAGCGCGAAAACCGCAGACAAAACAGCGTTAGCCGTAACCAAATAGACGGCGGTAACGCTGATCGCCAAAGCCAATCCGAGCGCTCCTACCAAAAGAGGCGGTGGGCCTTCGCCAGAGCCGAAGGAGATTTCTTGGCTGAGGATGCTCAAGCGGTGCATGTCCCTATGTGCGAACCGTGGTCGAAGCAGCACCTGCCAGAACCGCGGTTTCAGAAGCCCCAAGCCTAGTTCGCGTTGAGCCGCTGGTCGAGACGCCGTTCCATCAATTTCAGACGTTTTGCCCGCTTACGCGCAACCATCATGCGCCAGGCCGCCCCGGCAATAAGATACCCGAGGCTGGATGAAACGATCGCAAGGACAAGAAAACCGAAGGCCGTTACACCGGCCAATTGGAAGGCATCCACCAACCACACCAGAACTCCGCTGTTGAGCTCTTCGTTCGCGACGCGGCCCAAATCCTCATCAATGTTGAGCGTCAGTTCCCCAACCTGATTGGCGACATAGATCCAGAACGGAAACGTGAACGGGTTGGTTACGAAGGTCACGAGCGCTGCAATCGGAACGTTCGCGCGGGCAGGCAGAGCCAGGAAAGCCGCAAGGAAGATCTGGCCAATCGGGACGATAAACGCCGAGAACAGGCCCAACGCAACCCCGCGAGGAACAGAGCGGCGCGTGAAACGCCACAACTCGGGCGACAAAAAGCGGTGCGCAATCGGTCGAAGATACTTGTTGCGCGCCATCTCATCGCGCGAGGGCATATACTTTCTTATGATGTCGCGACCTAGCGTTTTGGATCGCCAAGAAATTTTTGCAGAGCTGCGCGGAGAAACCGGTTTTGAGCTCATTTGAGGCCACCCATGCGCATTGAACCCAACGCGCAGTTGGGATGATCAGCAATACAAAGACTCAAGATCGTTCTCACGGCCACGCTGATATGGGTAGGAGGCGGTGTGTGACAATCGCCTGAACCACTCAAAAACGCATTAAAGGCCGCAAACGCCGCCAACCGTGACCGATTTGCGCCAGACTTGCACCGCGAGAGGCGGAATTAGCCCTTTTCGCGCATCAGACGCGCTTTGTCCCGCTTCCAATCGCGGTCCTTTATCGTGGCGCGCTTGTCGTGCGCTTGCTTGCCTTTGGCTAAGGCCAACTCCACTTTCGCGCGCCCGGTTGCGTTAAAGTAGATCGACAAAGGCACTAGCGTCATACCCTTGCGCTCGACCGCGCCAAACAGACGGTTGATTTCGCGCCCGTGCAGAAGCAGTTTCCGCGGGCGCTTCGGTTCATGATTAAGGCGATTGCCGTGGCTGTATTCGGGAATGTTCGAATTGATCAACCACACCTCGCCATCGCGAGCCTCGGCGTAGCTTTCTGCAATAGTGGCCTGCCCTGCGCGCAGCGCTTTGACTTCAGTTCCCTGCAAGGCAAGGCCCGCCTCGAACGTCTCTTCAATATGATAATCAAAGCGTGCGCGGCGATTATCCGCGACGATTTTCTGCTTATCAAAGGTCTTGGGTTTGGGCTTGGCCATAGTGGCGCTGCCCATAGGAGCTGCCACAAGATTTCGCAATCAGACGTGTTTGGAAGCAAAACCAAATACGACCATTGAATTTGCAGACAAAAGAGTCTGATATGGTGTCTCTTAAGCCCTTGCGATTCTTGCGAGTGGCTTTGCAGGGGCCGCTTAATGCTTACACGATTTGGACGTTGTCTGGCCTTCGCCATGGCCGCCGTCGCTATTCACTTTTCGCCACTTCAGGCCGAACCGACGGTCCCTCTCATCGAGTATGGAAAACTGCCAGACGTGGAACGCACGGCAATGTCGCCTTCTGGCGACAGGATAGCGATAGTCACGACAAGGGATGGCAAGCGGATCATCTTGGTATTGGAAGACCAGACCAAAGGTATCTTTGCGGTTGAAGTTGGTGACATGAAGCTGCGTTCGATCCGCTGGGTCGGGGAAGATTCTCTGTTGCTGGTTTCCAGCCAGACGGAGTCTCTCCGCGGATTCACGGTCGATAAAGCCGAATTCTACGTAGCGCGCCTTTTGCCCATTACCGACGTGGGCGCTGGGGGAGTGGTTTTTGGCCAACAGGACAAACTCAACGATTCGGTCCATGGCAATTACGGAATGCGCAAGATCGATGGGCGCTACTATGGCTTTTTCGGGGCGATTGAATTCGTAAAGCGGCGCGGCGGTGGATCGCGATTGGGCAACTGGGCGCTCGATCACACGCGGCCACACCTCTACCGCGTTGATCTGCAAGATCTGAGCACCAAGAAAGTTAGCTCGTCCGCTCCGCAAGGGTTCCAAAGGGATTGGCTTGTCGATGCGCAGGGCGATGTAGCATTCTACTTGGATGTGAACGAGACGACCGGCGAGTGGTTCATTCGCAATCGCGACAAAAAGAAAATCGTCGAAGGACGCCAACTTCGTGGGGCGGTGAGTTTGGTCGGACTGTCGTTTGATGGAAGCCGCGCCATTTATGTGGAGCGCACCGACGAGGGTTCGGATTGGCTTGAGATCGGGCAGGAGGGCGGCGAACCAACTGAATTCCTCGAAGGGGTTGGTTTCCAAAACCTCTTCTTCAACCCCGATACGGGTTTCCTCATGGGGTACACAATCGGCGAGGACGATCTGGAGCGGCATGTGTTCGCGGACAAGTCGCTTCAAAAAAAGGCGGAGCGGGTCCGTGAAGCCTTTGCCACTTACGAATCCTCTTTCGCAGGCTGGACGAGCGACCTCAGCGACGTGATAATTCGCACCAGCGGAAACAACGATTCTGGCACCTACTACGCCGTCGATTTGGGCACTAGCCGCGCCAATCCCTTTGCTTACGAACGCGAGGGGATAACACCCGACAAGGTCGGCCCGATCTCGACCTTTGAATACACCGCGAGCGACGGTCTGGAAATGGACGGCATCCTTACGCTTCCTCCCGGTCTGGAGCCGACAAACCTGCCCGTTGTCATGCTGCCTCATGGCGGGCCGGGCGCGGCGGACTACCCCGAATTTGACTGGTGGGCGCAAGCGTTCGCTTCGCGCGGATACGCGGTCTTCCAGCCTAATTTTCGCGGGAGCACCAACCGGACCGTCGCCTTTCGCCGTGCCGGCTATGGCGAATGGGGCGGGAAGATGCAGAGCGATAAATCAGACGGTCTGAAGGCGCTGGCCGAAGCGGGAATCGTTGATCCTGATCGCGCGTGCATCGTTGGCGCGTCCTATGGAGGCTTCGCCGCCCTAGCCGGTGTGACGCTGCAACAGGGGCTGTATAAATGCGCCGTCGCAGTGGCACCAGTCGTCGACCTGAGAGACATGTATAACGAGGATTACCGGGCCAGCGGCAGAGACCGCACGACCAAGGTGGCGTTGCTTGAGCAGCTCGGTGACCGGGACAAATGGGACGGTGTTTCACCTTTGCGAAAGGCGGAAATGGCCGACGCGCCCATTATGCTGATTCATGGCAAGGACGACACGGTGGTTCCCTATAGCCATTCAAGCAAAATGGCGGACAAGCTCAAAGACTACGGCAAGACCTATGAGTTGGTCACACTGGAAGGCGAAGACCATTGGCTTTCGCTTTCGGCAACGCGTCAAGCCATGCTCAACAACGCAGTTCGATGGGTCGAGGAATACAACCCGCCTGACTAAACCAGTCCCGCGTGCTCCAACGCTTCGTCAACCGCACGGCGCGAAGCTTCGCTCGCTTCGACGATCGGTAAGCGAACGCTTGGTTCGATGTAATCGACCACACGGCTAAGCGCGTATTTTGCCGGCGCGGGGCTCGCGTCGGAGAACATCGCGTAATGCAGCGGAAACAACCGGTCGTTCAAATCGCGCGCCTTTTTCAGTTCATTGGCTGCAATCGCATCGTGAAACTCGGCGCATAGCGCCGGCGCGACGTTAGCCGTGACCGAAATCGCGCCTCGGCCGCCCGCCGCCGAATGCGGCAGCCAAAGCTCATCATTGCCCGATAGCTGGCAGAATTCGCGCCCGATCCCCATCCGGTGATCCGCCACACGGCTCAAATCGCCACTGGCGTCTTTGATCGCGACAATTTGCTCGGGGTACTTCTTGACCAGCGCGACGACCGTCTCATCTTCGATGTCGGTCACTGTGCGGCTCGGCACGTTATAAAGCACTATCGGGAGCCCACAATTCTCCGCGAGGTAACTGAAATGGGCCATCAGACCCGCTTGGCTCGGACGATTGTAATACGGCGCGACGCACAAGCCCGCCGCCGCCCCAGCCTTACGGGCAAAGTTCATGTGCAGCGCGGCGTTCATTGTGTCGTTGGATCCACATCCGGCGATCACCGGCACACGCCCAGCCGCTTGCTCAATGCACACTTCGATAACCCGGTGATGCTCGGCGTTCGAAAGCGTCGAAGCCTCACCGGTCGTGCCGCATGGCACCAGCGCCGAACTGCCCTGTTCGATCTGCCATTCGACCAGCCGACGAAAGGCGGGTTCATCAAACGATCCATCGCGAAAAGGAGTCACCAGAGCGGGAATTGATCCGCTAAACATTGCTTTATCCTCGTATCCGTCAAATCTTCGCCTTGCGCGCGACGATGTGTTGCGCCAGCCATGGCGGGGGATGTTCAGCGCCTGATAAGGAGCCTTTTGGCACAATGTCCAGCATGGTCAGTAATTTGCGATTCAAAGCTCTTTCCTGCGCAGCGCTCGGCGCGCTTGTCTTAGGAGCGCCTTCATCTGCCAAAGTCGAAGCGCAAAGCGGCTCGACGAGGATGGTCGCGCAACTGCCCACCTCAGTCGATGCCGCGATCTCCAAGTGGGAGCTGCTCCAGAAAGAACGCGAGCTAAGCTTTGGCGAGTATGCGGGCTTTGCGGTCGCCTATCCGGCGTATCCACGCATGGAGATCATTCGCCTTCGCGCAGAAAAAGCGCTGGAGCTTGAGGCGCCCGGTCGGACCGAACTGCTGCGGTTCTTTGACACGCATCCACCGCTGACCAACCCCGCGCGGGCACGGTACGCGATAGCGCTGGCGGGCGCGGGCCGTGTCGAAGCGTTTAACGTGGCGCGCGAGGCTTGGCGAGGTGGTCGCATGGAAGAAAGCGTCGAACTGACGCTCAACGAACTCTATTCCAGACGGTTGACGCGCGCCGATCACAACGCACGCATGGACGCGCTCTTGTGGCAGAATGAAGCGCCAGCGGCGACGCGGCACATGATCAGCCTTCGCCCCGAAGACCGTAGCCTTGCGATGGCGCGACTGGCCTTGGTGAATGGTGCCTCGCCTGCCGAAGCTGGTCTCACAACGCCCGCCAACGCGATGCAGAGTGCAGGATATATCTACAATCTGGTCAACTACCATCTGGCCAATCGCGACAACCGAGCCGCCGTCTCGGTTCTGAGTTCGCGTGGCACGGTCGCCGCGCCCGCGTTGAATGGCGAGGAGATGATCGGCGTCATGCTGCGGGTGGCAAAGACGGCGAACGCCTCAGACGCCATGAGGATTGCCAGCAAGGTTGACGACCTGTTTGAGCCGGGCGCTGACATTTCCGAGGGGTCCTTCAGTCTACGTGATCGATACACCGATTTGATGTGGCTGGGCGGGACAAAGGCGCTTTGGACGCTCGGCCAAGGCGAGCGCGCCAAGAGCCTGTTCGAACGCTACGCACGCGCCGCACGCAGCCCGTTGACGCGCGCGAAAGGCTTTTATTGGGCGGGTCGTGCCGCGCGCCGCGCCGGAATCGCTCAAGAGGCCTCCCGACTTTACACCGAGGCTTCGCGCTGGCCCGATTACTATTATTCGCAGCTCGCGCTGGCGGAGCTTGGACAGCCCATGCCCGAGTTTGGCGCGCTCCCACGCCCGGCCATTTCGGCAGAACAACGCCGCGAATTCGAAGCGCGCCCCTTGGCGGTCGCGCTCAAGGCGATGGCCAAGCAACGCCGCCGTTGGCAGACCGAGCGGCGTTTTTTCCAAGCGATCGCGGACGACACCGCCAGCGAAACCGAGATGCTGATGGCGCATGATCTTGCCTCGCGCCTCGGCCTCCGTGAAATGTCGGTCGTCTTGGGCCTCAAAAATGGCGAGCTCGGCTATTCGGGCCTTGAACGCATTGGCTTTCCCACCATCGAAACACCCCTCGTGCGCGATTGGGCGATGGTGCACGGGATCAGCCGCCAGGAAAGCGAATTTGACCGCACGCGCATAAGCCACGCTGGTGCGCGTGGGATCATGCAGCTCATGCCCGGCACCGCGCGCGAACAATCGCAGAAGCTGGGCGTGCAATATATGCGCGCCAGCCTGATCGAAAAACCGCAATACAACATCGAATTGGGCGACGCGTATTTCCAGCGCATGCTGCGATATTACGACGGCGCGCACCCGCTCGCCGTGGGGGCGTACAACGCCGGGCCTGGCCGAGTGAACCAATGGCTGCGCTTGAACGGAGACCCCCGCAAAGGCGATATCGACTGGGTGACTTGGGTGGAGAAGATTCCGGCTAATTTCGAAACGCGGTATTACATCATGCGCGTGATCGGCAACGCGGTGACTTATTCGCATATGTACCCAGACAAGGCCGGCCTGCCTCGCAATGTCGACGCGTTTCTGCCCTGATCACAGCTGACGTTATGGCGTCCAAACCCGGTCCACCAATAACCCCCGCTGGTATGGCTGCGCTCAAAGCGCGCTACGACCACTTGCTCGGCACCGAACGCCCCGAGATCGTCGAGATAGTGAGCTGGGCGGCGGGCAATGGCGATAGAAGCGAGAACGGCGACTATCTCTACGGTCGCAAGCGCATGCGCGAGATTGATCGCGAACTTGGATACCTTTCGAAGCGCATGAAGACATGCCGCGTGGTCGACCCCGCGAACCAACCTGACAAATCAAAGATTTTCTTTGGAGCCACCGTTGAATTGGCTGACGAGGATGATGAACGTCAAACAGTGATACTCGTGGGCGATGATGAACAGGACGCGAGCATCGGTCGGATTGGTTGGAATTCTCCGCTCGCCCGCGCGCTGAAGGGCGCAAGCGTTGGCGACCTTCGCACGGTTCGTTTGCCGGCGGGCGTGAAGGAATGGGAAGTTTTGGCGGTTTCCTATGATTAGGTGGCTGGCTGCAGCGGCTTTGCTCGTCACATCACCGGTCGCGGCGAAGGAAAGCCTCGGCGTCTTTTCTGATTGGGCAACGTTTCGCGACGCTGAGACGCCGCGCTGCTACGCTATCGCGCAGTACACAACCGATGAAGACGAGACGGGCTACGTCACGGTCGGCACGTGGCCGGAGCTCGACGTGCGCGGCCAAGTGCATGTGCGGCTCTCGCGAGAGACTATGCCCGGCGCGCGGGTGCGAATGCGAATTGGCAACCGCCGCTTCGATCTGAAGTCAGAGGGCCAAAAAGCTTGGGCGAAGGACAATGGTATGGACGCCGCAATCATCGCCGCGATGCGATCGGCCACCAGCATGCGCGTCTCCTCCATCGCTACCAATGGGCGTGCCTTCAC
The DNA here is from genome assembly GCA_039186235.1 of Pseudomonadota bacterium. Taxonomy (GTDB): domain Bacteria; phylum Pseudomonadota; class Alphaproteobacteria; order Sphingomonadales; family Sphingomonadaceae; genus Erythrobacter. Next base: position 15,792 of record JBCDAE010000019.1, on the reverse strand, counting down.
CGATCGCTACACGCTCGAAGGGGCGGCTACGGCTATGGACGCCGCGCTCATAGGATGCGCGTCATCCAACAACTAAAGGAAGGCGTCCTATAGGGGTGAACAGTCTGAGCGCGGCGCTGCACCCCTCTTGACCTGGGAGTGGACAATCAAAAGCGATAGCCAACTCCAACCAGGATTTGATGGCGATCAGTGTCGATATCGAAGCGGGGGCTGTCTGGAACATCGCCTCCAAAATCAACCTCTCCTTCTTCATAATTGGAATAGCGATACTCGACCTTGGCGAACCAATTGGCCGTGAACATCATTTCACCACCCGCACCCAGACGAAAGCCATTCAGGTCAACATCATCGTCAATGGCGGTTCCATCGACAGTTGACTCAAGGTCGATGCGCGAATTCACAATCCCGCCTTTTATGTACAGCAACGCGTTCTTGGTTACCTTGGCACCAGCGCGGACACCAAAATAGATCTCGCCTTCGCTTGATAGCTCGCCTGCGCCGAGCCCTTCGAAACTGCCGGTCGGGAACTCGCTGTCGGCGCTGGTAAACGAGGCTTCCGCCTCTGCGCCGAGTACAATCTTTCCAAAATCGTAGTCGTAGCCGGCGGCAATTCCGAAAAAGACGCCATCGACCGACTCTTCGCCCGTCGGTAAGTTGTCGTCGGGCGCCGAGCTGCCCGCTTCGGTGCTGTCATATCCTATAAGAGCTTCGACACGAAACCCGGTAAACTGGGTGTCTTCATCTTGCGCTATAGCCGGGCTTGCGAACCCGAGAACGGGTATTGCGACAACATAGAACGAATATTTAGCCATAATGCCTCCCATCTGCCGGTGCGACCATCAGCGCACGAGCCGTTTCCAAGCGGTTGCAGCATAAGGGTGTGCAAAAAGCCGAAAACGCGCGATTCCGCACAGCGTCTGAGCGCGCACAAACATGCCAACTCACGCGCGGGCAATGCGCGCAGCGGCTGGTCAAAACGCACACGCGTGGCTATACGCGCAGCCAATCATGCCAGACACGACTCTCATGACCATCCCCGGGCAGGTGGATCCGGTGCCCGTGGCGCGCGACATCACGCCGCGCGCCGATGGTCGTGTAGATCTGATCGGTCTACCGCGCCCGCGCATTCGGGAACTGTTTGCCGAGGCCGGCCTCGACGCCCGGCAAGCGAAACTGCGCGCCAAACAGGTGTTTCACTGGCTCTACCATCGTGGCGTCACGGACTTCGAGGAGATGACGGACATCTCAAAGGCGATGCGCCCATGGCTGGCGGAGCGCTTTGTGATTGGTCGTCCCAACGTGATCGAAGCCCAGCATTCTTCTGACGGCACACGCAAATGGCTGCTCCAAACGGACGATGGCCACGATTTCGAGATGGTGTTTATTCCGGACGAAACCCGCGGCACGCTGTGCGTGTCCAGTCAGGTGGGCTGCACGCTCAACTGCACATTCTGCCATACCGGCACGATGCGACTGGTGCGCAATCTCACCCCGGGCGAGATCGTCGGCCAGGTTATGCTCGCACGTGACGCTTTAGGCGAATGGCCCAAGGGCAGCATGGCTGGCCTCGAAACCGACCTCGACGAAGACGAGGAAGATGCCCTAGCCGCTTCTGGCCATTACACCGCCGATGGCCGGCTTCTCACCAACATCGTGATGATGGGCATGGGAGAGCCGCTCTACAATTTCGAGCATGTACGCGACGCTTTGCATTTGGTGATGGATGGCGACGGGCTTGGACTCTCCAAGCGTCGCATTACGCTCTCCACCAGCGGTGTCATCCCGGCGATGGAGCGCGCGGGCGAAGAGATCGGCGTAAACCTCGCCGTCTCGCTGCACGCGGTCACCAAGGAAGTACGCGACGAGATCGTACCCCTCAACAAGAAATACGGCATCGAAGAACTGCTTCAGGCCTGCGCTGATTACCCCGGCGCCTCGAACGCGCGGCGCATCACGTTCGAATACGTGATGCTGAAAGACAAGAACGACAGCGATGAAGACGCCCGAGAGCTCGTCAGGCTGCTGAAAGAGTTCAACTTGCCCGCCAAGGTGAACCTTATCCCTTTCAATCCATGGCCGGGGGCCGCATACGAATGCTCGACCCCGGAGCGCATCAAAGCGTTCAGCGACATCGTGTTCGAAGGCGGCATCAGCGCGCCGGTGCGCACCCCTCGAGGGCGCGATATCGACGCCGCGTGCGGACAGTTGAAGACAGCGGCGGAAAAGAAAAGCCGGGCCCAAAGAGACCGGGAAGCGGCCGAAGCGGCGGCTGAGGCGTGACAATCGATCCGGCCACGCTGGAATTCTACACCACACGCGCGCCGCACTACACTTACACCAACGCGCAAAGCCACTCCGTCGGGCTCGACGCCTTTCTTGACCGTTTGGAGCCGGGGGCGAGCATTCTCGAAATGGGCTGCGGCGGTGGACAGGACTCCAACCGCATGCGCGGGCGTGGCTTCCAAATCGACGCGACCGATGGCGTGCCGGCGATGGCCAGAAAGGCAAACGAGCGCTTTGATCTTGGCGCGCGCGTCTTGCGCTTTGACGAATTGGTCGAGCGCGCTTGCTACGACGCCATCTGGGCGCACGCGGCTTTGCTCCATTGCCCACGCGCTGAGCTGCCCGATGCGCTGCGACGTATTCACCGCGCGCTCAAACCCGGTGGCTGGCACTACGGCAGCTACAAGCTTGGCCATAGTGAAGGGCGCGACCTCTTGGGCCGTTTGCATAATTTTCCGAACGAACAGTGGATACTCGCCCGATACGAAGAAGCGGGTTTTGCGCTGGTTGATTATCCCATCCGGGCTGGCAACGCGTCCGATGGGACACAGCGCGATTGGATTCATGTAACCGTGAGGAAGCCGTGAAACGCACGATTGACGCGATCTGCACCGGCACGTCACGCCCCTTCAACGGAGCCGAAACGAGCGCGATCGCCAAGCGCCCGCGCGAAGGCGTCGTGCAGTTGCTCAAAGACGGTTTTGCGCCAGACGAGCAGGCGGATCGCCGCGTGCACGGAGGCCCGGAAAAGGCGGTGCACCTTTACCCGCTAGACCACCACGATGTTTGGCGAAGCGAATTGGACGATCAAACCGCCCTCGCCTTGCTGGATCAGCCCGGCGCCTTTGGTTCAAATCTTAGCGTCGCAGGGATTGTCGAAAACGATGTCTTCATTGGAGATCGCTTTAGGTTGGGAAGCGCGATCATCGAACTCAATCAGCCACGCCAACCTTGCTGGAAGATCGACCATCGATTCGGGGTGAAAGGGATGACCGCGCGCGTGGTCGCTGCGGGGCGATGCGGGTGGTATTTCCGTGTGCTTGAAACGGGCGACGTGCAAGCGGGAGACACACTAGAGCGCATCGCTACGGGCCACGAACGCTGGAGCGCGGCTCGCGTCTTCACTGCACTCATTCAGGGCAAGGCCAGCTACGAAGAGCTGGAAGAGCTTCGCCAATTGCCGGGACTCTCCCAGCAAATGCAGGCCAAAGCGATCAAGAAACTGAGCTAGCCCCCAAGCGTTGAAGCACAAACCTCGCGCTGATACGGCCTCACGAGCATGACCCAACCCGCTATCCTCGTCACCGGAGGCGCCACCCGGATTGGCGCGGCAATCATCCGCGGCTTCGCGCGCAGCGGTTGGCACACGGTGATCCATTACAATTCGAGCTCGGACCCAGCGGATGAATTGGCGGACAGCCTGCCCTCGGCGGAAACGGTGCAATGCGACATCAGCGATGGTGACGCTGCCCAGTCCATGATTGAGAATCTCTCCGATCGCCTCCCCGATTGGCGTTGCCTGATCAATTCCGCTTCGGTTTTCGACTACGACGATGCAACCAAACTCGATCCGGCAACGAACCGGTTGGCGATGCAGATCAACGCCACCTCTCCCGCACGCATGGCGCAAGCCTATCTTCGACACGCCACAAGCAAGGCCGCGCGCACGGTTGTGCAGATTACCGACATGAAGCTCGCCAATCCGAATCCCGACTTTTTTAGTTACGCTATGTCCAAGCACGCGCTGGCTTCCACGATTGCCATGTTGGCAAAGCATCACGTGAAGGATCAGAGCGCGCGGATTTATGGACTCGCGCCTGGCGCTATTCTGGCCAGCCACGATCAGACCGAGGATGAGGCCAATACCTCCCATAAACTCAACCTATTGGGCCGCAAGACGGGGCCAGACGAGATTGTGCAGGCCGCGCAGTTCCTCGCGACGGGCGCACTCAGGAGCGGATCGAGCGTCTATATCGACAGCGGGCAGCACCTGCTCGATCAGCCACGCGACGTGATCTACCTTGCCCGTGAACAAGCCGAGAGCGGATCATGAGCGGGCGTTCGAAACCCAGACACGCGCTCACCACCCGGATCTGGCATTGGGTCAACGCCGCCGCGTTGGTCGTGCTGTTTATGTCAGGCTTGGGCATCTCGAATGCGCACCGATACCTGTATTGGGGCGACTATGGCTTTGACCCGGCAGACGCGTGGCTCGCCGTGATGCGGTTTCCAAGCTGGGCCACCCTTCCCCAACGGTATAACCTTGCCGAAGCGCGCGATTGGCACAGCGCGGGCGCCTGGGTCTTCGCGCTCGGTTTGCTCGGGATCTGGATTGCGATGCTTTTGAATCGCCACTTCGCGCGGAATATTGCCGCGCCCCTCAGCGCGTGGTCACCGCCCCATCTTTGGCAAGAGATTAAGGCGCATCTAAAGGGCCGCTTTGCGGGCGAAGGCGGCAGTCAATACAACACCTTGCAAAAGCTCACTTATGGCGTGGTTCTCGGCATTCTCTTGCCCTTGATGATTCTCACAGGCCTTGCGATCAGCCCAGGGTTTGAACCAGTCGCGCCTTGGCTGATCGAGAGCCTGGGCGGTCGCCAAAGCGCGCGTTCGCTCCACTTTATTACGGCGTTTGCGCTGTTCGCATTCTTTGTCGTTCATATCATCATGGTCGTGGTCTCAGGCCCGTTTCGGCAAACTTGGGGCATGATTGCAGGCGGGCACGCTTCTGAAGGAGACCGGTCATGACCCGGCTTGCGCGCCGATCGCTTATCGCAGGGCTGGCTGCCATGGGCACCGCTGCGTGCTCTAAGATCGATGGCTTTGCGACCAGCGAACGCGGCGAAGGGCTTTTTGACCTGGCCGAAGACTGGCACCGCATCGCGCACCGGACCCTGGCCGGGCAGCAAGCTCTTGCGCCGGAATACGCTCCTGAAGATCGTTCGCCCTCTTTCAAAGGCAACGGTTCTCTAACCGTGGACAGCGATGTCTATCGCGATCAACTGGCGCGCGGGTTTCCCGATTGGCGCATCTCGATCAAAGGCCTCGTGGATAATCCCATGCGGCTTTCGCTAAATGAGTTGAAGGCCCTGCCCCAACGCACCCAGATCACCCGGCACGATTGCGTCGAGGGCTGGAGCGCGATTGGGGAATGGGCCGGTCCGCAGCTTTCAGCGATCCTTGACGCAGCCAAAGTGCGCGCGGAGGCCAATTTCGTCGTCTTCTGGTGCGCGGATTATCTCTACGGACGGCGCTACTACGAAAGCGTCGACATGGTGGACGCCTACCATCCGCAAACGATCATCGCCCACTCGCTCAACGGCGAGCCAATCCCCGAGAAAAATGGCGCGCCACTGCGCATGCGGATCGAGCGCCAACTGGGTTACAAACACGCCAAATATCTGACCGGAATCGAAGCCGTCGCCAGTCTAGGTGACGTTGAAGGCGGCAAAGGCGGGTTTTGGGAAGATATCGGCAACTACCAATGGTACGCTGGAATCTGAAGGGAGCGTTTTAGACGGGATACTTTCGGGTCATTGCGTCCCAATCGGTTGCGATTATCTCCTCAAGCACATCCATGTCCACGTCGGCGAGCTTGTTGATGTAGAGACAGCTCGCACCCTTCGAGTGCTTGCCCAACCGCTTCAACTGATCTTCACGCACCTTAGCTGTCGCTTCGTCGCAGTAACCACCCATCAGATAAAGCGAGTGTTTGGATTTGCGAGGGCTAAAGCCGGATCGCAAATTGTCGCCTTGCCGTCCGCTGTCGTACTTGAAGTGATATTGGCCAAAGCCAATGATCGATGGCCCCCACATTTTGGGTGTTTCGCCGGTGATCCGCTTGAAAGCCTCGAGCAACACTATTGCATCTTCGCGTTTGCTCGCCGGCTCGACGCTTTCAAGGAAAGCCTCGACATCAACACCAGTCGGTATAGTCTTCGCACTCGCCATCGCATAAGCCTCCCAAGGTTCGGTTTTGTAACCGAAATTGAGCGCGATGAGAACACAGTGGTAAGCGCGACGACGGAGAACGAAGAATGAGTAAAGGCCTTCTAAGGCGTTTTTTGAAGTCCGGCGTGAAACAGGGTCGGCTGGGCGTCGTGTATTCCGACGGCGAAGCGGACACCTTCGGAACGTCAGAAGAAGGTTTTCCCGAAATCGTGGTGCGGTTCAGCGACAGCCGAGTTCCGCGCGATATCATCCTTGACCCCCGATTGGGCGCCGCAGAGGCTTTCATGGACGGACGGCTGATCATCGAAGAAGGCGATGTGATGGGTCTGGTGGCCCTTTTGCGGATGAACAGCCGCTGGGAACGCGGCGGCCAACTCGCTCCGCCCAGCCTAACCCGGCGTGTAACCGGCCATTTTGGATGGTTGGCGGAGCGCGTGAACAACACGCTTACCTCGCGCGAAAACGTGGCGCATCACTACGATATCGGCAACGATCTCTACGCTCTGATGCTGGACGAAGAGCATTGGCAGTATTCGTGCGCCTATTGGGACTTTGAAAAATTCGGCGCAGATATGACCCTCGCGCAAGCTCAAGGGGCCAAACTGGCTCACATCGCCAAGAAGCTGGCGATCAAGCCGGGCAACACCGTGCTCGATATCGGATGCGGCTGGGGCGGTATGGCGATCTTTTTGGCGCAGAATTACGATGTCAAAGTCACCGGGGTCACCCTTTCCGAAGAGCAACTTGCGTTAGCGCGCACACGCGCTCAAGAGGCGGGTGTCGCCGACAGAGTGCAATTCGAGCTGATCGACTATCGCGATCTGGCGGAACGGTACCGAGCGGCGGGCGAGAGCTTTGACCGGATCGTCTCGGTAGGCATGTTCGAACATGTCGGCCAGCCCCAGTTTGAAACCTTCTTTGAATGCTGCACCAACCTGCTGGCGGACGACGGAGTGATGCTCCTCCACACGATTGGGCGTATGGGCAGTCCCGGCACGACCGACGCGTTTACACGCAAGTATATCTTCCCCGGGGGCTATATTCCCGCGCTCTCTGAAACCGTACGAGCCAGCGAGAAATTCCGCCTGATGGCAACCGACATCGAGACGCTGCGAGTGCACTACGCCCACACGATCCGTCAGTGGTACGCCAATTGCCAGGCCAATAAGGATGCCATCATCGAAATGTACGACGAACGCTTCTTCAGAATGTGGACTTTCTACCTTTCGGGCGCAGCCACCGTCTTTGAGGCGGGCAGTATGTGCAATTATCAGATCCAGTATGTCCGCAATCGAGACGCGCTTCCCAAAACACGCGACTATCTCTACAAATAGCGAAGCAATTCAGTCGTCGGGGGGGATTTGATCGACATGAAACCTGATAGAGGTCGGACAAGAATACCACTGAGGGGTTACTGTTTCGCCGCACTCGGGGGGCTGACACTTAGCATTGCCGCACCGCTCGGGGCGCAAGAAATTGACCCTGACCCAAGGTTTTGGGCCGAAGGTGGAGTGTACTTTCCCGATTCAAACACCACCGTCGCCCTTTCATTGCCCGACAGCGACAATGGCACTGAGATTTCGTTGGAAGAGGATCTGGGATTCGACACCGGCGTGGACAGTTTCGATCTGACTTTGGGAGCCAAAATCGATGACAACTTTTTCGTCGAAGCCAGCTTCTTCGATCTTGACAGAACTACCACCGCAACGCTCGATCGCACCATAACGGTCGAAGACGCCGTGTTTGATGTCGGCGCGGCGGTCGGGTCCGTATTTTCCTCGCAGATCTATCGTGTAACCATCGGATATAAGATCGTTGCCGACCCCAAATGGGATCTGTCTGTCGCGCTGGGCGCGCATCTCACAGACTTTACCTTTGGCATTGCTGGAGCAGCCAGCGTGAATGAGGCGGGTGTAAGCGGGGTCGAGCGCGGACAAGATTTTCTCGCTCCGCTTCCCACGCTCGTGGGGCAAGCGAAGATTCGTCCGATCAAGTGGCTCGAACTGCGCGGTCGCGCCGACTATCTTGATCTGACAATCGACCGGTACAACGGGCGCCTGATAAATCTGGAGGCATCCGCCACCGCTGCGATCACCAACAACGTCGCTGTCGGCGCGGCTTACCGTTACACCGATTATCGGCTCGACATCGACGCCACTCGCTTTGATGGGCGCATAGAATACGAGTTTGACGGCCCTCGCGTCTTCTTGCGTGTGTCGCTCTAGACCCGCCTTTGGATCGAACTCGGCGACCGGAAAGACTTCGCCAGACAGCTTGTAAGGTTTTTGGATCGATCCCGTTGCTGTGATGGCTCCCCGCTGCTAGCCGCGCTCCACTTATGAAAAAGGGAAGCGCCCGTGGCTGAAATCAAGAAAGTCGTTCTCGCCTATTCCGGAGGACTGGACACTTCGGTCATCGCCAAGTGGTTGAGCGTCGAGCGCGGATTAGAAGTGGTCACCTTCACCGCGGACTTGGGGCAAGGCGAAGAGATTGAGCCCGCCCGCGACAAAGCGCGCGCGATGGGTATCCCTGATGAGCACATCTTTATCGAAGATCTTCGCGAAGAGTTCGTTCGAGATTTCGTCTTCCCCATGATGCGCGCCAACGCCCGGTATGAAGGGGACTATCTGCTAGGCACCTCTATCGCGCGGCCCCTCATTTCAAGGCGATTGGTTGAGATAGCTCACGAAACCGGCGCCGACGCCATAGCGCACGGGGCAACTGGCAAGGGCAACGACCAAGTTCGCTTTGAACTCTCCGCCTACGCGCTTGATCCCGACATTACGGTGATTGCACCATGGCGCGAATGGGATCTCACATCGCGCACCGCGCTGATCGCATGGGCCGAAGCTCACCAGATCAAAGTGCCGCAAGACAAGCGCGGCGAAGCTCCCTTCTCCACGGACGCTAATCTTCTTCACACGTCTTCCGAAGGCAAAGTGTTGGAAGACCCTTGGCAAGAAACGCCCGACTATGTGTATTCGCGCACCGATAATCCCGAGGACGCGCCGGGCGCTCCCGAGTATATCGAGATCGGCTTCGAGCGTGGTGACGGAGTTTCCTTGAACGGCGAGAACCTGAGCCCAGCAAAGCTGCTAGCCGCGTTGAACGAACTGGGCCGCAAACACGGTATCGGCCGTCTTGACCTAGTTGAGAACCGCTTTGTCGGCATGAAGTCGCGCGGCATGTACGAAACGCCCGGCGGAGAAATCTACGCGGTCGCTCACAGAGGTATCGAGCAAATCACACTTGATCGCGGTGCGGCGCATTTGAAAGACGAGCTGATGCCCAAATACGCGCATCTGATTTACAACGGCTTCTGGTTCTCTCCAGAGCGTGAGATGCTGCAGGCCGCGATAGACTTGAGCCAAGATAAGGTTAGCGGCACGGTCCGCCTCAAACTGTTCAAAGGGCTGGCGAGCGTGGTCGGACGCAAATCGCCGAACTCGCTCTATTCCGAGGCGCATGTCACATTTGAAGACGACGCAGGCGCGTATGATCAGGAAGACGCGGCCGGCTTCATCAAGCTGAACGCGCTGCGGCTTCGCTTACTGGCCCAGCGCGACCATCGAAAAGGCTGAAAAGAATCGCTCCAGGATAGATTCGATTCTGGTTTCGCGAGTCGCAAACCGAGTCGCAACGACACGGCGATAAAGTGTCGTGAAATTTTCATAAAGTGGGGATTTCCGGACCTAACTTCCTGTACGCGCCGAACGCGTTCGGGTTCCCGCGAATCTGCCTCCAATGCGATGAAGTGTTGAGTTGTCCACGCTTCTCCACAGTTGATCCGGGGAAAAGTGGATAAGTCGCTCTTGCCACCCTTGCCGAGAAGCGGATTCGAGCGCACTTTCAACTTGTCTTCGAGACGAAAAGAACGGAAGCCAAGAGCCGCAAGGCTCTGAAACGGAAGTGCTTTTTGGAACAAAGACCGCGTTGACAGCTGTCCACGCGTTTGTCGAGAGACGTCGTGCCGAAGGTTTCGATCGGAAGCAAGGCGGATCGCCTGAGATAAGCGTTATGTCCTGACAACGTGAAAGATGACGAACCTGGATCACGGTCGAGGGCGTTTAAGGGTCAAACCGAAGACGACCGTTTGAGATTGAGAACCGGATAGGATCGTCGTCTCGGCTTCGCGAAAGCAAGCGGAGCGCCCGAGCAAGGCTTCGGCCAAGTGGAGGCGTGAGGTTTGTGGAAACGGTGGCCGGATGCCGGCGCGAGCGCCGGTGAAGAGGCCGAACGCGGAAGGCACCTTCGGGTGCGCCGAAGATGTGAGCTTTCGGGCGAGCGTTGGAGGACCGACCGCGAGAGGTGTCAGACATCGGGCGCCAAGCGCGCATTGATGAGGATGATTGGTCAGCTTGCTGATCAGACATTTGAAACAAAGCGTCCACGCGCTGGTGAGAGTGGGGTCGGCAGCAATGCCGGCCCCATTTGCTTTGGGCCTGTCTCTTATGAACTCGTCACCTCATGCCTTTCTCTTCTCGGCTATCCATCGACGACACGCCAGTCTTGCAGGGCGCTCTGCCCTGGGCGCCCTTGGTTTCCTGTTTACCTCCACGCTATAGAGGGAGGCGCGATGGGAGAGAGCGGAATATCTTGCGCGCGGGAGAGCCTGCGCGCCGCGGCCCGAGGGCTGGCAGGCTTGGCCCTGGTGACATGGCCCCTTGCCCTCAGCGCGCAGCCCACACCCACCGCAGGCTCCGAGGCTCAGAATTTCTCCGAGGCGTTTGCGACGCTTGGCGCTCCCGACCCTCTGACCACACCGCCGCAGGGCGCGGTCGATCTCGCCACCCTCGAGATTCCACGCGGGCCCATGGTGCTCGAAAATCTCGGCTCGGGTGTTGCGTCCTATTACGGCCAACGCTTCCACGGCCGACGCACCGCCAATGGCGAGCGGTTTGACATGAACGCGATGACCGCCGCGCACAAAACCCTGCCCTTTGGCACCTATGTCCGCGTGACCAACCCCGCCAACCGCCGCAGCGTCACCGTGCGCATCAACGATCGCGGACCGTTCATCCGGGGGCGCACCATCGACCTTTCGCGCGCCGCCGCGCAAAAGATCGGCATGATCCAGCGCGGCCACGCCTCGGTGACAATGGAGATTGTCGCGCCTTAACGCCCGGCGCGATACACGCCGGGGCTAATCAGGCTCTGATTCAGGAGTAGCTGACCGACACCGACTGCACTTTCGGCGCGCGGCGCATCGCGGCGCCGATACCGAACATGCCGAGCAACATAAGCATCCACGTCATCGGCTCGGGAACCGAAAGAAAGCCGGTCGTCGTCGAGATGACCGTTCTGTAGTCGCGATCACCAATTGGGGTGCTCGCCACGCCCGAACGTCCTTCGGCCTCGGTCATGAACCACGAACCGACGGCCAGCACGTAATCGCCCTGTCCAAAATTGCCGGTGATGAGCGAATTCAAGCCGGGTCCGCTGTCATCGTCGAACGCGATGTTGGCACCGGTCAAAGCGCCAATCGGAGAACCATTATCCTCAAACAGACGGATCATGGGATCGTACGGCAACGAAAAATTCGGTCCGGGAAGAAAGCGATTGGTCGCGATGCTCAAATCGCCGCCGCTGAACTGGAAGAAGATGTAATCGATCGAGTTGGCTTCGACCGTTCCCTCGAAATCGAGCGTCGTCGCGCTGTGCGCGGCGGTCGGAAGGGTCATCGCACCGGCGGCGAGCGCCAATCCGAGAGTCTGGCCCAATCGATTTGTCAAAACGTTCGTCATCATCGGTCCCCAAGTTTACCCGCGCGAATCGCGCAACACCCATTGTTGCGACGCACCATGCACGCACCGGGGGCGAAATCAACGATTCGTTAACCATTTGACCAAAACGGGACAGTTTGGGTGGGAAAGATAACGCAATTCAGCTCGGCGCCCCCTCAAGAAGGGCCGTTTGAGCACGGGGCGTGCGCGAGGGAGCGCGCGCGGCGTCGCGCCCGTGGCCAACCCATGGCGAGGCTGAGAGTGTTCGAGAAGGAGCCGGGACCCGCGCGGGTCCGGCAATGGCCCGATCAGGTGATGGCCCGATCAGGTGATAGCGATGCCCGCCTGCTCCGCGCAGCCGATAAAGGCGCGCTCCATCGCCGCTTTCGCCATGCCGCCGCCGGTGAGCGCGGCGTAGGTCTTGTCGGTGACGCAGGTGCACATCTGCCCCGCCTGCTCGCGGGTGACGGCGCTGTCGGCCCGCTCGGTCTTGGCGACGCATTTGGCGATCGCCTCCCCCTTGGCCCCGCCCCCGTAATCCGCCGGATCGGGCGCGCCGCACGCGCTGGCGAGGAGGGTCAATGGAAGGGCGACACAGGCAAAAGCGGGTTTGAGCATTGAACAAAGATACACCCCAGCGGGTTAAGAGCCCCTTAGGACGCGCACCGGAGCAGCCAGTGGACCGCCCCTCCCCGCCCCGCGAGCGCGCCGCGAAGAGGGCCGGCAAAAGTGACAAAAGTGACACCGTGTCACTTTCGCGCCTGTCCAACATCGCGTTGTTCTTCAGCGGCTTGAGGCCAGACCCGCCAAAGGGACGGACACGGGGCGGAGCGCAAAAACGGCGTTTTCGGGGCGGCGGAGGGGGAGGAAGCGCGCTGGTGAGCGATTAGCTCGGTGAGGGGCGTGGGCATAAGAGGCTCCGAGTAAGAGGGCGGGAGCCGGGGTAACTACGCTTTTGGGGGTGGGTAGGAAAATTACCAAAGGAAATACGAGCCAGAGTTAACCGTATCGCTGGCAATTTTTGCAATTAATCTATGAGCAACCTCTTGATAAGCAGGTGCCCCGCCACATTTTCGCCGTGATTGATGTGAAGGAGGCGCGCGCAGTGATAAAGGAAGTCCGATGTCCATGATGGATTTCGTTGAAGAGCAGGGCGTCAGCATAATTGCGAACGGGACATTCAATCCAGCTATCTTTCATCCTGCGTGGTTCCGACGTCACGGCCTCTTAAGCGAAGAAGAAGAAGAAACTGCAAAGATAGACATGGTGCATCCGGAAATCTCTCAGTTTCAAGTGCCGGGTTTGCAATTCGATATTCAAACTGAGCGAATTCTTCTACAGGCAGCAGCAGAGCCGCTCGTGAGAGCTGCTGACATCTTTTCTAGCTTGTTCGCAGATCTACTCCCACATACTCCAATCAAATCGGTCGGCATAAACTACTGGTCACACTTTCGTTTGTCTTCTTGGTCCCAAAGACAGAACTTTGGTAGAGCGCTCGCCCCTATCGAGCCGTGGGGCGAGTTCGGACAACTAATGGATTCAAAAGACAAAAACATGGCGGGTGGCTTTTCTACGCTCTCATTTAAAGCTGCCTACCCCGCGAATGGCGACCTTGGAAGCGTCAACGTTAGCATGCAGCCATCAGTTAAGATCGAAAATGATTCAGGTGTCTTCATGAACGTAAATCATCATTTCTCTGATTCTGGAAAAAGCGTCCATTATCCAAATATGATTTCTGAAAAATTCGACGACGTCATAAAGTATTCTCGGCGGATTATATCACATATGATTTCTGTGGGGAGGGAATCGTGAGCGCGGTCAAGCAACACCCGTCCGTTCAGCACTCTGAAGAACTATACGACGACAAATCGATACAAGCAGGCTTTGATCTCGACGTTCTGCAATACGAGAGCAGAGACTATTCTTTTCTGGACAAAGATTTTCTTTGGCGATCTGCTAAACGTCTGAAAAAGTCGGCCTATAGTGAGGTGACTACAAAGGTTGACTTGTCGCCAGCTATCCATCCTTTAGACTCTGAAACACTCCATCGCCAGAGACTGGCCGAGGAAGATCTCAAAAGAGAGATTCTTAATTTTCCCGAAGTCTTTAAGACCCGAGTCTTTGGTGAAAGATCTGTTAGTACGCTCCAGGAATGGGAGTGTGTTGTTGAAACGGTTGAGGATGGCGTGGTGATTTCTACGGCACTGTCTCTTCTTGATGAAGCACCAGAAGAACAGTCAATGTCTATCCCTTTGACAGAGTTCGCACCTACAGATCGGAAAGACCTTCGTAGAGGGGTGATCTTTCGAGTGATCATTGGGCTATCTAAAAAAGCTAGCGGCGCTCGCAGTCGTGAAGCTATTTGCTATTTGCGCAAGTCTAGAGTGAATTCTTATGCAGAAGCGCATTCTCTTTTCGATGGGCTATGATCGCAGCACTCGACGCCCCAAAACGCAATGAAATCGAAGTCTCCGTCTTTGGCAAGGGGATTGGCGAATGCTCTGTCGTTCATATTGGGAATGGCAAATGGGTCGTTGTGGACTCGTTTCTCGACGACTCAGGAGTTCCAATCGCGCGGAGCTATTTGGAAAAACTAGGTTTTGGTGGCAATTCGATCGAACTAGTTGTCCTCACACATTGGCACGATGATCATATAAAGGGGGCTTCATCTCTCTTGAGTTGGGCTCCAGAAGCGCTTGTTTCATATCCATCTGTGCTTTCTCAAGATGAGTTTCGCGCTGCAATACAGCGAGCGTCTCCCGCAGCGGGTACAGCATACACGTCAGGTGTTCACGAGTTGGCGAGAGTATCATCGGCGCTCAAGGAACGGCCTGACACGAGGCGTCTAGCACTATCCCAGCGCACAATATATGAATCAGAACTAGCGAAGGTCATAACCCTCTCTCCGTCAGATGAGGACATTGAGCTGTTTCTAAATGAAATCTCAAATTGGCCGACTGCCAATGACGTCGTTACCGTTTTGAAAAAGCCAAATCGCAATGACACGTCTGTGGCGACGCTAATTGATATTGACGGGACGCAATTGCTTTTTGGAGCTGACTTAGAAATTCGAGGCGAGCTGAGCGGCTGGCAAGCTGTCCATGATCTATACTGGAATGGTCGACCTCCCTGCAGTTTTTATAAGATTGCTCACCACGGGTCACCAAACGCCCATTACATACCTAAATGGCGTAATATGCTGCAAAACAACGTTTATGCTGTTCTGACCCCCTATGGCCGTGGACGTACGCCAAGGCCCAGCAACGATGACGTGACGCGCATAAACTCAGAAACCCAGAACGGTTTCTCCGCAGGGCGCACTAATTTAATGCGAAGCCGACGAGAACATAACTCCGTAAGGCGAACTCTTTCGGACGCTTCGATTGAACTTAAGCGAATTTGCCAGAAATTGGGACATGTTAGACTACGACTCGCGCGAGGCGAATTGGAGTGGCGCAGTGATCTAATCGGCGAAGCGGTGCAATTAGCTCCTTGAACGAAACTACTCCGCCGCTTCGCGCTCGGCCGCTTTGGAAAGCATCGGCTTCAAATAGCGCCCGGTAAAGCTGCGCGGCTCTTCAGCGACCTCTTCAGGCGTCCCCTCGGCGACGATCTCGCCGCCGCGCACGCCGCCTTCGGGGCCGAGGTCCACGATCCAGTCGGCGGTTTTGATCACGTCGAGATTGTGCTCGATCACCACGACCGAATTGCCTTGCTCGACCAGTCGGTGGAGCACTTCGAGGAGCTTGCGCACGTCTTCAAAGTGCAGGCCCGTCGTTGGCTCGTCCAGGATGTATAGCGTCTGCCCGGTGGAGCGCTTGGACAGCTCCTTGGC
>JBCDAE010000018.1:0-71101 GCA_039186235.1 Pseudomonadota bacterium | reverse complement strand
GTTACGCTCCACACCAAGATCCTCGCCCGCGTCCCGCAGGCCGATGAGGATGGCAATGTGGTGATGCGCCGTTTTGTGACGACGCCGGGCCGGATGCTGATCGGCGAGTGTCTGCCGAAGAACCACAAGGTGCCTTACGACATCATCAACCGCCTTCTGACCAAGAAGGATGTCGGTGACGTGATCGACGAAGTGTACCGTCACACCGGTCAGAAAGACACGGTGCTGTTTGCCGACGCCATCATGACGCTGGGCTTCCGCCACGCGTTCAAGGCCGGCATCTCGTTCGGTAAGGATGACATGATCATTCCCGACGCCAAGGAAGGCCTTGTGGCCGAGACCAAGGCGCTGGTGTCCGATTACGAGCAGCAGTATCAGGACGGCCTGATCACGCAGCAAGAGAAGTACAACAAGGTGATCGACGCCTGGGCCAAGTGCGGTGACCAGGTGGCCGACGCGATGATGGAGCGCATTAAGGCGACCCCCATCGACGAGGACGGCCGCGAAGCCGAGATCAACTCAATCTACATGATGAGCCACTCGGGTGCGCGTGGTTCGCCCGCGCAGATGAAGCAGCTCGCCGGTATGCGCGGCCTTATGGCCAAGCCGTCGGGCGAGATCATCGAAAACCCGATCATCTCGAACTTCAAGGAAGGCCTCAACGTTCTTGAGTACTTCAACTCGACCCACGGCGCTCGTAAGGGCCTCGCGGATACGGCGCTCAAGACGGCGAACTCGGGTTACCTGACCCGCCGTCTGGTCGACGTGTCGCAAGACTGCGTGATCGTCGAAGAGGACTGCAAGACGACCAACGCGCTTGAGATGCGCGCCATCGTTCAAGGTGGTTCGGTTATCGCCTCGCTGGGTGAGCGTATTCTGGGCCGCACCGTGGCCGAGGATATCGTCAACGCGTCCACGGGCGATGTGATCGTGGCCAAAGGCACGCTGGTTGATGAGCCGATGGTGAAACTGATCGAAGAAGCGGAAGTCCAGTCTGCCAAGATCCGTTCCCCGCTGGTCTGCGAAGCCGAACAGGGCGTGTGTGCGACCTGCTATGGCCGTGATCTGGCGCGCGGTACGCCGGTCAACATTGGCGAAGCTGTCGGCGTTATCGCCGCGCAGTCGATCGGTGAGCCGGGCACGCAGCTGACGATGCGTACCTTCCACATTGGTGGCGCGGCGCAGCTCAACGAAACCTCGCACCTTGAATCGATCTCGGACGGTAAGGTCGAATATCGCGACATGCCGACCATCACCGACAAGAAGGGCCGCATCCTCTCGATGGCTCGCAACGGTGAACTCGCCGTGATCGACGCCGAAGGCCGTGAGCGTGAAATGCACAAGGTGCCTTACGGTACCGTGCTCATGTTCAAGGATGGCGCGAAGGTGAAGGAAGGCGATCGCCTGGCGGAATGGGATCCGTTCACGCTGCCGATCATCACCGAGCAATCGGGTGTGGTCCGCTTCCAGGACCTCGTCGAAGGCACGACCCTCGAAGAGCAGACCGACGACGCGACAGGTATCGCCCAGCGCATCGTCACCGAAAACCGCGCCACCGGCCGCAAGAAGAAGGAAGACCTTCGTCCGCGTCTGATGTTGCAGGCCGACGGCCAGAGCGAAGATGACGCCGATGCCCAGCGCTATATGCTGGCGCCGGGCACGACGCTGTCGGTTGAAGATGGTCAGGAAGTTGCCGCAGGTGACATTCTCGCCCGTGCTTCGCGCGAAGCGGCCAAAACGCGTGACATCACCGGTGGTCTTCCGCGGGTGGCCGAGCTTTTCGAAGCGCGTCTTCCTAAGGACAACGCGGTTATCGCCAAAATCTCGGGCAAGATTGAATTCGTCCGCGAATACAAGGCGAAGCGCAAGATCGCGATCGTGCCCGAGGAAGGTGATGCCGTTGAGTACCTGATCCCCAAGACCAAGGTGATCGACGTGCAGGAAGGCGACTTTGTGAAGAAGGGCGATACGCTCATCTCCGGTTCGCCCAACCCGCATGACATCCTCGAGGTTCTTGGCGTCGAAGCGCTGGCTGAATATCTCGTCAACGAGATCCAGGAAGTGTATCGACTGCAGGGCGTGAAGATCAACGACAAGCACATCGAGGTGATCGTTCGCCAGATGCTGCAAAAGGTTGAAATCACCAAGGGTGGTGACACCACGCTGCTTCCGGGTGAACAGGTTGATCTGGCCGAAATGCTCGAGATCAACTCGAAGCTTGGCAAGGGTAAGGAGCCGGCCGAAGGCACCCCGATCCTGCTGGGCATCACCAAGGCCTCTTTGCAAACGCGCAGCTTCATCTCGGCGGCTTCGTTCCAGGAGACGACCCGCGTGCTGACGCAAGCTTCGGTCGAGGGTAAGAAGGACACGCTGATCGGTCTCAAGGAGAACGTGATCGTGGGCCGTCTCATCCCGGCGGGAACGGGCGCGGGTATGAACCGCATGCGTGTGACCGCATCGAGCCGTGACGCCGCTCTCAAGGCGCAGTGGAAGAAGCAGCAGGACGCTCTCGCCGCCGCCAACGCGGTCGAGGAAGAGCCCGCCGCCGATCCGGTTTCCTCTGAGGAAGCGATGAAGGCCGCCATGGGTGGAGGCGAAGCTCCAGCGAGCGAGTAACGCGGCGCTAAGCCTACAAGAGCAATTAACCCGCCGGCGGCCCATCGCTTCCGGCGGGTTTTTTGCGCCGACTTCCCGCCGATTTGCCCATCTCTATGTGGCTCTGCGCCAAGGAGCCGTCCCAAAATGGGACTCTACTTCGAGCTTGCTCTCCCGGTTGTTACCGGTTAATTTTTAGTTAACAGGGTCGATCCGCTTTCGGGCGCTTTGTTTCTTGGGGGGCAATATGAAATCATCTCTATTCATGGCTACCGCTGCGCTTGCCGCAGCTATTTCGGCTACTCCGGCATCGGCCAGCACCACGATCGCTGACACGCTGGGCGATTTCGATGGTCCATCTAACACAGGCGGTTTTCCGATTAACTTGGGAAGCGCTGGTGTTTTCACCTACGACATAAGTTCGAATGCGACGATTGTGAGCGCCTTCCTGAGCGGCACATTTGGTACGGATCAGTTCAATTTCTCGACCGCAAGCTTCGATGTCGATCTTGATGGAACGCAACTGACGGTGTGTCCGCTTAACGACCCCGGTTGCTTCCAAGGTGGGCCCGCTTTCCGGGCGTTCGAGATTGCGTTGCCCAGTTCCTCGTTTGCCAGTCTTCTCGATGGATCGGCCAATCTCGATATCATTCAAACGAGCGGCAATTTTGTCCGCTATGGTAGTCCGACGCTGACGATTAACCTTGCGGCTGTTCCTGAGCCCGAAACCTGGGCGCTTTTGTTGCTTGGCTTGTTTGGCATCGGCGCTGTGATGCGTCGTCGAGAGCCGAACGTGACAGCCCGCATCAGTTTTTCCTGATTTGCGATTGGTGCCGCGCTGCGGCGCCGCGCTCAAGGCCCGCTGCAGCTTAGCGCTGCGGCGGGCTTTTTCGTTTGCGCACCAACAAATCGACAGGTGCTATTGATAATCGTTCGCGATACGAGTAGTGATTCGGATGACAAGGAGACCGCATGAGCAAGCCTGCCCGACAATCCGACACACCGAGTTCCGCCTCTTCCTGGATTCAAGACCTCGCCAAGCCTGTCACGCTGGCTTCGCTCGGCCCGGTTTCGGGGCGCTTTATCTATTCGCTGCGCCTAATCGCGCTGCATGAGCGGGTGAAGCGCGACCCTGTGCCGGAATTGGCGGTGCGACTGGGCGGTGTCGATATCGCGGCGAAATCGCTGGCGTTGAGCCAGGCCCTGGCGGCGACTTGGCCCGAGAATGTCCACGTCTCGCGCTTCTGCTGCCAGCGCCTGACCCATGACGAAGCGACCATCGGGGCGCTCGTCGACTGCGCGAGTGCTCGCGACCGGGCGGGCTTTGAAGCTCAGATCGACGGTTTGGTGCGCGCGGATCGTATTCACCGGCTCTGGGACGCGGTGCTCGCGCTGGTCGCTGCCGAAGCCCACGCCGTTTGATCGGTCTGTCGTGAGAACCGCTTGCGGGGGATGACGGCGCTGTCTAACGCACGCCCCCATGACAACTACTCGTTTCGCCCCCTCGCCGACCGGCCGTTTGCACGTCGGCAATATCCGAACCGCTCTGCACAATTGGATGCTGGCTCAGAAGGCTGGCGGCGCTTTCGTCCTGCGCATCGACGACACCGACGCCGCGCGATCGAAAGAAGAATACGTCGAAGCCATTCGGGCGGACCTCACCTGGCTGGGCATCGATTGGACTAGTGAAGAGCGCCAGTCCGCGCGGCTGGATCGTTACGAAGCCTCGTTTGAACGGCTCCGCGAGGCGGGCCGGATCTACCCCGCCTACGAAACGCAGCAGGAGCTAGAGCTCAAGCGCAAAGTCTTGCTTGGGCGCGGTCTGCCGCCGATTTACGACCGCGGCGCGCTTGAGCTTAGCGAAGAGGAACGCGCGGCCAAGGAGGCCGAAGGCATCGCCCCGCACTGGCGCTTCAAGCTCGATCACAGCGAGGCGATCGCGTGGGAAGATGGCGTACGTGGTACGGCCAAGTTCGATCCCGCCCAGCTTTCCGATCCCGTCATCCGGCGCGCGGATGGCTCGTGGCTCTACATGTTGCCCAGCACCGTCGACGATATCGATATGGGCATCACGCAGGTTCTGCGCGGCGAAGATCACGTCTCAAACACCGCGGTTCAAATCCAGATGTTCACCGCGCTTGGAGCGACACCTCCCAGCTTTGCGCACGAAGCGTTGCTGATGGGCAAAGAGGGCAAGCTCTCCAAACGTCTGGGATCGCTCGGCTGCGACGCGTTTCGCGAGAAGGGGATTGAACCCGAAGCCATCATCGCCCTGCTTTCCCGCCTCGGCACTTCGCTGCCGGTGGAGCCGATTGCAGACCGCGCGGCGCTGCTCGACACGTTTGACCTTTCCACCTTTGGCCGCGCTCCCGCGAAGTTCGACGACGCGGAATTGGAGCGGGTCAACACCGCTATCGTCCACCAGATGGACTATGACGCGGTGAAGGCGCGCCTCCCCGAAGGAATGGACGAAGCTGGATGGCACGCGGTTCGCCCGAATATCTCGACCATTGGCGAGGTGAGCGAATGGTGGCGGCTCGTCATCGGCCCTATCGATGCTGTCGAGTTTACGGAGGAGGACCGCGCCTATCTGGCCGAGGCCGCCGCGACGCTGACCTGGAGCGACGATCCATGGAGCGCACTGACCTCAGCTCTGAAAGAGGCGACGGGACGCAAGGGCAAGACGCTGTTCCTTCCGCTCAGGCAAGCGCTTACGGGTATGAACCACGGCCCCGATATGGGCGAGCTGTTGCCGCTGATCGGTGAAGCGGAAGCGCGCAAACGGCTGGCGGACGCCGCCGGTTAAGGCATTAAGGCGTCGGCATCGCCCGTCATGGTGCCGGACTTCGCGGTGTGCTTCGTCGCCGAGGGTTTGAAAACCGTCTCGATAATCACCCACTCGTTATAGACGCGCCGGCCCACCTGATTGCGCACGCGCACGCGCAGAATATCTTCCGCGTCGAGCGCGGCTTGGCCAAAATCGTGCCCAACCGGCCCGTCCTCAACCAAGCTGCAATCGCGCACGCGGTCCCGCTTCAAGACCATGCATTTAAGCAAGGCGTGCCCTTCGATTCCCGCGCCGCGCGCGTCTTCAGGGTAGAAGGTGTTGAGCTTTTCAAAATTCATGCTCGGCGCCCATGAAGCGAAGAGCTGATTGCCCCGCCCAAGCCCGCTTCCAGCGCCGCCCAGTCCGTTGCCGGCAACGCCATCCCCGCCCGTGCCCTTGATACCTTCTGGCCCGATGTCCTGGTCGCCTTCGCTGGGCGCGCCTTGTGTGAATTCCAGCGCTGCGTCGGCTAAAGTGATCTCCGGGATCAACCAGTCGGTGAGAGTGATTTTGGACTCCGGCACGATGAGCAGATCAGGCGCGGGGGAAACGGTAAGCGGGCCGCTTTCCGGCGCGGCTTCCTCCAGAGTGTTGGCTAGGACTTCGCGCTGGTCGACCTTGGGTGGATCAGGCTGCACACTCTCTTCGGCGTCCACGGAGATCGTGAACACGGTCAACGCCTCATGGGGCGGCCCCAGCCTATCCTCCGCTGGCGAGATAAACGCCAAGAGTGTGAAGAGCGCCGCTGTCACTCCCAGAGCGAAGACCAACGCAAAGCGCTTCTCCGCGTAGGTGAGTCGGGCCTTGTAACGGGGTCTTCTTCCCTGAAACCATGGAAGCGCGAGTTCCACTATTCACTCCTGAACTGAACAACGTCCGCGTCTGTGTCGATAGATCTATAGTGTCGTAACTCACTACAAACCAAAGGGTTGCGCCAAGCTGAACTGAAAACGCTTTGAGCAATCGAATGATTGACTTGGACGGGGTGCGGGGCAATCTACGCGTATGCGTAGAATTGCTTTTTGTGTCGCTATGGCCACCGCCTTTGCCCTGCCGCAAAGCGCCTCGGCCCAGTCTCCCCAATGCCCCGATCCCGCGCAAGCCCGCGCAGATGTCGAGCGAACCATCCGCGATTTCTTTGACGCTCTGCGCGGAAAGGAGGGCGTGCCCTTCGAGAGCGTGACCACGCCGTCGATGTATTCCTTCGACGTGGGTGAAAGGTTTGAGGGCCGCGCCCTGGCGGATGTGATTATTCAAGCGCTGGATGAGGGGGTGGAGATCAATTGGTCGCTCGGCCCGATCGACACCAAGGTGCGTTGCGATGTGGCTTGGTCCGCTTGGGAGAACACAGGCAGCGCCGGCACCCCGCCTAAGGTCAACCCGGTACGCTGGCTCGAATCCGCCGTGCTTGTCTACGAAGATGGACGCTGGAAGATTGATTTCTTCCATTCCCAGCGCGCGGTGTCGGGCGAGTAACGTGTCATTCGCGGCTTAGGGGTGCCCCCTTAGCCCTCGTGCTTTTCCAGCTCATCGCCCCTGAGCGTGATGATGTGCAGCAGGTTGGTCGCTCCCGGCGTTCCAAACGGCACGCCTGCCAGCACAATCTGCTTGGACCCAGCCTCGCCAAAGCCGTGGCGCAGGGCCATGCGTTTGCCCTTGCCGATCATCTCTTCAAAGCTGCCAATGTCTTTCGTCGGCACGGCGTGTGCACCCCATAAGAGCGCCACGCGGCGCGCGGTGCGCATCGAGGGCGTCAACACCAGCATCGGCGTCGCCGGACGTTCGCGCGCCACGCGGCGCGCGGTCGCGCCGCTGGAGGTGAACACGGTGATCGCGCTGATCGGCACGGTGTCGGCGATGGTCATGCAGCTGTGCGCCAGGGCGTCCGCCGTGGTCGCGTCGGGAGGCGTATCGGAGAATCGCACGCGGGCGGTGTATTCCTCGTCCCTCTCCACCTCGAAGGCGATGCGGTGCATCATCGCGACCGATTCTTCCGGCCAGTCTCCTGCGGCGCTTTCCGCCGACAGCATCACCGCGTCCGCGCCATCGTAGACCGCGTTGGCGACATCAGAGACTTCCGCGCGCGTGGGCGAAGGGCTTTCGATCATGCTTTCGAGCATTTGTGTGGCGACGATCACGGGTTTGCCCGCGTTGCGCGTGGCGGCAACGATGCGCTTTTGCAGCGGCGGAACTTCGTGCGGTTCCAGCTCAACGCCCAGATCGCCGCGCGCGACCATGATCCCATCGGCGAGCTCGATGATCTCGGAAAGGCGATGGACCGCTTGAGGCTTTTCGATCTTGGCGCACAGCGCGGGTCCTTGCGCCGATCCTCTCCCGGATTGCGCCGAAGCAATCAGGCGGCGCGCTTCGGCCAAGTCCTCGGGGCGCTGGACAAAGCTGAGCGCGATCCAGTCCGCGCCGTGCTGGACGGCGAAGGCAAGGTCGGATCGATCTTTATCGGTGAGCGCAGGGATCGGCACTTCGGCGTCGGGCACGTTCACCCCCTTACGGTCCGAGATCACGCCGCCCACTTCGGCGGAACAACGAATGCGGTTCTCGTCGGCCTCGCGGACGACCAGGCGGATCTTCCCGTCGTTGATTACCAGCCTTTGGCCGCGCTCCAGAATGCCGAAAAGCTCCGGGTGAGGCAGGCACACGCGGCTGTCATCGCCGGGCGCAGGGTCGCGATCGAGATTGAAGTGGCCGCCGTGCCGGATAACCGCCTTCCCGCCGACAAACTCGCCGACGCGCAGCTTGGGGCCTTGCAGATCGGCCAGAATGGCGATCGGGCGCGCGAACTCTTTTTCGAGTTCGCGGATCGCGGCAATCGCCTTGGCGTGATCGGCCTGCTCGCCATGGCTCATATTGATGCGAAAGGCGTCGGCTCCGGCGCGAAAGAGCCGCCTGAGCATCTCGGGCGAGCGGCTGGCCGGTCCGATAGTCGCGAGGATTTTGACCTTGCGCCCGCGCGGATCGATTTTGGTGGTCTTGGCCTCGCCTCTTACAGCGCGGCTGGAAACGTGGGTGCGCGTGTTCATGATCCCTCCCAACACAACTCCACCTATGGCATAGCCATCTTGCAAGACAACGACATACCTTCTCAAGGACACAGAATATGGCTGACAAACTGGATGCGCTGGATGACAAAGTCGCGGCTGAGGCGTTTCGAAGGCTCGCGCGCCATTTGCAGCACCGCCACGACGCGCAGAATATCGATCTGATGGGGCTGGCCGGCTTTTGCCGCAATTGTCTGGCCGATTGGATTCGCGACGCTGGCTATGAGGGCGACAAATCCGCCGCGCGCGAAGTGATCCACGGGATGCCCCAAGACGAATGGAAAGCGACGCGTCAGACCCCGGCGACAGACGAGCAATTGGCCCGCATGGAAGCGAGTGTCGCCAAGAATAAACAGGATTGAGCCGAGCGCCCTTCAAGCCGGGCGGCGAAGGCTATATCGGATGCGGCAACTCAACCGATTCTCATAGTGAATGGAGCCCAACACGATGGCCGAAGCCACCGACGACCGCCTGCGCCTTTTGATCGAGCGCATCGAACGCCTCGAAGAGGAAAAGAAGGGCATCGCCGACGATATCCGCGACGTCTACGCCGAGGCCAAGGCGGTCGGTTACGACACAAAAATCATGCGCCAGATCGTGCGGCTGCGCAAAATGAAGCCCGATGACCGCAGCGAACAAGAGACCATTCTGGAAACCTATAAAGCGGCTCTCGGAATGGGCTGATCCGGAAGGGGGCGGCGTTGAATGTCCAAGCCTGGTGACCTATATAAGTAATACACTAGATAGGAGAACCCAATGCCCACCGAATGGAAAGACGCCCGCGGCGTTATTGTTTCGACAACGCCGACAATCGAAGGTCACCCCATTCAGGAATATCGCGGGATCGTCGTGGGGGAAGTGATCGTCGGCGCGAACCTGTTTCGCGATCTGTTTGCCAATATTCGCGACATCGTGGGCGGGCGATCGGGCTCTTACGAGCGCATCCTCAAGCAAGCGCGCGACGAAGCGATTGAAGAGTTGCAGGCCGAGGCCGCGTCGCGCGGATGCAACGCGGTGGTCGGGATTGATCTCGATTACGAAGTGGTGGGCGACACCGGCTCCATGCTGATGGTGTCCGCTAGCGGCACCGCGGTGCGCATTTAGGCCGCGCCCGCTTCGCTCCCCAATCCGCCGAGAACCGCCAAGCCGAACAGCAAAGCGTTGTGTATAGCGTGCAACGCGAGCGCGGTGACGAAGCCGTAGTGGATGCGCAAATAGGCGAGCATCGTGCCCAGCGCGAACTGCGGCAGCACGAGCGGCAACAGGATGGCGAGTGAGCCTTCAGCATAGTTGCCCAGGTGGATGAGCGCGAAGCCCAACGCGCTTAACCAGAATAGGGGTGCAAAGAACCGCCTAAAGAACGGCCATGGGCCGCGCCCGCGCAAAAGCGCCCTGATCGCCGCAGCCACCAGCGCCATGACACCAGCAAATGCAAGTAACACTGGCGCGCTTTCTGGTACCAGCAGCGCGGCGGATATCATGAACACCGCGACGCCCAGAATGGGCAGCGCGATCACGTCGCGCGGTCTTCCAGAAAGCGGGCCGCGAAAGAGCAATTCCTCGCCCAGGGGGGCCAACAAGACGATCAAGGCAATCGATTTAAGGTCAGGCGTCAACGTGCTGTTGATGTTTTCAGGCGGGGTAAAGCCGAGCGCGGAGGCAAGACCCAAGGCGGCGATAAACCCGACCATGAAGACCATATCGAGCCCCAGCATGCGGCCCGTCGCGCGGGCCGCGCCGCTATGCGAAGCGCCCTCCACGGGCAGTCGGGGCGATTTGACGAAACGGTAAAACTGGCTCCACTCCCGCAAAGCCGTTGTTGGCCGCGCAGCGGGCTCCACGTCACCGAACGTCTCGTCGATCTCTTGGGGTGTGAGAGGGCTTGTCGTCATATCACTGCTGCGTCTAATGGCGGGGAGCGACGCTTACGCCACATTCGACAATAAAGAGTTCCCCCAAGGATAATCCATGGCCGGCCATTCCAAATTTAAAAACATCATGCACCGCAAGGGTGCGCAGGACAAGAAACGCTCCAACCTGTTTTCCAAGCTCAGCCGTGAAATCACCGTGGCGGCCAAGATGGGCATGCCCGATCCGGATATGAACCCGCGCCTGCGTCTGGCGGTCAACAACGCCAAAGCGCAGTCCATGCCAAAGGACAACATCCAGCGGGCGATCGACAAAGCGACCTCGGGCGATGACGAGAATTTCGAGGAAGTGCGCTACGAAGGGTATGGACCGGGCGGCAGCGCGATCATCGTCGAAGCGTTGACCGACAACCGCAACCGCACCGCCACCGCCGTGCGCACCGCGTTCAGTAAGAATGGCGGCAATCTGGGCACCGAAGGATCGGTCGCGCACGGGTTCGAACGGTTGGGATACATCGAGTACGGGCCCGAAGCCGGCGATGAAGAGAAGGTGCTCGAAGCGGCTCTCGAAGCGGGTGCGGAGGATATCTCTTCGTCCGAAGACGGCCACGAGATCTGGACCGGGTCGGAAGACTTGCACGAAGTGTCCAAATCGCTCGAAGTGGCGCTGGGCGAGGCCAAAGAGGTCAAGCTGGCCTGGAAGCCCAACATCTCGGTCGAAATGGATGAAAAGGGCGCGGGCACGTTGATGAAGCTGATCGACGCGCTGGAAGACGATGACGATGTCCAGACCGTGTGGGGCAATTACGAAATCCCCGACGCGGTGATGGAGAGCCTAGCCTGAGCCAAGGCGGTGTCTTGGACCTCATGGACTTTGGCGCTCGCCTTGGGATCAGCGTTTCTGTTGGCTCTGCTGTGGCGGGTGGGCTTTCTCGTCGGTCTGTGAAGCTGTTTCGCTGGTGATTATTTTAGGTCTTGATCCCTCGCTAAGCTGCACCGGCTGGGGGCTGGTTCGGGCCGAAGGATCGCGCTTGTCGCATCTCGCCAACGGGCAGATCCCAACCGACCCCAAACAGCCCATCGCGCAACGGCTTGCGCTGATCCATGCGGGCATTGCCGAGATCGTCGCGCAGCATAGTCCTGATCGTGGCGCGTGCGAAGAAGTGTTCGTCAACAAGAACGCGCAATCCACGCTCAAACTGTCGCAAGCGCGTGGAGCCGTGCTGGCGGCTTGCGGAGCGGCGGGATTGCCGGTCACCGAACACGCAGCGCGCAAGGTAAAACAGTCGGTGGTGGGCACCGGCAGCGCGGACAAAAACCAGATTTCCGCGATGCTCAAAGTGCTTTTGCCCGGAGCCGAAATCGCCGGGTCGGACGCGGCCGACGCGTTAGCCGTGGCAATCGCCGACGCGCATCTTTCACCGGGCTCGGGGGCGCGTTAATCAACTCTCGAGCGCATGGCCCGAAGGACATTCTTTCAATGACGATACACTTCTACGGCATTCCCAATTGCGACACCGTGAAAAAGGCGCGCAAATGGCTTGAGGCGCAGGGTCTCGACTACGCGTTTCACGACTACAAGAAGGAAGGCGCTGACGCCGCCAAGGTCGAAAGCTGGATTGCGGCCAAGGGCGTGGACGTGGTCCTCAATAAGCGCGGCACGACCTTTCGCAAGCTGACCGACGCCGAAAAGGCGAGCGCGGAGGAGAGTCACGCGGCTGTCGCTTTGCTCGTTCAGCACCCCAGCATGATTAAGCGGCCTGTGGTTGAACACGCAGGCGGAATTCTGGTTGGTTTTAAGGAAGATGAATGGTCCGCAGCGCTTTCGTAACTCTGGCTCTGGCCGCAATGGCCTTTTCCCTTCCGGTCTCGGCGCAGGGAGAAGCTCTTGAGGAGAACGCCAAAGTGGCCCGTCCGCTGATTATTGCGCATCGCGGCGCGAGCGGAGATCGCCCCGAGCACACGCTGGCGGCTTACGAATTGGCCATCGATCAAGGCGCGGATTTCATCGAACCGGACCTTGTCGTGACCAAGGATCTCCAGCTCATCGCGCGTCACGAAAACGAGCTTTCGGGCACCACGGATGTGGCGTCGCACGAAGAGTTTGAAGATCGCCGACGCACCAAGATGGTCGAAGGGCAGCGGGTTGCGGGGTGGTTTTCAGAGGACTTCACGCTCGACGAGCTTCGCACGCTAAGGTCGCGCGAGCGTGTGCCCAGTTCGCGTCCGGCGAACGCGCGGTTCAATGGTCTCTATCAGGTGCCGACCTTCGCCGAAATCGTGCAACTTGTGCGCGCAAAAGAGGCGGAGACCGGCCGGGTGATCGGCCTCTATCCAGAGCTAAAGCACCCCACTCTGATGCTCGAACAGGAAGGGATCGACATGGTCGATCTCTTGGTGGCCGAGCTGGAGAAGTTCGATCTGGATGGCGCGGACGCTCCGGTCTTCATCCAGATTTTCGAAGTGAGCCCTCTTCAGCGCCTTAACAAACTGGTCGACACGCCTTTGGTCCTGCTGGTCTCGGTTCAAGGCGGGCCGTATGATGAGCCCGGCATGCGCTGGGCGGATATCCTCACCCCAGCCGGATTGGCCGAGGTCGCCCAATACGCCGATGGGATCGGGCCATGGCTAGGGCACGTGCTCAATCCCGCGACGATGCAGCCCACCTCGCTGGTCGAAGACGCGCACGCCGTCGGCTTGAAAGTGCATCCCTGGACGCTGCGCAAGGAGAACGGATTTCTGCCCGCACCCCTACAGAGCGACGCGGGGCCATCGGGCGAAGGCCGCTACAAGGAGCTTTGGAACGCCGCCATCGCGAGCGGCGCGGACGGTTTCTTCGTTGATAACGTGAAGGAATTTGTGGCGCTGATTGAGGATGCCGAACAAGGCATAGTCAAGAAGTAACCCCTTTTGGCCATCGAACCCTTCTCAATCGGGAATGTAGCCGTGAAGACTGTGCTCGCGATGATACCCGCACTCCTATTGGTCGCGTGTAGCGATTTGGGTGCGCCTGCTACTCTGGAGGACGCTCTTAAGGCGGCCCAGCGCGTAGGCACCCGCCCTGGGGTGGCCTTCCATGATCCGGAAGAGAGAGACATCGTGGAGACTATAGAGATTGAAGCCCCTGACACGCTGGTGATCCGCCACTCAAATGTGAAGACCATTGATCAAACGATCGTTCCGCACGCCTTCGAGAGGTCCGTTCGCGAGTATATTTGTAAGTATCAGGTCCTGCGTGACGTGATAGAAATGGGCGGAACAATACGTCTTGAAATCACGACAAACATTGGATCCAAATTTCCTGCGGTTCATTTTTCACGCTGCTAATCCCGCCGCGCGCTTAGGATGTAATTGAGCGACATATCGTCGGAAAGATGCAGGCCCTTGCCGGGCCGCCAGGCGATGCCGCGCTGACCTAGGACTTCTAATCCGGACTCCTCAAGCAGCTCTCCGAACTCGTCTGGCGTGATAAAGTCCGACCAGTTGTGCGTGCCGCGTGGGACGTAGCCCACCGCTTCGGCCGCGCCCACCAAGAGAAGACGGCTGGCGGCGGTTCGGTTGGGCGTTGACATGACCAACAGGCCGTCCGGCGCAAGCCGCGCGGCGACATCCGCCAGAAACGCGCGCTTGTCGGCAACATGCTCGATCACTTCGACGCATGTGACCAAGTCGAAAGTGCCGATGTCGATGCTGGCCACCTCGCCTGCCATGTACCGGATATCGAGCCCAGCGCCTTCGGCGTGCGTGGCCGCGACCGAGATGTTTTCCGCGCTCGCGTCCACACCCGTGACGTCCGCGCCTAGCCGCGCCATTGGCTCGCACAGCAGACCAGCACCGCATCCAATATCCAGCGCCGCCTTGCCCGCGAGTGGTTTCACCGAGCCCCTATTGTCGGGCCAACGGCCATCGATCGCTTCACGTAGGTATTCGAGCCGAACCGGGTTCACCTCGTGCAGGCTCGCCATCTTGCCCTTGGGATTCCACCAATCGCGCGCAAGCTCTGAAAAGAACGCGGCTTCTTCCGGGCGGATCGTCGTATTTGCGTTTCCCATGGCAGACCCCTAACAGCGCGTCGAACGATAAACCAGTCAACCCACGCCTAGGAGCGCCACCTCTTGGCCACTCAAAATCCCCAGCGCTCAAAGTCGCAAAGGATCGTCATGAAGTTCGGCGGAACTTCGATGGCGGGCACCGAGCGTATTCGGCGCGTGGCGGGGCTGGTGCGCGGGCAGGCGGCGGGAGCGGACGGCACCCGCAACGAAGTCGCCGTGGTTGTGAGCGCTATGGCCGGAGAGACGGACCGACTGGTCGGGTTTTGCCGCGAAGCCAATCCACTGCACGATCCCGCCGAATACGACGTGGTGGTGTCCAGCGGCGAGCAGGTGACCAGCGGTCTCTTGGCGCTCACGCTCCAATCGCTGGGTGAGAAGGCGCGCAGCTGGCTCGGATGGCAGATCCCGATCAAAACGGTCGAAGCCCATGCGAAGGCCCGTGTTGAAGCGATTGAGGCGCCTCAAATGCTGGAGGCGTTGGAGCGCGGCGAAATCGCCGTCATTCCGGGCTTTCAGGGTGTGAGCCAGGAAGGGCGGATCACCACGATGGGGCGTGGGGGCTCGGACACCTCGGCGGTCGCCGTCGCGGCGGCCATTGGCGCAGACCGCTGCGACATCTACACCGATGTCGACGGGGTCTACACCACCGACCCGAGGATCGTGGCCAAGGCGCGCAAGCTCAAGGCGGTGACCTACGAAGAGATGCTCGAACTCGCGAGCGTGGGCGCCAAGGTGCTCCAGACGCGGTCCGTGGGTTTGGCGATGAAGGCTGGCGTTCGCTTGCAGGTGCTCTCCAGCTTTGTGGACGCCGATACAAACGCTTCGGCGGATGATTTGCTCGGGACGTTGATCGTCTCCGAGGCTGAAATGGACGAAATGGTGGAGAAGGGGCTGATGGAACGCCAGCTTGTGACCGGGATCGCGCATGACAAGACCGAGGCGAAGGTCATCCTGACCCGCGTGCCCGACAAACCGGGCGCGGTGGCGCATATTTTTGAGCCTTTGGCCGAAGCGAGCATCAACGTTGACATGATCATTCAGAACGTTGGCCGTGACAAAGGCGAGACCGATGTGACCTTCACCGTGCCGCAAGCGGATCTGGCGCGCGCGCAGGCGTTGCTGGAGGACCGCCGCGAACTGATCGGCTTCAACCGGATCATTACAGACAGTCAAATCGCCAAAATCAGCGTCGTGGGCGTGGGGATGAAGAGCCATGCGGGCGTGGCCAGCACGATGTTCCGGTCGCTTTCTGATCGCGGCATCAACATTCAGGCGATTTCGACGTCCGAGATCAAGGTGAGCGTCCTGATCGACGAAGATGAGACCGAACTGGCGGTTCGCGTCTTGCACACCGCCTACGGATTGGACGCCGAGGATTAAGCACATAACTTAGCCGCCTCGCTGGGTCTCACGCAGGCCACGTTTGGGCTTTGTTAGGCAAACTTACTTACTTAAAATTAGGTATTTGCGCCGGACGAGTGGAATTCCACTCGTACGGAGATAAAGACAATGGCGCTCAAAGGGCACCTCGAAACCACCACCGCGCATTCGGGCCGCGAGGATGCGCGCCGCACGGAACGGCGTGCGCTGTTTCTTGAGGCAAGTGGACTGTTGCCCGGCGGGCTCGAGGCCAATGTGCTCATTCACAACATCTCGTCGTCGGGGCTTCTTCTTGAAACCGAATTGGATCTGGCGGTGGGTGAGCGCCTCATTCTGGATCTCCCGGAGATCGGCCCCGTCCGCGCGGCCGTGGTTTGGCAAAGCGAGCTTCTGTTTGGGTGCGCGTTCGAACAGGTCTTGGATCAATCCGCTTTGGCTGCGGCGCAGTTGCGCGCCGATCCGCCGGTGGAGGCCATCGCGCCGCTGCTGGAAGCTCCCGCCGAGCCTTTCGGGGTCAAGCTCAATCGTTTGCGGAGGGAAAGAGGGCTCACCTTGGCGCAAGTGGCCTCGGCCCTTGGCGTTAGCAAACCGACTGTGTGGGCCTGGGAAAAGGGAAAGGCCCGACCTTTGCCGGACCGAGTCCCAGCCATGGCGGAGTTTCTGGGGGTTCCGCCCGAGGAGTTGGAAGACAAGCTGGGCAGCCAAATGCACGCCGCTGTGGTTGAGGAATGCCGCCTTCGAATTGCCACCGCGCACGGCACGCACCCTTCGAAGGTGCGAATTATGGTTGAGCTTTAAGCGCAATCCATCGCGCGATCTGCGTAACACCCCGCGCAAAAACAAAAAACATGGTAAATTAAAGGGGTTACGATTCGAAAATTAGATAGGTTGTATAACAGTGCTTACTCTCAACAGGTGCCAATAATTTGTCTCAATAAGTCAACTGAATTCAAGAATACCGCACAATCTGTTTTCGGTCGTAGCCGGGGAAATTCAAACAGGTCGCGGGGGCGTGATTACGATGAGTTTGCATTTCAGTTCGGCTGAAGGGGCCGCTCTGCACGGATTACTCGAAGAGACGATTGGCGACATTGTTGTTCAGATAGACGCCAAAGGTTTTCTGGAAACGGCGTCTTCGAACATCACCGAGCTTGGGTATGATCTTACGCAACTGCTTTTAAAGCCGAATTTGGCGGATCTTGCGGACAAGGCTTTTGGCGAGGCTCTTAAAACTTACATTACGCTGATCCTATCGGGGGGGCCGGAAGAGAGCGGTGTTGTTGACTGGCTCGAGTTTCCACTGGTCCAAGGCTCCACACATCAAGAGAGCGAGATGGCTTCCAGGAAGGCGCGTTGGTACGCTCTCAGTCTGCGCGCTATTTCGGACGAGCGAGGCGAAATCTGCGGCGCGTTGGGCCTTTTGCGATCGCTTGAACGTCAGCGCGCTTTGGAGAGCGAAATCCACTCCGGAGCGCTGACGGATCCCATGACGGGGTTAGCTAACCGGCGCACCATTCGCGCGGCATTGGGTCGGCACTTGGAAGCCCAAGGAGACGGCGTCATGGCTCTCTTCGAAATTGATCGGATACGCGCGGTGTTCCTTCAGTACGGACAGCGCACGGTCGATGAAATCGTCTGGAGCTTCGCCAAGTTTCTCGAGACGATGGGAGAGGATAGCTTTGAGATCGGGCAGTTTGACGGAGGTCGGTTCTGTGTTCTCCTGCCAAGCTTATCGGGTCGAGAGAGCCGGAAATGGGCCAAGCAAACCCTGCAAACTTACGCCGGGCTTACTCTGACTCCTACCAGCCGTGGCCCGCGCCTTTCTGCAAGCGTTGGCTTGGCCCCGATCGAAAAGAGCGTCGATTGGACGCTCAAACAGGCGGAAGTGGCGCTTGTCATGGCGCGAGCCAAGGGCGGGATGCAGGTCGCCGGATGCGGAGACGTAAGCCTGGGCTCGGGGCGCGCCGCGCTTTGACTTGCCGCGTGTCAGCGCTAGGGGCTGCAGCCTATGGCGTTTATCTCAACGATCTTGCTTCTCGGCTCGGGCGAGCTTGGGCGCGAATTCACCATTTCGGTCAAGCGACTGGGCGCGAAGGTTATAGCCTGTGACGCGTATCCCGACGCGCCGGCCATGCAGATGGCGGATGCGTGCGAGGTGTTTTCGATGCTCGATGGTGAGGCTCTTCGCGCAGCCGTATTGAAGCACCAGCCCGATCTTATTGTACCAGAAGTGGAAGCCATTCGAACCGAGGTTTTGGTTGAGCTGGAAAGCGAAGGTTTTGCAGTGGTTCCTTCCGCGCGGGCGGCGCAGCTGACGATGAACCGAGACGCGATCCGTGATCTCGCAGCGGAAGAACTCGGCCTAAGAACCTCTCGCTATCGCTACGCAACAACGTTGGACGAAGTGAAAGCCGCGGCGCAGCACACAGGATTTCCCTGTGTCATCAAGCCGGTCATGTCCTCGTCAGGGAAAGGCCAAAGCAAGGTTTCGAGTGAGGCGGAGCTCGAAACCGCCTGGGATTACGCCGTAGCCAACATGCGCGGCGATCGCGCGCGTGTGATCGTCGAAGCGTTCATCGAGTTTGATTACGAAATCACTCTGCTCACCGTCCGGCACGCTGGCGGGATTACCTTTTGCCCTCCGATCGGGCACCGCCAAGAGAGGGGCGACTACCAAGAGAGTTGGCAGCCCACGGCGATGTCATCGGATACGCTGAAGCAAGCTCAGGACATGGCCGCGAAGGTCGTGACCGCGCTGCAAGGCAATGGGCGCGGCTGGGGGCTGTATGGCGTGGAGTTCTTCGTTCGCTCAACCGACGCGGGAGAAGAGGTGATATTCTCCGAACTCTCCCCGCGGCCGCATGACACCGGCATGGTAACGCTTGCCACGCAGGATCTGTCGGAGTTTGATCTTCACGCACGGGCTATCCTTGGCTTGCCCGTTCCCGAAACGATCGCCGCCAAGAATGGGGCGTCGGCTGTCATACTCGCGCAAGGAGATAGCGAAGCCTTTCGGTTCGAGGGGGTGGATCGCGCGCTGGCGGTCGGTCCTTCGGTGGATGTTCGCGTGTTTGGCAAGCCCAGCACGCGGCCCTATCGGCGCATGGGCGTAGCGCTCGCCCGCGCGGAAACGACAGACGAGGCGCGCCGATTGGGAAAGCAAGCGGCCGATCAAGTTTCGATCACTCCTATCTGATTGCGCTTTCATCATCACGCCATGCGGCGCGCGCGCTTGCCCGAACCTTCGCATTGTCGCATGGGCGTATTCACGATTTGAACCATGACGCGTAAGGGACACGCCATCATGACCACGCCATCGCCACTTGCTGATCGTCTCGTTACCCTGTTTGGGGGCAGCGGGTATATTGGGAATTACGTTGCGCAAAGCTTGCTTCGCCGCGGCGCTCGGCTGCGGATTGCCAGCCGCAATCCTGAGCGCAGCCACAGCCTGAAGCCGCTCGCGAACCTGGGGCAGCTGCAATTTGCCCGGTGCGATATCCTCAAGGACGAAAGCCTGGCGGCGGCGCTTCAAGGCGCGGACTACGTTGTGAACCTCGTGGGCGCGTTTTCCGGCGATCTTGAAAAGCTGATGGGCGAGGCGCCCGGGCAAATGGCGCAGATCGCCAAGGCCAACGGGGCGCGAGGTTTTGCGCATGTGAGCGCGATCGGACCCGATGCGAACTCGAGCGCGGCGTATGCGCGAGGCAAAGCGCTGGGCGAGGAAAAGGTGTTGGCCGCGTTTCGAGAGGCGACCATCCTTCGCCCGTCGATTGTGTTTGGGAAAGACGACAACTTCCTCAACATGTTCGGCCAAATGATCGAGATGGCTCCCGCGCTTCCGGTGTTCGGCCCGGACGCTAAGCTGCAATTGGTCCACGCCGACGATGTGGCCGAGGCCGTTGCCCTGGCGCTTGAAAACCCCGCTGAACATGGCGGGCATATCTATGAGCTGGGCGGGCCGGAGCAGCTCAGCATGATGGAGATCAGCGAGCGTATCGCGGCGGCGCAGGGTCGCAAGCGTCGCTTTATAGCCATGCCTGACGGGCTATCTGCGCTTTTTGCAGCCTTGCCACTCACGCCGATGAGCCGTGACCAATGGACGCTCCTGAAGCCGGGCAGCACCGTTTCGGGTGAACACCGGACCTTTGCGGAATTGGGGATTGAACCTAAGCCGCTTGGCCTGTTTCTCGACAAGTGGATGACGCGTTTCCGCCGCTTTGGTCGATTTGGATTGTCGACGCAGCGCAACAAAGAGCGCGAAGCCAGAGGTTTGCCTCCGGTCCCCACCGGCGCGGGAGCCGAACAACCTGTGCCCGGATCCGACGCGGAGTGAAGGGCGACTTAGGCTAAAGCGCTCGAATACAAGCTCAACAGATCAGCGTAGGCCTTTTCAGCCGCGGGCTCGGCGTAAGCGGGGCTATCCGGCACCGTCCAACCGTGATCCCCGTCGTAGACATCGACCACCGAGGTCCGGCCCGCCGCCTCAGCGGCTTGCGCAAAGGTCGTTTTGTCGTCGGGCGCGTCGGCGTCATCGTCGCGGGCGACGGCGATGAGGAAGGATGCGCTCGCTTCGCTCAAAACCTTGTGCGGGCTCTTGTCATAGTCTTCGCGCACCAGACCGCCGCCATGGAAGCTGGCCGCGGCCTTGATGCGATCAGGAACGGCGGCGGCGCTCCACACGGTGAAAGGCCCGCCCATGCAATAGCCTTGGGTGCCGATGCCTTTGGCCGTATCGACCGACGGCTGTTCGTCCAGCCAAGCCACGGCGGCGCTGGCGTCACTGCCAATCGAGTCCGCGTCCAGCTTCGATCGCCACGGACGCACTTTGGCGAAGCCTTCGTCTTGAATGAAATCCGCAAAGTCGGCGAACTGCTCGCCAGCAACATCGCGATAATAAGGGTTCAGCACGAGAACCGCGTAGCCTTCTCCTGCCAAGCGACGCGCCATGTTGCGCTTGGCTTCACGGATCGATCCGATATCCGGCCAAAACACGACCGCGGGGTGTTGGCCTTCCGATGGGTGCACGAAGAACGCGTCCATAGTCCCATCGGCCGTATCAAAGGTGACGCCCACCTCGGTGAGTTCGGCCGACGGTGTTTCTTCGGTGGTCTGACCGGTCGCTGCGTCTGGTGCACATGCGGACAGCGCCGCAGCTCCCGTTAGAGCGGTGAATTGACGGCGTGAAATACTTTCGAGCGCCCACTTCTCGAGCTTGGCTTCATCACACATGCTTCGCCTTCCCTTTTGCGAGGTCGGGAGCATAGGCTGCAACCCCAAAGTTGGCTAGCGTCCTGAGCGTAAACGAGCGCAATTGGATTCTGCGGCTAGCGCCAGCTCGCTGCGACAGCCACCAGCTCATCGGCGGCGTTGACCGTAACGGTCACGTCGCTCGCCGCCTCGCCGCCGACGTTCTGCGCGTCCGCTGCCACCCAGCTTCCATCGAATTCGGTCGCCTCGCGGATCGCGTAGGTTTCATCGCCAGCCACTGTTGGTTCGCCTCGGCTATTGCGAGACTCGGCGGAGACGATCACAAAGCCGCCCGCGCTTGTCGCTGGAGAGACTGTTACAGAGGCCGCCGCCGCTTCGCGAGCGTCATCAAAGTCAAAGGCGTCGGTTGAGAAGAGGCCCGAGGTCGGGCTTGTCCAGGCGTGGTAGAAGGCGAAGTCAAAGGGCTGGGCTGTGTAAACCATGGCCACGTCGATCGACGTGGTGCCCCCTGGGATGACCGCTTGATAAAGGAACGTCGTGGGGCGTTGCCCTGCCTCGGACGTCACCACTTCATCTGCCGTGATTACCGTCCCGGAGGGTTGGGCGGTAATCTGCATCGACACGGGATGAGCATTGCCGCTGATCCCGCCGCGCACCACGCATAGGCTTTCTTCGCTGACCGTGTTTGGGAACGAAATACTGAAGCTTTGGCTCGCGGCTCCGTTGACGAAGGCGCGGTCTTGGTAGGTAAGAACCGGAGCCGCCGCCTCGCCCGCCGCAAACAGCGCTTGGGTGGTGAATTGAATGGGAACCGCCAACGCGCTGTTGTCCAGCAAGGCACCGCTCACTTCTGGGGTGCGACCGTATTGATAGCGAACAAAGCGCGCTACGGTGCCAAGATTGGCGTGGGACAGGATGATGGTGTCGGCGTCTTCGCGCGCGCCCGTGGCGGCGACCCAGTTGGCCTGATCGGTGCTGACCTCGAATCCGGTAATGCCGCTCACTGGCGTGAAATCATCGCCCAGCGCGTGGAGGAGGTTCACGCGGGTGGTCGCTGTCGACACCCGTTCGGCCAGCGGATCAAGCGTGACGTTGGGCACTGTCGCTTGCAGGCCCATAAGAACCTGCACTCTCTGCGCCGAAAGCCGTCCGCTCTTACCGTAACTGGCGGGCGTCCAATGAAACTCGTCCACGCGCACAGCCGGAACGTTCGAATGCGAGAAGTGAACGTGCGGATAGCTGGCGTTGATCGTGGCCAGATTTTTTTGCATCGCACCCCAGTTTGCGTCGTTCTCGATGCTTGGTGAGGTGGTCGTGGCGAGGCTTGAAAGGATGATGGGGAGCGTGGAGCGCGTTAGGCCGAGATCACTGGCGAGGGAGCCATGAAGGGTGTCGAGGTCGGCTTGATAGGTCCCCAATCCAGATGCGGAGCCCGCCGCACCGCTTTCACCGTGGTGCCAGATGATGAAGGCGGGGTTCGCGCCTGAGTTCTGGATGTCGGCTACGAAGGCCTCGTAGAGCCCACTGCCATGGTTCTTCTGGAGGATAGAGATCGCAACTCCCGAAGCTCCTCCCGGAACCAAACGACACACCCGGCCCGTCGACGCCTGCATGGAGTTCAGGAATTCCGCCGCTCCGTTCCTTGAGGGATTGACCCATAGTCCGCTATCCCTATCCCAAACGAGCGTATCAGGATGGGCGGTTACTGAGCCGTCAGCGGCCGTAACCCAGAAGCCAGAGTTGGATTGGCCGTAGGCAATGAAATCGAGAGGTGGTGGGCCGCTTGCAGACTCTTCAACCGTAATGGAAACGGAACTGGTGCGCGGTTCGCTATCAAGGCCGCTTTCCGTCAAATCAAATGTGAACTCGCCTAGGACCGCAGGTGTGCCGCTTATTGTCCGCGCCGCGCTGTCTAGCGCCATCCCATCGGGCACCGTACCCGCAATGGTTGAGCCCGCCGTCACGCCAAAGATGTTGATCGTCGCGGCCTCGCCTTGCGTAGCGGTGGACGCGGAAAGCGTAAGCGGGACGAATGTTGGGCCCTCTAACGCGTTAAGCACCTCGACGGTGGTGACGAGATCAATCGGATCGTCTTGCCCGTTATCGGCGCGGATCGTGGCCGGGTGTGACGTGGCGGTCTCGAAATCGAGCGCCGCGCCAGTGCGCAGCTGATCGCCCACAATCGTGAACTTGTTGTCCGGATCGTCCTGTAAGGTGAAAGTGTAGCTACCCTGCCCGTTGATCACCGAAAGGATGCCGATGGTCGAGCCTGGCGGCGCAAGTTCATTGATCGTGCGGTTCGGCAAGGCGATCCGGCTGAGATCCGAGCCAGCGGCCGCGATGAGAGACACCGAAGACGCGCCAAATCCGATTTCGTGGCCGTGCCCCGGCATCTTAGGCGAGCCCCACGACGTCAGCTGAAGTCGTACCGGACTGCCAAATGCGCTTGGCGCGGACGGGATAAGGAACGCCAACAGGGATGTTACGCAGCGTCACCGAGGATCCTTCCGCCATGTCCTTGGTGGTGATGCGCACATCACCGAGCTCGTTGAGGTGGATTGCCTTAGTAACCCGCTCAAGGTCAGCCGCGTCGTCCGGCGTAACTTCGAACATAAACTCGGTCGGCGTAGTCGGGCTTTGCGCCATGTTTTCAAATTCGTCGGCCATTGGTCTTCTCCTATGGGCATTGAATGCAGTGCCGATCACGATTCGGCTCTGCGAACAAAATAGGAACAAAGACTGGCAAATTGCTTCAAAGTAGGAAAGCGAGAGCGTTGCAGAGCTGGCCTGCGCGAACTCCGATCGGCTCTTGATCAAGCTGGCTTGTGATGCGCCGCGGTAATGATCTCGGCGATTTTTCGGCTCGCCGTTCCGTCGCCATAGGGATTGTGAGCCCTGGCCATCGCAAGATAAGTCTCTTCGTCGTCAAGTAGTTGTGAAGCCTCAGCCACGATGTGGTTGCCGTTAGTCCCAACGAGTTTGGCTGTTCCCGCTTTCAAGCCTTCTGGCCTTTCGGTTGTGTCGCGCAGCACAAGCACGGGTTTGCCGAGGCTCGGAGCCTCCTCTTGAATACCCCCGGAATCCGTGAGCAGCAGATCCGAGGCCTTCATCATCGCCACAAAGCTGGGATAATCGAGCGGCTCTAGGAGAGCGACATTGGGGCAAACGTCCAATGCAGCCCGCATAACTTCCGTTACGTTGGGATTGGGATGAAGCGGAAACACGATGGCCGTATCTTCGCGTGTTGCGAGCTGTTGGATGGCTTTGGCGATCTCGCGCATACCGTCGCCGAATGTCTCCCGTCTATGCGCGGTTACAGCAATTAGTCGTTTTCCGCGAAAGCGATCGAGCGTGGGGGCAATCTGAGCGGAAAGGGAGGGTTCCTCTTTCAGCCGCGAAATTGTCGTCAAAAGCGCGTCTATCACCGTGTTTCCCACCAGATGGACAGCGGCGGGTGGCACATTTTCAGCTCGCAGCGCCTCCGCTGCAACAGCCGTCGGTGCGAAATGCATATCCGCTATTGCGGCGACAATCTTGCGTTGGCCTTCTTCGGGCCATGGTGCATAGATCTCGCCAGAGCGCAATCCGGCCTCAACGTGCGCCACAGGTATTCGCTTAAAGTAGCACGCCAGCGTCACCATCATCGTGGTTAGCGTGTCTCCTTGAACGATGACCCGATCGGGTCGAACTGTATCAAGCGTTTCGCTAAATCGCTCGAGAAGCCGCGCCGAAAGCGCTTCTAGGCTCTGGCCTGGCGTCATCAGATCAAGATCAATATCCGGTTCAATTCCAGCTACCTGGAGCACCTGATGCAACAGCTCGCGGTGCTGCGCCGTAACCGCGACGCGGACATCCAAGCCATCGGTTTGGCGAAGGGCCTGAACGACCGGGAACATCTTGATGGCTTCAGGTCGCGTGCCGAAAACAACAAGAATTCGGGTTTGTTCGTTCAGCCTAGCCATCTTTACGACACACCCAGTCCGCCAGATTACCTATGTACGAGGCAGCGACCGTCTGCAGGTCGACACCTTCCCTCGTTTGTCCATCCCGCCTCTTGTCTGTCCAGCGGTAAGGAACCTCAAATAGTCGCGTTCCGAGATTAGCGCTCACATCTCTTCGCGAAAAGCTGGTTGTCTTCGCGCATTTGGCGCGTCAGACAGACTGTCGGAAGAGGAGAGATCACGTAATGACGAATGCGCAAGGCCCGCTCGCGGGGCTCAAAGTGGTGGAGTTTGCCGGGATCGGTCCGGGGCCGCACGTCGCGATGCTGTTGGCGGATCTGGG
Source organism: Pseudomonadota bacterium (assembly GCA_039186235.1). Classification (GTDB taxonomy): domain Bacteria; phylum Pseudomonadota; class Alphaproteobacteria; order Sphingomonadales; family Sphingomonadaceae; genus Erythrobacter. The sequence continues at coordinate 45,831 of JBCDAE010000018.1, read as the reverse complement.
AGCCGAAGTGGTCACTGTCGTTCGACCCGGAAGCGCGGTGAGCAACCCAGTGGTTGAGCGCGCGCGACATAGAGCTGAAGTCAATATGAAGACGCCTGAAGGTCTAGCCTTTGCAAAGTCGGCCTGCGCTCACGCCGATGTAGTCCTGGAAGGTTTCCGGCCCGGTGTGATGGAACGGTTGGGGCTGGGGCCTGATGAGTTGCTCGAAGCCAATCCGCGGCTGGTGTACGCGCGGATGACGGGGTGGGGGCAAGACGGCCCGCTGGCCCATGCGGCTGGGCACGACATCAACTACATCGCGATCACAGGAGCCCTTTCGGCGGTCGGCAAGGCGGGCGAGCCCGCGGTTCCGCCTCAAAACCTCGTCGGTGATTTTGGCGGCGGGTCGATGTATTGCGCCTTCGGAATTCTCGCCGCACTTTATGAGCGGGAGCGATCGGGCAAAGGGCAGGTTGTCGATGCTGCCATCGTCGACGGCGCCACCAGTTTGATGAGCTTCTTTTTCGGAGTGCGCGGTCGGCCCTTTATCACCACGGATCGTGGTCAAGGCATGCTGGGCGGCGCGGCGCATTTTTACCGGTGCTTTGAATGCGCGGATGGACGCGAGGTGTCCGTCGGAGCGATCGAACCGCAGTTCTACGCGGAACTGGTTGCCAAATCGGGGGCGGAAGACCTTGCCGACGGTCAGATGAACCCAGCCAATTGGGACGATTATACGGATCGGCTCGCCGCTTTGTTCAAGACCAAGACGCAGGCGCAATGGGTTGAGTTGCTAGAAGGCACGGACGCCTGCTTTGCCCCGGTTCTCGATCTGGAGGAAGCGCGCGATCACCCGCACATGAAAGCGCGAGGCGCCTATGTGGAGCACGAAGGCGAATGGCACACCGCTCCGGCCCCGCGGTTTAGCCGAACCCCCGGCGCGGTGCGGTCGAGCGCAGCGGATGGTGAGCAGGTTGTGTCCGACTGGCAGGCCGCGAACTGATGGCCGGCAAGTTCTTCGATCAATGGGAAGTGGGTGAACGCATCACCCATGACATCCGCCGCACGGTCACGGAAACTGACAATCTCTTATTCTCGACGATGACCCACAACCCGCAGCCGCTTCACCTTGATGTGGAAGCGGCCAAGCAAAGCGGGTTCGGCCAAATCCTTGTGAACTCGACCTTCACCTTCTCGCTCTTGGTTGGTCTCTCGGTCGGTGACACAACATTGGGGACTTTGGTCGCCAATCTCGGCTTCAACACTGTCGTGACGCCCAAGCCGGTCTTTATCGGAGACACGTTGCGCGCCGAAACCGAGGTCAAGGAACTCAAGGAATCCCAATCACGTCCCGAGGCTGGGATCGTGACGTTCACCCACGAGCTCTTCAATCAGCGAGATGAAGTTGTGTGCCGTTGCGAGCGAGCGGCGCTTCTTCAGCGGTCAGCCTGAGGTCTCAGGAGTTTCAAGACCGGAACCGCCAAGCGCCTGCCACAGCAAAACGCGCGCGCGACTGGCGCGGCCTACGACAACGGCCGCTCGCTCGCCGCTGAGATCGGCCGCACGGCGGGCTTCGAGGACTTCTGAGAAATCGACCAGCCCGGCTCGAAAACGCGCGTCGGCGAGTTTCGAGGCGCGTTCCAGTTCGACGTTCTCTTTGATCGCCAACTCGGCCTCGATGTCGCGCGCGGCGATTTCACCGTAGGCCGCTTCCGCGTCGCCCAAGGCTTGGAACACGGTCCCGCGATAGGCTTCGAAAGCGACACGCTTGTTGGCCGCCGCGCCGTCAATCTCTGCGCTGATGCGTCCAAAGTCGAGGAGCGGCCCGGCCACGCCCGCGGCAAGCGAGCCGACAATTGAATCGTTGTCGAACAGATCGCTGGGGTCGAACGCGAGGAGCCCGATCACGCCTGAGAGAGTGATGCGCGGGAAACGGGCGCGAGACGCTGCAGCCAGGTCCGCGTCCGTCGCCGCCAGTTCAGCCGCAGCGGCCAGGACATCCGGGCGATTGGTGAGCAGTTCGGACGGTAGCGCTGGGGGCGCGTCGGAGGGCGTTAGGGCGCCTTCCGGTGCGGAGAGCGCGACGCTGACTTCGCGCGCGCCAAGCCCGGTCAGGGTCACGAGACGGCCCAAGACCCGCGCGCGTTCGCTTCCAAGCCCCGCCAGCCGCGAGCGGGCGGCGCTGGCTTGGGCTTCGGCGCGCACGCGGTCAAAGCCGGGAGCGATGCCTGCGTCTTCGCGGGTCTTGGCGAGCTTGGCCAAGCGTTCCGCGGCTGCCACATCGCTTTCAAGAGCGGCTTCGCGTGCGGAAAGAGTGCGCCAATCGATGACGCTTCCGGCGATCTCTGACAGGAGCGCGTTGCGCACGGCCCCGGCTGACGCGCTAGCGCTGTCGACGCGGGCTAAAGCGGCCCGTTCCTGCGCGCGCAACTGGCCAAATATGTCGGGATCCCAACTGGCGGTGAGGTTGGCACCATAAAAGGTCTGTGTGCTGGGTATCAGGCCAGAAGCCCCCGCTTCGCCGAATTGGTTGGGGTTGATCCGGTTCTCGGTGACGCTGGCGTCGGCTGTGATGTTCGGCAATCGCTCAGCGCCCGCCCGGGCGGCCCCGGCGCGCGCGGCGTCGACGCGGGCCAACGCCTCGGCAAGGCTGGGCGCGCTGATAAGCGCTTTCTTCGATAGAGATGCGAAGGCGGCGTCGCCATAGGGAAGCAGCGCGTCCACGCTGGCGGCGGTGTCACCGCTGGGCGCGTAGAAATAGCTGGGGCCGAGTTCTGGGGTTGGCGTCGCGATTTTGGGTGCCGGGTTGAGCACGCAGGCGCTCAGCGTGGCGGCCAGCGAACACGCGATGGCCAAACGCGATATCCGGGTCATGGCTCTTACTCCGCCGCTTCGGCGCTTTCGCGCGCAGGGATAAAGGCGTCGACCTGTTGGCCAACACGGAAGAGATCGCTTTCGGGCAGCGCGTAGATCAACTGCAGCACACGCACATCGACCCGTTCGGCGGCGCTGTTAGTCAACTGCCTCTTGGGAACGACCTGCGGTTCGGCGCGGACGAAGACGGCTTCAACCTGCTGATCGGCGGCGCCTCGCGGAGAGACGACCGCTTTCGCACCCAGCTTCACGCGTGGGGCCTCGTTTTCATCCACGTCAATCCGCACGTGCAGTGGGTCTGTTTCCCCCATCTGGATAAACGGCTGCGAATTGCCGCCGCCCTGTGTTGCCACAAATTCGCCGGGGCGGATGTTGACCGCCAAAATCTCACCCGCAATCGGCGCGCGCACTGTCAATCGGTTTAGATCCGTTTGCGCCGAAGACGCCCGCGCCTGCGCCGCTTTTAGCCGTGCGCGGGCAACCGCCAATCGGCTGGTAGCGGCGTCAAAGTCGCCTTGCGCGCGAATGACCTCAGAGCGACTGACCGCTGCGGGATCATCCAGATTGTTATAAAGATCGAGTTGCTGCTTAGCCGTGTCTTGAGCGGTGGTGGCTTCCAGAATGGCGGCTTTCGCTTCGCCGATGGACGCGTTGGCCTCAGCCAATTGCGCGCGAACCGCGCGATCGTCGACCATAAAGAGGGCTTGGCCCTTAGTGATGCGATCTCCAGGAGCCACGCGCAGGTCGGTGATCAGGCCGGACAACGCTGAGCCGATATCAATCGTTTCGCTGGCTGGTTCGACTAATCCCGCGCCAGCCACACGCGCTGAGTTGGCGAGATCGCCGGTCGCTTTTGGAGGTTGGCGTTCGGGTTCTGCGAGTTCACGATCCGGCAGATGGCTAATCACATACCACGTGCCAGCCAGCAGGCCGAGAATGGCGAGAACGGGCAGAATTTGTCGCGAAAAGCTCAGATTGCCTAAGAGAAAAGCCATGATGTGCCTTTGAGTGTGTCGGTAGATTGTAGGGAGGGTCGAAGGGGTCAGTGACCCTCAGGCATCTCGGCGCCGTCATGCGTGATGCGCCCATCTTCGAGAACGAGAATCCGGTCGGCGAGGTCAAAGATGCGGTTGTCGTGCGTGACGATGATGCAAGCGCGGTCGGGGGCCACGGCGACGTCGCGCAGCAGGTCCATCACGCGACGCCCGGATCGCGCATCAAGCGCGGCGGTCGGTTCGTCGCACACCACCAAACGCGGCTCGTGCACGAGGGCGCGTGCGATCGCGACGCGTTGCTGCTGACCGCCCGAAAGCTGGCGTGGCAGTTTCTCCGCTTGGTCTCCGATGTTGAGCGCGTCGAGCAGTTCCATCGCTTTGCGACGGGCGGGCTCAATCGCCATACCCTTGGCGATAAGCGGGACCGCCGCGTTGGCGGCGGCGTCGATCGACGGGATGAGGTTGTACTGCTGGAAGATGAAGCCGATATTTTCGAGCCGGAAATTGACAAGCTCCGTGTCGGAAAGCGCGTAGATATCGGTGCCGAAGACGCGCACTTCGCCTTCGGTGGGCCACAGAATGCCACACATAATCGAGATAAGCGTCGTTTTGCCTGATCCGCTTTCGCCTACGACGTAGGTAATTTCGCCGGAACGGATTTCGGTGTCGATGCCGTGCAGTACGCGGATGGTGGACTGGCCGGCCTTAAAGTCGCGAATAATCCCGTTGGCCGAAATCGCGGGCTGGCTCTCGCCGAGCGATTGTGAAGCGGCCGGTGTGGGGATGGATTTTGCCATGGTCTGCATAGTTCTCACCTAAAGACGGAGGCTGGTTCGGTTCGCATGACGCTGCGCAGCGAAACCCAACCCGTGAGGGTTAGGATGACCACGACGGCTACCAGGCTGATGAAGGGGATTTGCCAGGGGATATAGAAAGCCTTGAAGGTGGGGTTTCCGGAAAAGCCGAATATGAACAGGACAGTCCCCACAACGCCCAGCGCGTAGCCCACCGCGCCGACAAGCGTCGCTTGGGCCACAACCATTCGCGCGATCTTGAAGTTGGTGACGCCAATCGCCTTGAGCGCGCCAAACTGCTTGATGTTGTCGCGTATGAAGAGGCTGAAAGTAAGGCCGACAATGGCGACACCGACCACAAAACCGAGCGCGACGGTTATGCCGAAATTGAGCGGAATACCGGTGTTCTCGACGATAAAGTCGACCCCGGACTGGGCCAGCTCTTCGCGCGGCAGGGCCTTGAGGCCGGTCTGGTCGGTTATCCGCTGCGCGACCGCTTCGGGGGTCTCACCGTCGCGCACGCCGGCTAGCACAAAGGTCAAACGATTGCGCGTCCCGGGCACGTAGTTCAGCGCTTGGCTGTACTTTGTGTAAAGCGTCACCTGGCTTGTGAAACTTGGGATCGCGTCTGCAATGCCACGGATAACCGCGCGCTGGTCGTTGAGTTCGAGGCGCTGGCCAATCGGGCTTTCGCCATCCTTGAACATCTTGGTCACGCCGACATCGTCGATCAGCACGGTGTCCGGCTGGGAGAGGATCGACTTATCGCCTTCGATCAGGCGTTCGGGCAGTCCAATCAGGGTCGCGTCGTCGACACCGACGATGGTCACTCCTTCAAGATCACCTTCGCTGTTGCGCACTGAAGCGACGGCGCGCAAATGCGGGACGGCCCATTCAACGCCTTCGACAGAGCGCACCTCATCAAGCGCGGTGGCGGGCATGGCGTAGTTGACTTCGGTGGTGCGTGTGACCGGGTCCATCACCCAGACTTCCGCTTCCGGCGCGCTATAGACGCCGCTGGCCCCGCGCTCGATCAAGTTCACGAAAATCGTCAGCTGCTGGGTGATCAGCAGCGTCGAAAACGCGATGCCGAACAGCAAGCCATAAAACTTCTGCTTGTCGCCGGTGAGCATGCGGATCGCGATCCAGAGCATAGCGATTGGAACCTTTACGTAGGGGCGGGGTTGCTTTTGTAGGGGTAGCAACGCATTATTGTACGGCATCGTTTAACTGAACGCTCTCGTTCAGTTAGTCAACCGTCTTTTCGAGATCAGGTTCCAGTTCGTTGAAAAAAAAGCCCGGCCGCCCTTCCGATCAAGCCAAACGCCAAGCGATCATAGAAGCTGCATCCCTGCGCTTTTTTGACGATGGCTTTGCGGCGACCTCGATCGAGCAGGTCGCTGCGGACGCGGGTGTGTCGAAGGTCACGATCTACAATCACTTCGGAGACAAGCGCGGCCTGTTTACCGCGGCGGTTGAGCGCGAATGCGAGAAAATGCGCGGCTATTTCAGCATTGATCAGGAGCAGGATGGGAATATTCGCGATCGACTGCAGTCCATTGGTGAGGGGATGATTGCGTTTCTTTTCCGACCTGAAATGATCCAATTCGAGCGTCGTATCGCGGCGGAAACCGAGGTCGAACCCGCGATTGGTCAGGCGTTTCTGAAAGCCGGCCCGTGGCGTATGAAGGAGGCGTTCTCGACTTTCCTCTCGCACGCCAATTCTCTCGGAGAGCTCCATGTCGAGGACCCGCTTCTAGCCGCCGAGCAGTTCGCGGCGCTTTGCAAAGGCATGGGCGATCTCGATCAGCGGTTTGGGCTTGATGTCTCCAAAACGGACAGGTCACGCCGGATTGCAGGGGCGGTTGATGTGTTTCTCGCCGCTTACAAGGGTTAGTTTTTCTGCACCTTGCGATTGAAAAAACCCATCACTGAGTTCGAAAATTAGCATTCCGCGTGAGGCCACGCATTATCTTGCCATTCATCCCCTGCCTCCTACATTGTGAAAGATGGCAAAAGGAATCACTCGATGAGCGACCAGAACGATCCCAACCAGCAGCCACCCGAGGGCCAAAACCCCTGGGTAAAGCAGCTCATGATCTGGGGCGGCATTTTCCTCGCCCTTCTTTTGGTTGTGTCGCTCTTCAGCAACGCTGGCCAGCCCCAAGGTACCGAGATCCGCTATTCGGACTTCCGCGAGCAGGTGCAGGAAGGCAAAATTGAATCGGTCCAGCTGGGCGACGATTTGATCACCGGCACGTACAAAAACGGTCAAGCGTTCACAGCCATTCCCGTAGGCTCGGACATCGAGATCACCGGCCTTCTTGAAGACAACGACGTCAAGTTCACCGGGAAGCAGCGCGAACAGCCCAACATGCTGCTGTATATCCTGCTCAATTCTCTGCCCTTCCTGCTCATTCTCGGCATTGCCTTCTTCGCGCTGCGCCAAGTGCAAAAGGGCGGCGGCGGCGGCGCTATGGGCTTTGGCAAGTCGAAGGCTAAACTGCTGACCGAGCGCCAGGGACGAGTCACTTTTGAAGATGTGGCCGGGATTGATGAAGCTCGCGAGGAGCTTCAGGAGATTGTCGAGTTCCTGAAAGACCCGCAACGTTTCTCCAAACTTGGCGGTCAAATCCCTAAGGGCGCGTTGCTCGTCGGTTCGCCCGGTACGGGTAAGACTCTTCTAGCCCGAGCCATTGCGGGCGAAGCGGGCGTGCCGTTCTTCACAATCTCGGGGTCAGACTTTGTCGAAATGTTCGTGGGCGTCGGCGCCAGCCGCGTGCGCGACATGTTTGAGCAGGCGAAAAAGAACTCGCCTTGCATCGTGTTCATCGACGAAATCGACGCTGTGGGCCGTAGCCGCGGCCACGGGCTCGGCAACTCCAATGATGAGCGTGAGCAGACGCTAAACCAGCTGCTCGTTGAGATGGACGGGTTCGAAGCCAACGAAGGCATCATCATCATCGCGGCGACCAACCGTCCCGATGTGCTTGACCCTGCCTTGCTGCGTCCGGGGCGTTTTGATCGTCAGGTTGTGGTGCCGGTGCCCGATATCGATGGTCGCGAGAAAATCCTCGGCGTTCACATGAAGAAAGTGCCTTTGGCGCCCGACGTCAACCCGCGCACAATTGCGCGCGGCACTCCGGGCTTTTCCGGCGCGGACATCGCTAACCTCGTGAACGAGGCGGCGCTGCTGGCGGCTCGCCGCAACAAGCGGCTGGTGGCCATGCAGGAGTTTGAAGACGCCAAGGACAAGGTCATGATGGGGGCGGAACGCCGCTCCATGGTGATGACCGAAGACGAGAAGAAAATGACGGCGTATCACGAGGCGGGCCACGCGCTGGTCTCACTCAATGAGCCGGCGTCAGACCCCATCCACAAAGCCACTATCATTCCGCGCGGCCGCGCGCTGGGTATGGTTATGCGTTTGCCGGAGCGGGACAGCTATTCGTATCATCGCGACAAAATGCACGCCAACCTGGCGGTCGCCATGGGTGGCCGCGTCGCCGAGGACATTATTTTCGGCCATGACAAGGTTTCGAGTGGCGCGTCGGGCGATATCCAATACGCTACCGACCTTGCCAAAAACATGGTCACCAAATGGGGCATGTCCGAGAAACTCGGCCCGCTGCAGTACGAGCAGCAGCAGGAAGGCTATCTCGGCATGGGCCAATCGGCGCGAACCATGGCGGGCGCGGAAACCAACAAACTGATCGATGAAGAGATCAAGAGGCTGGTGGAGGAGGGCCTGAAGCGGGCGACCGACATTCTGACCGAACAGGAAGACAAGCTTCACCTGCTCGCGCAGGCGCTGCTTGAATACGAAACCCTTTCCGGCGAAGAGATCGATACTCTTATGGACGGCGGCGCCATTGATCGGCCCGATGCGCCCAGCGGTCCGACCACGCCGCGACCGGCCCACGGTTCCGCGATACCCAAGGCGGGCAAAAGGTTCGGCCCAAAAGGCGGAGAAGCTCCGCAAGGAGCATAGCCCTTAATCTCATAGCTGATTCTCCAAAGGGCGCCGGAACGCTTCGGCGCCCTTTTCTGCACCTCGGCTCTAGAAGCCTCCGAGGAGGATAAGCGATTGGATGAACAGCAAGATGATAAAGATCATAAAGATGAGCAGCAGGAAAAACCGCCAAAGAGCTGAAAACCGAGACAAGCTGTAGGTGTGCTTCAAGTGCTTGTAGATATGAAGCGGCGCGAGCGTAGCCAGCAGGATAAAGGCCCATCCGCCGCTTACGTCGATGGGGCTAACCGCCAGCAGTGACACCGCAATAAAGAACAACGACATGAAGCTAAGCGAATACGTCACAAAAACGGCGTGGTCGTAAGCCTTGTGCTTTCTTCGCCAAAGGAAAAGCAAGCTTACAAACGGGAGCGAAATGGGGACTAGGAGCCAGCTGAATTTGTAGCCATTCGCCTGAAGCTTGTAGAGCATTAGACCGGGGTTATCGCGCCACTTCTTGTAAATGCCTTTATCAATGGCTTCGACACCCGTCGCCATCGATACGTCCAGATCCCCGAGGTCAAATTCCTCGCCACCGCCGAGCACTTCCTGCTTTCTCTGTTCCACTTCGTCCCGCGCAGCCCGCGTCTCTAGCAATTCTCTTTCCAGCTGCTGGCGTTGAACTGTGTCGGTAGAATTTGCGAGCTCTAGCGCTTCGATCTCGCCAACAAGCCGTTCTTCCTGATCTTTCAGCAAGCTGTCAGAGAACTCTGCTACCTCGTCGAGTGTCGATTCTGTGCTGAGGTTGGTGGGAACAGTCAGCCCGATAACCTGGAACACCGCGAACATGGCAAACACGCTGAAGAGCAGCATGGCCATGGGGCTGACGAATTTGGCGCGCTCGCCTTCGATGTAGCGGCGCGTAAGCCGACCAGGCTTGAAAGCGAGCAGCGGCAAAGTGTGCCAAAGCTTACCGTCGAGGTGCAAAACCCCATGGATAAGATCGTGGCCGATGGCGGTCAGCGTTCGGTGAACATGAGCTCTTTGGCCGCACTGATTGCAATACGGACCGGTCAGGGGAGCGCCGCAATTGGCGCATTCGGTTTCCCCAGTGGGGGCGGCGTTGGCCGTTCCATCGTGCGGCTCCACCGCTTTGGCCGCGATGGAACCTTCGATGGCTACGCCCAGACCTTCGGCAATGTCGCTCATCTGATCTGCCCCTGATTTGCGCTGCGGCGCACCATAAGCGCCAAGTCAGGGACTTGCCAACAAGCGGGCTATTTCTGCGCGAGCTTTCTCTCGATCGCCGTCCACAATTGCGCGAAGGCCTTGGCCGCTGGGGATCGCGGCGCGAAAGCCCCGACCGGCTGGCGCTGGACGGCGCATTGCTCAATCGCGCTGGCCAGCGGCACTACGGGCCACTTGGGGTTCGCCTCGCGGGCCTCGCGGTGGAGTGTCCGCCGCATATCGATCATGGAGAAGACCGGCAGGATGGGGGGATGCCTCTTGCCCGCGCCCTTCACTTCCTCCACGACCAGATCCAACGCTCTGGCCGAGAGCGGCGAGGGCGGGAGCGGGACAATCACAAGGTCCGCCGCCCTCATGACCTGCGCGCTGATTTCGTTCAGCACGGGTGGGCAATCGAACAGAATTCGGTCGTAGGACTTGGTCAGCGTCTCGGTCAGTTTCGCGAGGCGCTTCTTCTTGCCGAGCACGCTGAACTGGCGGTCCAGTGTCCGGATGCTTTCATCGGCGGGAAGCAGATGAATGTTATCGTAGGCGGTCTTTTGGATCAGCTTTGTGGGCTCGCGGTCCGCGGAGAACACGCTTTCGGCGGTGCGCTTTTTCTTTGGGTCGACACCGAGCAGGAACCCAGACCCGTTGGCTGCGTCGAGATCCCACAGAAGTGTTTGCCGCCGCGAGATCGTCGCCGCGCACCACGCAAGATTAACGGCAAAAGTCGTTTTCCCGACCCCGCCCTTTACACTGTAGATCGCTATCGACGCCATCGCGCTTCTTTGTCTCGCCTACTCCGGACGCCGCGTCGGTGTCCAATTGTTACACTTTCATTACAAATCATTCGCACGCGGTTAGTCAGAAAGCAAGCGTGCGTTCCCGTATGTGTCTTGCCGATACAATGGGTCATTACGGATACAAAAAAGGCCGCTTTGGTGAGCGGCCTTTTGAGTGCACGCTGAGTGCGCGCTTGTTTGGTCGTCAGAGTTAACCTTCGTAGTCGGCCCCGATCGAGGTCGAACGCGTCGGCGCGGAAGCGGTGATCCGCAGCGCTTCGGCCGACTGGCTGAGCGAACCGATCTCATCGGCGTCGTCCTCATCATCGGGCAGGATCTTTTGCAGGCCGGTCACGAGCGCCTCGTTGAGTTCGCGCGGCTTGATCGTCTGCTCGGCAATCTCGCGGAGAGCCACAACCGGGTTCTTGTCGCGATCGCGATCAATCGTCAGCTCGCTGCCGCCCGAAATCTCGCGCGCACGCTGCGCGGCGAGCAGGACGAGGTCGAAACGGTTGGGAACCTTGTCGACGCAATCTTCAACGGTAACGCGTGCCATGCAGGGGCCTCTTTCAAACGAATTGTGCGGAAATCAGAAGCGCCGCACTTAGGTGCGACAGTGCGCAGAGTCAAGAAAATGCGCTCAATGCCCGAGACCCGATTAGCTGAATTCGCTCTCGTCATACTTCCAATTGGGCGAGGTAAACTTGGTGATCTCGCTTTGGAAGTGAAGCGGAACATTGCCCGTCGAGCCATGTCGCTGTTTGGCAACGATGAGCGAGGCTCTGTTCTTGAGCTCGAGGTATTTCTCTTCCCAAATCTTGTACTTCTCGACCACGTCGGCGCTGCTCGTCTCGGTCGGAAGATCAGGCCGGATGGCCTCATGATAGTAGTCCGCGCGGTAGATGAACCACACCATATCGGCGTCTTGTTCGATCGAGCCCGATTCTCGCAGGTCGGAGAGCATCGGGCGTTTATCGTCGCGCTGTTCGACCGCACGGCTCAGCTGCGAAAGCGCGATGACGGGAACGGCCAACTCTTTCGCGAGTGTCTTCAGACCGCGGCTGATCTCTGAAATTTCGTTGACGCGGTTGTCGTTCGCGCGTCCTGAACCTTGGAGCAGTTGCAGATAGTCGACCACGATCAATCCAATATCGTGCCGCCGCTTCAGCCGCCTCGCGCGGTTGCGAAGCGCGGCGATGGTCAACGCCGGCGTATCGTCGATATACAGCGGCAGCTCAGCCAGACGTTGGCTGGCAAAGCTGAGCTTCTGAAAGTCTTCACGGCTCAGCTTGCCCGAACGAAGGCTTTCCGAACTGATCTCCGCTTGCTCCGCCAACACACGCGTGGCCAACTGATCGGCGCTCATTTCCAGGCTGAAGAAGGCTGCTGGAGCTCCGTAATTGTGTTCGCCGCCATCCTTTTGCCAGCGCAGGTGCTCTTCGGCGCAATTGTAGGCGATGTTCATCGCGAGCGAGCTTTTGCCCATGCCGGGACGCCCGGCGAGGATCACAAGGTCGGAATTGTGCAGACCCGACGTTTTGGAATCGATGACGGAGATGCCCGTTGTCTTCCCAGAAAGACCTCCGCCGGAATTCATCGCCGCCTCGGCCATCTTGATGGCGGCGAGCGAGGCTTCGCGGAAGCTTGACGCTTCGTTGCCTGTCTCGGCGCCTTCGGCGACTTTGAACAAATCCGCTTCGGCTTCGGCGATACGATCCATCGGCTGCACGTTTTCCGATGTGTCGAGAGCGCCTTCAACGAGGCCTCTCCCAACGCTGACCAATTCCCGCAGAAGGGCCAGGTCGTAAATTTGCTGCGCTAATTCGTGCGGCGCCAGAAGACCCGATCCGTTGGCGGTTAGCTTGGCCAGATAACTGGGGCCGCCCAGCTCCTTCAAAGCGGGATCGCCTTCGAACTGCGGGCGCAAAGTCACCGGGGACGCCGTGGCGTTGCGATCCACCGTCTTGAGGATTTTCTCGTAGATGCGCTCATGGAGAGGCTCAAAGAAGTGGTGCGGCTTGATCGGCGTGCGCAGCTCTTCGATCACGCGATTGTCAATCAGGACCGCGCCTAGAAAAGCGGCTTCCGCCTCGAGGTTAGACGGCAGCTTACGCCCGGCTCCATCGGCATCTTTGGTGTCGTCGCTCGGGAACAAGAGAGTTTCGGTATCATCCATAGCGTTTCTGGTTCGACGTTCGCCGAGGGAACATCAAGAGGCAAATGACCCAATAAATTTTCGGCTCTAAGGCTTGCGCTGTGGATAGTGGGGAAGGGCTTGGACACCGCTAAGATTCGAAACGCTTGAAGTCGCCCCCCTCGATCTGCGAAGGCAGTGGGTATGGCTGGCCTCCCGCCCGATTCACCCGCGACCAATCAGAGGATCGCGCATATCTCGCTCGACGAGGCGACCATCCTGTGGCGCAACGCGGATGTCGAGCAAGAGCGCCGCGTAGCGATTTACGATCTCATAGAAGAGAACACATTCACTCCGGTGAAGAGCGCCGAAAAAGGCGCCAAAGGCCCCTACCGCTTGTATCTGGGCGTCCGCGATGGACGCTTGGCGATGGATGTCAGCAACAAGGAAGGCGAGCTGCTCGAAACGTTGCTGATCGGTCTGGCGCGTTTTCGCCGCCCTATCCGAGAGTATTTCGCGATCTGCGACAGCTACTATCAAGCCATCCGCAAGGCGACGCCCTCTGAGATCGAAACGATCGATATGGCGCGCCGGAGCATCCATAACAACGCGGCGGAATTGCTGTTGGAACGGCTGGAGGGCAAAGTCGAAACCGATTTCGCCACCGCGAGGCGCCTTTTCACCTTGATTTGCGTTCTTCATATCAAAGGCTGATTGACGAAGCGCGTCTTCCAAAGTCTCAAGAAAATGGCCAGTTCGTCTCGCAAATCAAATCACAGAAAGCCAAAACGAAGCTATCTGCGCCGATCCATTCAGTTGGGTGCGTTTATCGCGTTCGGCGCGCTCATTTACGCGGGCTGGTTCTGGTTCGAAATGCGATCCTGGAAACCGGACACGGCGCTTTACCCTGAACAAGGCGCGGTGATCGCAAGTGGAACACCCGGCGTGCGCTTTGAAACGCTCAAAGCCGTTGGCGCTTCCTTTGTATATTTGGAGCTTGGCGCCGCGGGGTCGCCGCCTGATCCCGGATTTCGCCAACGTCTCGAAGCGGCGCTGGAGGCCGGACTTAAAGTGGGCATTGTGCAAGTGTTTGATCCCTGCCGGAAGGCCGATCCCCATTCGGCCAAGTTTGCGCGGATGGTGGCACGCAATGAGGACTTGCTGCCTCCTGCGGTTGCGTTGACCCGTCTTCCAAGCTCCTGCCCTTCGCGCGTAAGCGACGCTGCCGCCACAAGTGAGGTTTTCACATTGGTGAACCAGCTTGAGTTGCATGCAGGCACCCCGGTCATCCTTAAGCTCGGTGAAGAGTTTGAAAGCCGTTTTCGTTTGGCCGCGTCTCTCGATCGCGACCTGTGGCTGGTTCGTGATCGCTCACGCCCGCGCTATGCACAGCGCCCATGGCTGCTATGGAGCGCCAATAGTCAACTGCAGATCGAAGCGTTGACGCAGCCGGTGGAATGGGTGGTGGTTCAAAGATGACCCTCGATGAAAAGCGGGAAGAAGAGCTTATCGCGGCCGCGCGCAAGGCAGGGGAGAACGCCTACGCGCCCTATTCCGACTATCAGGTGGGCGCGGCGCTGCTGTTTGATGATGGTGCGGTGATCACCGGCAGCAACGTTGAGAACGCGAGCTATGGCCTGGCGCTTTGCGCGGAGACTGTGGCGGTTTCGCGCGCTTTTGGCGAAGGGCGACGCGGCGGCTTGATTGCCGTGGCGGTGACGGGCCCTCTCGACAAAGGCGATGGCGCGCCGATCACGCCGTGCGGACGTTGTCGGCAAGTCTTGAACGAGATCGCGCAGCTCGGCGACACCGACCCGATTGTGCTGTGCGTTGGCAAAAGCGAAGTGAGGCGCGTCGCCCTTTCAGAGCTTTTGCCGCACGCGTTTGGCCCCGCGCACTTGGTCTAGCTGCCGAGTATTCCACCCAGAGACTTGGTGACCCCATCGAGTGGGTTTTTGCGGAAGTCCGCTTCTTCCTTGCCCACATAGGTGAAGATGCCATCCAGTCCTTGATCGGTCACCGACTTATTGATGCTCTCTCGGTTCAGCCCAGCCTGGCTTATCAAACTGTTCTTTTTACCGATGGAATCCACGGTGTCGTACACGCCTAGCTCGCCCAGCGCGTCGTCGACCAAGGGTGAGAGTTTTTCATGCAGCGTGTCGTTGGACGATTGGCGGAGGTATTGCGTGCCTCCATCGTCCTTCTCCAGAATGCCGGGAACATTATCGAACGACAGACCGTCGATCGCGTCGCGAAAGATCGGTTTGGCCTCTCCAGCCGCCATGCCCGCCGCGTCGTTAATCTGCCGAGTGACATCGTCCATCAGCCCGCTCTTGCGGCCAAGGTCCATGACCGATCCGAGCAATCCGCTTGAGCCTCCCCCGCCAATCGGGAGTCCGATCCGAACGTCTTCATCGTTGAAGAAGGCACCGGGTTGGGCCAATTGATCGAGCGCGCTGTCTGTGGCTTTGCCAAGCAAGGAAGAGAGGTTGAGGCCGCCCAGACCTAACTGCGCGCGGGCTTGAGCGGGCAGAACCAAAAGGCTGGCGGTGAGCCCGAACCCGGCGATGAACTTGCGTCGTTGAATGATGTGCATTTCGTTTCTCCCTTACGGCTCATCCTATCACAGGTGCGAGGACAATTTGGAGAAATCTTGGCTACCCGTCCGAAGTTTCGATCCACTCCAGCAAAGCGGCCAAACAATCGCGACCGAGTTGCTTGCACCGTTCGGGGGACCAACCTTGCTCCGGCTCTGGGAAGTCGGCGAGATCTTTGAACGGCATCTCCAGCGTCATCGCGCACGCCCCATAGCGCTCCGCCACCTGATTTGTGCTTATCGAGAGATTGGCTCGACCGGGCGATGATTTCGGATACCCCAATTTGGTTTGGAAATCGGGGGTGCGGCGGTCGAGAATGCGTTGGTAGCGATAGAATTGATCGCCGAGCGCGTCCGTCCAGCTGGGAATGCCTTCAAAGCCGGCTAGGAAGTTGGCGGGGATGGCCTCGTCTCCATGCACGTCCATCGCGAAATCGACTCCGGTTTCGTCCATGCGGTTGCGTATGGCGAGAACCTCGGGCGACTTTTCCGCGCTCGGCTCAGCCCATTCGCGGTTAAGATTAGTGCCGACCGCGTTGGTGCGCAGATGCCCACGCGCCGATCCATCTGGGTTGCAATTTGGCACAACGTGGAGCCGACAGTGCTTGCGAAGCCTCATCCCGACCGGATTGGTGGGGTCGGTTAGACACTCAAGCGCGCCTTCCATCCACCATTCGGCTTGTGTTTCACCCGGGTGTTGGCGGGCGTATAGCCAGACCTTGAGCGCGCCTTCTCCCATCTCAAGCATATCGAGTGGTCGCCCATCGAGCGTACGGGTCAGCGGGATTAGGTCGACACCGCCGCTAGCCGCCGCCTCGGCGATAAGGTCATGATGGCGCTCGATCGAATAGGGGGCGAAATACGCGATGTAGCACACATCGCTCGACGGAATGTAGCGGATGGTCAGCGTGCCGTTGTCTTCGGTCTTGTCGAATTGGCTCGCCGCACGGCCCCAATAGTCGCGATCCTCCGAAACACAGACGTCGTAGCCGGGCCAGCCGCCAGGATAGGCGCTATCGTTCAGGCCCGTGATCTTCAGCGTGAACTCTTCACCCGCTGGTGCGGTCACTCGGAAGTGAAACCACTGAGCAAATTCGGAATTGTGATCCTTTCGGACGGCCAGGCGCGCGGTTAAGCCGGTGATGTCGAGGACTTCAATATTGCCGCTGTCGAAAGCGGCATCAATGCGCAGGCTCATTCGGGTTGCACCAAGTCATCGGCATCGAGGCTGATGGTGTCTCCGTTCCCAGCTGGGAATCCTTCGAAGACGGCTGCGGCGAGTGTGCGCGCGTTAACGGACATCGGTGCGAACGAAGAGTCGATGCCCGTTGTGAATTGTGCCCTCGCCTCCCACAGGTTGCGCGCGTTTGCATCGTCCGAATTCTCGGAAATCGCGACACTCAGTTGCGAGGTCACGCGCGGTTTGTTGTTCGCTCCGCCGCCTAGGTTGATGCCAACGCCTACGCCGACCCCGGAACCGAAAGTGCCCGTGCTACCGCCCACCCCGACATTGACCGGGTTGCCCGATCCCGCGACCGCAACTGGGGTTCGTGTAGTGTCTATCCGTGCGATCTGATCGGCGATCTCAGCGTTGTCGATTACGGTGTACCCCGCCAGCGAAAGCTCATCGCTGACCGCGCCGCGGAACGCATCGATCGCGGCCTCGCTTTTGAGATCGGGCGAAAACCGCAAGGCGATCGTCCCTTGCCCCAGGACGGCTGGCTCAGCCGCCGCAAACGTGGTGACTTCTACAGGCCCCGTGTAGGCGCCAGCGCACGCGGACAGCCCCAGCGCGGTGAGGCCGAGGGCGGCCGCTTTCAGGAATTCAGGTGGCGTCATAAAACGATCCTCTCTGCGGCTGATCATAAGCGCGTTCGGTCGATGTGCAAAACCAACTCAAACACCTGTCCGATTTATATCTTCTTACCCAGAGGGTGCTATATCGCCGCGAATGATCCAGACTTCTAAGCCAAGCGTCCTTGTAACCGGCGGGGCCGGATATATCGGAAGCCACGCCGTCCTCGCACTTCTTGACGCTGGATATCCGGTCGCGGTGATCGATAACCTTTCCACTGGCTTTCGGTTTGCGGTGCCAGAGGGTGTGCCTCTGTACGAAGGTGACATCGAAGATCAGACGTTACTTGCGCGTATTTTTGAGGAGCAAGGGACTCGGGCGATCATGCATTTCGCTGGCTCGATCATTGTGCCCGAAAGCGTCGAGAACCCGCTCAAATACTACCATAACAACACGGTAAAGAGCCGCGCTTTGATTGAAGCGGCGGTGCGCGCGCGCGTTCCGCATTTCATATTTTCCAGCACCGCCGCGACGTATGGCGTGCCGGAGACCTCTCCCGTATGCGAAGACACTCAAAAATCGCCGATCAATCCTTATGGCTGGTCAAAGCTGATGACCGAGCAAATGCTGAGCGACACCGCCACCGCGTCCGATTTGAACTATTGCGCGTTGCGCTATTTCAACGTCGCTGGGGCCGATCCGCAGGCGCGCTCTGGCCAATCGACGGCGGGCGCGACGCATTTGATCAAGGTGGCTGTCGAGGCGGCGCTGGGCAAGCGCGACGGCGTGAGCGTGTTCGGCACCGATTATGAAACGCCTGACGGCACGGGCGTGCGCGACTATATCCATGTCAGCGATTTGGCGAGCGCGCATGTCCTGGCTCTTGAGGCCTTGATGGCTGAGCCTGACCGGTCTCTCACGATGAATTGCGGTTATGGGAAAGGCTATTCGGTTCTTGAGGTGTTGGACGCGGTCGATCGCGTGACCAACTCGCCTATCGAACGCCGCATCGAAGGGCGCAGAGCCGGAGATCCGGCGGAGCTGGTGTCGGACCCAGCGCGGATTCGTTCTGAATTGCCGTGGGACCCGCAGTTTAACGATCTGGATACAATTGTTTCGCACGCCTTGGCTTGGGAGCGAAAGCTTTCGCAAATGCGAGAGCTAAACGTTGACGAAGCGGCCTCCTGAAGCTATCGGCGCTGCAGAAATTCCGCGCGTCGGTCTGATTCCGGCGCGCTTTGCTTTTTGAGAGATTCGAAATGAAGATTCGCAACAGCCTTAAGTCGCTGAAAAACCGCCACCGCGATTGCCGTGTCATTCGCCGTCGCGGACGCACCTATGTCATCAACAAGACCAATCGCCGCTTTAAGGCTCGTCAGGGTTAAGCGCTGCGTTGATTGCCCATTGGGGTAATCGCTTGGACGATCTGCGGCCCGCCTCCGATAAGGAGCGCGGGCCGCATCCGTTTTGGGGCACGACGGAAGACGAGGACCTATGACAAAGGCTGTGGTTTTCGATGTGGGGCGCGTTTTGTTTCAATGGCAATTGCGCGCGCTGTTTGAGAAAATCATTGAGGATCGTGAGGAGCTCGACTGGTTTCTTACCAATGTCGTGACCGAAGAATGGCACTTCGAGCATGACCGCGGGCGATCCTTGGCCGAGATGGTGCCCGAACGTGTCGCTATGTTCCCCGACTACGAACACCACATTCGCGCCTACGCGGCGCGATTCAACGAAACGGTGCCGGGCCCGGTCGATGGCACGCATGACATTGTGCGGCGCCTGCACGAAAAAGGCGTGGCGCTCTATTGTCTAACCAATTTCGGCGTCGAGTTTTGGGATGGGTTTCGCCCGGAGCACCCTATTTTCGACCTGTTCGATGACATCATCGTCTCCGGCGCGGAAAAGGTGACGAAGCCAGACGCGCGCATCTACGAGATCACCGAGCAACGCATCGGACGCGCGGGCGACGCGTTGTTTTTTACAGACGACAACGCGGCGAATATCGAGGCGGCGCGAGCTCGGGGGTGGGACGCGCATCTCTTTACCGACGCCTCCGCTCTGGAATCGCAACTCGCGTCGTCGGGGTATCTTTAGACTTACAAAAATCCCCCGGTCGCAGCGTTGGGGACAGGCTGCGCCGGGGGCTTTGAGTGGTCGCCCGCGTGGAGAGATGCAGGCGACCTGGGATTGGTTTCCCTAAGGGTTACGCAAGCTTACTTGCCGTTGCACTTCGCCAGATCGTCGGCGTCGAGCGCTTCGCCCTTGGCGGTGAAGCTGGTGATTTCACCAAACTCACGGGCAAGGCCACGGCAGATGCGCATCGGGCGGCTGGTGCCTTTGGCGGCGACGCACATGTCGTCTTTGCACGCCCAAGCGACGCCAGCGGCAACCGCACGGTCATCCGAAGCGGGCGCGGCGAGCTTGGCTGTGTAGTAAGGCGCGGCGGCTTGGCTGGCGATCGGGGCGACGGTGGCACCCATGGCAAGCGCGGCGGTTGCGGCGAGAGAGAAACGGCTAGCGGCGTTGAGAGAGAGGGTCATCGCTTTAGTCCTTTTAGTCGGGGCCATATCAAAATTGTGCAACGCAACGTTTTAATTTAAAACCCGTTGCTGATTGCTACCTAGTTGATTCGGTTTTGAGTTGCAACTAAAAACTGAAAATGTTTTGTATCGGATTGTGTTCCCGTCCCAAATCGCGTTAGATAGGTTTCTGGAGAAGGACTGAAATATGGGTGAAATCAGAGAGCCACTGCGCGAGTTGATCGATTGCGGCCTGCCGCAAGCGCTTGAAGTTATGGGCGAACGCTGGTCGTTTATGATTCTGCGAGCGAGTTTTAACGGGCTCAAACACTTCGAAGAGTTTCTCTCTGAACTCGGAATCGCACGTAATATTCTTTCCAACCGCTTGGCGAAACTTGTCGACCACGGCATCCTGAAACGCGAGCCCTGTGAAGACGATCGCCGCAAAATTGAGTATCGATTGACCGAAAAGGGCTTTGATCTGCTCCCGGCAATGGTGGCTTTGCGCCAATGGGGTCAGAAATACGGCAGCGAATTCGTCGCCGAAGATCCCGTTCTGGTGGACGAACGCGACCGGCTCCCCGTGGGCCCGGTTTCGATGCTGTCGCACGACGGGCGTATCCTCGATCACACCGGCCTCAATCTGATCAAGCGCAGCGACGTGGGCAAGCGCGTCGATGGAACCATCGCCACACCTCACGATTCGATCGTATCGGGCGATGTGATTGAAATGGGCCGGATACAGAAAGCCGGATAGGCGAAGCACGGTGGTGGGGCTGAATTTGCCCTGCCTTTTCCCGGAAACGCTGGAAATTCACCGGACCCGCCATTGACCGACGGGCGCACCGCTGCGCTTTATCGCGTCATGCCCCCCGTTGAATGGAACACTTCTGATACCCTAGAGATTTCGCCAAAAGATGGCGCGGGGATCGACTGCGCGCGCGACGTGATGCGCACCACGTTCGGCTTCTCCGAGTTTCGCGGGACGCAGGAACGCGTGATCGAGCGCGTGCTGGGCGGCCAACACACTCTCGCGCTGATGCCGACCGGTGCGGGTAAATCCTTGTGCTATCAGCTGCCCGCGTTGGTTCGATCGGGGACGGCCATCGTGGTCTCTCCGCTCATCGCCTTGATGCATGATCAGATACGCGCGGCGCGGGCCGTAGGCATCCGCGCGGCTTCTTTGACCAGCGCGGATGAGGACAACGCCGCGACCGCGCAGGCGCTGCGCGATGGCGAGTTGGACCTGCTTTATGTTGCGCCCGAACGGGCAAACACGCCGGGCTTTCGCGCGCTGCTCGATCAAGTGGAGATTGCGCTGTTTGCCATCGACGAAGCGCATTGCGTCTCGGAATGGGGGCATGACTTTCGGCGCGACTACCGCGCGCTGCGTCCCATGCTTGACGCGTTTCGTGATGTGCCGCGTCTCGCGCTGACGGCCACAGCGGACAAGGCCACGCGCGCTGATATCCTTGTTCAACTTGGGGTGCCGGACGATGGTTTTATCGTCGCGGGCTTTGATCGCCCCAACATCCGCTACACCGTTTCCCCACGCGAAGGCGGCGCGCGCCAGATCGCCGATTTTGTCCAGCGCACGCCCGGCGCCGGGATCATCTACGCGGGCAGCCGCAAGGGATGCGAGCAATTGGCGCAAAAGCTCGAAGGAACCGGGCGGCCGGTGGGGGTCTATCACGCGGGGCTCGCGCCCGAACAGCGCGCTGCCGTACAAGCCGCGTTCGTTGCCTCGGAAGATATGGTGATGGTCGCGACGATCGCGTTCGGCATGGGGATCGACAAACCCGACGTGCGATTTGTCGTGCACGCGGCGCTGCCCAAATCGATCGAGGCCTATTATCAGGAAACCGGGCGCGCGGGGCGCGACGGAGACCCGGCGCACGCGCAGATGTTTTGGAGCGCCAGCGATTTCGCCCGCGCGCGGCAATGGCTTGCGGACGTCGACGATAATCGCCTCGCGTCCGAGCGCGCGCGGCTGAACGCTCTAGCGGGGCTGGTCGAGGCGACCACGTGTCGGCGTGTGATCCTGCTAAAGCACTTTGGCGAAGACGGGGGCGAACCTTGCGGCAATTGCGACGTCTGCCTCGATCCGCCCAAAGCGCTCGACGGCACCCAAGTCGCGCAAAAGCTGCTTTCGGCCGTTTATCGCACCGGTCAAAGCTTTGGCATCGGTCATATCGAGAAGGTTCTCCTTGGTCGTGACGACGAACGCGTCCGCCAACGCGGGCACGACGCTCTGTCGGTGTTCGGTATTCTGCGTGAGGACGAAGCGCCGCTGCTGCGCCCGGTCCTGCGCGCGGCGATGGCGCACGATCTGTTGGCGACGACCGAGCACGGCGGGCTCAGATTATCGGGCGAAGCGCGCGCCGTGTTAAGGGGCGAGCGCGAAGTGACTGTGATCGAGCCGCGCAAGAAAACGCGCCGCGCGCGCAAATCGGGTGACCTGAACCCGGCTGGCGATCCGCTGTTCGAAGCGCTGCGCTCCGCACGCGCTGACCTGGCCCGAGCCAACGGCATTCCCGCCTACATCATCTTCCACGACAGCGTTCTGCGCGAAATGGCGGCTCATAAGCCGACCAGTGTCGACGCTATGGCCGAGATCCAAGGCATCGGCGCCAAGAAGCTGGAAACCTATGGCGAGGCCTTCCTCGATGTGGTGCGGCGCCACGCCTGACGCTTATCGTCGGACTTCTCGCGTGTAGTCGATCCGGATACGGACCCACGAACCCACTTGCGAGCGCCCTCCCACAATCGCCGGACGCACCCGGAATTGCCAGGCGGCGGCCATAACGGCGCGCCCGATCTGCGAGCCGCGTGGGCTTTCCCCCAGTAATTCGCAATCCTCGACATAGAAATCGGGCACCGTCCTGCAGACGATCAGCGCGCTGGCCGGCGCGGTCGCGGTCGAGAGATAGCCGGACAGTTCCTGCCGTGTGGGCTCGCGATACCAGCGCGCGGCGTACATGGGTTCGCCATTGGGCGCGGTGCCCACCCGCTGGCTGTCAAAAGCGCTGTTGGGTGGGCCGGTGTCGGGCGGGCCGTAGACTTTTGCGGGCGGCGGCGGTGCAGGTTCGGGAGCCGGCGGCGGGGGAGATGGCGGGGCCGTAGGCTGGGTCGGCAGAATAATGGGCTTGGGTTCCAGTGGTTTGGACTCCGGCAGATCGCGCGTGTCAGGCTCTGGCGGTTGCGGGACAGGATCTGGCTGCGGTTGCTCGCTTGCCTCAGGTTCGGGCTCTTGCGCCGTCGCGGGCGGCTCTTCCGAAGCGTTGCGCGCTTCGAGTGTCGTCACCACCGGCGCTTCTGGATCGCCTTGCGAGACATTCCAACCCAGTGTCAGCAGCAACGCTATGATGAGCAGTTCGGCAAAGATGGTCGCCGCCAGCCCCGCGAACCGCTGACGAAACGATCGATCGGCGGAGCGACGCGTGTAGCTTGACGAAGTCTCGACAGGAGCGGGAAGGGTGTCTTCGACCAAGAGGACGAGCGCTTTTCAATGGGATCAGGGGTGGACAGTCGGTAACCGCAAGCGCCCTTGCGCTGCAATGAACAATTCGTTGAGGCAGCGGCGATGTTACAATCCGCGACCGTCGCTTTCGTGGCTAGCGCGTGCCGATAAACTGCCGATAGCTGAGCGCTTCGCCGATATGTTCGCGCCCCACATCCTCCGATCCGTCTAGGTCTGCGATCGTGCGAGCCACGCGCAGCATGCGGGTGTAGCCGCGCGCGGAGAGGCGCAGTTTTTCCGCCGCTTTCATCAACAAAGCGCGGCCTTCTTCATTGGGTGTGGCGTGGGATTCGAGCGCGTCGCCCTGCAATTCGGCGTTAGATCGCACGCCGCGAGGTGCGGCAAAAGAGCGTGCCTTCGACACCCGCGCCGCGACCGCCGCGCTGCCTTCAGAAGGTGTGGGCAGTGCCAGATCCATGGCGCTCACCGCTCCCACTTCGACATGCAGATCGATCCGATCAAGCAGCGGACCCGACAGGCGCTGCTGGTATTCGCCCACGCAGCGCGGATGGCGCGCGCAGATATTGTTGGCGTCGCCCGCATGGCCGCAGCGGCATGGGTTCATCGCGGCGATGAGTTGCACCCGCGCGGGGAAACTCACATGCGCGTTGGCGCGCGCCACATCCACTTGCCCGGTTTCGAGCGGTTCGCGCAAAGACTCGAGCACAGGGCGCTGGAATTCGGGCAGCTCGTCGAGGAACAGGACGCCCAAATGCGCCAAGCTCACCTCGCCCGGGCGCACTTTCAGCCCACCGCCGGTCAGCGCAGCCATGCTGGCGGAATGGTGCGGCGCGCGAAACGGACGCGCGCGGCTGATCTGGCCCGATTCCAGCGTGCCCGCGACCGACTGCACCATTGACACTTCCAGCGCTTCGTCGGGAGTGAGGTCGGGCAGGATCCCCGGAAGGCACGAGGCCAGCAGGCTTTTGCCCGATCCCGGAGGGCCGACCATCAGGAGATTATGCCCGCCCGCCGCGGCAATTTCGAGCGCGCGCTTAGCCGTTTCCTGGCCTTTCACCTGTTTGAGGTCCGCCGCGACGGGCGGCTCGATCACTTCTCCACGCACGGGCTCCGGAAGAGTGTTCGTGCCTTTGAGATGGGCGAGAAGGCTGGTCAGATCGCGCGGGGCAAGAACGGGCACACCGCTGGCCCATTTCGCCTCGGCACCCTGGGCTGCAGGGCAGATCAAGCCGCATTCTGCTTCGCTGGCGTGCAGCGCCGCGATCAGGACTCCGGGCGAAGGGACCACGCGCCCATCGAGCGCAAGCTCTCCCACCGCGATCCAATCGCCCAATTGCTCGGCGTCGGTGACGCCCATCGCGGCGAGCAAGGCCAAAGCGATGGGCAGATCGAAATGCGAGCCGTCCTTGGGAAGATCGGCGGGCGAGAGATTGATCGTGATCCGCTTGGGCGGCATTGCGAGGCCCATAGCGGCCAGCGCGGCCTGAACCCGCTCGCGGCTCTCGCTAACGGCTTTGTCGGGAAGACCGACGATCGAGAATCGCGGCAGGCCGCTCGCGACCTGGCACTGAACCTCAACGGGTTTGGCTTCCAAGCCAAGATAGGCAACCGTCCTGACGAGCGCGACCATGCCCGTTCACCCCCTGACTGACCCAGCGAAAGCGCGCTGAAATCTCTATGATTTTGGAGCGGTCTTGCCCGCTTGTCGAGAGCAAAGGGCGCCGCCCGGCTGGTCGTTGGCCTACCGCGCGCGGTTGTGGTGGCTGCCATGATGCAAAAACGCGCAAGGCGAAGGCCGCCGCTCACGCATTTCTTGACTCACGGGGTGCTTTCCCATAACTGCGCGCGCCTGACCTGACGAAGTCGTGGTTTATCCCGGCTGCGTCCAAGTTTTTCCGGCAGACCGGTTATGTCGCGCTGCGGCCCGCCTGAGAAGCCGAACCAGATTATTCGAGGACGAAATGAAGCGGACTTTCCAGCCCAGCAATCTTGTGCGTAAGCGTCGCCACGGCTTTTTCGCGCGTAAGGCCACCGTCGGTGGTCGCAAGCTCCTTCGCGCGCGCCGTCGTCGCGGCCGCAAGAAGCTCACCGCTTAAGAGTTTCGCAGCCGCATCCGGCTGCGTTTCACTTATGAGGCGGCGCGTGTTGGAACACATTGCAACCGACGCCGCGCGTACCATGCGGGCTCCCATTGGGGGCCCGTTTGTCGTATGGTGCACGCCATGGTGAGCGTTCTGACAAAGCGAGCGGATTTCGTTGCCGCTAACAAAGGCTTGCGCAACGCACGGCCCGGCTTTGTGCTGCTGACCCGGCCCAATGGTGGCCTTGGCGTCCGGTTCGGTGTCACGGTCACCAAGAAGATTGGCAACGCGGTTGTTCGCAACCGGATGAAGCGCCGCTTTCGCGAACTGCTTCGCGAAGCGCTCCCTAAAAAGGGGCTAGTCAATCACGATCACGTGTTGATTGGTCGAGCGGGCGGTGTCGAACGCGACTTTACGGCGATGGCGCAAGAGCTGAATCGCGCGCTGGATAGGGCGGGCCAAGGCAAGGGCGATGGTCCGCGCGCGCGGCGTCCGCGACCCGCCCCAAAATCTCGAAAGGCAAGGACGACATGAAATACGTGCTTATGGCGATTGCGCGCGCGTGGCAGTTGGGCCCCTCCATGGTGCTTCCGCCGACCTGTCGTTACTCGCCCTCCTGCAGCCAGTACGCGATTGAAGCGCTCAAGAAATATGGCGCTCTCAAGGGTGGATGGTTGACGCTAAAGCGGCTAGGGCGCTGCCACCCTTGGGGAGGGCATGGGTACGATCCGGTGCCTTAAGGCTGTAAAAGCCTGGGCGCTGTGCCTACCTACCCATACATCTTGAAGCTAAATCACGTCAGGGATCGGTCGATTTGAACAATTCGCGCAACTTGTTGCTGGCCTTTGCGCTTTCCGCCCTCCTTATCTTAGGGTGGGATATCGGCATGGGGTATTTTTACCCGCAGCCCGAAAAGCCGGCGGAAACTGCAGCCGGTGCGCCGGGCGGTGAAACCGTGCCGGCCGCGCGCACCAATGGCGCAGCGACCGGGTCGTCAGGCAACGCTTTGGCGGGCGCTGAGGACGGCGTGGCGTCCACTGGGCCATTGGAGCTGGACGCGGCCCTGGCAACGCCCGACCGCGTCACCATAAAGGCTCCGCGCATCGCTGGGTCGATCAACCTCGTCGGCGCGCGCGTCGACGATGTGGTGCTCACCGATTACCGCGAAACCACCCAAAAGGATTCGGGCCCCGTGCGGCTGTTCGCGCCCGATCGCACCAACGTCCAACATTTTGCCCAATTTGGCTTCGTGGTGGATGGCCGTCAGATACCCGCGAGTGCGGTCTGGGAGGCGGATGGCGAACAGTTGACGCCCGAGACGCCCGTGACGTTGTCATATACCGATGAAACGGAACGCACGTTCAAGATCCGTCTGACGGTTGATGAAAACTACATGCTCGCCGCTGAGCAGGTGGTTGAGAACGGCTCCGAAAGCGCGGCCATCGTCCAGCCCTTTGCCTTGATCAAGCGGACCAGTGTCAACGCGACGCCCGGCCAATGGATCGCTCACGCGGGCCCCACCGGCGTGTTCGCTGGCGCGTTGCATGATCCCAATTATTACGAGGACTTGGCCGAAGCTGGCTCGGATTATCCGGCGGGCGAGGCCTCATGGCTGGGCTTTACAGACAATTACTGGGTCTCCGCGCTGATCCCCGGCGAAGGCGTGACCGACAAGGCGGGCTGGCGTTCCTTGGGCGACAATCTGTTCAACGCCGGCGTGACCTATGAAGCCCAAACGCTTCCGGCCGGAGGCACGTTGACGCAGGCGACGCAGCTGTTCGCCGGCGCGAAAGAAAGCGTTGTGCTGGACCAGTACGAGGCCACGGGCATCACGCTGTTCGGCAAAGCGATCAGCTGGGGCTGGTTCGAATGGTTTGAAAAGCCGCTCTTGTGGCTGCTGCGCACGCTTGATGGCCTGATCGGCAATTTTGGCGTCGCCATCATTGGCCTGACATTGATCATTCGCGCGGTGCTTTTCCCGATCGCGCAAAAAGGTTTTGCGTCAATGGCCTCCATGAAGGCCGTCCAGCCCAAGATGAAAGAGATTCAGGAGCGCTACAAGGACGACAAGCAGCTTCAGCAGCAGAAGATCATGCAGTTGTATAAGGACGAGAAGGTCAATCCGCTGTCGGGTTGTCTGCCAATGCTCATACAGATTCCGATCTTCTTTGCGCTCTACAAGGTTCTCATCCTCGCGATTGAGATGCGGCACGAACCGTTCCTCTATATCCGCGATCTCTCCGCGCCCGATCCGGCGACACTGCTCAACCTGTTCGGCCTCTTGCCTTTCGAAGTGACGGGCTTCCTTGGCATTGGCGTGTTGGCGGTTCTGTTGGGGGTCACCATGTGGCTCACCTTCAAGCTCAACCCTTCGGCGATGGACCCGATGCAGCAACAGATCTTCAACCTGATGCCATGGTTCCTGATGTTCGTGATGGCGCCGTTCGCGGCGGGTCTGCTTATCTACTGGGTCACCTCGAACATCCTGACGCTCGCGCAGCAGAAGTATCTCTATTCGCAGCACCCGCAGTTGAAAGCGGCGGCGGAGAAAGAGAAAGCCGAAATGGCGCAGAAGGCCGAGCGCGAAAAAGCCGAGAAGAGCAAGGCTTGAGCCGCCCAATGGACGGGAAGGTGACCGACGAAGAAGCCCGGCAACAACAGCGCCGGGAGCGGGCGGCCTCGCGCCTGTTTTCAGGCCGCGTGGATTTCCTGCTGTCCGCCCCGCAGCTCAAATTCCTGCCCGAGCCCACGGTGCCCGAAATCGCCTTTGCCGGGCGATCCAATGTCGGCAAATCAAGCCTCCTGAATGCGTTGACCGGCCGCAAGGCCATTGCGCGTGCCTCAGTTACGCCGGGCCGCACCCAAGAGCTCAACTTCTTTGAAGTGGGCGAGCCGACCCAATTCCGCCTTGTCGACATGCCCGGCTATGGCTTTGCCAAGGCTCCGGTCAAAGTCGTGGAGCGGTGGAAGAATCTGGTACGCAGCTATCTGCGCGGTCGCCAGGTCTTGGCGCGCAATCTCGTTCTGGTCGACAGCCGCCATGGCCTGAAAGACGTCGACCGCGAGATGATGAAAATGCTCGACGAAGCCGCCGTCGGCTACCGCATCGTCCTGACCAAGACCGACAAGATCAAAGCCAGTGAACTGGAGCGCGTCGCCAACAAAGTCGCCGACGAAGCCCGCAAACACCCCGCCGCCTTTCCCGAGCTGCACCTGACCAGCAGCGAAAAGGGCATGGGCATCGAAGCGCTAAGGGTGGCGGTGATCGAAGACGCGTTGGGGGAGAGTTGGCGCTGAGTCGGCTCGTTCTTAGGTATCGCCACGCTGCAGATGATGACTTCGGTTGGTTAGAGATGTCGCTGCAGAGCGGCAGTTTCTCGGGCAAAAGTGGCTTCTGGGTGCAGTGGCAAGACCTACTAGAATTTGGAGACCAGCTTCCTTCCTCGCCCGCCCGGTTGAGTGAACGAATCTCATGCGATTGGGGTTTTGATACGCTCGAAAAAGATGACCTGGTTTTATCGCTGTCGATCGAAGAGATTGGAGGCTTGGGCGAATTGAGCGTCTCGGTCGAACTGGCTGACCACAATGCGCCATTTAATCGCTTACGGGCATCATTTAGAGCTACTTACGCCTCACTTGATCTCTTCAAGCGAGACCTCTTGAAGCATATCGCTCATGAGGGAGAGGCCGCCGAGCTGGTCGGACGGGAAACCACCTAGCTCGCGAACAATTGCCCGATATCGGCGAAGGCTTTGAACTCAAGCGCGTTGCCGGCGGGGTCACGCAGAAACATCGTCGCCTGCTCTCCGGGCTTTCCGGCAAAACGGATTGTGGGCTCGATCACGAAATCGGTGCCCGCGTCTTTCAGCCGATCGGCAAGCCTGCGCCATTCGTCCATTCCCAGAACCAGGCCGAAATGCGGGACGGGGACGTGTTCCCCGTCCACTTTATTCGCCGCGCGATCGCCCGGCCCATGATCGTCGGGGCCGGAAAGATGCGCGACGATCTGATGCCCGTGGAAGTCGAAGTCGATCCAGTCATTGGAACTGCGCCCCTCGGCGCATCCCAAGAGATCGCCGTAAAATCGGCGCGCGGCCTCAAGATCATCGACCGGAAAAGCGAGGTGGAACGGGGGCAAGCTCATGCCGAAGGATTACTCCGGGTGTCGTACAAAACCAATCCCGCTTTCCTACACGGAGCGTAGTCCCTAGCCGAGCTGTGGGGAGAGCATTCTGAGCGGGATCCCGCCGCTCGCCAATCTGTCGCCTTTGCCCCTCTTTTGACCGAATAAACGCATAAAAACAGACATCTAGAGAAAGGCGACACGGTGTCGCCTTTGTCGCCTTTGTCGCGCATTGTCGCCCGGTGCTGTTCAGCCTCGACAGCGAAAGCCTGAATAACTACTCAGGACAAATGGTCCGAGCGCTTTGGTGGAGGGGCGCAAGCATGAAACTTATCCTTGGGAACAAGAACTATTCCAGCTGGTCGCTGCGCGGCTGGCTCGCCGCGAAGCAATCGGGCCTCTCCTTCGATGAACTCACCGTGCCCCTGATGGGCGAGGACTGGGACAACGTGAAGCGGCAAATGGGCGAGATTCAGCCGTCCAGCGGCAAGGTCCCGATCCTGTGGGACGGCGACGCGGTGATCTGGGACAGCTTGGCGATCCTTGAGTATCTGGCGGACAAGGTCGGGCGCGATCGGTTCTGGCCCAAGGATGAAGTCGCGCGCGGCATGGCCCGCTCCATGGTGACCGAGATGCATTCGTCCTACCTCAGTCTGCGGACCGAAATGCCGATGAATGTGCGCCGCCAGTCACCGCTCAAGAATGTGAGCGAAGCGACCAAGCAGGACATTGTGCGGATCCTGCAACTCTGGGCCGAAGCGCGCGCGCGGCACGGTTCGGCGGGGCCGTTCCTGTTCGGCACGTTCGGCGCGGCGGACATATTCTACGCGCCCGTCGTCTCGCGCTTTCTCACCTATGGGATCGGCGTGCCCGGCTTCGCGCAAAGCTATATGCAAGCGATCTGGGAGCACGATTGGATGCGCGAGTGGATCGGCGGGGCTGAAGCCGAAGAATGGGTGATCGAGCAAGTCGAGGCGGCGGCCTGATCGCCCTCAAAGCTCCCAAGATTGCCCTTGCGCGCAGGTCTGCTAGGCATGGGCCTATGGACGCGGTTGCACGCGCTGCGCGTTTGAGACGATCAAAAGGGTACCCATCAACATGAAGCTCTGGTTTTCGATTCCGCTGTGGCAGCGGGTGATGGGCGCGCTCGTGCTGGGTATCCTGGTTGGCTACGCGTGGGGACCGGGCGCGGCGAGCATCAAGATCATCGGCGATATTTTCATCGCTTTCATCAAGATGCTGGTGGTGCCGCTAATCTTCTTCAGCCTGGTCGCGGGCGTCGCGAGCATCGGCGATCTGAAGAAGCTGGGCAGCGTCGGTTGGCGCGCGCTCTTGCTGTTTGTCGTGACGGGCCAAATGGCGGTGTGGCTGGGCCTGGCGATTGGCACCCTCGTGCAGCCCGGCGCAGGGCTCGACGCAAGCGGTATGGACCTCGACGCCGCCGCGCTGGAGCGCGCGCAGCAGCGGCAAGAAACGGGCGTCACGATCCAGCAAATGGTGCTGGAAATGGTGCCCTCAAGCCCGGTGCAGGTGATGGCGGATGTGAACGTGCTGCCGCTGATCGTGTTCTCCCTACTGATCGGGATCGGCATTCTGATGGCGAAGGAAGAGGGCGAGCCCGTCCTTAAGATCTTCGAAAGCGGCAGCGTCGTCATGCAGAAGGTGACGATGATCGTGATGGAGCTGACCCCGTTTGGCGTCTTCGCGCTGATGGCGTGGGTCGCGGGCACACTGGGGCTGGAGGCGCTGCAGGCGCTCGGCATCGTGGTGATCCTCAACTATCTCGGCTGCCTGCTCATCATCGCGTTCATCTATGGCGGGATGATCAAATTCCTCGCGCGGCTGCCCGTGGTCGATTTCTTCCGCGGGATAATTGACGCGATCGCGGTGAGCTATTCGACCGCCAGCTCCAACGCGACCCTGCCGGTGACGCTGCGCTGCGCGCGCCGCAATCTGGGCGTCTCGAACTCGGTTGCGAGCTTTGTCATCAGCTTGGGCGCGACGATCAATATGAATGGCACCGCGATGTATCTGGGCCTCGCGACCTTGTTTGGCGCGCAAGTGTTTGGCGTCGATCTGACATGGGGTGACTACTTCCTCATCTCGATCCTCGGCACGCTGGGCGCGATTGGCGCGGCGGGCATTCCGGGCGCGGGGCTGATCATGATGGTGCTGGTGTTCGGCGCGGTGGGCGTGCCGCTGGAGACCATCGCGCTGGTGGCGGGCATCGACCGGATCATGGACATGATGCGTACCACGACCAATGTCAGCGGCGACGCGGCGGTGGCGACGACGGTGGCGGCGATGACGGGCGAGCTGGATGAGGCGGAACTGGTGAGCGCGGATGATGTTTAGTCGGCTATTGGAAGCATGACCTCACTTGCTCTCCAATTGTAAAGGTTCCCGACCGCTCTCAGTTTCCCTTTTCGAGCCAGAACGAGCACTCGCTTAGTGAACGCTCGATTTCCCCACCAATGGGAGAGCAAGCCAGTACGGTCGTCCACCCTGGTAGCGATGAGAGCGACTTTCTTCCAACGCTGATCGCATGACGCTAGAATTGCCGCGTCGATTTCCGAATTAGGCATAGCTACGCCCTCCCCTTAGGCTTCTCCAGCACCTTTTTCCGGTGGCTGCACAGGTCCACCACTTTGCATTGCCAGCATTCGGGCGTCCGCGCTTTGCAGATATAGCGTCCGTGAAGGATCAGCCAGTGATGCGCGCCGAGCCGGAACGGTTGGGGCACGCGCTTTTCGAGCTTTTCTTCGACCTTTTCGGGTGTCTTTCCCTTAGCGAGGCCTGTGCGGTTGCCGACGCGCAGGATGTGGGTGTCGACCGCAAAAGTCTCCTGCCCGAACCAGCAATTGAGCACCACGTTCGCCGTCTTGCGCCCCACGCCCGGCAGCCTCACCAAGTCTTCGCGCGTGTCGGGAACCTCGCCGCCATATTCGTCGATCAGCAGCTGCGAGAGCGCGATCACATTCTTCGCTTTGGAGTTGAACAGGCCGATCGTCTTGATGTGCTCAATCAGTCCTTCGAGCCCCAAATCGAGCATCGCCTGAGGGTTGTCGACTTTGGCGAACAGCGCCTTGGTCGCCTTGTTCACGCCCACATCGGTGGCCTGCGCCGACAGCGCGACGGCGACCACTAACTGATACGCGTTGCCGTATTCCAGCTCGGTTTCGGGATTGGGGTTATCCTCCGCCAGCCGCCGGAAAAACTCGAAGATCTGATCCTTGGTCACGGCGCTGGCGTCTCGGCTTGATGAGCGGCTTTCCACTCCATCGCGGTCAACACGCGGTTGCGCACGGTGGGGTGGGTGTAGAAGATCGTTTCCTCAATCGGGCCAGCCAGCGGGTATCGATACTCGGCTGTCTTGACGAGCGCTTCGGCGAGCGCGTCGGGCAGACCCACAGTTTCCAGCGAATACGCGTCCGCCTCCCGTTCACCCACGCGGATCATCGTGTTGATCACCGGCTGGGCGAGCGTGAAGAACAGCCCCATCACAAACAGAAAAACCGGCATCCCGCGCGCGTCGTGAATCTCCGCCTTCTCGCCAAAGGTCCGTGCGAAAAAGGGATAGGTGCGCGCCGTCAGGAAGAACACAATCACCGCGAGAACGCTGAACACGCCAATCTGACGCCAGACATGGCCCAACACGTAGTGTCCGATTTCATGCCCCGTCACCGTTTTGACTTCGTCGAGCGACGCCTCGCCCAACGCCACGTCTGAAATCGCAATGCGGGCTGCACCGCCAATGCCCGAAACGTTGGCGGTGAAATTGTTCGATTGGCGCGATCCATCGAACACGAAGATGCGGTCTTCAGGGATGTTCGCGTCCGCCGCCAGCTCAAGCACAGCGTCGCGCACTTCGCCTTCAGGCACGGGCTGAAAGTCGTTGAACAGCGGTTCGATAAGGGCTGGGCTGAGCAAAAGGATGGTCGAGATAGCCGCGGCGACGAGGCCACCAGCCCAAACCCACCAGAGCCTGCCAGCGCGCCTCAATAGAACATAGAGCCCAATGAAGAACACGCCGCCGACGACAGCGGAGAGTACGGTCGCGGTCGCGCCCTGCGCCAGAAAGTCGGCGAGCGGCTGGCTCGTCCGATTGTACTCGGTCTCGCGCCACCAATCGGTGTAGAGCGCGTATGGCAGCGTCACCAGCGAGTTCACCAACAGGTAGACGAAAACGACCACAAAGACGCGCAGGTTCGGCCACCGGTCGGACACCTTGGCAAACACCCAGTTTAGCAGCCCGCTTTTCACAAACAGCCACGTCACAACAGCGGACACGATCAAGCCTGAAAGAATCAGCCAGTGATTGCCTGTGGTGTAATCGCGCGACAGCGCCAGTTCCGCCGCGCTAAGCGCTCCCAAATGCGCGTCGGTGGCGGCTTGTGGGTCAAAAGCCATACTCTCTTCCGTTGCTGTGTTGCTTGGCTAACTCACCCGATTTCGAGCACATCATCCATCGTATAACGACCCGCTGGTCTGCCGATGAGCCACGCGGCTCCACGAACGGCACCACGGGCAAACACCATCCGGTTTTCCGCCGAGTGCGAAAGCGTCAGCCGCTCTTCGGGCCCTGCGAAGATTACGCTGTGCTCTCCGTTGACCGTACCGCCACGAAGGCTGGCAAAACCAATCGCGCCTTCCTGCCGAGCTCCGGTAAGCCCGTCGCGCCCCGCTTCGCGATGGCTGGCGAGATCGACGCCGCGCCCCTGCGCCGCCGCTTCGCCCAGCAGTTTCGCGGTGCCGGAGGGCGCGTCGACTTTTCCGCGATGGTGCATCTCGAGAACCTCGATGTCCCAGTCGGTGCCCAGCTTGGCGGCGGCTTCGCGCACGAGCGACGCGAGCAGCGTCACACCAAGCGAGGTGTTGCCAGTTTGGATCACCGGTATGGATTTGGCAGCCTCTTCGATCGCGTCGAAATGCTCCGCCTCGAGCCCGGTCGTGCCGATCAGGATCGGAATCCCGGTGGCCTTGGCGGCGGCGAGGTTTCGGATCAGTCCGTCCGGGGATGAAAAGTCCACTGCCACGTCGCATTGGCCGATCACCGGCGCGGGATCGCCTCCCAAATCGACGCCGACGCAGAATTCGTGGCCCGCTTCCTCGATCGCCTGCGCCAGCGCCTGACCCATGCGACCCTTGTGACCGAGCACGGCGAACTTCGTCATTTCGCATTCTCCGACTTGATGCTTGCTCCGCTGTAAAAGTAAGTTGCCCTTCATCACAAGCGTGTCTGCAAAAGAGGTTGAATTGAGCGCCAAGCCCAACAGCATCGTCGTCCTAACCGGAGCCGGGATCAGCGTGGAAAGCGGGATCGACACGTTTCGCGACGCGGGCGGGCTTTGGGAGAACCATTCGGTCTATGATGTGGCGACGCCCGAGGGTTTTGCGCGCGATCCGGAGCTCGTCTTGCGTTTCTATGATGAACGTCGCGCGGCGCTCGCCAAGGTTGAACCCAACGCCGCGCACATCGCTTTAGCGCGGCTCGAGGCTGAGTTTTCGGGCGACT
The DNA here is from genome assembly GCA_039186235.1 of Pseudomonadota bacterium. Taxonomy (GTDB): domain Bacteria; phylum Pseudomonadota; class Alphaproteobacteria; order Sphingomonadales; family Sphingomonadaceae; genus Erythrobacter. The sequence continues at coordinate 10,978 of JBCDAE010000018.1, read as the reverse complement.
TCCTATTGGTGACGCAGAATGTGGACGATCTGCACGAACGCGGAGGCTCGCAGAAGGTGTGTCATATGCATGGCGAGCTGAAGAGCGCGCTGTGCACCTCCTGCGGCACGCGTTCGCGTTGGGAGACCGATATGCTCAGTCGTCCGCCATGCCCGGTGTGCCACGCCCCGACACTGCGACCTGATGTCGTGTGGTTCGGCGAGATGCCCTATCAAATGGCTCGCAGCGAAGCGGCCTTGGCGACGTGCGATCTGTTTGTCAGCGTCGGGACAAGCGGCGCGGTGTACCCCGCCGCGGGCTTCGTGCAGCAGGCCCGAGGGATGGGCGCGCGGACGTTGGAGCTGAATCTGGAGCCAAGCGACGGCACCGCCATCTTTCATGAAGCGCGCCATGGCCCCGCAGGCCAGCTTGTCCCGCGATGGGTTGAGGAGGTTTTGGCTCCCTAGTCGTTCAGTAGGGAAGGCGCATCCGAATGTCGCGCGGGGTCACTTCGATCCGCTCGGGGTCTTCCTCGATCTCATCGTGCCGATAGTTTCGCGGCGCGCCAACGCGCAATTGCTTGGCCGAAAGCTCTTTCCAGACCTTTTTGGTAAGCTCTTTGTTGAAGGTGATCCCAAGCCAGGATCCTTCGCGCCAAGCGATGGTTCCGGCGTGCGATTTTTCCAGAAAGGTCAGCTCAACTTCGCCGACGTCTGACGTCTCATCGCTTGTTTCGACAAGCGCGCCTTCTTTGGAGATGTCGCGCACGCGCACGTCCGCCTCACCCAAAGGCGAGACGAGCTTTCCATCGATCAAAACGCGTATCCGTTTCGGACGACGCTTTGGCAATGTCACGAGCATAGAGGTTCCTTGCTTCATCGACCCTCAATTACCGTGGCACCAACTGTTTAAGGATAACTTACGCGCACTCAGCGTGGGCGTTCTTGGGCTTGGGACACGCCGAAAAACGGGGATACCGGTGAACACCGAGTTGGAAATTTGCACTTTTTCACATTACCCGCCTAATCGGGGGAATTGTGAATGCGAATAGTCAAAACCCTTGCCTTGGCGTTTGGATGCTGTGCCATTGCCGCCTGTCCCGTGACAGCCTTGGCTGAGCCGGTCTCTGTCGCCCATTCCGGCAGCGATGCGCTTGGCAAGCGTTTGGCTGTGGAACTAACCCAAGAGGTGATGCGACACCCCGATCTGACCGCGACAGCGGAAACAGACAGAGGCTGGAAAATCGTATTGGTGACTATTGCAAACGACGGCGCGACGACGTTCTCAGTCAGCCTCGTGAACAAAGCGCCCGAGGCCCTGTTCGACTATTACGTGACCTCCTTTGTCGGAGTGTGCGGCGCGCAGAGGCTGGAAAGCTGCGCCGGCGAAATCGTCGCCAAGGTTCTGGAGCCGATTGACGCCTACGAACGCAATTGGCGCGAATTTGCGGAAGCGGATGATCCAGCCGACACAGCCGAATTGGCCAATATCGACAACTGAGAGGGATTCGGGCCGTTCGCCGCCGTCACCCGAGAAGCGTTTAGCCGCACCCCTTGCATGCGGGGTCTTTGGCGATCGTGAGAGCTCGCATGCCGGGTTCCATTCCGTCCAGAATAAAGAGGCGCCCCCACATCGGATCTCCGAAGCTTGCAACGCCGCTTAGCAGCGCGCGAACCGCCTGCATGGCGGCGAAGCTTCCGGCCCACCCGGCCATGGCGCCCAGCATGCCGTCTTCGGCGCAGGTGTCGCAATCCTCCGCGTCAAAGGCGTCGCCGACAAAGCATCGATAACACGGCTGACCGGCAAGGTGCCCGGCAAACGCGCCGACTTGTCCCTGGAACCGCCCCACGGCTGCGGACAAGAGCGGCACGCGTTCGGCCACGCACGCGTCTGACACAGCGAGTCGAGTCGCGAAGTTGTCGGTTCCATCCAGGACAAGGTCGACGCCCGCGATCAGATCACCTGCGTTTTCCGACGTGATACGCGTGTCGGAGATATCGACATTCAGCTTGTCATCAAAATTGGCGAGCCAGCGGCGCGCCGAGGTGGCTTTCCCGTGCCCGACATCGCGCGTGGTGAAAATCGTCTGGCGCTGGAGGTTGGACACATCGACGATGTCGTCATCGATCAGCGTGAACGAGCCAATCCCGCTGGCGGCGAGGTATTGCAAAGCGGGCGATCCGATCCCGCCAAGCCCGATCAGCGCGATGCGTTTGGCGGCCAAGGCGACTTGGCCAGGTCCACCAATTTCGGGAATCACGATATGCCGGGCGAAACGCTCCAGTCGAGCGGACGAAAGCGAGGGTGCGCTTGCTTGTGCGTCTGCGGATGTCTCTGTGGAAGAGTCTATGAACAACCTGTCGACCATGATCGATCTGTTGGCAGGCTGTGGGCCGCTTGTGAACTGTTTGTGGAAACAGGCTGGACAGGTTTGTGGAGCGTTTCGCGCATAAGGCTGCGCAAAACGACCCGTACAGCCTGTGGGGCGCGTGTGGGCCCCAAGCTCACAACCTGTTCAAAAACAGGAGCGGCCCACACGCAAAAGCGTTTAGCTTTCCAGTTGCCGCAACAGGCTACGCACATCGCCGTCCATATCGGCGTCGCGCTCGCGCAAATCCTCAATCAGGCGGACCGCGTGGATCACGGTCGAGTGGTCACGTCCTCCGAACTTGCGTCCGATCTCAGGATACGACCGCGGCGTGAGCACCTTGGAGAGGTACATCGCCACTTGGCGTGGACGCACTACGGCGCGGGCGCGTCGCTTTGACGACATTTCGGAGCGATCAATGCGATAGAACTGGCAGACCGTACGCTGGATCTCGTCAATCGTAATCCGCCGGCGGTTGGCTGACAGAATATCGGTCAGCTGCTCTTCGGCCAGCTGCAACGAGACTTCCTGCCCGGTGAGCTGCGCGTAAGCGATCAGCTTGTTGAGGCCGCCCACCAGTTCGCGGACGTTGCGCGTGATTGTGCGCGCCAGGAACTCGATCACGTCGTCGGGCACGCTCAAAGGGGCAAACCGGGCGAGCTTGGCGTTCAGGATACTCTTGCGAAGCTCAATATCGGCGGCGGCAATATCGGCCACGAGACCCATGGACAGGCGGCTGAGCAGGCGTGGTTCAACACCGTCGAGAGCCGGAGGGGCGCGGTCGGCGGCGAAAACAAGGCGTTTGCCTTCCGCCAGCAACGCGTCGATCGTGTAGAGCAGTTCTTCTTGAGCGGAAGCTTTGCCGATGATGAACTGAATGTCGTCCACCAAAAGCAGGTCAAAGCTGCGAAGGCGCGCTTTGAATTCGATCATCTGATTGGCTTTGAGCGCTTGGACAAACTCGACCATGAAACGCTCGGCCGAGCAGTAAAAGATGCGCGCGCGGGGGTGAGCCTGAAGAAAGCCGTGCCCGATCGCGTGCAAGAGGTGGGTCTTGCCCTGGCCGGTCGCCGCTTTGAGATAAAGCGGTGAGAATTGCGGTTGCTCGGTCGCGGCCATGCGTTGCGCCGCGTTGCACGCCAGAACGTTGGCCTCTCCGGTGACGAAGGCGGCGAACGTCAGCGAAGGATCCAGCCCCACGCTTGAGGTGAAGCCAGCGTCGTTGATGGTGCCTGCCGCCACCGCGATCGCGCTGGCGCCATCATTGGCGGGCCGGCGGCCATCATCAAGGCGCAGTTCGGGAAGCTGGCGGCGGCCCGGATGCACTTGGATGTTTACGGTGCGCACTTCGGGACGGGCGATGGTCCAAGCCAGCTGCAGCCGATCTTCAAAGCGATCCTTGACCCAGTTGGCGGAGAACTCGGTCGGGAGGAACAGGTTGAGTGTTCCGGTTTCCTTGTCGATATCGCCGACTTGAATCGGCTTGATCCATTGGCTGTGAAGCTGGTGTCCGAGATCTTTTCGGAGGCCGGTGCTGATATCAGCCCAATCGGCGGCGAGGTTTACGGCTTCTGCGTCTTCCATCAAATCTTCGTCAGCGTTGCGGCGCGTGGACCGCGCCTTATCCATTCTTTGCACCTTGTATTCCCCAAAACTTCTCCGTCCCCGGAATCGCCATCCGGGCGGAATTACCAACACTGCTTAAGGCAAAGCTCTCCCTCGCCCCGAAACCCCAGTCCCGAGAGAGAATGCGTGTATTACCTCGTTTGAACCCGGACTGTCCCGCTCCGGATAGACCTACAATAAACTCAGATTTGGCCTCCGACGCAAGCGGGGAAAATTCATTTTTTTGAAATATATTTGTTGACACGGCCAACCCCGCACGCGTCCGTTTAAGTCACTGTTTTTTCGAGAGTCAGGTGCTCGAACCCCCGCGAATCGTGAGGTTTCCTTGAATTCACGGGGGTTAGCTCTGTCACATGGCTGACAAAATGAAAAAGCCGCCCCGGTCTGGAGCGGCTTTTCGCTGTCTTCATTTGTTACACCGCGAGTTGTCGACAGGCCAGGCCTCCCGAATCGCGGCCTTTTCCGAGTCTGATTACAGCGCGGCGACTCGCTTGGTCAGACGCGAAAGCTTCCGCGCCACCGTGTTCTTGTGCATCACACCGCGGGCCACACCGCGCGCCATTTCGGGCTGAGCGGCTTTGAGCGCGGTTGCGGCGGCGTCTTTGTCGCCCGCTTCGCAAGCGGTTTCGACTTTCTTGATGAAGCCGCGGATGCGGCTGACGCGCGCGCCGTTGATTTCGGCGCGGCGGTTGTTGCGACGGATGCGCTTACGGGCTTGCGGCGTGTTGGCCATAGGTCTTGTATCTCGTGTTGCTCGGCGGGCCGCTCGGCTGCGACCCGGACTAAATCTGGGTTTATGCTCGAAAAAGCAGCGCCCAGAATCGCGTTCTGTTCGCTGGAAAGCGCGCCACATAGGGCCGCAGCGCCGAATCGTCAAGAATTGGCATCGCTAGCGGGGACTGGTCGTCTCTCAGCGATGCCGCTCTACTTTTGGCATACCGGGCAATACCATGTGCTGCGACCGCCTTGGGCGATGCGTCGGATTTTTCCGCCGTCTTGGCGATGGCAAGTCTCGCCGGTGCGTCCGTAGACATCAAAGCGGGTCGCGAAATAGCCCAGCTCCCCATCGGGTTGCGCGTAGTCCCTGAGCGAGGATCCGCCATCGCGTATCGACGACTCCAAAACCTCGCGGATAGCGGGCACAAGTCGGGCGAGCTGCGGCTTGGTCACCTTACCCGCTTTCTTCATCGGATGGATGCCCGCGCGCCAGAGCGCCTCGCACACATATATATTGCCAAGTCCTGCCACGATCCGTTGGTCCAGAAGGCACAGTTTGATCGATTGGGTCTTTCCCTTGAGTGCGGACTTCAAGTGTTGGGGTGTCAGGCCGGGTCCGAGCGGTTCAGGTCCCATCGCGGCGAATTGCGGCCACTGTTCCAGCGCGTGCGTCGCGACCATATCGACCGAACCAAACCGGCGTGGGTCGCACAGAGCAAAGCGATTGGTCGTGGTTTCAACCACCATGTGATCGTGCGCGTCATCTTGCTCCGGGTCGATCCGCCAGCGCCCCGACATGCCCAGATGGAAAATGACCGATTGTTCGCGATCAAGGTGGATGAGGCCATATTTGGCGCGGCGGGACAAACCCGTCACTGTGGCCCCGGTCATCACCTGCACAAGATCGTCCGGAAAAGGGCGGCGCAAATCGGGCCGGTTCAACACGACGCGTTCGATCCGCGCGCCATCCAGATAGCGCGCAAGACCGCGGACCGTGGTTTCAACTTCAGGAAGTTCAGGCATTTCACGTGCACTAACACCCTTTGCGCTCGCGACAATTCCCTCTAGTGCGCTTGCCATGAGCGAAAGCACACAAGACACCGTTTCCTTCGGCTACGAGCAGGTGGCACCGGAAGAAAAGACGCGACGCGTGGGCGAGGTATTCACCAGCGTTGCCGAGAAGTACGACATAATGAACGACGCGATGTCCTTAGGGATGCATCGCGGGTGGAAAGACCGCTTTGTCAAACGTGTGAAACCTCAACCGGGTGAGCGGATCCTCGATATGGCTGGCGGCACGGGCGATATCGCGTTCCGTATGGCCGATCGCGGCGCCGATGTGACCGTGGCTGATATCAATCAGGACATGCTGGATGTGGGCGCGGAGCGCGCGATGGAACGCCGCGAAACGGATGAAACCGGCAGCCTCGTTTTTACCCACCAAAACGCGGAAGAGGTCGATTTCGCCTCCAACTCGTTTGACGCGTACACGATCGTCTTCGGCATTCGGAACGTCACCTTCAAAGATAAGGCGTTGGCCGAGGCGCATCGCGTGCTTCGCCCGGGCGGCCGTTTCTATTGCATGGAGTTTTCGACGAGCGAATGGTCGGGCTTCCAACAGGTGTACGATGTCTACTCCGACGCTTTTCTGCCGCGCATGGGGCAGGTGATCGCCGGGGACGCGGACAGCTATCGGTATCTGGTGGAATCGATCCGCAAGTTTCCCAAGATGGCTGAGTTCGAGCGGATGATCGGCGCGGCTGGGTTCGTGAACACCAAGTATGAGACCATTCTCGGCGGCGCGGTCGCCATTCATTCCGGCTGGAAGATCTGATCCAGGGCACGCTGCGCAGTTAGGCCATGACCTCTCCTGTTGTTCATCTTTCTCGCCTCGCGCGTTGGGGCATTACGCTGGCTCGGCGCCGCGCGCTCGTGGGTATAGAGAACGACGTAAACGCCCCGCCCACCGTGCGCCGCTTGGTCCGGTTGGCGCGGCTTGCGACTTTCACCAGTAAGAAGGGCAAACCCGATTACGCCGGCGCGTTTCGCGCTATTGGCCCGGCTGCGATCAAGCTAGGACAATCGCTTGCGACGCGGCCCGATTTGGTGGGCGAAGAAGCGGCGACCAACCTGCTGTCCTTGCAGGATGCGCTGCCCCCTGTGCCGTTCGGAGAGATCAAATCCTCGATTGAGCAGAGCTTTGATCAGCCGATTGAAGCGCTCTTTTCCGAGATCGATCCCGACCCCGTGGGCGCGGCCAGCATCGCTCAGGTGCATCGCGGCGTGACCACCGATGGGCGTTCGGTGGCGATCAAGGTGCTGCGTCCCGGCATTCGTGAAAAGTTCGCGCGCGACATCCAGACCTATGAATGGGCGGCGGCTCATGTCGAAGCGATGGGCGGCGAGTTTTCGCGGCTGCGACCACGCCTGACCATCGCGAATTTCAAACGGTGGACCAATTCGGAGCTCGACCTGCGACGCGAAGCCGCCTCGGCCTCGGAGCTCGCGGAGGATATGTCGGGCGTCGGCGGCTACCGCATTCCCGAGATCGATTGGGACCGTACCAATGGACGGGTGATGACGGTCGAGTGGATCGATGGCGTCAAGATCAGCCGAACCGAAGAACTGGCCGCGCGCGGCCACGATCTTGGCCGACTAGCCGACCGGCTCGTGATTAGCTTTCTGACGCAGGCGATCAGCGCCGGGTTCTTCCACGCGGACATGCATCAGGGGAACCTGTTTGTCGAAGACGACGGAACGATTGTGGCGATCGATTTCGGGATCATGGGCCGGATAGATCGGCGAGCCCGGCAATGGCTCGCGGAAATCCTCTATGGTCTGACGACGGGCAACTACAAGCGCGTCGCCGAAATCCATTTCGAGGCGCAGTACGTGCCGAGCTATCACTCGGTCGGCGAATTCGCGACCGCTTTGCGCGCCGTGGGTGAGCCTATGCGCGGGAAACCGGTCAGCGAATTGTCGGTAGGCCAGATGCTCGACGGGTTGTTCGCCATCACGCGCGATTTCGATATGCAGACGCAGCCTCACCTGCTGCTTTTGCAAAAGACGATGGTTATGGTGGAAGGGATTGCGACGCAGCTCAATCCGGACATCAATATGTGGGACACCGCCGCTCCGTATGTGCGCAGCTGGATCCGCGATGAGCTTGGCCCTGAAGCCGCAGTCGCCGATCGGATCAAGGAAGACACCGAGACGCTGTTCCGGCTTCCGGGTCTTATCCGCCGCGTGGAAGAGATGTTTCCGCCCAAAGGCGGCGCGCCTGAGCCGCCGCCTTTGCCGGATATCAAACTCATCACGGATCGCGAGCCAAGCGCAGCCGGCGGGTGGCTCGGCTATCTGGTGGCCGGTTTGGTCGGGGCCGGCGCGTTTTGGGCCGCCAGCGCGTTTGGTATAGTCGGTTAGGGCGCTCTCATCACGCGCGCGCCCAACAGGCACAGCGCAACCGTAACCGCTTCGAACGCCATGGGAGGCAGCCAGCCTTCGTAAGTGCCATCCAACGCAAGGCTTACACACCGCGCGCAAAAGACGATGCCCATCAACGCCGCGGTGACATAAAGAACCTCTCCACGTTGCTTCCAAGCGCCCAGGAGCATGGCGCCCGCCGACACCCAGAAGAAGGAGGTCATATCCGCGCGGATAGTTGAAAGCCCTCCATTGCCAATGGGTTGGAGGCCAAAATCACCACCCATCGACACCGGGTCGAGGAGGAATTGCATTCCGACACCAACATACAACACGCCCAGCAACGCCAGCGCAATTCGCAACCCTATGATCATGCAAGCTTCTCCCTCGGTGCGGAAACTGGCGAAATCGCGCGGGGATAGCAAGCGAATGGCTTTGGGATCGTATCTCTGCCACTTAAGGCCAATCTTAACCATCGTAAGGCATGGAACGCGGCGTAGTCTATGGCTGACCTGTATGTGCGCAAAGCGGTTGGCCTTGCGGCGCAGGATCGCTAGATCGTTAACCATACGCGCAAACAGCGGGTTCTTACGATCCAAAGACCTGCGGTTTGAAGGAATGTGAGGAGCTCTTTTGACGCAAATGCTGCGCCTTTTGACTCAGTGTGAAGGTTTCGCGTCGTGAGCACCGCGGCGCAAGAAGTCGTAGGACCCAAAGTCCTGCTTGTGGTGGGCGGCGGGATTGCGGCCTACAAGTCGTGTGAACTCGTCCGGCTTATTCGCAAGGGCGGGGGCGATGTGACCTGCGTGGTCACAAAAGGCGGCCAGCAATTTGTGACGCCAATGTCGCTCGCCGCGCTCAGCGAAAACCAAGTTTACACCACGCTTTGGGATCTCAAGAACGAAGCGGAGATGGGGCATATCCAGCTCAGCCGAGAGGCTGACCTGATTGTTGTATGCCCGGCCACCGCCGACTTGATGGCGAAGATGGCGGCTGGCATCGCCGATGATCTTGCCACCACCCTGATCCTCGCAACCGATAAGCCCGTAATGGCTATCCCAGCGATGAACGTGCGCATGTGGGAGCACGAATCGACCCAACGCAACGTAGACTTGCTCAAGGCGGCCGGAGTGCAAGTGCTTCACCCGGATGAAGGCCCCATGGCCTGCGGTGAATTCGGTTATGGCCGTTTGCCCGAACCGGACACGATCTGGCGCGCCATTGCCAACCACTTTAGTATCGCGGTGCCCGAGAGCACGCCCGCTCCGGTCGCGGCCAACGACGCGGTGGAAGCCCTGGAGCCTGAGCCGGAAGAAGAATCCAGCGCGATGAGCGGCCTGGGCGGCTTGCTTTCCAAGATTATTCCGCGCTCGACCGCCAAACGCAGCCACGAAGATATCGAAGCGGAATACGAAGAGCTCGACATTCCAGAGGATTTCGATGGCGAGGAGCCTCTGCCCGAGCTTCCCGGTGATGAGATACCCGACTTTGATCCCGAAGGCGCCGGACCTCTGCTGGCGAAAAAGGGCGCCGCCGCATCAGCGCCTCCCGTTGATCCGGACGCGATCAATCACGAGGTGAATGAGCGTCAGTCTGAGCCGGAACCCATTTCCGAACAGACCGAAGACGAGGCCCCAGCCGGAGACACGGCGGAGACGGACACGGCGCCGCAGGCCGAAACGAAGAAGTCCACCGAACCCAAGGTTGTGGCGATTGAGACCGATGAGGGCGACGCGCTGGGCGAGGGCGGGTTTGAGCTTGATCCGAGTTACCAACCGCTCGCAGGTAAGCATGTGCTGGTGACCGCTGGGCCGACCTGGGAAGCGATTGATCCGGTCCGCTACATCGCCAACCGTTCCAGCGGAAAGCAGGGCTTTGCCATCGCCGCCGCGTCCGCAGCGCTTGGCGCGAAGGTGACGCTGGTGGCTGGGCCTGTGGCGCTGAAGACTCCGAAAGGAGTCGACCGGATTGATGTGGAAAGCGCCGCCGAGATGAATCAAGCCGTGCGCGCCGCGCTTCCGGCGGACGCCGCGGTGATGGTCGCGGCGGTGGCCGATTGGCGCCCGCGCCAATACGCCGGTGAGAAAATCAAGAAGCGTGGATCCGCTCCGCCAGCGCTGATGCTGACGGAGAATCCCGACATCCTGACCAATCTGGCCGCGAGCGACAAACGCCCGGAACTTGTGATCGGGTTTGCGGCGGAAACCGAAGATGTGATCGACAACGCCAAGCAGAAGCGCAAGCGCAAGGCCGCCGATTGGATCATCGCCAACGATGTCTCGGGAGACGTCATGGGCGGCGATCAGAACGAAGTCCACATCGTCAGCGGCGAGGGTATCGAAAGTCTCGATCAAATGGCCAAACGCGATGTCGCGATGGCGCTGGCTGAACGTATCGCGACCACGCTGACGGCTGAGGCCGCCGAATGAATGCTCCGGTGCGGGTAGAGGTGAAGCGCCTCGAACATGGTTTTGGCTTGCCGCTTCCGGTTTACGCGACCGAAGGGGCCGCCGGGATGGATGTCGTCAGCGCCGAAGATGTGACCATCGCCCCCGGCGCGCGTCACCCTGTGGCAACCGGGCTGTCGATGGCGATCCCGCAAGGTTACGAGATTCAGGTGCGCCCGCGTTCGGGTTTGGCCTTCAAGCACGGAGTAACCGTCCCGAACACTCCTGGAACGATCGACAGCGACTATCGCGGCGAACTGAAGGTGCTTTTGATCACCCATGGAAGCGAAGCGTTTTCAATTCAGCGCGGCGACCGAGTCGCCCAGCTTATCCTCGCGCCCGTTGTGCAAGCAGCATGGGACGAGGTGGACGAACTCGACTCAACAGAAAGAGGCGCGGGCGGGTTTGGTTCGACGGG
>JBCDAE010000017.1:0-71164 GCA_039186235.1 Pseudomonadota bacterium | reverse complement strand
CGTGACCCACCCGATCCCATCTCGAACTCGGCCGTGAAACCGGATAGCGCCGATGGTACTATGTCTTAAGGCATGGAAGAGTAGGTCGCCGCCAGGCATTGCAGCTTGTGGAGCGCGGGAAAACCCATTCACAGTCAAAGGGCTAGCCTTACAGGTTGGCCCTTTTGGCGTCTCTGGACCCAGTCCAAAGTCGCCTGCGCTAGGTGCCGCGGGATGGAGCAGTCCGGTAGCTCGTCAGGCTCATAACCTGAAGGTCGTTGGTTCAAATCCAACTCCCGCAACCAGCGTTTCACCGTTCAAGCCAGCCGCAAAATCCGCTTACCACCCGCGCTTCTGCAAAGCCGGAGCCATGGTGCGGTTGAGTGTGGCCGAAAGCGCTTTGATCCCCTGTCGTCGTCCGATCGGAAGGTGCCCAGTGTGGACAGCCATATACTCAATTACACCGCACGCACCGCGATTGGACTTAAACTGGCCCGCGCCCGACGAGCCGTGGTGCCGAAGTCCTCGTTCCATCGCCCATTCGGCGCTAAGCAGGCTCGCGATCCGATAGAGAGCCTCTGATTGTGGCCGCTGCGTATCGTAGCCGAGCATGGGCACGGTCACGATATCACCCGCGATGCGCATCCCCGCTGAGGCCATAATGGTCCCATGAGCGTTGCGCGCGACGCGCCAGCGCAAGGCGCGCGATTTGGAGGCTAGTTTTACAAATCGGGCTGAGTAAGCAGGGTTTAGGCTCGAATATCGCTCAAGATAGAGCTGCGCATAGAGTTCCGCGATCCGCTCCGCGTCCTGTTCGCCAACACTCACCAAGTCTTCGATTTCCAAAGCGGATCGTCGCAAGGCGCGGCGGTCGCTTTTTGTGTGACTGCGCGGTTTCCAATTCTTTTCAAGATCATCGGTCACCCAAATCTGCCTCGAAGGAAGGAGCGTCCAGCCATCGGCCCTCAAGCTCTCTAAAAGCTGAGGGCAGCTCCATGGATCCACATTGCGAATAATTGGCAGGTGTTTGGGAAACGCCTGTGTCACAGCTTGCCGGATTTGCGGAAGGCCGGCGCCTTCCCAGTTGCCGTGCAGGTTCGTAGACAGCATCCAGTTGTCGATGTGTACGGTGCGGTTGATGGCCAGGGCTTTAAGCCAACGATCCAATCCAGCCAGAGCGACTTTCGCGCCCAAATGCCTCGCGCCCTTCAGGTTGAGGATATCGATTTCATCGCGCGCGTAGAGCACATAAGCGCTGTGCGGGCTGGCCACATAGGTATTGCCTAACTGGTTGTTTTCGATCGTTATTGGCCAGTAGTGCCCTGCAAATTCGAGAAGCTTAAACTGCGAATGCGCGTTCGTAATACACTCGCGCACCGGTTGCGCAGCCATGGTTTTGACGAAGCGCGCCGCGCTCGTTGCTTGCCGGCACAAGTCTTCATTAGGGGCCAACAGTCTGGCGCGCGTGGAAATCGGACCGGTCATCGGCAAACTCGCGCCAAAGCGATCCGGGGGTAGGGGCAAGAGCCAGCCATGGCCGAAGCGTTTGGCACCGCCCTCTTGCGTCTGTGTGACGGGTTTGAGTCAGGAATGTGAAACCTGAACCGCTTTTGGATCGACCCCTCACCAAGCGACCCTTGCGAAAGAAATCGATTTGAGTGAGGATCCTCCGATATAGGGCGCACCACCTGGATGGATGCGGTTACGTTTGGAGAGGCCGATGAACACGATGGAATCCGACCACAAGGCGAGCTTTAAATCGTTCGAGCAAAGCCAACCTGAAGATTGGCAAGGCATCGCCGCGAACGCAGCTGCCTTCAACAAAGGTTTGGCCAAGCGTGTTCTGGATCACCTGCGACTTCTGGATGGCGATTTCGGCGGCTTTCCGGTGGATCGACTAGAGCACTCGCTTCAGACCGCTACCCGCGCGCACCGCGATGGACGCGATGAGGAATATGTAGTGTGCGCGCTCTTGCACGACATCGGCGATACGCTGGGCAGCCACAATCATCCCGATATCGCGGCCGCCATTCTTAAGCCGTTCGTCTCGGAGGAGAACCATTGGATGGTCGCCAATCATGGCATCTTCCAAGGATACTACTTCTTCCATCACCTCGGGCTCAATCGCAATATGCGCGATCAGTTCGCCGACAATCCACATTACGATCACTGCGAAGAGTTCTGCCGGTTGTACGATCAGACCGCCTTCGATGCGGACTATGACAGCGAGCCGCTCGAATTCTTCGAGCCCATGGTCGAGCGGGTCTTCGCACGCCCCCGTAAGAGCGTTTACAAGAGGGAAGACGAGCCGGTTCCGGCCGAATAAAGCCCCCCTTACGCGGCCTGACGCAATTCTTCGATCTGCGCGAGGTAAGCGCTCACTTCCTCGGGCTTCAGGAAGGAGCCCTTGAACGAGTTGGCAGCGAGCTCGGCCAGATCATCAATCGAAAGATCCAGCGCGTCAGCGACCGCTTTGAAATTGTCGCCGATATATCCGCCAAAATAGGAGGGGTCGTCCGAATTGACGGTTGCCTTGATGCCCGCCTCAAGCATGCTTTTCACCGGACTTTGCCCGATCTCGTCGATCACACACAGTTTTAGGTTTGAAAGCGGGCACACGGTCAACGTGTAACCCTCCTGCGCAATCCGTTTCACCAGCGCTTCGTCTTCCAGAGCGCGGTTCCCGTGATCGATCCGATCAATCGCCAGTTTGTCGAGCGCCTGCCAGACATATTCTGGCGGTCCCTCCTCGCCCGCGTGCGCGACGAGCTTGAGCCCAAGATCCCGGCAGGCTTTGTAAACGCGCGCGAATTTCTCGGGCGGATGGCCGACTTCGGAGGAATCGAGGCCAACGCCTTCGATCTGGCTGAGCCAGGGTTTGGCTTCCTCCAGCGTCGCAAAGGCGTCCTCTTCGGAGAGGTGACGCAGGAAGCACATGATCAATTTGTAACTGATGCCGAGGCGCGCCTTGCCCTCATCCAAAGCTCGCACAATCCCCTTGATAACCGTGTCAAACGCCACGCCTCTCTCGGTGTGGCCTTGTGGGTCAAAGAAGATCTCGACATGGCGCACATTGTCGCGGTGGACGCGCTCGAGGTAAGCGATGGTTAGATCGTAAAAGTCCTGCTCTTCGACCAAAGCCTGCATGCCTAGATAATAGAGATCGAGGAACTCTTGCAGATTGTTGAATTGGTACGCAGCTGAAACCTCTTCGACGCTGGCGTAAGGCAGGCTCACTCCGTTCCGTTTGGCGAGCGCGAACATCATTTCGGGCTCCAGCGAGCCCTCAACGTGCAAGTGCAACTCCGCCTTGGGCAACGCTGCGATAAACGCGTCGCGCTTCTCGTTAAGAGCGGGGTCCATCAGCGTTTCTCCTTGAGCTTCAGAATTTCATCGGCGCACGGTTTGTTTTGCGCGATCTCTTTATCGCTCAAACCATTCAATTCGTGCGGGAAGACAAGCCATTCCTCGGTTTCGTGCATAAAGTAATCAGGGGAGAGGGAGGTCTGGTTCTTTGATGGCTTGTAAAACACGGTGGCGATCTTGATCGTCTCGGGCGTGTTGCGCCGACAGCGCATCTTAAGCTCGCGCATGAACGCCTCCACCGATTTACCGGTGTCGAACACGTCATCGACGATTAGCAGAGCGTCTTCGGAGTTAAGCGTGTCGATGAGATATCCCAGCGCGTAGACTTTAACCTGCCGGGCTTGCTGGCCGATCCCGGTGTATGACGAGGTGCGGATTGCAATGTGATCGCAATCAATCCCGCGCGCTTCGAGCAATTCCTGCACCGCGATCCCGATCGGGGCGCCGCCGCGCCATATGCCGACTATGTGCGAGGGCACAAAACCGGAAGCGATGATCTGATTGGCGAGCGCAAACGAAAGCTCCAACAACTCGTTCGCGTCGAGATACCGCTTTTCCTCCAACGCACGCCTCCCACGATGAGTGCAAGGCACAGCGATAGGGAATGGGCGCGCGCTGTCAAAGCGATCTTTGACGCGGACCGAATTTGCGCGTTCGGCGAAGGCTTAGCTGGAGCGTACCTTGGCGAGGAAGGCTTGAACCTGTGTGTTCAGCGTGGAGGCTTGCTGATCAAGATCGTTCGCGCTGGTAAGCACCTGGCTGGCCGCCGATCCGGTGGAAAGCGACAGCTCGCGCACATCGTCAATGTGTTCCGCGACCTTCTGTGTCCCGCTGGCCGCCAGATCGATGCTGCGCGCCAGATCCTGTCCGGCGACCGATTGCTGATCGACCGCGCTGGCGATGGAGACGGCCGTGCTCTCCAGCTCTTTGACCTGGGTTGCGATCGAACGCAGCGCTGAGACGCTGGCGCCCGTGGTGTCCTGCATCGCGCGGATCTGGTCGGCGACTTTCTCAGTCGCGCGACTGGTCTGCATGGCGAGCTCTTTGACTTCGCTGGCGACGACCGCAAAGCCGCGCCCCGCCTCGCCGCCGCGCGCCGCTTCGATTGACGCGTTGAGCGCGAGCAAGTTGGTGCGCTGGGCAATGGTTTGGATGAGTTCGACGATCTGGCCCACCTCGTCCGCCGATGCGGCAAGGAGGGAAATCGTGCTGTCCGCCTCGTTGGTGGCGTCGGTTGCGAGCCGTGCGAGTTCGCTTGAAGACGCGGCCTGACGACTGATTTCACCAATCGAAAGCGCGAATTCATCGCTGGCTGCGGCCGCAGCGGTCGCTCCTGCGTTCGCTTCGGTCATATCATCGGTGAGTTCGCCGGTACGACCCGCCGCGGCTTCCGCCGTTTCGGCCATTTGGGTGGCGGTCGTATGCAGTTCACTGGAAGCGGCGGCCACTTTGCCGACGACCTCGCCCACAGTGCGTTCGAAGCTGCTCGCGACATTGGCGATAAGCGCGGCCCGGCGTTGCTCGGCCTCCTCGCGCTCGCGTGTGAGTTCTTGCTGTTGTCGCAACTCTTTCTCGGCGTGGTCCGCGCGCTCGCGCGCCAAGCTTTCGAGCTGCCGGCCCGCACGCTTGAACATTTGCAGGGCGCGCAGCATCTCGCCGATCTCGTCTTGGCGGTCAGCCCCACTGATCGCGAACTCGCGGTCGCCATTGGCGAGTTTGGACATTCCAGTGCGCACTTCGGTAATTTTGGTCACCAGATCGCGGGACAATATCCCGAAGCCGGAAAACAGAATGATCCCTGTCAGCACAGCCAAGACACCGACGATCGATAGGACGTTGAGAAAGTAGTCGATACCGACCTCGCGCATCGTGTCTGTTTCGATAATGAGCTCATCCGCCAAGCGCTCGGCTGACGCAATTACAGCGTCGCCGCGCTCTGCCATGTCCAACGCGAGTTCGGAGGCTCGGTTTGAGCGACCGTTGCGATCAATTTCGGCCATCACCTGATCAAACGCGGCGCTGTAAGCGGTGAGATCTTGGCGGATTTGGTCGACGCGAGGAGCGAATTGTGGCGCTCTTTCGGAGAGCACGCTTTCGATGTTTGCAAGTTGGCTTGCCGCTTCGGTTGTCGCCGCGATCCGCTGATCTCTTACGCCATTTTCCTGTTCGACCAAGAGCCGTGCCGTGGTGTAGCGGATTTCGCCGAATGTGGCCTTGAACTCAGCGGTTTCGGCGATCGTGCGCTCAACCGCATCCGAGACGTGGTAGCGGTTCCACACCTCGTTCATGCCAACGGCCAGGACGATAAGCATGGCGACGCCGACGACAGCAAAGCCGGCAAAGATGGTGTTGACCTTGGCTGCAATAGGAAGGTTGCGGAACCATGCGACCCCAAAGGACGGCTTGGAGCCCGAATGATCGGCGTCGACGGCGATCGAGTTCTGCGCTTCGGTCAACTCGCGGTCATCGTGCAGCGCACTCAACGGGCGCGCGCCCGCGTCACGATGGTCCTGCACATTCATCATATTCATGACCGAGATCCCCAGTCTCCGTAAAACACGGGGCAATATGTGAAGGAAATTCGTTAATAACGCCTTTCGTGAACCGCTTTGCGGACCCGGGTTTTTTGGGCCGCCGTCTCAACGCGCGGACCTTCGTTAGAATGGCATCAGCTTGTTCGCGCAAAGGCCCCATCGTTTGAAGAGATTTGCGCCCTGTAGAGGTCGTCTATCTCATCTTGGGGAAGAGCTTTGTAGTACAGCCATCCCTGAAGCTGATCGGCGCCGGCCACGCGGACCATATCGGCCTGATCTTGTGTCTCTACCCCTTCGGCTGTGACGCTCATCTTCAGCGCCCGCGCCATCGCAATGCTGGAAAGCATCATGGCGCGGCTGCCGTCGTCTTGACCAGCCTGGACCACAAGACTGCGGTCCAGTTTGAGCTTTTCAAACCGGAACTGGCGCAGGAATCCGATCGAAGCGTATCCTGTGCCGAAATCATCAAGCGAGATGTTGACGCCGAAGCCGCGGATAACGTCGAGGCTGCGCTCGGCCACCACGGGGTCAAGCACCAGGCAGGTCTCCGTAATCTCCAACTCGAGTCGGCCTGGGTCGAACCCCGTTTCTTCGAGCAATTCGCCTAGCTTGATGGGAAATTCGGGATTGCGCAGCTGCGCGGCGGAAATATTCACGGAGAGGCTAATATCGCCCCATTCGGCCGCGTCGCACATCGCTTGCCGCAACACCCAAAGCCCAATCGGATTGATCAGCCCCGTCTCTTCAGCCACCGGCACGAAAACCGCAGGGCTGATGGATTCGCCATCGGGCCGGGTCCAGCGCAGCAGAGCTTCAACGGCGACGATCAGACCTTGCTCGGCGTTGACAAGGGGTTGGTAGGCAATCGAGAATTCGCGATTGGTCAAAGCCTTGCGCAGATCCTCTTCAATCTCGCGGACGGCTTCGCGACGCTGATCGAAGGTTTCGGTAAACCAGGTGCACCGCATCTTGCCGCCGCGCTTGGACATGTACATCGCGACATCGCTGCGACGGAGCATCTCTGAAGATGTCAGCGGCTCTTCGGCCGTGCTGCGCGCCAAGCCAATGCTGGCGCCCACACTGATTTGCCGATCGCCGACCTCGATTGGACTGGTCAATTGCTCCAAGAGCCCTCGGCAAATGCCTTCCAGAATGGTGC
Organism: Pseudomonadota bacterium; assembly: GCA_039186235.1. Lineage (GTDB taxonomy): Bacteria > Pseudomonadota > Alphaproteobacteria > Sphingomonadales > Sphingomonadaceae > Erythrobacter. The sequence goes on along the minus strand of JBCDAE010000017.1, from coordinate 64,126 downwards.
CCGCGACCGGTCCTCCCATGACCGCGGCAAATTCGTCTCCACCAAGCCGGTAGCACTTCGCTTCATCGCCGCACACGTCACGCAGCATGTCGGCACAAATCTGGATCAATTGATCTCCGACCGCGTGCCCAAAATGATCATTGACCTGCTTGAAGCTGTCGAGATCGACCAAGGCAATCGCGACCTCGTCATTCCCCCGTGCGAGAGCGTCGATGTCCGCGTGGAGCGATCGACGATTGGGAAGCGAAGAAAGTTGATCGGTCGAACTGATCGTTTCCATCTCCTCGACAGAGGCAAACCCGTTTCGGACTATCATAAGAATGATCGCGGCGTAGACGAGGGCGCCGGCGGCCAAGAGGGGCAAGGTAGACCGCAACTCGATCTGGTCGCTCGAGATGACAACTAGGGCCATCAGGGCGATCACAAATGCAATGGTCGCGATGAGAATTCCGGCAAAAGCTGAGCGGGTCAGGCGGATCGTAGGGCCCTTATCAGTCACGCTCGCTGTCCCCGAATGGCTCTTTTTCTCGGCTCATCGCTCGGCGAACCGCTTGGAGGCACTGCTAAAGAGCAATGGCTAAGGAACTGTAAAGCTATGTAGGGTTACGCCTAAATCCTGCGCATTGCGGAGGAAACTATGGTTAGCGTCCAGCCAGCTCCGCTGTGGGCCTTAAGCCGACTGGGGCTTCTGACTTCAAGGCGCTTTTCGATGCACTTAGTCCATACAGACTGACACGCTCGGCGCATGGGCTGAAGTCGGTGGTTTGACCAACAACCGTCTCGCCCGCTCCCAACATGAGGTATCCATCCACCGCCATCGCGCTCGCCAGCCGCGCGAACGCCCGTTCGCGGTTTATCTTGTCAAAATACAGCAGCACGTTGCGACACAAGACCAGATCGAAGCGATTTCTCGCAGGCGGTTCATTCAGAACGTTATGCCGTTCAAATCGCGTGATCTTGCGCGTGCCCGGTTTGATCTGCCACCCAGCGCGCGTTTCGTCGAAATGGCGAAGCATCTCGATAACCCCAAGCCCGCGCTGCACCTCGAATTGGCTGTAAAGGCCACTGCGCGCCGCCGTTATCGCGCGTTCCGAGACATCCGTACCAAGAATGTCGATTGTCCAACCGTGCCAACGTTCGGGATTGTCGGCAAAAAGCATTGCGATGGACTGCACCTCCTGCCCGGTGGAGCAGCCCGCCGACCAGATCGATAACCGCCGCGTGTCCGCTCGCTTGCGAGCAAGATCGGGCAGGATCAAATCGGGCAGCTGGTCGAAGGTCGGCTTGTCGCGGAAGAAATAGGTTTCGTTGTTGAGCAGCGCTTCGACGATTTGTTGGGTTAATGCCCGACGCTGGGACGGCGTATCCTGGCTGTCGAGCAGGCAGACCAATTGATCGACATTGCTGATGCCGTGCTCGCGAAACACGCCGCCGAGTGCGCTGCTGACACGCCACCGACGGCTTTCTGTCAAGTGCTGGCCAGTGTGCTCGGCAAGGAGATCGGCAATAATCTGATGGGAGGCGTGATGCGCGTCCATAAGCAACGCAGTCTCAGCTTCGCTCAGAGGCGGTCACGCCTTGAGCGGCTTGCATCACCGCTTGACCTATATCTTCGGGCGACGCCACAAGGCTGGTTAGGCCCGCTTTGGTTACCGCACCAGGCATGCCCCACACCGCGCTGGTTTCCGCATCTTGAGCAAAAATCGTTGCGCCTGCGTCGAAGAGAGATCTTGCGCCCACCACCCCGTCGCGACCCATGCCCGACAGAACAACCCCAAGCACGCGGCCCTTGCAGGCTTCGGCCAGGCTTTCAAACATAGGGTCTACGGAAGGAAGGCAGCCGCTGGAGGCGGGTTTTACTAGGGTGCGCGTTATCAGGCGATCGCCTCGGCGCTGCACCTGCATATGGCCGTGTCCGGGCGCAATGGCGACTTCGCCCCGCCGGATTTCCGTGCCGTCCTCGGCGATCACTGCACGGCGCGCGCAGGCCATCTCGACCTGACGCGCGAACACCGGAATGAACGAGGCGGGCAGGTGCTGGGTGATGAGAATAGGCAGATCAAACTCGGGCTCAAGCTGCCGAAGCATGATATTGAGTGCGTGGATCCCCCCGGTTGAAGCGCCAATGGCGAGAACTTCGGGCGGCCGAGTGATCTTTATGGTCGATGCGGCGTCTTTGGTCCGCGATAACCTTGTGCCTCTTTGGTTGATCGCATCGGCTTCGTCGTGGGAAGCCTCGCTCGCGCTCCCTCCCAAAGCGCGTATCTTGCTGAGCAGCTGTCCTCGGTACTCTTCGTCAAAGCCGCCGGGCCGAGGCTTTAGCATCGTGTCCGCTGCGCCCATGGAAAGCGCCGAAACCGTATGCTCCGCGCCATCTTGAGTGAGCGACGATACGACAAGAACCTGGCCGCCCTCGGCGCGCTTCAGGATTTCGGGAAGCGCTTCCAGGCCACCCATACCCGGCATTTCCAGGTCGAGCAGAACGACATCCGCCGGAGTTTTGTTCAATTCGGCGAGGGCGCGTTCGGCGCTGCTTGCCGTGGCCACGACCTCCATCGTGCGATCGCCTTCGACCATGCGATTGAAAATCGTGCGAACCGTCAAGGAGTCGTCAACGATCAGCACCCGGATCGGCGCGTTGCGCCCGGGCAGGCGCTCGGCGGACTTGGTATTCGTCGCTAGAGGCTTCATTGGGGCGCTCACGCAAATCCGACCAATTGAAGTTTGATTTGAAGTGTTTCGTGATCGAACGGCTTCATCACATATTCGTCTGCGCCGGCGGAGATAGCTTCGCGAATGTGCGCAACGTCGTTTTCCGTGGTGCAAAAGACGACTTTTGGCTGGTCGCCGCCGGGCCGCTTGCGCAGCTGAATGATGAACTCGATGCCCGTCATCACCGGCATATTCCAATCGAGCAGGACCACGTCGGGCATCGCCTCTTCGCACGCATCGAGGCCCTCTTTGCCGTTCTCCGCTTCGCTTACGGTGAAACCGAGCGTCTCGAGTATGTGCCGCGAGACTTTGCGGATGACGCGAGAATCGTCGACGATGAGGCAGGTCTTCATGAATCACCCTTTTTGCACTCAATGAGGCGTAAGGCGCAGCGGTAACTATTGGATTAAGCCGCGGCTCCCGTCACGGCGGGACCGGCGATAAGCGCCGCCAGATCGATCAGAAGGGCTGGGCCGATTGCGGTTTCGATCATACCTCGCGCGGCGCGGTTCCATTCTGGGCCGAAGCCGCCGGGGACGCTGTCCGGGCTGGTTTGACCCGAGGCAATGTCCTCTATCGCATCGACGATCAAAGCGTATGAATGCCCGCCCACCGCCACAACGGCGGCGCGGTGGTCGGTTTCCCAGGCTTCTGGGTTCAATCCCAAAGCTTTGCGGCAATCGATCACGGTGAGCGCCTGGCTACGAAGCGCCGTGATTCCGGCAATGAAATCGGGGCTGCACGGGACAGGTGTGATCGCCCCCAACTCGATGACCGATTTGACATCGCTGGCCGGCAATGCGCATCGTCGTCCAGCGACCTGAGCCATGACCAGAAGCTCGCTCACGCCGCCTCTCCCTTTGCGTTGCGCGATTTGCTCTTGAGCGTGTCACGCGCTTTATTGAGCGCATCGGTGAGGCCTTCGCGGTCGTAGCGATAGATCGTGCCCTTCGCGCCGCCCTCGGGGTGATCGCGCAGTCGTATGACGGGATTTGGGAATTCCCAATCCAGCGCTTTGGCCGCTTCATATTCATCTTCGAACCAAATCGCGATTTCGCCCGTTTCTTCGGCGCTGCCGGTGTCGGCTACGTCGTATCCCGCGGCGTTGACCAGCGGGGCGAGGATGGTTTGAGCCCAGTCACCTTCGGGCAAACGGCAAACAGGCCGCGACACGTGAGCGGGAGCCTCTCCAAATTTTGCGAACAGCGCGTGTCCATCGACCAGGGCGACTGGCCGATCGTTTATCAGTGTGACCGCCTCGACCAACGGGTCGTCTGATACAGGCTTGAGGTCTTCTGTGATCGCCACTGCATCGTCGATGGCGCGCACAGCGTAGAGCAATTCGCAATGGCCGTCCGACAGGCGAAGAAGCCGCAGTTTGGGGGCCGGCAATGGCCCCTCCGGTAAGCCGACCAACGGCAGGATTACACCATCAATCACAACTCGTGCACGCGAAGAGGTGAGGTCGATAGCCTCGGCGGGCGCAGTCTCGATGCGCTTGACCAGCTCTAGGCGCACCGCCCGACGACGACCGTCGAAATCGGTGAACAGCATGGCGCGCTGCACGCGTTCATCCAGACGCGTCTCATTTTCAACCGCATCGGCAAAAACTCGTGTCCTTGCGTCGGAGACGAGCCCATAGGATCCGGCAATGCTGGTGACGTCCAGCAACAGCACGGGCTGGCCATCGTCGAGCAGGGTAGATCCCGCGTAGAGGCCGCTTTTCATGACAGCCGGAGCAAGCGGTTTGACAACAATATCGCCATGGCTGTGAATGGCATCAACCGCGAGCGCGAACAGGTCACCGCTGGCGAGGCGCAACATAACCATCGAGCGATCGGCGCTTTGCGACGATTCACGATCAAGGTGCAGAACCTCCGCCAACTCAAGGCAGGGCACGCGCTGGCCGCGAAACGTAACGAGGGACGTTTCGCCCATACGGGTCAAGTCGAGCGCTTTGGATGAGGCGTGAATTATCTCTTCAACATAGCTTTGCGGAATCGCGAAGCGCTGGCCGGCGATCTCCACGGTTAGCCCTGCGATGATGCTGAGCGTCAGCGGGATTTGCAAAGTGAAGAGCGTACCCACGCCGGAGGTGCTCGACACCTTGATGCTGCCGCCGACCCGCTCAAGATTGTCGCGCACCACATCGAGGCCGACGCCGCGGCCCGAAACGCTGCTGACTTCTGCGGCGGTCGAAAAGCCGGGTTCGAAGATCAGTTGGAGAATCTGGTCGCGATCCATCGCGCTTCGCTCTGCGGCGGTGATTAGTCCTGTCGAAAGCGCTTTTTCAGCGATCCGTTCCTCATCAATTCCCCGGCCATCGTCGCTCACTACGATAGATATGGTGTTGCCGGATTGACGCGCGGCGATTGATAGCAAGGCGTTTTCGCGCTTGCCATTTGCCAGCCGCTCGCTGGGCGGTTCGACGCCGTGATCTATGGCGTTGCGGATGATGTGAGTGAGTGGATCACGGACGGTCTCGATCATTTCGCGATCAAGTTCGACATCGCCGCCTTCAAGGTCGATGAGCACTCGCTTGTCGAGTTCGGCGGAAAGGTCGCGGACGAGGCGAGGGAGCGAACTGAAGAGCGTTTCGATGCGCTGCATGCGCATGCGCGTAATGGCATCGCGCACGTCGGAGAGGATGCTGGTGAGGCGCTCGAAAGGGCCATCAATGGTCGGCTGGTTGCCCGCTTGGCGAAGGCGATGCGCCAGATCGTTGCGCGCCAGCACCATATCCGAAACGCCGCTCATCACGCGGTCGAGCAAATCGACGGGCAGTCGGATGGTGCGCTGCGCGCCCTGCGAGCTTGGCGCAACGGATTGCGGGCTTTCTTCTGCATGGTCGGGTTGTGTCTCGGCCCACGCTGCGTTGACAGCCGCAATCTCGCGGGCACCGTCTTCATCACTCAGCGCGTTTATCAGAGCGGTGTCGTCGCCGCCGGGACATTTGCCGTTCGCTTCGATAGCGTCGACAAGCTCGACAATACGATCAATCACGGTGAGCACCGCTGTTACTAAGTGGGCGTTGGGCTCGCGCCGTCCGGCGCGCACATCGGCCAAGGCGTCTTCGGCCGCGTGGCTCAACTGGGCCAGGCGGGGAAAGTCGAAGAACCCGCAATTGCCCTTAACTGTATGGACGAAGCGGAAAATGGCATCCACGCGCGACCCATCACCGGGATTGGCTTCCCAGGCGATGATTTCGCTTTCGCTCGCCTCCAGCATCTCGCGTGTTTCGGCGACGAAATCTGCCAGCAGGTCGTCCATGTTGCGCAGCGCCCCCAAGGGTATTCGGTCAAACAGCCGATACCTCTATGGCGGGGGATGGTTAACGAAGGGCTACCGCAGTCGGTTGGCGGCGGCCCCAATTACCGCTTCCGTGCCCGGCCAAGCACCCACCAAATCAGCGCCACTCCGGTCAGTGCCCCGAAAAGGTTGGCCGCAAGCTCGGCGGCGTAAATGGCGGACGAGCCCCAAGCCTGATCAAGCAGCAAGGCAAAGGGCAACATCACCAGGAAAACCCGAAGGATCGATTGGGTGAGCGCGTAGGATGCCTTGTCGACCGCGTTCAAAATACCATTGGCGACGATCAGGATACCAAAGCCGGCGTAGCCCCAGGCTGCGATGTGGAGGTAACGCGAAAATTCTTCGATAACCGCCGGATCGTCTGTGAAAAGATCGGCGCACGCCTCGGCGCCGGACGTCATCAGGACCGCTATGCCGAGCCCCCACACCACGCAAAAGCCGCCCGCCCAGATCGCCGCTTCGCGGGCTCGGTCGTATTCGCGCGCCCCCCAGTTCTGGCCGACAATGGCGCCAATCGATCCCGACAAGGCCAGCAAGGGCACGGTTGCAAAGCTTTGCAACCGACCGGCGGCTCCAAACCCCGCAACCGCGTCTTGGCCTTGCGCGGCGATCAGCGCGGTTAGGATGGAGAGGCCGATCGGGTTGATCGCGTTGGAAAACGCGGCTGGACCGCCCACCCGCAAGATCGAGACCGCTGGGTCAACAAGACTGCCTTTCGTCAGCAAGCCGAAATCCAACGGTATGCTCGCTTGGCGCACCATGATGACGCCAAACCCAACGCCGACCGCCCAGCCGATGATCGTCGCATAGGCTGCGCCAGCGATACCCATGCCTTCAAAACCAAACGCGCCGGTGATCAGGATGGGGTCGAGAATCCAGTTAGCGATGGCAAAGGAGAGATTGACGTAACTCGCGCGCCTCGCTTCGCCTTGCGCGCGCAAAACGCCGCTCAGGCCCATAATGGCGATCTGCAAGGGAAAGCCGAGGGCAAAGGGGACCATGTAGACTTTGATGAGGGGCAATACGTGCGCGGGCGCGTTCATCACATCGAACAAGGGATCGATGCCTGCAAACAAGCCAAGGCCAATCGCGACCCCTGTGAAAAGCGCAAACACGATGCCGAAATTGGCGCGCCGCGCCGCTTTGTCTTCGTCGCCGTCGCCGAGCGCCCGGCTGACCATGGAGTTGATGCCAACCATCACGCCCACGCCAAGCGAGGCGAGCGCGATAGATATCGGAAAGATGAAAGAGATCGCCGCCAGTGCGTCCCCGCCTAACTGGCCGATGAAGTAGGAATCGACAAGTCCGATCGACATGATGGCGGCGACGCCGACGATCCCTGGAAGTGTTTGCCCGATCAGGTGCCCGGTGATCGGGCCGGTTGTAAGCCTTGCGACGCTGGAAGACGCGCCTGCGCGTGCATCACTCTCATCTGGCTCGACATTGGTCGCGGGGGATTGCGTGGTCATCAAGCGGCGCGCCTAGCGGGGGAGGGGCAGGTGCGCAAAACAAAATACCTTCGTGACGCGACAGTTCGATTATCTCGTCGCTTAACGAACGCGAGCCTGACGAGGTTACGTAAGAGCGCAATGCAGAAAGTCTTGTCGTCCCTCCCCTGGCTATGCGATACATAACGGCAAAAGCAGAACAAGAGTGAAAGGATCGTCACATGGCCACCCAATTGAAGCCGACTATCGAATGCACACCCGAAGAGTGGCAGGCCCGTCTGGATCTGGCCGCGTGCTATCGGATCTTCGATCACATGGGCTGGTCGGAATCGATCTACAATCACATCTCGGTCAAGGTGCCCGGTGAGGAGGACACGTTCCTTATCAATCCCTTCGGCCTTCTCTATGACGAGGTGACCGCCTCGAATCTTGTGAAGATTGATGTGGAGGGCAACAATGTCGGCCCATCGCAATACATGGTGAACAAGGCTGGCTTCACCCAGCACGCGTACTTCCACAAGCATCTTGGCGAGCGCGCGAAAGCGATCTGCCACGTCCACACCACAGCGACTATGGCGGTGTGCAGCCACGAAGAAGGCTTGATGCCGACGAATTTCTACGCTTGCAGCTTTCAAGATCAGATCGGCTATCACGACTTTGAGGGTGTGACCGTACGCGAAGAAGAAGGCGAGCGGTTGGTCGAAAACCTTGGTAACCACTCCATCCTCATGCTGCGCAATCATGGCCCGGTCGTGATGGACAAAACGATCCAGGGCATGTTCTTGAAAATGTGGTCGCTTCAGCGCGCGTGCGAAATCCAGGTTGCGACGGTCGGCATGGGCAAGCCGCAAGTGGTGCCCCAGGACGTGATCGACGTGCACCAGCGCGATCTTTCGGTCATGCAGGGCCAGGGTGGCGCTGGCATGTTCGATTTCGAAGCGTGGAAACGTCGTGTTTCGAAGATCGACGACAGCTGGCGTTCGTAATCCCTCATAACTAAGGCGGCTTCCATGTCGCGCATGACCCTAAATGATCGCCCGGTCGAGTTCGATCTCGATCCGCGAACCCCTTTGCTTTACGCGCTGCGTGAGGCCGCCAATCTTACCGGCACCAAAAGCGGGGGTGGGCAGGAAAACTGTTCATGCGGGGTGTGCATGGTATTGGTCGACGGCGTCGCGCTACGCTCTTGCCAGATAACTCTGGCCGAGGCCGAAGGACGCCTTGTCACGACGATTGAGGGGTTGAGCGCGGATCGCACGCATCCCGTGCAGCAGGCGATGGTGGCCGAACAGGCGATCCAATGCGGCTATTGCACGCCTGGCATCGTTATCGCGGCGGCGGCCTTGATTGATCGCAACACAGCGCCCAGCCGGGCCGACATCGAAGAGGCCGTCCCGAACATGTGCCGATGCGGCGTCTACCCGCGCTTGGTCGAGGCGATCCAGCGTGCAGGCAGAGTGGCTCAACGGCGGGAAACCATCAGCGCTGCGCCCGCCTCGGGTATAACGGCATCGGATGCGGCGACGGCTGTTCCCGCCTTACGAGTTCCCAATGACAACCAGCCCTCGGAATCCGCTGATCCCGAGGGCTAGTGTCAGTGAGAAGCGGGCAGGCGGTTAGAACCGGCCGCTGATGGTGAAGCGCGCGTTTAGGGGTGCGCCAACGGTGATGTTGTCCGCCGTGTGGGAGTTCGGGAAGTAGTCTTCGTCGAACAGGTTCTCGACGTTCACCTGCAGGCGCAGATTGTCGTTCACGTCGTAGAACGCGGCCAAGTCGACACGCGCGTAACTAGGCAAAGTGACGTTGTTGCCGTTGTCGGCGAAGCTATCATCCTGCGCGGTCAGGCCAACACCCAGACCAAAGCGTTCCATGGGCTGGAACTGGTTCCAAATCGAAAACTGGTTCTGCGGCAGTTCGCGGGGGCGCAGCGTGCTGTCGGCTTGCTCTCCATCAATGAAGCTGTAGCCTGCTGACAGCGACCACCATGGGGTGACCGCGCCTTGGATCTGCGCTTCGAAGCCCTGAACCTGAGTGTCGATGATATCGAACGTGCCCGCATCCAGATCGGACACGACCGGCGAGGACTGCTCGATCTCAAACACCGCTGTCGTAAAGCTTAGGCCAGGTCGGATGTCCCATTTGATCCCCGCTTCCAGGTTAGTGAAGGTGTTGGGGTCGAGCACGTTGTTGTTGCCGTTGATATTAGCGAACTGTTCGCCCGAACGCGGCAGGAAGCTCTCCGAATAGCTCGCGTAGATCGAGATGTTATCCTGCGGCTTGATAATGATCCCGCCACGCGGAGAGAATTCCTCGTCGGTTCGGGTGCGGAAATCGTTATTCACGACGTTCAAGACTTCGATCTCAAAGCGATCGTAACGCCCGCCGACGACGACATTGAGCCAGTCGGTAAGCTCGATTTCGTCCTGAATGTACAGCGAGAAGACTTGAACGTCTGCATCGGTGTCGTCGTTGATCGCGCTAAACGCGAAGCTGTCCGGACGAGTCTGGACTGCACCTGCTGCATCAACAAAGGCGCTTGTGCCTGCGAAGTTGTTGATGGTGAGCGGACGTACGGGCAGAAAGTCAGCCTGGTCGGTGCGACCCACAGCGTTCGGGAACGGTAGGGGGGTGCCTGCGGCCGCGGCCGCTTCGTTGGCGGCGATGTCCGCTGCGCTGGAAGCGAAGACCGGGTTAAAGCGATCGTTGTTGTTGACGGTGTCGATGAACTCCGCACCGAACAGGATCGTGTGCGCCACATTGCCGGTTTCAAAATCACCGACGAGATTTCCGGAAAGCACGAAGTTTTCGCGCTGCGTGGTATCGATATACCCATCCAGGCGCACGAGGCCTGTCTGTTCGTTGAAGCCGACCGGGAACAGGTTGGCGTAGACCTTGTCGTAGTCGCCGTAGGAAACCGTGAAGTTGCCTTTCAGGTTCTCGGAAAACCCGTGCTGGATCGTCCCGCGAAAGACATGGGCTTCGAACTCAAGAAAGTTGTTTTCCGGATCGGCAAAAGTCACGCGGTCGAATTGTTCGGCTGGCGCGCCCGCGTCGGTCGAGGGAATACCGCGATCGACGAAACGGCTATGGTCGGCAAATTCGTACGCGATATCGATAATGGTGTCCGGCCCCAGCTGAGCGCGGAAGGTCGGGTTGATACCGATCCGGTCCCCATCAAAGAAATCGCGGTGATTGTTGAGGTTCTCGTACGCCGCGTTGATGCGAAGGGCTGAGTCTTCGCTCGTCGCGAAATTGAGATCCACTTGGCCCGAGAACGCGCCGAACGTGTCGACCGAGCCCAGGAAGCCGACGAATTGGTCGCCGATGACACCCTTCTTGGTCACGCGGTTGAGCGCGCCGCCGGTGCTTCCTCGGCCGAAGAGCAATGCGTTGGGGCCGCGTAGGATTTCGACCTGTTCGAGGTTATATAGCCCCCGATAATACTGCACATCATCGCGCACACCATCGACGAAGAAGTCCGCCGTCGATCGCACACCGCGGAATACCACCGCATCCCGGTGTCCTTCGCCCTGCGAGTTGGTCACGCCAGGAGTGTAGAGGACGATGTCACCAATGCTGTCGAAACCGCGTTCCTGTATCTCCTCCTGCGTAGTGATCGAAAGCGACTGCGGAATGTCGATGATCGGGGTCGGCGTTTTGACCGAGTTGATTTCGCTCGAATAGAGAAGGTCAGCCGACACGATAATGTCGCCATCTTCGTTGGTCGATTTATCGTTTTCTTGGGCGAGTACAGGAGTGGCGACCAGCGCACTGCTGGCAAGCAGCGCGAAACGCGCGAAGCTGGTTGTCATGAAGGGTAGCTTTCTTTGTTTTTGGGATCTGAAACAGATCGTGGGCCGCCTCCGCTATTGCGAGTTACTCGCACCTTCAACCATAGATCCTTCTGATTCTTGATTTTTATCAAGTTTCGGGAATTTGTGACCTTTTTGTCGCGATTTTTGCCCTCCGATCGCCTAACAGCGCACCCGCGAACGCAGGAGACACCAACTATGAAGGCCACCATCTGGCACAATCCGAAATGCGGCACCTCGCGCAAGACGCTGGCGATTTTGGAGAACCTCTCCAAAGTCGATGTGACGGTTGTGGAGTATCTTAAGGACCCGCCGACGCGGGAGAAGCTTGAACAGCTTTACGCCGACGCTGGAATGACGCCGCAAGAAGGGCTGCGCTTGCGCGGAACTGATGCGGAAGAGCGCGGCCTGCCACAGGCGGACGCGGCGACGGTGTTGGACGCGATGGTGGCCGATCCCATCTTGATCAATCGCCCCTTGGTTGAAACTGAAAAGGGTGTGGCACTTTGCCGCCCACAAGATGAGGTTCTGAAGCTGCTCTAAGATTGGCCTTAGCGGTCGCGTGTCAAATCGCTGTCGAGAGCAAGGCCACGCCAACCGGCGCCGACCACGATCAGGCACAACGCCATAATAAGGCCAAACGCCAAGGGCTCGTTTGTGTTGTACAGCCAGACCCCAACCGCGGGTGCGTAGATAAAGCTGGCTCCCGCCACGCTTGCGACTACGCCCGAGGCTTGACCCTGCTCCGCGCGCGTCACCGCGAGCGACGTCCCCGCGGTGGTGCCGGGGCGAAAGAGGCCGAAGCCAAGCGAAGAAATGGCAAAGCCGAGCGACAAAGCGTACATATCTTGGGCGATGCCCAGCACAGCTGTCCCGATGGCCGCGACAGTCATGCCCGAAAGAGTGGCGGCGCGCGGTCCGACCCGAAAGCGCGGAATGAGGCCCCATTGCGCCAGCAGCGTTGCAAGCGCGCCAAACACGAAAACGAGGCTGACCAACGCGGCGCCCTCTTCGGGCTCGCTGCGCAGTCCTAGCCGGTCGAGCACCAGAAAACCGACCACGCCCATAATCATGGCTTGCGCGTGGCCTCCGATCAGGCCGCTCAACACCCAGGGGCGCAGTCGCGGTTCAAACCAGCTTAATCGCGCCGGCTCAGCTTCTTGGCTCGGATCAAGATCGTCCTCCGTCCCAGCTGGTGTATCGGACGCGCCAGAATACGCGACCGCTTGGCCGCGCGCGGCAAACTGCGGCTCATCGTTCGGCAGCCGCAATCGCAAGAGTACAAGAGCTACCAGACCTATCAAGGCGAAGCAGAGGAATGGGCCGGTGAGCCCGATCCCGAAGAAGGGCAGCACCAATAGCGGCGCCAGAACCGGCCCAATCACGGTGCCCAACCCAAAGCTGGAGGCAATCAAAGAGAGCGCGTTGGTGCGCTCTGAACGCGGCGTGCGTGCGGCGACATAGGCTTGCACCGCTGGCGGCGCGGCGCTCCCGAACAGGCCATAAAGGCTGCGCGCGGCGGCAAAGACGATCAGTGTGCCAAGAGCTCCGAACCAGCCGGACAGTCCCGCCCATAGAACGAGCCCGCAAAGGCCCATCGACGTAATGAAACCGATAAGGCCCAAGGCCATCATCGATTTGCGTCCGCGCTTGTCCGAACGCCGCGCCCAAATCGGCGCGCAGATGACCCACAAAAGCGCCGACCAACTGTAGGCGAGGCTGATCCAGAAATCCTGAACCTTCAGCGCCGTGCCGATCGACGGCATCACCGATTGCATGGCGGTGTTCCCGGCCGCGGTGACCAGCATCACTGTGAACAGCAGCGCCATGCGCCCGTTTGAAATGGCAGGTGGCTTTGCCTCGACTGTCTTCGTTGGATGAGGGTCCGCTTCGGCCATGCCCGTTCGCTAAGGCAGGGCGCGCGCGCTGGCAATGCGCCAAAACCTTCTGGGTCAGAACACCAGCTTTAGGCTTTGGCGCTTACTCGAAGATCTCGGCGACGTCTTCGCTCTGCATTCCAGCGAGCTGCTCGTAAATGGCCACGCCCAGACCACACAAAAACATGCCGAATACCATCGCCGTGCCCCCGTTCGACAGACCGAGAATTAAGGACCCGATAATGCCTTGACCTGTCAGCCCTGAGACAACGCCGATGAGCCCGGTGAACAACAGTGCGAATATGAAGTATCCGATAAAGAGCACGGTCCAGAACAGTAGAATCGTCCACTGCTTCTTGTGAGTGAGCTTGAAGGAACGCAGCGTCGCTTTGATCGGGTTCAGTGTGTTCTCAAGGATCATCACAGGCAAGCTCAACGACATGCGAGCCATGATCCAGACTGAGGATAAGGCGGCTGGAAAAGCGGCAATAGCGCCAAGCTCTGGCAGGCCCAGCAAACCGCCTATCAGTCCGAATGGGACGATGACTATGAGCAGCGCCAAGAGGTAAAGAAGGAAGAAAATCAACAAGACGGCAAAAGTGCTTGGGGTGGCCGCTGCACCCTTCAGCACGCTTTCCCCTACCGTGGGGCGGCGGCGGCCCATTAGCCCAACCATCGCGCCGTAGCCGGCAAACTGGACAATCGATATGACCCCACTGATTGCGAAGATCGGGCCAAGCTCTTCCTGGAACTGCTGCAAAGCCAACTCAGGATCGGCATCTGGATCGGAAAAAAGGCTTGGATCCGATAGCGCCGTCATCGCGTCGGGCGCCAGCAAATAGATCGCCAGCGAGGGAAGCAGAAAGAAGACGCCCGCCACAACCGCTAGCAGCTGAAAGTTCTCTTTGACGAGATCCAAAGCGCGCATCCACGCCGCATTCATATCGAAGCTCATGCCGAACTTTGTCCCCATCTTGTCATTCGACTCTTGATCTAAAGTGCCAATGACCCCACCCAATGGCCATGGCAAGCCACGCTTTGACCCCCGATTTTGATCCCGGCGCGCTGCAATGGCGGCGCGACGACACGCTTGTGCCGTACACCGAGGCGCTCAAGGCGATGGAAGCGCGCAACGCGGCGATCTACTCTGGTGACGCGCCGGAACAGATCTGGTTGCTGGAACACCCACCTGTGTACACCGCCGGGACCAGCGCGGACCCTGCCGAACTGATCGACCCGCGCTTTGACGTGGTCAAGGCTGGACGCGGCGGGCGCTACACCTATCACGGTCCAGGCCAGCGTGTAGGCTACACGATGCTTGATCTTGGCAAGCGCGGGAAGGACGTGCGCTGTTTCGTCCATTCGATTGAGGGCTGGGTGATCGCGACCTTGGCCGACTTTGGAGTGGAGAGCTGGGCCGTCGATGGCCGGGTGGGCATCTGGACCACAGACATTGACGGACGCGAGGCCAAAATCGGCGCGATAGGCGTGCGCGTGCGCCGTTGGGTGACCATGCACGGCTTCTCGGTGAATCTCGATCCAGACCTCTCACATTTCGGCGGGATCGTGCCTTGCGGGATTGACGAATTTGGCGTCACCAGTTTGGCGCGTTTGGGCAAAGATGTGAGCGCGGCGGAATGGGACGAAGCGCTCATCGCGCGCGCGCCCGACTTTTTTGACGCCCTTGAAAAGACAGGACGCGGTTCATGCCAAGTGTGAGGATTATGGGCCTGATAGGCCTGTCCGCCGCGCTTGCCTTGAGCGGGTGCGCTGAAGAGGCGAGCGCGCCGAGCGCTCCCGAGGCAGTTGAACAGGGTGGCGTCGCCGAAGGCGATGTCAAACCCGGAACCATCAGCGACGCGATGCTTCCGCTTGAATCGCTGCAATCTCAAGCGCCCTCAGTTCAACGTCGGACGACAGAAGTGACCACCGAAGTGTCCGAAGATGGGGAGTCGGTCGAAGCGACGGTTGAGACAACCACGGTCACGCAAAGCCTAGACGCGGGCACGCCCAGCGTGGCGGAGCCTCTGGTTCCGCAAATCGCGCCGCCCATTCCGCCCGCGCCGCCGCCAAGCGATGACGGCGGAGCTGATGAAGGCGAAGGCGGCGCGCGCTAGCCTTGTGTCTTAGGCCGCCTGTTCTTCGGCCAGAGTGGGATAATCGATGTAGCCCTGCGGGATCGGGAAGTACCAGCTCTTGGGCACATCCTTGTTCGGGTTGAAGGGCGCGCCTGCGGCGATCCGTTTTTCCAGATCCGGGTTTGAGATGTAAGGCCGTCCAAAACTCACGGCGTCGCAGCGACCGCTTGTGACATCGGTGTTAGCCTCTTCGGCGCTGTAGTCGGAATTGAGGATGAGCGCGCCCGAATAAAGGCCACGGATCAAAGCGTCCTGTTTGGGCACGTCGGTCTGACCAAAGGTGCCATCGGGGCCCGGTTGACGCAGCTCCAGATAGGCGAGCCCCAGTTCTTCTATCACCTTGGTGGCCGCGCCGAACGTGGCGGGCGGATTGCTGTCGTCGGTGCCTTGGCTGTCTCCATTAGGCGAAAGGCGAATGCCCACCCGATCCGCGCCCCACACATCGACAATTGCTTCGAGCAATTCGCGCATAAAACGGGTGCGGTTTTCCGGTGAGCCGCCGTATTCGTCTTCGCGAAGATTGGTTTTGTCACGCAGGAATTGATCCACGAGATAGCCGTTCGCACCATGCAGTTGGACGCTGTCAAACCCGGCCTTCTTGGCATTTTCGGCGGCGCGCCGATAATCGTCGATCGTGCGATTGATGTCGTCTTGCGTCATCGCGCGCGCGACCGCGTATTCCTGCCGGCCTTCGGGTGTGTGCGCTTCGCCCGGAGCTTTCGTCTCACTGGCCGAGAAAGGACGCTCGCCGCCCAGGAAATAGGGCGCGACGATCCGGCCCATATGCCACAGCTGCATCGCGATCAGGCCGCCCGCTTCGTGCACGCCTTCCACAATCGGCTTCCACGCTTCCACCTGCTCGTCCGACCAGATGCCCGGCGCGCTGGGCCAGCCCAGCCCTTCAGTGCTGATGCCGGTCGCTTCGGTCAGGATCATGCCCGCGCCCGCGCGCTGCCTGTAGTAGGTTCCCATCATTTCGTTCGGGACAAACATCGGCTGAGCGGCGCGGCCACGCGTGAGCGGGGCCATGAAAATGCGGTTTTTCGCTTCCAGAGCGCCCATGGTGAGCGGCTGAAAAAGGGTTTCGTGTTGCACGCAGAAATCCTCCAAGAAATCGTCTGTGTCGTTTCGACTTGGGATTGCACTTGGCGCTTTGGCGGCTAGGGCGCAAGCATGGAAAAGGCTCAGGCGCACGAAGAAGAAGTTGCCGGTTCTGGCGGCGCCGGAAGGTCCGCGCTGCGTTCCGCCTTGCTGTTCGCGGCGCTTTTAGGCGGAAACTTCGCGCTGGCCTTGGGGCCTTGGCTCGTGCGCTTGACCGACGCGGGCCCCGTCAGCGCAGCGTTCTGGCGCATGTTTCTGGCGCTGCCGTTCCTGATCGTTTTCGCGCGGGTCGCCGGGCAGCGTCTGACGGGTATGCCGTGGAAGACCCTCGCGCTCGTGGCCACGGGAGCGGTCGCTTTCGCTGGCGACCTGGCTAGCTGGCACATCGGCATTGGTATGACGCGGCTGGGCAACGCGACATTGTTCGGCAACGCTGGTTCGATCGTACTCTTGTTCTGGGGTTTCATTGTCGCACGCACCCTGCCGCGGGGAAGCGAATGGCTGGCAATTGTCTTTGCGCTGGCGGGCGCCGGGATCCTGCTTGGGCGCAGCCTCGATCTGTCGCCCACCACCTTTTTGGGCGACCTACTCTGCATCAACGCGGGGCTCCTCTACGCCGTCTACCTCCTGACCCTGCAGGGGGAGCGTGGGCGTTTTGGCTCATGGAGCCTGCTGGTGTGGGTCAGCGTGTTTGCGTGCCCCGTGCTGCTTGTCCTCGCGCTGGCCATGGGGGAACCCGTCTGGCCGACCGATTGGACGCCGGTGATTGTGCTGTTCGTGTCGAGCCAACTGATCGGGCAGGGCCTGCTGGTTTATTCGCTCGGTCATTTTCCGCCGATTGTGATTGGTCTAGCGCTGCTCACGCAGCCCGCGATTGCGGCAGTCATCGGCTACAGCGTGTTTGGTGAGGTGCTTACATGGCTCGATATCGTGGGGATGGTGCTGCTGGGCAGCGCGCTAGTGGTGGCGCGGATGGTACAGCGGCGCACGGCTTAGTTCGACGCCGCGGGTACCTGCGCGCTGAGCCAGAAGGCGCCGCTAATGAGATAGCCCGGCTTGGGTTCGGAATCAGACCAGATATCGTCGAACACCACGTTGACTGTGCCACCGCCCTGAACCCGAACAAGGGTGCGCCAATAGCTTGCGCCGTCCTCAGTGTTCACCCGCTCGGCCTCCAGTATCTCGCCGCCAAAGGTGGCACGCGAACTGGTGTCTTCGCCGAACAGGCCTGACGGGATGAAATAGTCGGGCGCGTAGGCCACATCCTCACCCAGCTTCTTCTGCGCCTCGGCAAAGGCCTCCTTATCGGGAAAAATCTCGGGATTGTAGGTGAACGCCGTAAGGTCGAGTGTGAGGGCAAGCGGCTCTTCGAGATTGGCGAAACGCGGGGCTTCGCGCGGATCGGCCAGCTCGACCAACAAGGGAATATCGAACTCGGAAAAGCGCACAGCGAGCCGATACTCGAACGGGCTATAGTCGTCATCGGATTGGAGGCCGATGACGGAAACCGGAAAGGCGCTCTTGCCCACGAAAGCGGGGTTGGCGGTGACGTATTGGAAGGTATCGTTCGCTTCACGAAGGCCTATCCATAGTTGCCCACCGCGTTCATTCTCGACGCGGCAGATGACATTGTCTTCGTCGATTTCGATGACCTCACAGGTTTCGGCGTAAGACAAGATGGATTGCTTATAGGCCTCGGCGTCGCGGGTGTTGATATCAAAGCCGACGCTGTGAAAATTGGATGTGGACGGAGCCGATTCCTGGGCTTGAGCCGCGTGGCCGCCTGCAATGAGGCAAGTGGCTATGGCAAGTGTGCGCCATCGACGCCGATGTTTACCCATCGGCTTGCGAGAGAACGCGTCCCAGATCGCCCTTGCCAACCGATCCCTTGGCCATTTCCAGCATCGCGTCGAGGCTGCGCTTGGCTTTGACCCGCAAATCTTCCTCAATCTCGATACGCGGTTCCAGATCGCGCAGCGCGAGGTAGAGTTTCTCCATCGTGTTGAGCGCCATATAAGGGCAGATATTGCACGAGCAGTTTCCGTCCGCGCCCGGCGCGCCGATAAACGTCTTGTTCGGGAGCGCCTTTTCCATTTGGTGCATGATGTGCGGCTCGGTCGCGACGATTAGAGTGTCGCCTTCGAACGTTTCGGCAAAGGTCAGAATACCGCTTGTAGAGCCAACAAAATCGGCGTGATCGACGATCGTCGGCGGGCATTCGGGGTGCGCGGCGATGGGCGCGTCAGGATATTGCTCCTTAAGCTTGAGCAGCTCGGTCTCGCTAAAGGCCTCATGGACGATGCACACGCCCGGCCACAGAAGCATCTCGCGGTCAAACTTGCGGCTGAGATAGCCCCCGAGGTGGCGGTCCGGCCCGAAAATGATCTTCTGCTCGCGCGGAATCTGCTGAAGGATCGTTTCCGCGCTCGAACTGGTGACGATCACGTCCGAAAGCGCTTTCACCTCGGTCGAGCAATTGATGTAGGTCAGCGCGATGTGATCGGGGTGCGCTTCGCGAAACGCCTTGAATTTTTCCGGCGGGCAGCTGTCTTCTAGGCTGCATCCGGCGTCCATATCGGGCAGCACGACCGTCTTTTCGGGCGAGAGGATCTTGGCGGTGTCCGCCATAAATTTGACGCCGCAGAAGGCGATAACGTCCGCGTCCGTTTCCGCCGCCAACTGTGAGAGCTGGAGCGAGTCCCCGATAAAGTCGGCGATGTCCTGAATATCGGGCGTTTGATAATAATGCGCGAGGATCACCGCGTTGCGCTCTTCGCGCAAGCGATTGATCTCGTCCAGGAGGTCCTGGCCCCGTGGTGGCACTATCTCAAAGCTCATTCTCGATCCCTCGGATAACTATCTTGCGTTCAATATAGGAATTGATGCGCAGAAACGCGAGCGATTTGCGCTGAATGTGTGCTAATCCAGTGCGGGGGAGAGAGCTATGTACCAGCTGAATTTGAGCGAAGCCTATTTTCCATCGCAGCCGGGCGCGGAGTATCGCGAGCGCACGATTGAGGATGTTTTGCGCGAACAGGTCGCCCAACGGCCAGACGCGATGGCGCTGCGCGAATTGGTGGCCGATGGGACAGTGGGCCGCGAGTGGACCTATGAGCAATTGCTGGCCGACGCCGAGCGATGCGGCCGCGCGCTGGCCTCGCGCCACCCGGCGGGCGCCCGGATTGCGATTATGGGCGGCAATTGCCCGGAATGGGTGCTGGTGGAGCTAGGCGCGGCGCTGGCGGGCCTCACGCTCGTGACGGTCAACCCGTCCTTCACGCCGCGCGAAGTGCGCTATGTCCTTGAACAGTCGTCGTCGCAGGCGGTCTATTACCAACCCAATGTGCGCGGGGCTGCGCTGCGCCCGATCGTCGATGAAGCGGCCGCCGGCACGGACGCCAGCGCCTTCATCATCGATATTGAGGATCACGGGGAATTGTTCGCCGGCGAGGGCGATGGCGAACTGCGCCCTACAACGCCGCATGACATTGTGATGATCCAGTACACGTCCGGCACAACGGGCTTTCCCAAAGGCGTGCTGCTGCACCAGCATGGTCTGGTCCAGAGCAACCATGATCTGTTGGATCGCTGGCAAGTCTCCCCCGGTAAAACGGTGATGTGCCCGTTCCCACTGTTCCACACGGCGGGCAGCGCCGTATGCGTGATGGGCACGATTTCTCGCGGAGCGTGCTTGATGCTGGTTTCGGTGTTCGACCCGGTTGCCGTCGCCAAAGCGATCGAGCGGGAGAAACCCGAAATGCTAGGCGGCGTGCCGACCATGATCTACGCCGTCATCGAAGCGGCCAAAGCAACCGGCACCGATGTCAGCGTGGTCGAAACCGTCGTGGCGGGCGGGGCGATGGTGCAGCCTGAATTGAACCGCGCGGCGCAGGCGACCTTCGGTGTGCCGATCCTGATCGTCTATGGCCAGACCGAAACCTACCCCACCATCACCGCCGCGTGGCCGACCGACACGGGCTCGCTTTTGACCGAGACGATTGGCCAACCGATCCCGCACATCGAAGTCGCGATCCTTTCGACCAACGATAACTCGATCTGCGGCGTGGACGAGCAGGGCGAAATCTGCATGCGCGGCTACAACCAGATGGCGGGCTATAACGACAACCCGAAGGCCACCGCCGAGACGATTGACAGCGAAGGCTGGCTTCACACGGGCGACCTTGGGTCGATGAGCGCGAACGGCTACCTCAAGATCACCGGCCGAGTGAAAGAGATGATTATTCGCGGCGGCGAAAACCTCTTCCCCGCCGAGATCGAAGCGGCCTTGCTCGAGCATCCTGCGCTGGCGGAGGTGGCGGTCGCGGGCGTGCCGGATGAAAAATGGGGCGAGATAGTCGCGGCCTTCCTACGGGTAGCCGACGGGTTCGAGCGTCCGAGCGATAACGAACTCAAAGCCTTCATCCGCGAGCGCTTGTCACCGCAGAAGACACCAGCGCATTGGGTGTGGATGAAGGAATTCCCCCTGACGGGCTCAGGCAAGATCCAGAAGTTCCAACTGGCGGAACAATTCGCGAAGGGGGAATTGGTTTAGAGCCGCTGCTCGAAGAAGACAGTCGGTCTAGCCAGCCCGCCAGACCTCACCGTCCAGTCCAGCCATTCCTCGCTTTTCCAGGTCGAGCAGATGCGCGGTTACGCTCATTTCCGCTGCGCCGACCAGCCGCTCGTCGAGCCCCTTGTACATGTCGGGAATAAACTCGCTGACGGGTCGTGCGCGTTCGCGCATCAGGCGCATGATCTGGTTTTCGCGCTGGCGACGGTGGCCGATCATACCGCGCACCAATTGCTTGGGCTTGGTGATCGCGGCTCCGTGGGCGGAATGGTACACCTTGTCCTCGCGCGCTTGCAGCTTTTCGAGGCTCGCCATGTAATCGCCCATGTCGCCATCAGGCGGGATAACGACGCTGGTGGACCAGCCCATCACGTGATCGCCGGTGAACAGCGATCCGCTCTCTTCCAGCGCGAAGCACAGATGGTTCGACGTATGCCCCGGCGTTGCGACGGCGGTGAGCGTCCATCCCGTGCCGCGCATTTGTTCGCCGTCTTCGAGCACCCGATCGGGTTCATAGGTGTCGTCAAACGCCTCGTCCGACCGCGGGCCTTCAACCTTGAGCGTCAGCGGCGCACATCCGATGATCGGGGCGCTCGTTCGCTCGGCTAAAGGCGCGGCGGCGGGGGAATGGTCGCGGTGCGTGTGCGTGCACATGATCGCGGCGACGGCGCGCGCGCCCACCGCGGTCAGAATGGCGTCGATATGGGCGGGGTCGTTTGGCCCGGGATCGATCACAGCGCAATCGGGCCCGTCAATTTCACCCACCACATAGGTCTGCGTGCCGGTGTAGGTGTATGGTGAAGGATTAGGAGCAAGCACGCGCGCCACCAACGCTTCAAGTTGTTCCGCGGCCCCTGTGGGCCAAGGTTTGGGGGGTAGTCCTGCCATAGGCTTGCATATGGGAGAGGTGATGGCAGAAGTCACGCCAAACGGGAGAATGACACGTTATGGCTGACTACATCCTTGTGCTGGACGAAGGGACGACATCCACGCGCGCGATGCTTTTCGCGAGCGACGGTGTGCTGGTCGCCAGCGCGCAAAAGGAGATCACACAGCGTTATCCGCAGGCCGGTTGGGTCGAACACGACGCGCTCGAAATCTGGGAAAAAACCTATCAATGCGCGCTTGAAGTCATCCCCAAAGCTGGCGGCGCGGCGATGATCGCTGGGATCGGGATCACCAATCAACGCGAAACGGTGGTGGCGTGGGACACATCGACCGGAGAACCGCTGACCCGCGCCATCGTGTGGCAGGATCGCCGCACGGAGCCTTTGTGCGCGCGGCTTCGTGAGGCTGGGCATGAGGCCGAAGTGCAGGCCAAAACGGGTCTGCTGCTCGATCCCTATTTCTCCGGCACCAAGATGCGCTGGATGCTCGACAACGTGGCGGACGTGAAAGCGGCGGCTCAGGCGGGCACCTTGGCCTTCGGGACGGTTGAAAGCTGGCTCGTCTACAAGCTCACCGGCGGCGCGCAGCATATCACCGACGCCAGCAACGCCAGTCGTACGCTTTTGATGGGCCTGACGGACGCCCAGTTTGACGAGGGCTTGTGCGGGCTTTTTGGGGTTCCGAAATCCTCGCTGCCCAAGGTCACCGATATGTCGGGCGCGCTTTCCGAGACAGACGCAGCGCTGTTTGGGCGCGCGATCCCCATATCTGGGCTTGCGGGCGACCAGCAGGCGGCGACAATCGGGCAGGCCTGCCTTTCACCGGGGCAGACCAAGGCGACCTACGGCACAGGCGCTTTCGTGCTCACCAACCAGGGGCCAATACCGCCGAAATCTGAAAACCGGTTGCTGGGCACGGTTCTGATGCAATTGGACGGCGAACGCACTTACGCGATCGAAGGCTCGGTTTTTGTCGCGGGCAGTCTGATCCAATGGCTGCGCGATTCGCTGGGTATTGTCGAAGTGGCCAGCCAAACCGAAGAGCTGGCTCGGTCCATCCTTTCCAGTGGCGGAGTTACCATCGTGCCCGCTTTGGCCGGGCTCGGCGCGCCGCATTGGCGGGCGAACGCACGTGGTGTCATCAGTGGACTGACTTTCGCAACCGGAAAGGCCGAATTGGCGCGCGCGGCGTTGGAGGCGATGGCGCATCAAACCCACGATCTGGAGGAAGCTTTTGGTGCTGATGGCACGCGCTGGGAAACGCTCCGGATAGATGGTGGAATGGCCGCGAACGATTGGATGGCGCAAGACCTCGCCGATATACTCAACGTGCCGGTAGAACGGCCTGAATTTGTGGAAACGACCGCGCTTGGAGCAGCGATGCTCGCCGCGACCGGAGCGGGATTGTACACCGATTTGCCAAGCGCATCGGCGAATATGCGCGGCGAACTGAAACGGTTTGAGCCCAACATGACCGAGCAAGTCCGGTCGGATCGGCTGGAACGCTGGAAGAAGGCCTTAGGCGCGGCCTGAGGGCGCTCGCCTTTGGTTAAGCTCGCGGCCAATCCGATCCTGAAACGCCCGCGCCGGCGATAGAGCCATATTGAAGTCTTGGCGCCACGCGTTGTCGAGGCGCGCAATGCGGCGATGCAAGCGCTCTGTTTCAGCAATTAAGTCGCGGGTTTCGGGTTCAAGCCGTTCCGTCTGTTCGCGCTCGGCGGGACGATTGGCAGGCAGAGCGCCATGGCGGCGAACCTGGCTTTCGCTGAGCTCGCCTGAGAAATAGGCGCGCTGGTTCAGAAGCCACGCCAAAACGTGCATCATCCGGGTTGTCGTCTTCAAACCTTCGGTCGACAGCGCAAGACGAGTCAGCGCGTCTTCTTCGGAGGTCAGGCCCGGTTCCGGGTCAATCGTACCGCGGGCAAAAACCGCGCGCACGTCGTCCGCTAGAACAAGCGCTTCGGTGTAGAGAGCTTCAATAATCGGCTTGGATAGAGATGTCGTGCGGTTCATGAGTCGGTGCGTTTCGTTGACCCGTAGCTAGGCTATGGATCAGGCCTTCGCCACCGCACTATGGTTACTATCCTCTCAATTTTGGCGCGCCGTGCCTCGCTGGGACAGTTGCCGGCGTAAGCCTAATGGGCCTTACGCGATAATATCAGGGATTAACGTGTCCTCGATAATCGCGATCTGATCCTTGAGGCGCAGTTTGCGTTTTTTGAGGCGAGCGATCTGGAGTTGGTCGACAAAGCCTTTTTCTTGGCCTGCATCGGTCAACGCGGCGATGGCTGCATCAAGATCGCGGTGCTCGGAACGCAGCAATTCCAGTTTTTTCTGAAGTTCCGCTTCGTTCATGATGCGCGCCCGTGCTCCTCGCCTTCCAGCTCTTTCTGAAGGGCTCTCTAACCGATTTGATGCGCGATGGCAGCTTGAAATCCAACCTCGTTTCAGACCGAGCCAACGCAAGCGTGTCGTTGGCTCTTTGCAAGCGGACCCAATCTGTGTTTCATATCACGCGCGGCCCGGCCACTCTTCTGGCCGAGTCGCTCCACGGGGGCAGCCCCCCGCTTGATCAGGAGAACGAATATGGCCCTAAACGAAGGCGGTTCGCCCACAACCAAAGCGACCGCATCACATGTCCATGCCCTCCAATCAAAACACGCCGTCTTCGACGCGCAACTGCGTCAAGAGATGGCCCGCCCGTCGCCCGACGCGGCGACTATTCAATACCTCAAAAAACGAAAACTCGCTCTCAAGGAAGAGATCGCCCGCCACTGAGCGAGCGACGTTTCTGGAAGAGGTCGGCGGAGCGTGGCGGCACGGTAAGCGCGGCGCGCAACCCATACCGCGTTCCCCGCCGAACGCTTTGATTTTCTAGGTCAACGGGCCTAGGCTGATCCCGGTCATGTCCGCAGCCGCATCCGCCCGTTTAATCCTGACTGGTCTCCACGAGGTCATGGCTTCGCGTCTTCACGCGCAGGCCAAGCTTGACCGCGTCGTGGAGATCATTGGGGAAAGCCTGACCAGCGAAGTGTGCTCGATCTATCTGCTCAGGGAAGGCATGCTGGAGCTGTTTGCGACGCGCGGTCTCAACAAGACCGCTGTGCACATTACGCGCATGGCGATCGGCGAAGGTCTGACTGGAACGATCGCCGACAATGTCGAAACGCTGAATCTGGCTGAAGCGCGCGCGCACCCTGACTTCCAGTATCGTGCGGAAACCGGTGAGGAAAAATTCCATTCGTTCGCCGGCGTTCCCATCGTTTATCGCGAGCGCGCCGTTGGCGTTCTGTGCGTGCAGCATGTCGAGCCGCGCCGTTACGAAGAGGTCGAGATCGAGGCTCTTCAAACCACCGCGATGGTCCTTTCTGAACTCATCACCAACGCGGAACTTGTGGATGAAGAGGACGCGCTCGGCCTGGCGGGAGAGCAGACGGGCCCACAAACCGTAACCGGCCTTACGCTAGTCAAGGGTCTAGGGTCGGGCCAAGCCGTCTATCACCAGCCGCGCGTGCAGATCACTCAAACCGTCGCCGAAGATATCGAGGCGGAACGCCAACGTGTGTATCGCGCGTTTGACAGAATGCGTGAGCAGATTGACGCGCTCGCTGGACAAGCCGAATTTGGCGGCAAGGCGGGCAAAGGTGGCGAGCACGAAGAGGTGCTCGAGACCTATAAGATGTTCGCCTATGACGAAGGTTGGTCGCGGCGCATCAACGAAGCGATTGATTCCGGGCTGACTGCCGAAGCAGCAATTGAGCGTGTACAACAACACACTCGCATGCGGATGCGCGAGATCGATGATCCGTTGTTGCAGGATCGGATGCACGATCTTGAAGATCTCGCGAACCGATTGCTGCGAATTGTCTCGGGCCAGCTGGGCACCGCCGCGGCGCAAGGGCTTCCGCGGGATACCATTCTGATCGCGCGCAATTTGGGCCCCGCTGAGCTGCTCGAATACGATAAGCGGCGCCTTAAAGGCGTGATCCTCGAAGAAGGATCGCTTACCGCGCATGTCGTGATTGTCGCACGAGCGATGGGCGTCCCGGTGCTTGGCCGCGCCAATTAAGGCAAAGGCGGTCTCAGAGCGACTGTGCGCGATGGCGACGAAGTGCTTCTGGACGCCACCGCTGGCAGCGTGACCGTCCGGCCAACCGCTCAAGTGTCCGATGCCTTCAACGCCCGCTTCGCCAAATCGCGCGAGCGCCAAGCAGCCTATGCGGAATTGCGCGAGGTTGAACCCTTCACGCGGGACGGCACACGCATTCAGGTCATGATGAACGCAGGCCTGCGCGATGACATGAGCGCGCTTGCGATGACCGGGGCTGACGGCGTCGGACTGTTTCGTACAGAGTTCCAGTTTCTGGTTTCCGCGACACTGCCGCAGCGCGAGAGACAGACCCGGCTGTATCGCGACGTGCTCGACGCCGCCGGAGATAAGCCGGTCATTTTTCGCACCGTCGATATCGGTGGCGACAAGTCGGTCCCTTATCTATCCTCGGACGCCGCGGAGGCCGATGAGAACCCAGCTATGGGGTGGCGCGCCTTGAGATTGGGGCTGGATCGCGAAGGGCTCATGAAAGCGCAAGCGCGCGCGCTACTGGAGGCTGCGGGAGGCCGCTCGCTCTACGTGATGTTCCCGATGGTTTCCGAGCCCTGGGAGTTTGACGCGGCCAAAGCCGTGTTCGATGAACAGCTCGCCTTCCTGCGCTCCAAAAAGAAACTGAGCCCGGAAGCGATCCATTTCGGCGCGATGCTCGAAGTGCCGGCGCTTGCCGAAGTGCTGGACTTATTGTTGCCGAAACTGAGTTTTCTCTCGGTCGGGACCAATGACCTCACCCAGTTTCTATTTGCCGCCGACCGCGCCAACCCGAAACTGGCGCAGCGCTACGACTGGCTCAGCCCATCGATAATCCGTTTCTTGCGCCGCGTCGTGCAGAACTCCGTTGGCAGCGGGGTCGACGTAGGCGTTTGCGGTGAGATGGGCGGACGGCGGCTGGAAGCGCTGGCCCTGCTTGGGATAGGCTTTCGTCGATTGTCGATTACGCCGGCAGCGGTGGGGCCAATAAAGGAACTGGTGCGCCGAGTTGATCTAACAGAGCTGAGCGCAGCTATGAACGGGTGGCTGGCTGACCCTTCGGTCGATCTGAGACAGGCTTTGATGGCTTGGACAGAGCAGCGCGGCATCGAACTGGACTGATCCTTAGGCATTCTGGTTTCAAATGGTCTTACGGACTTGTCGATTTGTCGCAAAACCCGCCTGAAAATTGCGCGACTGCGAGCGAATCCTTGACTTGATTGCAGCCGCTCGATTTTGTGAAACATAGGGCACGTATATAGGTGTGCGCCACACAACGTCGGCGTGCCGCAACAGGTTGGGTCATGCAAAGCGTCGAGGACACCAAAGAGGCTGATGACGTCGCTGACGACTCCGATGCGGAGGCAGCGCAAGACGGCTCCGACCTGGACGAAGAAGTCAGCCTTGGCGCTGGAGAGCTTCTGCGCGCTGAGCGCGAGGAGCGTGGCCTTTCCCTCGATCACGTGTCTGCCGAAACGCGTATTCCGTTGCGTCACCTTGAGACCATCGAAGCGGGCGATTTTGACGCCTTGCCCGCGCGAACCTACGCCATTGGCTTTGCCCGGACCTACGCTCGCGCGCTCGAGATGGATGACGCGCACATAACCGGCTTGGTCCGCACAGAATTGAATGAGGCTGGTCCGCGCGATTCGGTCGTGGGTCGAGGTATGGCGCCCGGCGATCCTGCTAAGCTGCCCTCACGCACTCTGGCATGGTTCGGCGCGCTCGCCGCTCTGGTCCTGCTCTTGGGCGTGGTTTCCTTCGCTGGAATGTACTTTCAAGCGGGTCAGGGACCGGCTTCGCTGTTGGACACTGTTGAAGCGGAGAACGCTGCCGCCGCGCTGGCCGAAGCCTCCCAAGACGTCGCAGAAGCGACGCCAGCCAACAAAGCGCTTTCGCCTGATGGTAAGGTGGTCTTTACCGCTACCGGCGAGGGCGCGTGGGTGCGCTTCTACGAAGAGGACGGAGAGCGCCTTTTCGAAGGCGTGATGGAGGCGGGCGACACGTTCGAGTTGCCGGCCACGGCCAAGGATCCTCGGATTAACACCGGGCGCCCCAATCTCTTCCAGATCACGATCAACGGGGTGGCTGTGGAACCGCTTTCCGAAGAGATGGTCCCTATTCAGGCGGCCATTTCCGCCCGGGCCCTCCTTGAGCGGGAGACAAGCTGACATTGGCGGGACTTGCTCGTGGTGAAAAGGAAGACCTATCAATCCTCGGAGGACTGTTGGTCTGCTTTCCCACTCTTTTCATCATTCTGCGGGGTCGACTTGATCGCCTGCAACCTTCACAGATTCGGATGACGTTCAGGCTTGGCTGTGCACCGCGATGGTAGACTAAATGCTGAGATCAAAAAGGATATGCGACCGATGATGCCCCGAGCTTTCTCCCATCTCACGCCGCTAGCTGCAGCGCGCGCGTTGGGAATGACCGCGCTTGTTCCAGCTTTGCTCGTCACGGCCCCTGTTCCTTTGCTGGCGCAAGACAACGTTTCCGAAGCTCGCCTGCGCAAAATTGAAGCGGAAATCCGTGCGCTGCAGCGTAATGTTTTTCCCGGCGGTGATGAACGGTATTTTGAACCGCAGATCCAGCCCGAAGACGCGGCCGCTCCAACAACGCGCAGCGGACCTTCGACCACCGCGGTGACCGATATTCTCGCGCGGCTTGACGCGATTGAACTCCAATTACAGCGCCTGACCGCTGTTACCGAGGAAAACTCCAATTCGATCTCGCTTTTGTCGACGCGACTGGCGGATCTGGAATCGAGCCAGTCCGCTTCTTTGGCTTTGACCTCGCCCGAAGCTCCGGATCAGATCGATCAGCCCAACCCGGCCAGCGAAGAGCCCGAAGCCGAAGAGCCGCGCGCAATGCAATCCAACCTTGCCGCCATGGGAGCGGATCAAGAAACCTCTTCGGAAAACGCATCAGCGCCCGTCGGCCCCAGTCCGGAACGCTTGGCCGCGGTGCAGGAAATCACCAAACCTCAAACCGACGACGCAGCGGATGATGAATATTCCTATGGCTATCGTCTTTGGAACGCCGGTTTCTACCCGGAAGCGCGTCAGCAGCTTTCGGGATTCCTCGATCAATACCCCGATCACTGGCGTGTAACCTACGGTCGTAACCTTTTGGGACGCGCTTATCTGGACGATGGCAAACCTGAAGAAGCCGCGCGGTGGTTTTTACGGAACTATCAGGCGGATCGGGACGCTGCGCGCGCGCCTGATAGTCTTTTGTTTTTGGCGCAAAGCATGATCGAACTCGAGGACACACGGCGGGCTTGCATCGCGCTGGCGGAGTTTGGTGAAACCTATCCCGCGGTGGCCGCCGGGCGTTTGATGTCGAAGTATCAAGCGGATCGCGCCAAAGTCACTTGCGAGACGTGATCTGGCGCGCGCGGCTAGAGTGAACGAGGTATGCCGCGTTTTGCCGAACCCGAGCTGATTGAACGTTTTCAGGCCGCTCTGGACCGTCTTTGGCCAGAAGAAGACCGAACCGGTCCGCTTGGCCTTGCAGTGTCGGGCGGTCCGGACAGCTTGGCGCTTCTACTTCTATGCCAGGACGCAATCCCGGATGCGTTCGCAGTGGCGAGCGTCAACCACGGTCTGCGACCGGACGCCGACAAAGACGTGGCTTTGGTTGAAAAAGTGTGCCGCGAACTCGAAGTCCCCTTCGCAGCCCTTTCGGTCACGGTGCGAGGAGGCAATGTGCAAGCCAAGGCGCGAGAGGCGCGATACGCGGCGATGGCGCAATGGGCACGCGAACACGAACTAGGCGCCTTAGCCACCGCGCATCACGCAGACGATCAGGCCGAAACTTTGTTGATGCGGTTATCGCGGGGGAGCGGCGTGTCTGGCCTTGCTGGCGTGCGCGCGGTGGGTTTTGTGCCGGGCACGGATTTGCCCTTGGTTCGACCCTTGCTCGATTGGCGCAAGTCGGAACTGGAAGACCTTGTAGGCCAGCACATTTCCGATCCGGCGCGTGACCCGTCCAACACCAATATGACGTTCGACCGCGTCCGCGTGCGCGAGCACTTGAGGGCGCATGATTGGCTGGACGCGAACGCCTTAGCCACCAGCGCCGAGCATCTGGCTGAGGCCTGGCGCGCGATTGAGTGGTACGCGGAGATCGATTGGGAAGAGATGGTCGAGCGCGATACGGACGGCTCGACTATTCGCTACGCGGCCAATGTTCCGCGGATCATCCAGATTGAGACCGTGCGCCGAATCGTGCGCGAACTTGGCGGTGTGGTTTCGCGCAGCGAAGCTGGCCGCGCGGCGGATCGCCTGTGGCGCGGGGAAAACGCGTCGCTTGGCGGAGTGCTTGCGGTGCCGACAGTTGAACCGATCGCTCGAGTTGGCGTCGATATGCGCGTGTGGACCTTTGCGCCGGAACCTGCGCGCCGCACGCATTAGGCCGCATCACGCGGCCAAGGCTGGACCGCCATCTGCGCTTACCGCCACACGGCTGCCGCGCAGTTCGACCGGACGAAAGCTGACGTCGCCCGCGTCCCGGCCGGCGCCGATCAGAACCGCGTCTTCGGCGCTAGTCATGCCGGTTGCGTCAAGCAGGTGCCATGCCCCGCCTGCCGGGTCGACTGGGTCGGCGAGATACACTTGCGCGACCGCGTGAAAGTCTTGCGGAGTGACATTGGGCGCGTAACAGGCCGCGTAGCGCGCCGGGATGGAGCACGCCCGAGCCAGCGTTACGACCAGATGCGCGTAGTCGCGGCACACGCCCCGGCGCGATTTGAACGTGTCGAGCGCGCTTGTATCGGGATCGCTCGACCCGCGCGCATAGCTGAGATGGGAGGCCACCCAGTCGCGTATCGCAAGCGCCTGTGCGCCGCCTGCCTCGATGCAGCCAAACCTGCGTTCGGCAAACTCGATGAGAGGACCCGTTTGGCAATAGCGCGAGTCGAGCAGATATTTCACCGCAAAACTTGGCAACGCTGTAAGCTCAAGAGCACCTTGCTCTTCGATTTTGAGAGCCGCCCGAGTCAATTCGACTTCGGCCTCGTAAGAGACATCCACAAGGCCGTCCACTCGGGCCCAAATGCGCTCGCCCAAACCTTCCTCAGCGGGGAAGCGTCGTATCGTTTCTGATCCGGCTATGCGCGTGTGATTGGCGAGCACACGCTGTTCACTGGCAACCGCAGCCTCGAACTGAAGAAGGACGTCGGTCGGCTGCGCGCATTCAAAGGAAAATTGGGCGGAGATTTGCGTGGTCATCACAAACACAACGCGTGCACGCGCGAGGGTTCCAGCACGAAGTTCACTTTCGTCAGATGGACGCGATAACGCCGAAGAGGTCGTGCGCGTCGGCGTCTTCGACCTCCACATCCACAATGTCACCGGGGGCCAAAGTCTCGGGCACATTGCGCAAATACACAGCGCCATCGATCTCCGGCGCGTCGGCCTGTGTGCGCCCATTCGCGCCGGTGTCACCGTCTTCGTCCGCGTCGCCCACTTCATCGATGATGACGGGCAGAGTCGAACCAACCTTCGCTTTCAGCTTGGCGGCGGAAATCCTCTCGGTAACCTCCATCAGCCGCGCGTAGCGCTCTTCCTTAACCTCTTCGGGCACGGGATTAGGCAGATCGTTGGCGCGCGCGCCCGCGACCGGCTCAAATCGAAAACCACCGACGCGGTCAAGCTGCGCTTCTTCAAGCCATTCAAGAAGATAGGTGAAGTCCTCCTCCATCTCTCCAGGAAAGCCAACCACGAAGGAGGAGCGCACAGCTATCGTGGGACAGATCTCACGCCATTTTTTCAGGCGATCGAGGACCTTGGCTTCGTTGGCCGGACGCCGCATCGATTTCAAAACGCTTGGCGAGGCGTGCTGGAATGGGATGTCGAGATAGGGCGTCAGAAGACCGTCCGCCATCAGCGGAATGACATGATCGACATGCGGATAGGGGTAAACGTAGTGCAGGCGGACCCATGGGATTTGCCCGTCAGGTGTACGCAGCTGCCCGAGTTCCCGCGCCAAGTCCGTCATGTGCGCGCGCAATTCGCGGCCCTTCCAAGGCTTGGCCTCGTGCCTGGTGTCGACGCCGTAGGCCGAAGTATCCTGACTGATCACCAGCAGCTCGCGCGTGCCGGCGGCGACCAGCTTTTCCGCCTCGCGCAGAACGGCGTCAATCCGTCGGCTCGCCAGCTTTCCGCGCAAATCGGGAATGATGCAGAAGCTGCACGAATGGTTGCAGCCCTCCGAGATCTTCAAGTAGCTGTAATGGCGCGGCGTCAGCTTGATATCAGCGTCTGATGGCTGCGGGATCAGGTCAATGAACGGGCCCTGGCTGGGCGGGGCGTGCTCATGCACCGCCTCGACGACCTGTTCGTACTGATGCGCTCCGGTGACGGCGAGCACTTGCGGATGCGCCGCGCGAATGGCGTCCGCCTCTTCGCCCATGCAGCCGGTCACGATGACGCGGCCATTCTCCGCGATCGCTTCGCCTATGGCGGCGAGGCTTTCTTCCTTGGCGCTATCAAGAAAACCGCACGTATTCACCAACACCACGTCGGCGCCTGCGTAATCGGGGCTCATCGCGTAGCCGTCGGCGCGCAACCGGGTGAGAATGCGCTCGGAATCGACCAGCGCCTTGGGGCAGCCGAGCGAAACCATGCCGACGCGCTTGGCGTCAGGGAGGGTGGTGGTCTGATTCATGATTGGCGCGCCACTACACGCACGCGAGCGATTCCGCTAGGGGTATGGCCATTACGAGGGGAGATTCAGGTATGAACGATTTTTCGCTGTGGCCCGTGCTTGCGGGTAGCGCCGCCTTCTTTGTTATCGGGATGATCTGGTACGGCGCGCTGTTCGGGAAGGCTTGGCAAAAGGCGGCTGGGCTGACCGACGAACAAGTCGAAGGCGGCAATATGGCGCTCATTTTTGGCTTGTGCTTTGTGTTCGAGTTCCTGATCGCGATGGTGCTGTGGCACTTGCTCGCGCGGACCAATCCCGCGCCGCATGTCGTGATGATGATGGCGTTGGGCTTCGCCGCTGGTGTGATGATCCCGGCGATGGGGATCAATTACCTGTTTCAGCGCAAACCGCTCAAGCTGTTCGCTATCGACGCGGGCCATTTCCTGTTTGGCATGGCGGCGATGGGCGGCGTTTTCGTGGCGTTCCGTTAGGGCGCTTTTCTCGCCGCCGGTCGCCTACCCGCCATTGCCGTTGGCCGGAACGATTTCGACCACAACATCGCCCTTTTGCAGGTTTTGGCATTCCTCTTCCCAATAGCCGATTGCGCGACCGTTGCGGTAAATCCTCAGGCCGCGCCCGCCACTTTTGAGATCGGTGATGCTGCCGCCGCATTCGTCTTCTTCGACAACGCGCTCGACCAATTGCACGCGGCCCGAGACCGAAGCGAGATCGGCCAGGTAATCCGCGATATGCGCGCCTTGGGCTGACCCGGCGAGCAGCAATCCGGTAAACCGCACGGGGTTGATCACGTTGTTCGCGCCCGCTTGGCGCGCTAGAAATTCGTTGTCCGTCGCTCGCACGACCACGCTGATTGGGACCTTGGGCGCCAGATGGCGCACCGTCAGGACGATAAGGATCGAGGTGTCGTCGCGCCCGGCCGACACCAGCACCGAAGCGGCGGTGCCGATCCGGACAGCCTTCAAGATATCATCGCGCGCGGCGTCTCCGGCTAGCACCGCGACCCCCAGCCTTTCAGCCGCGGCCAGTCTTTCTTCGCTGGGATCGACAACGACGATCTTTTCGGGATCCGTGCCGCGCTGGATGAGTTCGTCGACGCTCTGCGATCCTGAGACTCCAAAGCCCAGTACGACGACATGATCCTCAAGGGTGTCTTGGATGCGCGCCATGCGCCACTTCTCCCAGCTCCGTTTGATGATGAAGTTATAGGCCGTGCCTACGAAAATGAAAAAGACGAGGAAACGGATCGGCGTAACGATCACCGCCTCCTTGAAGCGCGCGGTGTCGCTCACGGGAGTGATGTCACCGAAGCCCGTCGTCGTGATCGAGATCATCGTAAAGTAGAAGATGTCGAGCAGGCTGACATGGCCATCGGCGCTGTCGACCAATCCATCGCGGTCGAGCCAATGGATGAACACGACAATCCCGATAAGAAGGAAGGCGGCACCAAGGCGCAACGAGAGGTCGGTATACCACGGCACTTTGACCGCACGCCGCAAGGGGTTGATCCGACGTGTGCGCCTGGTCCATTTTCTAACCGCTTCAGCCATCGCGAATGCAGGCGATCCTATTCGACAAACCGTTGCGCCAGGCTCGAAAGCGAGGCGTCGTGGGTGAGATCAAGCTGGAGCGGCGTCACCGCGATCTGACCGTCGGCGATCGCTTCCAGATCGGTGCCGTGATCCAGCGTGTGCTCAATGGCATGCAGGCCAAACCAGAAGTAACGATGGCCGCGCGGGTCTTTGCCCTCAACGATCGATCCGCGCGAGTAGTCGTGGAAGCCTTGGCGAACGACCTTGATGCCCTTCACCTCGTCGGCGGGGCGGGCGGGAAAGTTGATATTGACGAGCGTGCGCGCATCGAAGGGCGCGTCCAGCAACGGGGCGATCGCTTTTGGGCCCCATTTGGTGGCGGCTTCGAACAGTTCGGCGTCCCCGCCGCCTTGGCTCGTGTTGCCCGGGCCATAGACCTGACTGAGCGCGATGGAGCGGATGCCCGCCAGCGCGCCCTCGATTGCGGCCGAGACGGTGCCCGAATAGGTTATGTCATCGCCCAAGTTCGCGCCACGATTGACGCCGGAAAGGATCAGGTCGGGCGGATCGTCCAGCACTTCGCGCAGCGCCATCATCACGCTGTCGGTGGGCGTACCGGTGACCGCGAAGCGGCGTTCGGCAAATCTCTGCAAGCGCACCGGGCGATTGAGCGTCAGCGAATGCCCCGCGCCCGATTGCTCTTCGGACGGAGCGCAGACCCAGATATCGTCCGAGAATTGCGACGCGATCTCCTCCAGCACAGCCAATCCGGGCGCGTGGTATCCATCATCGTTGGTGACGAGAATTCGCATCAGCTGGTCGGCTCCAATTTGGTCACGCCACCCATATAATAATGGAGCGCTTCGGGCACCAACACGCTGCCATCCGCCTGTTGGTAATTTTCGATTATGGCCACCAGCGTGCGGCCCACGGCGAGGCCGGAGCCGTTCAAAAGATGGAAGTACTCGCTCTTTTTCGATCCTTCGGGGCGATAGCGCGCGTTCATCCGTCGTGGCTGATAAGTGCCTCCGTCAGAGCAGGAACTGATCTCACGATAGGCGCCTTGGCCGGGCAGCCAGACCTCCAGATCGTAGGTCTTCATCATGGTCGCGCCCATATCGCCGGCGCAAAGCGCCACGACCCGGTAGTGCAGCCCCAGCTTTTGCAGCAGCCCTTCCGCGATGCCAGTGATCCGTTCGTGCTCGTCGGCTGCCTGATCCGGGGTGGCGGCGACGATCATCTCGACTTTTTCAAACTGATGCTGACGGATGAAGCCGCGCGTGTCACGCCCGGCGGCGCCTGCTTCGGATCGGAAACAGGGCGTCAGCGCCGTCAGCCGCATGGGAAAATCGCTTTCCGTAAACAGCTGTTCGCGAAACGAATTGCCCAAGACCATTTCCGAGGTGGATATGAGCAGGCGGTCGTCTGTGGTGCGGAAGAGATCCTCTGCGAACTTGGGCAATTGGCCCGTGCCATAGCCGGCGGCCTCATTGATTAGGAGCGGCGGATTGCATTCGGTGAAGCCGTGCTCGCGCGTGTTGGTGTCGAGCATGAACTGGCCGAGCGCTCGGTGCAGCCGTGCGATATCGCCGCGCAAGAAAGTGAAGCGCGCGCCGGAAATCTTGGCCGCCGTCTCGAAATCCATGCCCAGCGCAGGCGCGATATCGGCGTGCTCCTGGGGCTCGAAGTCAAAGCTCGGTTTCTCTCCCCATTCGCGCAAGAAGACATTGTCGTCCTCGTTTTCGCCATCGGGAACAGATGCATCCAACGTGTTGGGGAGAACGAGTAGAGCGCTCTCGAGCTCCGCCCCGATCGTGCGTTCACGCTCTTCAAGCTCCGGCATGGTTTGCTTCAGCTCAGCCACTTCGGCTTTCAGCGCTTCAGCGGTGTCTGTGTCGCCTTGCCCCATCGCTTTGCCGATGGCTTTCGAGGCTTCGTTTCGGCGCGACTGCGCCTCTTGCAGCTGAGTGGTGAGCGCGCGGCGTTCTTCATCCAGCGCCAGAATGGATTGCGCAACGGGATCGAGACCGCGCCGCGCCATGGCGGCGTCGAACGCGTCGGGGTCTTCGCGGATCAAGCGGATGTCATGCATGGGGCGCAGCCTATGCCCGCTTGGCGCGGGGAAAGGAAGGCTCAAAAGGATGGGGCGGCGCGCATCTTTGCGATGCGCGCCGCCCCTTGGAGAGCCGGTTTAAACTCCGAAACTCAGAAGTTGTATTGCGCCGTCACGAAGAAGCGTCGTGGATCGCCGTAAAAGCCGGTCAATGTGCCTTCGAGGCCCAGTGTGGGGACGAAGGGCGTGCCCGGAGGTGTGCCGCCTGCGACGAAGTTGTAGCCTGCCACAATGTACTCGACATCGAACAGGTTCTTCACGTGACCACCAAGGCTGAAACGATCATCATCGGTGGTGTAGACAATGCTGAAGTCCACCAATTCGAACGCTTCCTGATCGAGGAACGGGTTGGGCGTTTCAAATTGGCTGGCTTCGCTGCGGAACGAGACAAGTCCGATGAAGTCGACCACGCCGCCGCCCGCCGGAACGCCGAGATTGAAGCCCATATGGCCGGTGATGTCCGGCGTGTTCTGGAACACGCGCTCATCCGCCACGTCGTTGCCGAACGCGTCGATGAACTCGTTGAAGTTGGCGTCGATCACGCCGAGCGACCAGTTGACGCTGAAAAGGCTGCCCTCGCCAAGGAAGTCCTTGCCAACCAGCGCGTTGCCTTCAAATTCAAAGCCGTTGATATCCGCCGACGCCGCGTTCGACGTGATGCCGATGAAGCTGTCGTTCACCCCGTCGCCATTGGTGTCGAGGCCCACCGAACCCGGGATCTGGACGTTGTCGTATTGGCCAAGGAAGCCGGCGAGCGCGATGTTCAACCGGTTGTCGAGCAGCGAGGCCTTGTAGCCCAGTTCAAAGCTGTCGACCGTTTCCGGCTCAAAGCGCAGGAATTCGAACTGATCGTCGAAATCAATGTCGCCGTCACCATCCAGATCGGGCGCCGCCGTGGTTTGACCGCGAGGGTCAAAGCCGCCGCCCTTAAAACCTTGGCTGTAGGTGAAGTAGACGTTGTGATCAGGAGTGGGTTGCCAGCTGATCGAGGCGCGCGGGTTGAAGTCTTCGAAGGTTTCGCTGCCTTCAAAGTCGCTTGTGGTCGCAATCGGTATCGCCGGGCTGTTCGGAATGAACAGATCAGAGAACCCTCCGATAAAGGTCGTGCGCAGCACGCGGCTTTCGCGCCGGTCGTTGGTGTAGCGTCCGCCCACCGACACGCTGACCGTATCGGTCAGGTCATAGGTAAAATCGCCAAAGACGGACCAGGTTTCGGTGTTCACGTCGCCCAGCGTCTGCGCGTTCAAACCGGGCAGGCCCACCGCCGGAAGAGCCCCGGTGGTGAACAGCGCCACGTCGAACGCGGTGAACGCGTTGGCGTTGAGGTAATAGGCCCCGAACACGCCGGAGAGACGATCCCCTTCGTAGAGCAATTGAAGCTCTTGGCTGAATTGGTCGTTGTCATAGATGGCCGGGACATCGAGATCGGCTTCTGGCAGAGAATCGAAATCGATCGGCGTGGTCGAGCTGTCTTCGCGATAGCCCGTGATCGATTTGAGCGTCAACGTGTCGGAGAGCTCGATCGCGACATTGAGCGCGCCGCCATAAGCTTCCACTTCCTGATCCACGACGTTGAGCCCGGCGCGCGTGTCGAACACGTCATCAAGGACCGGCGCGCCGGAGAACAGTCCGGGAATCAGACGCCCGCCTTGCCGGGCCTCGGAATTGTCTTTGACATAATCACCCGAAAGCCGCGCAAAGACGGGACCGCTTTCGAATTCGATGGTTCCGCGAGCGGCCCAGATATCCTTGTTGTAGTTTTCTGTGCCCAGGTTGATGTTGTCGCCAAAGCCACCGCGCGAAAGCCGTGCGCCGCTCGCGCCGATTTTCAGGCTGTCGCTGACCGGGGTCGACGCGGTGACGATCAGATCGGCTTGGTCAAAGGAGCCATAGGTGCCGCGCACGCTGACCGCCAATTCATCCGGCAACTCGGCGGTGACATACTTGATCGCGCCGCCGATGGTGTTGCGTCCGTAAAGCGTGCCTTGCGGGCCGCGCAGCACTTCGATCCGTTCGACGTTGTAAATGTCCAGCACCGCCGCTTGCGGGCGGTTCAGATAGACATCGTCGATGTAGAGGCCCACACCGGCTTCAAAACCGGCAACCGGGTCTTGCTGACCGACGCCGCGGATAAACGCGGTGAGCGTTGTGTTGGTCCCGCGGCTGACTTCCAAAGTGATGTTGGGCACTTGCTGGGCGACTTGCGTCAAATCCTGAACGCCCTGCTTCACGAGCTCTTCGCCCGAGAGCGCAGTCAAAGAGATCGGCACGTCTAGGATGCTCTCTTCGCGGCGACGCGCGGTGACAATGATGCGATTGTCGTCCTCTTCGGCGACCGCTGTTTCGCTTTCCGGCGCGGCTTGCGCAGCGGCCGGCGCCGCGATGAACGCCAAACAGGCTGGCCCTGCGCATCCGGTAAGCCAAAGCGCGCGGGCGGTGAAATTCGGTGTCATGCTCTCTCCCCTTGGACCGTTTATTCTCACGGTTGCAGGGGTAGTATTGAAAGTTGAACCAACTTTCAAGTTTAGTCTTGTGAGAATATGATTTAGACTTTAGTCGAAGGCGCAAGAGGGGATAAGCATGGCTCAAGTGACCGCTTCGCAGTCCAAGGTGCCGCGCACCGAGCGCGGGCGTCGCACCCTGCGCAAATTGCTTGATGCCTCAGCGATTGAGTTTGGCGAAAAGGGCTTTCACGAAGCTTCGGTCAGCTCGATAACCCGCCGTGCGGGCGTGGCGCTGGGCAGTTTCTACACCTATTTTGACAGCAAGGACGCGCTGTTCCGCGCGCTTGTTCAGGACATGAGCGAAAACGTGCGCACCAGCGCGCGGGCGGCCATCGATGAGGGCATGGGAGCCCTCGATACCGAACGCGCGGCGCTCACGGCGTTTCTGGATTTCGCGTCCGAACACAAAGAGGTCTACCGCATCATAGACGAGGCCGAGTTCGTGGACCCGGCTAGCTATCGCAAACACTACGAGACGATTGCCGAGCGCATCGCTCAACGTCTTCAAGCCGGCGTTGCCTCGGGCGATTTTCGGTCTGACCTGGGCGAGGTCGAAGCTTGGGCCGTTATGGGGATGAACGTCTTCGTAGGCCTACGCTACGCGATCTGGGCCAAGGACCACGACGCTCAGAGCCACGAAGACATCGCGGGCCAGGTGAATGCGCTGCTTGCGAAAGGCGCCACGCGCCGCGACTGAGCGCTCAGCCGCAGGCGCGCGGATCCAATTCCTTTAAGCGGCGGGAAGCCCGAGGTTCACCTTGGACGAAGCACCAAGAAGCTTACCTTGCTCCGCGTCCAGCGTTTCAGGACGCTCCGCGCCGGGATAGGCGGCGGCCAAAAGTGTCAGCGCCGCTTCGATATCGCTGTGCAGGCCCGAATTATAGGTCGCGATCGCGGCCCCGTCGCGCTTAAACGCACTATCGGCGGCTTTATAGAAGCCATAACCGTCTAGATAGGGCTCATAAATGTCCGACCCGGCAGCCTGACTGTACATGGTCGTCGCGCGATCAATCTGATCAGCGACGACTCCCGCCGCAACTGCGCCTTGGCTCAAGTCGCTTGTTGGCGCCTTCTCGGCAGCGGCGCTCAGAGCCGTAAGGATGGCTTGGTAAGCCGCTTCGACTCCGTCCGCGTTGTCCGCTTCGAGAGCCGCAGCGGAAGCCTCGTTCATCTCGGATTTGAAGTCTTCGACGCCCAACTGCTCGAACACGGGGTCCATATCGGCGAGCACTTCGGACACGGGATGGCCAAACATTTCCGCCGCCGCTTCGGTTTCACCTGCGGCGTAGGCGTCGCGCGCGGCAATGGCGTGCGCTTCGACGATCGCGAGAGCCGAACCGTAAACGACTGGATCGGTAGAAGCGTCGGAGACGGCTACGCCGCCTTCTCCCTCGCCGCCTTCGCCTTCGCCGCCTTCTCCCTCGCCGCCTTCTCCCTCGCCACCTTCTCCCTCGCCACCTTCTCCCTCACCGGCCTCTCCTGCAATGGCGGTGTCCGCTCCACCTTCGCCTTCGCCGCCTTCGCCGGATTCGCCCGCGCAACCCGCGAGGCCGGCACCTACCAGAGCGGTGGCCAGACCAAGACCCGTCCAGACTTTCAGGTTCGATTTCATCGTCAATTCCTCGTTCAAAAAAGCTTTGCAGCTATAGCGCACACTTCAGCAACTGCAACTCACTATCAATTTGCAATCCTGCCGACGTCGGCCGCGGGAGTGCCAAGTGGGCTCAGTGGGCCTGGCACAAGGTCAGGGACCGGCTCTTCCGCGATGCGCTGCTGGAGAACTGCAATTGCTGTCTCCAACTGTTCATCGCGCCCCTGATAGGTCGCATAGGGTCCGTTTTCGACCACGTAATCAGGGCTCACGCCATAACCCTCGACGATCCAATTTCCGTTGATGTCGTATTGCGCATACTCGGCAATTCGGACGCCGCCATTGTCGACAACGCGGTTGCGATCCGAGAGCCAGATTCCGGCGCCCGCCGTGCGGGTGCCAACTAACGGGCCAATGCCGAGCGATTTGACCGCACCGGCAAAGGTCTCCCCATCGGAATAGGTGCGCTCGTCAATGAGCACGACGACATGGCCGCGATAAGCCCCTTGCATGTTGGTGTATTCGATGCCTGAACCATCCGGTTTGCCCCAGAAGGCCCAGGGACGGCGAA
This sequence comes from Pseudomonadota bacterium, assembly GCA_039186235.1. Lineage (GTDB taxonomy): Bacteria > Pseudomonadota > Alphaproteobacteria > Sphingomonadales > Sphingomonadaceae > Erythrobacter. The sequence goes on along the minus strand of JBCDAE010000017.1, from coordinate 23,217 downwards.
GCAATTGGCTCACCAGGATGCTATCAATGTTTCCACCGGAATTGTTGCGCACGTCGATGACGATGCCGTCCTTATCCATTTGAGCGAAGAAGTCGCGCGCAAAGCTCGCGATATCGTTGCCGCCCATCGCGCGCAGCTTCAGATAGCCGATCGCGCCGCCAGAAAGCTGAGCAGCCGCCTCTTTGCGGCCTTCGACGAAGTCATAGTATTCGGCCATGCCCGCACCGCGACTGCCCATCGGCGTGACAATCGCGCTGACATCGGCGCCGGCTCTTGAAAGGTCGAGGCGGACTTGCTGGCCCGCTTTGGATCCAAGCGCGAGGCGCAAATCGCCCAGAGTGGCAACACGGCGACCGTCCACAGAGCGAATGATGTCCCCCTCCTTCACGTCGATGCCTGGCCGTCGAAAGGGGGGCTGGAGGCTGACGAGGTCAGCCTCGGCGCGATAAATCCGGTCGATCCGAAGCCCATCGGCGACGGGCGTGTATTCCGCGCCGAGGAAAGCAAGTTCGCCGTTTTCTGGGTCTTCCGGAAGATCGCCGGCGCGCACTTGGCTGTGCAAAATACCAAGCTGCGAGGCCATCAGGCCCATGACGGTCCCGAGCTCTGAACGGGTGCCAATGCGCTCGACCAGGGGCTCGTGCTGAGCGCGCACGGCCTCCCAATCGACCCCGCGCAGCGCCGGATCGTAGGCGAAGTCGCGGTGCAGGCGCCACGCGTCCAAGAACATTTGCGACCATTCGGCCATAGGGTCGATGGTCAGGCGCCAATCGTCGAGCCGCACCATTTTCCCATCGAGATCCTTAGGCATGGTCTCTGATGCGGGGACCAACGCAAAACGGTACGTGTCGCGGCCCTCCTGCGCGACGGACACGGTTTCGCGATCCGCTGAAATCTGCAGATCGACAGCTTCTTCGGCAAAAGTCTCAACCTTTGGGTTGTGCTTGTCGATCTTGATGGAGACCCATTCGTCTTCCATCCGGGTGTAAAGGAAGCCCTCGGACGCCAGTAAAGTGCCTCGCGCTCCGGGCTTCACCGGGAGCTTGTAAAGCCGATCTGCAAGGCCAGAGAGCGTGACGTTCACTTTGGCTTGCTCGCCGTCAGTGGCTTTGTCCTCTTCGTCGCCGCTATCCTCATCGCCGCTCTCGCCAATCAGTTCGTTATCCGGGCGGAAGGCAAACTCCGCTTCGGGATCAAGCTGAAGCGCGTGCAGTTCGCCGCGATTGGGGAAGGACACCCCCATATTGCGGTCACCCCAAGGGCTGCCGGGCTCGGGGGAGAAGTTCCGATCGGAGATGAAATAGAGCCAGGCTCCATCAGCCGAGAACGCGGGATTGCTGTCTTGGTATTTGCCTGACGTTCCCTTGGCCCGCGCTCCTGTCGCAACGTTCTGCACGAAGATATCAGCCGTGTTGACCGAGGTGCTCTCGGCGTAAGCGATGAAGTCGCCATCCGGAGAGAACACGAGATCGCTAAACGGACTGTCATCGCCGGTTTGGTTCTGCGCGAGCAAGGTCACCTCGCCGGTGGCCACGTCGACTTTTTGCAACCGGGCCTGCTTGTCCCACACCACGACGGTTCTTCCATCGGGTGCGACGGCAAATGACCAGATGTGCGCGTCATATCCTCGCGTAACCGGTTCAACATCGCCGGATCCGTCGGCGGCCATGCGAACGATATCGCGCGCCTCGCCGCGATCAAGAATGACGAACAGGTTCTCGCTCTCGGAGCCAAGGACTGCGTTGCGTGCCCGAGCACCAGCGGGAATGGCGAATTCCACACGGCGGCGATTTAGCGGTGACGCCAGCGCGACTTCGCCGCGCGCCGTGACTGCGATGCTTTTGCCAGAAGGACTGATCCGGGCGGCGCTGATATTCTGAAGTGGGTCTTCAAGCGTGCGGGTTCGCGTCTGTTCGCGGTCGCTGATCAGATCAATGGCAAGTGTGCTGAGCGTGTTTGTAATAGTCGAGAAAACATGCAGATCGGCGCCGTTCTGAATGAAAATCTCGCCTGCATCGATTGAGGCTTGAAGCACCGGAAAATCGAATTCCTCGGAGTGCTGGGTGACGCCCGTTCCATCTTCGCCGACCGACCAAACGGCGTCGGCGCCGCTCTTATCAGAGATGAAGTAGATCCGTCCCTCATGCGCCATCGGCATGCGGATTGGCGCGCCAAAGTCAGCCAGAAGCTGCGTGGCCTCTTCGGACGAACCGTTTGTCCAACTCCACAGCTGCGCCATCCCACCGCCGCGATACAGCACGGCGTTGTCGCGAGCTCGCGCGTACAGACCTCGGCGAGAGAAAAACAACGTGCGGCCATCGGCTGAATACGCCGCGTTGTTGGCGCGCCACAGCGGGATTGCGGTAGCCTGACCTCCCTCGGGAGAGACCGTGTAGAGCACCTCGCCCTGGCCATTGCCGCGAAGGCGCGAGGCGTAAAGGACCTTTCCGTCAGGCGTCCAACCGACAGTCGTGAGACCCGAGCCTTCGAACGTCAGCCGAGTGGGCGCTCCGCCGCCGATGGGCATCACATAGATATCATCACCGCTGTCGTAGCTCGCGTTGAAGGCAACCATGGTCCCATCGGGTGAGACCTTTGCGTTGCGCTCTTCCTCTTCGTGATTGGTAAGCCGAACGGCGGTGCCTCCTGAGCGTCCTGTGCGCCACAAATCGCCTTCGCTCGCAAAAACCAGCACATCGCCGCGCGCGGTGGGGTGCTGGAAAAACCCTTGCTCAGCGATCGCCGGGCCAGCTGTTGAACACAAAAGAGCTGCGGCCAGGGTAAGAGGGCGAGTGGAGAAGAGCTTCATGTTGAATTCCCTGTTGTGATTCTGTTGGCGACATGCCCTAAGGTGCGCCTGCGATATCGAGTCATATGAGCCCCATTCGTTGTGATCAGTGGTGATCAACCAGAGGGGCGCGTATCTTACTCTGCCTCATTCACTCGGTACTTTTCGAACCACGCGAGCGTATAATCGGTCTTGGTGTTGAGGCGCGAGGGACGCGCGGCGATCCCGTGATTGGAATCGGGCATGCGCACCATGACCGAAGGCACACCGCGCAGTTGGAGGGCTTGGTAGAATTGCTCCGTTTCAGAAATGGGGGTGCGGTAATCGAGCTCACCCGTGATCAGCATGGTAGGCGTCGTGACGTTGCCCACGAGACTGAGCGGCGACCGCTCCCAGTAGTGATCGAGATGCTCCCAAGGCGGGCCAGGGAACTGGTTTTGAACCTGGCCGATGTAACTGTCCGCTGTTAGCACTTTGGACACCCAGTTGATCACCGGCTTGGCCGCCATCGCTGCGTTAAAGCGGTCGGTCAGCCCAACGGCGTAGGCGGTGGCAATGCCGCCCGCTGAGCCGCCGGCGATGAAGAGGTTTTCTTCATCGGCGAAGCCGTTCGCAATCGCCCAATCGACCGCCGACATATGGTCGGCAAAATCGTCGGGGCTGGAATATTTGTATTTGAGAAGGTTCGCGAACTCGCTGCCATACCCGATCGATCCGCGATGATTGTCATAGACCACGACATAGCCCGCCGCCGCCATGCGTTGCAGTTCGGCCGAAAAATGCGGGCCATAGGCCAGATGCGGGCCGCCATGGATTTCGATGATGAGCGGGTATTTTTTGCCTTCTTCGTAGCCGGGAGGGGTGATCATCCATCCTTGGATTTCGATTCCGTCGAGTGAGGACGCGTAGGTAAACTCACGAAGATCGCCCAAGTCGCGATGGGAAAGTACGTCTTCGTTGAGCTCGGTCAGGCGCGTTTCGCTTCGCCGAGCGGCGGCGAAGAGATCGGCCGGTCGCGTGGCGCTGCCCTTAGTAAAGACGAGCGCGCCGCCCGCGCCCGCGTCAAAGCTGCCGCTGACATAAGGACGGCCAACGGTGGTCCCGCCAATCCCTTCCACCGCGGTCCGCCGATCGCCGGATCGATTGGTTACCCCGATGTGGTTCTCGCCCCGGTTCTGGAAGGTGTAGGCGATCTCGCTGTTGGACAGCCACTGCGCGTCGCCCGCGCGCCGATCGAGACCTTGTGTCAGATTGCGCGGGTTCGACCCATCCACCCCCATGACAAAGACGTTGGTGGGCACGAACGGCTCGCGCGCGTTGCTTGTCTTGAGGAACGCGACGCTTTTCCCGTCGGGCGACACTTGCGGATTGCTCTCGACGCCGGGTTCGCTTGTCACTTGCCGCAAGGCGCCGGACTTGACGTTCACCGCGAAGATATCGGCTTCGCGGCTTTGCATCTCCCAATCGGCGTTGCGATTGGCCGAGAAGAGGATTTCGCTCCCATCCGGCGTGAAGGACAGCGTGCCATCGTGATTGAAATCACCGCTGGTCAGCTGGCGCGGCGTGCCACCTTCGGCTGGGATGACGAAGATGTGATCGTAAGCCAGCTCCAGAAAGCCCGCGCCGTTGGTGCGGTAGCGCGCCCGGTCGATCACAACCGGGGCGTCCGCCCATTTTGCGCCTTCGGGTTTCTTGGGCGCTTTGACGAGGCTTTCTGCTTTGCCCGGCACCGCCATCGAAAACGCGAGCGATTTCCCGTCCGGCGCCCAGGTGAGGCTACCCGGGGATTTATCGAAGGTGCCGACGAGCGCCTCGCGCCCGGTGCCGAGATAATGCACGAAGAGCCCGGTTCCGTCGTCGACGCGGCGCATGAAGGCGATGCGTGAGCCATCGGGCGACCACCGCGCGGAGCGATACGAACCTTCGTCGGCCAATAGGGGCTGGTGCCCGGTGCCATCCAGATTGACGATCCAGACATGCGCGCGCGTGCGATCGGTCTGGATATCGTTGAACCGTCGCAGATAGATCGCCTGCTTACCGTCGGGCGAGATCTGCGGATCGTCGGCCCATTCCAATTCGAACACATCTTCAGCGGTGAACAGGCGCAGCTCGCTGGTTGGATTGTCCTGTGCGTGCGCGGCTGTGGTCGCGATGGAAAGAAGGCCCGCGCTAAGCCCGGCGAGCGCGATCAAGTGTCTCATGCAATGCCCCGATTAGAAATAGCGGCGAGGGGAACCCCTCGTGGCTTACCAATGCACATCGACACCGTGTGTTTCAACGCTCCTGAGGTTTGAGGGTAAGGGTCGAGCGCGTGTGCTCCTCGATCGCCGCTTCCGAGAACCACCAATAGGCCTCGGCTTGCGCGTCCATCCATGTGTCGGTCTGATCGGCCAAATGCGGGTGAAAGGTCCGGCCAACCACGCCGCCGGGCAAAGCCATGCGCACCTTCTCATCGTCGCTTAAATCCGCCGTCATACGAAGCGAGGCAAACCACTTCGACGCGTATGGATCATCATACGGATACAGCGCGCGCAGCAGCGTCTCGCCCGAGCCTGACATGGCCACGGTGCGATTTCCCGTCAGAGATCCGGCTAGCCCCTCTTGGCGAAGCGGGCTTTGAAACGAGATCGTGTGAACCTTGCCCCACACCCAGTTTTCGCGGTCCGGACCATACTGGTCGGTCAGGCGCGTTAGCGCGGCCTCTCCCGCGCGGCGGATGAGATCGGCCAGGCTTTCGGTTTCCGGAGTGCGCGTGTCATCGAACCAGGGCGAAGCGCCCTCTTGCACCATAAGGTTGAAGCGCGATTGCCAGACATACCAGCTCGATAGGTAGGCCGCCGCCGTTTCCTCGCCCAACTCGTCTTCAAAGGTGAGGCGGGCCAATTGCCGCGCAGTCTCCTGAAACAGCGTGGGTTCCAAAGCGTCGGCCTCGTCGCTGTGGTTCCACGCCTTGAGGCTTTCACCCAGCTGGCGCAGGTCGGGATCTTCCGCCTCGACAAGAGCGGCGGCGAAGATCGGAGCCAAACCGCGCGCGTAGACATTGACGGTGTCGTATTGCGCCGCCCAAGCGTCCTTTGCGCTGACCGTTTCGGCCTCAAAAATCTCTTTCATCCGCATGTAGCGAAACGGCGGCGAGGCGTAATGCGTGTAGGTGTAAGGGAATTCGCGCGTCGCGGTCATATGGTTGGCGGTCCCGGTCCAGCCGCGCGGCGGGTCGATTTCGCCCGGCATCTCGTCGGCTGGGATGCGGCCACCCCAATTGTCGGTGCCATCGGTGATGGGGAAGGGCGCCATACCATCGCCGCGCAGCCGGATGGGGGCCACACCGCTCGCTCGCCGCGCCACGCGGCCCGTAACATCGCCGACGACGAAATTGAGCGAGACGATCCGGGTGCGCTCAATAGCGGCGAGGGCTTCCTCCACATTGGTGGCGAGCATCAACCCATCGAGGCCAAGATCGCCGCTCATATATTCCGCCGAGGCCCAGCGCACAGATAGGTGCGCGTCGCCCACGGAGCGATCGGCGTGATCGGTGATGAGCGGACCGCGCTTGGTGAGGCGGATTGTAAGCGTCTCGTTGCGGAAACCGGCGGTGGCGGCTTCGTCCTTGACGAGGATGGTTTCGGTGACCGTCTCAAAGGGGATCGAAGCCTCACCTTCCAGATAGTGCTCGGGGTTATCGGGATCGATCGTCTCGACATACAGATCGACTGCGTCGGCGTAGGCGTTGGTAACGCCGAAAGCGACGTTGGCGTTGCGACCGATGGTCACGCCAGGCAGCCCGGCGCTGACCCCTACGATGCGATGCTCGGGTGTGATGATGCCAACCGGGTGCCAGGGGCCGGGGAGCAATCGACTGTCGAGGTGAGGGTCGTTGGTGACGATGGCCGCCGTCTGCCCCGCCTTGGCTCCGCTCATCGCCCAATTGTTGCTTCCGCCAACACCCTGCGCTCGCCAACCTTGTTTGGTCCAGCTGGGGACGGACGCGGTCGCGCCCGCAAATCTCGGTGTAATTCGAATGGCGGCTTGCGCGGGAGTATCGGGCGCTTCGTCGTCGGGATTGACGACGAGCGGCGCGATCTCCGCAAACTTCTCTTCGCCGATTTGCGCGATCACTTGATGCGCGATCAGTTCCGCGTCGAAATTGGCCGCGCTGCCCCAACCCAAAAAGTACCCCAGAGCGATCAGTTCCGTGGTTGTCCAAGGTTCTGGCTCAAATCCGGCTAAACTGAATTCCAGGGGATACGTATCTTCGTGGTTCAAAATGTAATCGTTGAGCCCTGTCAGATAGGCGGTCAACGAACTGCGAGACTCGCGCGTGAGTATGGCCTCTTGGCGCGCCGCAATCCGATAAAAGCCGATGGTGCGGGCTTCCCGGTCGAGATCAAGCACGGCGTCCCCTTCGCCCGGACCGAGGACTTCAGCCAAGCGCCCCGTGGCCGCGCGTTTCGCGACCTCAAGCTGAAACAGACGGTCTTGTCCGGCCACAAAACCCTGCGCTTGCAAAGCGTCCGGGAGGGTTTGCGCGTAAATGTAGGGCACCGCGTTGTCGTCGCGCGCAATCCGCACCGGGCCCGAAAGACCAGCCATCTCGATGTCGCCCGAAACTTGGCGGTCATTCAAGCTTGGCAAGGCAAACCACAATCCGATCACGGCTGTGACCACGATCGCAAGCAAACCAAGGACGACACGCATGGCGGTTTTCATCAGATTATCCCCTCTTGCCTTCTCTTTTGCGTCCCGCAGGGCAAATCGCAAGCGTGGAACCGGCTGAGGGTTGAGTATTGGACGTTATCGCGCGGGCGTGTCCTTAAGCGCCTGTATTTCGCTTTGGATCGAGGCCGCTTCCGCGCACGCTTCGCTGTCGCCGCCGTCGCAATCCTCCTGCGCTTCAGCGAGCTTCTTCTGAAGGTCTTCGATCCGCTCTTCGCGTTGACGGATCGCCTTACCGCGATCTTCGTCCGCTTCGGATTGGGTTGTCGTCACCGCGTCAATCGGGGCCGTGACCACTTCGGCCACCACGCACCCCGAAAGGGCAACGGCCATCGCAAGAGGAAGTGTTATGCGCGCTATCATCATTTGCTCCGTTTCAATTCCAATTTGCAGATGCCATCGGCTTCGCACCGCCTAGCTTGGCGGAATGACCGTCGCCGTAACCTTTCCTTGCGCTGAGACGGGCATGAACAGACCGGCGCCCGTCACCTGAACGCTCCCATGCTCCACCTCGGCGACATCGAATGCGAAATCCAGCCGTCCAACTTTCAGGTCTCCAAGGCCTTTCAGCGCTTTGTCGATGATACGATCGTAGTCGCCCTTAAAATCCTCAACCAATTCCTGCTCGATGACGGCTTTGACCTGCTCGCTCGACAAGACCACGATCAGCGTGTCGCCCAAGGCGGTGTTGGTCTTGCCATAAACCTCGAGGTCGGTGATCTCGACAAGCTCGCTGTCTGGTTTCGTCACGGGCGTCGCCGTGAGCCAGACGGTTCCTTGGGACGTGTTCCATCGGCGATTGCTTTCCGCCCCGACCGGCGTCATCGCGGCTTTGACACCAACGGCCAATTGATCGCCTTCGGTTGCGTAAATGGTGACATCCTGAAAATCCGCGTCAAGGCTGGCGAACTCTTCGATTTCGATGCCCTTGGCGGCCAGTTTTCGCAGCGCCTTTAAGAGCACGGGCTCTAGTTCCTTGAAGTCCGCCAGAACGGGCACCTTGATATCAAAGGTCTCAAATTCCGGCGCGCCGACATTGTCGCCAAGCGGGCTTGGTTCAGGTTTGTCCGGCTTGTCGCCGACGAACAGGCTCAATTCGCCCGCCATTAAGACGTCGACCCCGATTTCACCGTCGCGGATATCCAATTGGTCGACCCCGGCCATTTCGGGCGCGATATTGATCCAAACCGGGGGGTTTTCGCGATTGACCGACTCTGTCGTGAAGATGTCTTTCCAGGCCTTATCCGCTTCCGCTCGCAGATTGAACTCGCGCGCCTTCGCTTTCAGCGTGGCTTCGATTTCGGGGATCATCTTGTCGAGCTCTTTATCCGCCACACTGCGAAGGGAAATGCGCGTGCCCAGGAAATCGACACCGGGCTCGAGCGTCCAATCGTAGCTGATGTCGAAATCGGGATCCAAGCTCCAATCCTGGGTGACGCCCAGCGTGCCGCGCATGGTCACCGCGGCCTCGGCGGTGGCCGTTTCGCGCTTCAGAACGTCCCCGATATTGCGCACCTCGATGCGCGCGGAGAGTGGCATGCGCAGGACGATCTGCGGCCCTTCGCCGCCGACGGATATGGGGCCCCTTGTGATCTCGCCCGCCAGATCGCAGCCCAGAGTTGGGGTGTTGAACAGTTTCGCGCCAAGGACCTTGACCGTCTCGCTTGGGACGCACTCCTCAAGCCGCTCATCGATCGTAACGAGGGTTTCGGGCACATCGCGGGTCAGGGCGGTGCTCAATTGCTGCGTCGGAACCGCTAGCCGCGCGACGATCACCGATGTCTCCACCGCGTAATCAGGGGCGCCTTCCACCTTTGGCGGAACAGGATAGGCGGTAACGGCGAAGAAACGCCACGCGACATAAGCCAGCGCGGCAAGGAGAATAGCCGCGACAGCCAGCGCAACGCGCCGCCGCGTGCTCATGCTGTTCGTTTCACCCGCCTCCATTACGTGCGCGCCGCCCCTGTGCCCCTAACTGGGGCTGAGGCTATACATAAAGACACGAAAAACAATGGCCGAAGAAATTCGCGCCACACACGGCCTCTTGTAAGGCGAATAGCCAAAGTGCCTTGCGCGCGGGCGATCTCTCTAATACGCCCCGACGCGGATCGAACGTCGTGCGACAGGCTATCCGCCATGATCGCACGGCCACAAATACATAGAGCGCCGGAACACATTATGAGTCTTTACGACGACTACCTCAGCGAGATTGAGGCCCGTAAGCAGCAGGATCTTTCGCCCAAGCCCGTCGAGGACGGCGCGCTGGTCGAAGAACTGATCACCCAAATCAAAGACGCAAGCAGCCCGCACCGCGCGGACGCGCTGAAGTTCTTCATCTACAACACGCTGCCCGGCACGACGAGCGCGGCGGGCGTAAAGGCGGCGTTCCTCAAGGACATTATTCTCGGCAAGGCGAGCGTGGACGAAATCTCGCAAGACTTCGCCTTTGAACTGCTCAGCCATATGAAGGGCGGGCCTTCGGTGGAAGTGCTGCTCGATCTGGCCCTGGGGTCGGACACAGGCATCGCCGCTAAGGCGGCCGAAGTGCTCAAGACGCAAGTGTTCCTTTACGACGCGGACACCGCGCGGCTCGCCACGGCGCACAAGGCGGGCAACGCTTTCGCGACCGACATTCTGGAAAGCTACGCCAAGGCGGAATTCTTCACCAAGCTTCCCGACATCGAGGAAGAGATCAAAGTCGTCACCTTCATCGCGGGCGAGGGCGACATTTCCACCGACCTGCTGTCCCCCGGCAATCAGGCGCATTCGCGCTCGGACCGCGAATTGCACGGCAAGTGCATGATCTCTCCGGCGGCTCAGGCCGAGATCACCGCGCTGAAAGAAAAGCACCCCGACGCGCGCGTCATGCTGATCGCGGAAAAAGGCACGATGGGTGTCGGCTCCAGCCGTATGTCGGGCGTGAACAACGTGGCGCTGTGGGCGGGCAAGCAAGCCAGCCCCTACGTCCCCTTTGTGAACATCGCGCCGGTCGTGGCGGGCACCAACGGTATCTCGCCGATTTTCCTGACCACCGTGGGCGTGACTGGCGGGATCGGGATCGACCTCAAGAACTGGGTCAAGAAGCTCGACGAAGAAGGCAAGCCCGTGCTCGACGGCTATGGCGACCCCATTCTTGAGCAGGCCTATTCGGTTGAAACCGGCACGGTTCTGACGATCAACACCAGAGAGAAGAGGCTCTACAACGGCGACGAAGAGCTCGCCGATGTGTCCTCCGCTTTCACCGCGCAGAAGGTGGAGTTCATGAAGGCGGGCGGGTCTTACGCCGTCGTCTTTGGCAAGAAGCTGCAATCCTTCGCCGCGGCGACTCTGGGGCAGGAGCTCAAATCCGCCTACGCGCCGAACCGCGAAATTTCCCACGAAGGCCAAGGCCTCACCGCGGTGGAGAAAATCTTCAACCGCAACGCCGTGGGCACCACGCCGGGCAAGACGCTCCACGCTGGCTCCGACGTCCGTGTCGGGGTCAACATTGTCGGGTCGCAAGACACGACCGGCCTGATGACCAGCCAAGAATTGGAAGCCATGGCGGCCACCGTCATCTCGCCGACCGTCGACGGCGCTTACCAATCGGGCTGCCACACGGCGTCGGTCTGGGACGTGAAGGCCGAGCGCAACATCCCCAAGCTGATGGGCTTCATGAACAAGTTCGGGCTTATCACCGCGCGCGATCCTGATGGGCAGTATCACGCGATGACCGACGTGATCCACAAAGTCTTGAACGACATCACGATTGATGATCGCGCGATCATCGTGGGCGGCGACAGCCACACCCGCATGTCCAAAGGCGTCGCGTTTGGCGCGGATTCCGGCACGGTGGCTCTGGCGCTCGCCACGGGTGAGGCGACGATGCCGATCCCCGAAAGCGTCAAAGTGACCTTCAAGGGCACCATGGCCGATCACATGGACTTCCGCGACGTGGTCCACGCGACGCAGGCCCAGATGCTCAAGCAATTCGGCGAGAATGTGTTCCAGGGCCGCGTGATCGAAGTGCATATCGGCACGCTGCTGTCCGATCAGGCCTTCACCTTCACCGACTGGACCGCGGAAATGAAGGCCAAGGCCTCAATCTGCATTTCGGAAGACGAAACGCTGGTGAAGTCTCTGGAGATCGCCAAGAAACGCATCCAGATCATGATCGACAAAGGCATGGACAACGCGGGCGGCGTGTTGGCTGGGCTCATCGAGAAAGCCGACAAGCGCATCGCTGAAATCAAATCAGGCGAAGTCCCCGCTTTGCGCCCTGACGATAACGCGAAGTACTTCGCCGAGGTTGTGGTCGATCTCGACGAAATCGCCGAACCGATGATCGCCGATCCCGACGTCAACAATAACGATATTTCAAAGCGTTACACCCACGACACCATCCGCCCGATTTCGTATTACGGCGGCGATAAGAAGGTCGATCTGGGCTTTGTCGGATCGTGCATGGTGCACAAGGGCGACATGAAAATCCTGTCCGAGATGCTTCAGAATCTGGAGAAGCAGCACGGCAAGGTCGAGTTCAAGGCCCCGCTCGTGGTGGCTCCGCCGACCTACAACATCGTGGACGAATTGAAGGAAGAGGGCGACTGGGAATTGCTATCCAAATACGCCGGTTTCGAGTTCGACGATGACGCGCCGAAAAACACAGCGCGCACCGAGTATGAGAACATGCTCTATCTCGAGCGTCCGGGCTGCAACCTTTGCATGGGCAACCAGGAAAAGGCCGCGAAGGGCGACACCGTGATGGCGACCTCGACCCGACTGTTCCAGGGCCGCGTGGTGGAAGACGCCACCGACAAGAAGGGCGAGTCTCTGCTTTCCTCGACCCCGGTCGTGGTGCTCTCCACCATCCTTGGTCGCACGCCGACCATCGATGAGTACACCTCGGCCGTCGACGGCATCAATCTGACCAAATACGCGCCCCCGACCAAGGGCTTCTGAGGCAATATACCGCGCTCTAACCATCGGCCCGCTCGACATTTCGAGCGGGCCGATAGCTTTTTTGGACCGATCTCGGCCATCCGCGCTAGGCGGTGGAAGGCGAGGCAATCCTCGTCTAAGCCTGCGCGCATCCGATTCCCAAAGGAGCCGTAATGCTGCGTCTTAACTTCGTCGTTTCCGCCTTTCTCTCATGTCTCGCTCTTGCCGCAGCCTCCGCTTCCGCCAAACCCGTCGAGTTCTTCCACGTCGAAGGCGTCACCTACGACGAAACCGTGCCTGCCTTTGAAGACGAAAGCGGGTACGAGATCGGCGAGCGTCCGGTCCGGTATGCGGATATGATTTCCTATCTGCGCGGCCTTGCGGCCTCCTCTGATCGGATCACCGTCGAGACGATTGGCTATTCGCACGAACGACGCCCGATCCTCTCCTTCACCGTCACCAGCCCCGCCAACCACGCCAATATCGAGAACATCCGCCAAACGCATTTGGCGCGTTTAAAGGGTGATGCCGCCCCCGACGCGGCGCCGATGGTGCTGTGGATCAACTGGGGCGTGCACGGCTCTGAAACCTCATCCATGGATGGGGCCATCCCGCTGCTCTATCACTACGCCGCCGCCCAAGGCCCGCAGATCGACGCCCAGTTAAACGACGCGGTGATGATCTTCACCGTCACCTTTAACCCGGATGGGCACGCGCGCCGGATCGACCATGTCGAAACCTTCTGGTCCTATGGCGACAACACCGATCTCAACGACGCCGCGCACAAGCTTTGGACCGAAGCGCGCGTCAACCACTACTGGTTCGATCTCAACCGCCAGTGGCTGCTGTTGACCCAGCCGGAAAGCCAGGCCTGGATCCGCCAGTGGCACAAATGGAAGCCGATGGTGTCGGCGGACTATCACGAGATGGGCTCGTCCTCGCCCTATTACTTCCACCCCGGCGAAGACAAACGTCGCAATCCGCTGATCCCGCTGCGCGCGCGCGAACTGACGCAGGGAATTGGCCGTAGACACGCGGCCTTTCTGGATAGCGAAGCGCGGCTCTACACCACCGAAGAGGGCTTCGATAACTTCTATATCGGTAAGGGTTCGACCTACCCTCAGATCAACGGATCGCTTGGCATACTGTTTGAAGCGGGCGCGGCGCGCGGCGGTTCGGTGCAAACCGAGCGCGGCCTTGTTGAAACGGCGGACAACGCGCGCACGCACTTCCGCACCGCGTTGACCACCATTCAGGGCTCGCTTGACCTCCGCGACGAGATCACCGCCTATCAGCGCGACTTCTTCGCTGAGAACGCGCGAGGCGCGGGTGGCGGCTGGGTGTTCACCGCCAAAGGTGATCCTGAACGAGCCGCGCGCTTTGTGCGCCTGCTCAACATGCACGATATCCGCGTGAGCCGCCTGTCAGGCGATGTAAGCGCCGATGGCCGCACGTTCCCGGCGGGCTCCAGCTATTTCGTGTCGATGGCGCAGACCAACAACCGGATGATCCGTGGAATCTTTGAACGCTTCACCGAGTTTGAAGAGAACATCTTTTACGACGTGTCCGGCTGGACGCTACCGCTCGCTTACGATCTGGACTACGCGAAAGTCGGTTCCGCGCGGGCAGGGGAAGCCGCGAGCGGGGAGTTTCAAAGCGCTCCAGCGCCTCAGCGCGCGTCCTACGGATATGTCTTCGACTGGTCGCACAGCTTCGCCCCGCGCGCGCTTAATCGGCTCTTGTCCGAGGACATTATGGCGCGCGCGGCGATGGAAGAGACGGTCGTCACCACCACCGCGGGCGATGTGCCGATGGGTCGGGGGGCGATCTTTGTCCCGCTGGCGCGACAGGAAACTTCGCGCGAAGACATTCATGCCATCATGGAGACGATTGCGCGCGAAGACGGGGTGCCCGTTTACGCCGCGACCTCCGGTCTGACACCGACCACCGGACAGGATTTGGGCGCTGCACGCATCTTCCGTTCGCTGAAGCAACCGCGCGTGGTTTTGGCGTATGAGGGCGGTCTTGCGCGATACGACGTGGGCGAGGTGTGGTGGACGCTCGACTACCGCCAGCGCATGCCCGTGACGATTGTCAAGAAATCGGATCTGGGTTCGCTGAAGTGGTCGGACTACACGCACCTTGTGCTGGTCGGTGGCAACGCCGCTTTGAGCGATGGGCTGACCGCGAATGTGAAGCGCTGGATTGAGGGTGGCGGCACGCTCGTTGCCACCCGCGACGCCGCTTTGTGGGCGCAAAGCGCGATCATGGGGCGCGAGGAAGAGGAAGAGGCTGAGGAGATCGATGACGGGGAAGAGCCCGAAGCCGAAGAACCCCGGCGCTTGAACTTCGCTGAGATGGGCGTGCAGGACGCCAAGGACGTGATTGGCGGGGCGATCTTCGCCGCCGATCTCGACACCACGCATCCGCTTGGCTTTGGCTATGCGGACCGTGATCTGCCGGTCCATCGCAACGTGACTTTCACGCTGATGCGCCCCGAGGGAAACCCCTACGCGGTGCCGGTGCAGTACGCGCCGCAACCCTTGCTCACCGGCTACGCGTCGGAGCGACGGCAGGAGGAGATCGGTGAGAGCCCGTCCGTCGTGGCCGAGCGCCTGAAGAGTGGCGCGGTTATCCTGATGGCGGACAATCCGGTGTTCCGCGGGACCTTTGCAGGGACCGAGAAGCTGTTGATGAACGCGATCTTCTTTGCCGACCTGATCGACCAGCCGCGCGACGATGGGAGCGACTAACGCTAACGGGCGGCTGCCATCATCCGCCGATGGTCAAAAGGCTGGGCAAGTCCATCCAGCTTTCCTCGCCAATCGGATCACCCGGCGGCACCCGCACCGAGCGAGGTGTGGTGGCCGCCATTTGCTCGCGCTGCTCAAGGTCCAACAGTCGGCGTGACAGGCTTTGCGCCCAATCGCGCTGAGCTCCAGAAGCCTTTGCGCTCGCCAGACTCTCACCCACTTCGGTCAGCTTCTGATCGAGCGCGGCGGCTACTTCGGGCGTGGTGCTGGGGCGGCGGGCGATCTGCGACATGGTGATAAAGGTTCGGTAGGCGATGCGGCGACCAAGCTCATCCCCGGTGGAGTCCATCACCGTATCGACAAGCGCGTCGAGCGTCTCGTCCAAACCCAGCGCGGAGGCGTTCGATTGCTTTTGAATGACCAGGCGTGAGAGCCGGCGCGGGGAAAGCAGTGTCCCTACAGTCAGCTGCGTGGCGACGTCCGCCGCGACCAATGGATCAAACACCGGGCCTCCCGCCGTGGCGAAGATTTCCGTGCTGTACTGTCGATCGTTCTGCCCATTTTGCGCGGCTGACATCAGCGGGAGCAGATCGTCGGGCACGCTCAACGCCTGAGGCGTAATCGTGGCGAGAATGGCGGACAACGCCGCGCGTTGGCGCTCTGCGTCCAAGGGCTGTGACGCCTCGCGCCCGCCGCCATTGACCGCGTATACAAACTCCATGCCGCCGACCTGTTTTGCGGCCGCCACCAGCTGATAGCGATGCAAGAGCCACAAGGGCACAAAGCGCCGGCGCAAATTGGCAACCGGCTCGCCCGCACTAAGCGCGCCGAGCCCGAAGTTTTCAATGGCTGCCGCGCGTACGCCCATGAGGCGGGTCAGTTCTTCGACGGGATCCGCGCCGTCATCCCACAGCCCGCCCCAAGCGTAGGCCGTATCGGGCGCGCGGGCGTTGTCGTCTTTGACGTAACGGAACCGATCGACGGTTTCGGCAACTTCCGTGCCTTCGGCGTCGCCATAAAGCCAGCGCACCGTGGCCACGTCCCAGGATCCGATACCCTTCGCATAGGCGTTGGAAAGGTCGGGCCGACCGAATTTCAGGCCGATCCGCGGTGGCGGATAATCCATGACCGAGGCGCGATCCTGCGTGCTGGCGGCAAAGTTGTGCGAAAAGCCGAGCGTGTGCCCCACTTCGTGCGCGCCGAGCTGCCGCAACCGGTCGAGCGCGACTTTCACCGGATCGTTGGGGCCATCGGTCCCCAACTCGTCCGCGCCCACCAGAGCCTGAAAAATCTGGATGTCTTGCCGCGCTCGCAAGGAGCCCAACACCACCATTCCTTTGATGATCTCTCCGGTGCGCGGGTCGGCGATTTGCTGACCATAGGCCCAGCCTCGCGTCGCGCGGTCGACCCAGTTGATCATGTTGTAGCGCACATCGAGCGGGTCGGCCCCTTCGGGCAGCATCTCCACGCGGTACGCGTCGATAAAGCCCGCCGCGTCGAACGCGTCGGCCCACCAGCCCGCGCCTTCCAGGACGGCGGAACGGATGGGCTCCGGGGTGTTGCGATCGAGGTAAAAGATGATCGGCTTTTTGACCCGCGAGCGTTCCGCCCCTGGATCGACTTTCTCCAACCGGAAGCGATTGGCCAGATCGTACACAACCGGTTCGGCGAGCGTGGCGGAGTAGTCGACCACCTGCGTCGAGATCCCGCCAATGCGCGGATCAAACCGGCGCGGCACAAATCCGGGTTCGGGCAACCGAATAAAGCTGTGATGCACGCGGAAGGTTACCGTTTTGGGCTCGGGGACGATGTTCTCCACTTCCGCCCCCGGTTGCTCGGAAACGAAGGTCTGCACCGCGTCGATTTCAAGATTGTCGGGAAAGACCTTCACCGTCGCCGGATCAGCCAAGCTCAGTTTGGGGTCGAGTTTGAAGCCTTTCCCAGCGATCGACTTGGCCGAACCAATGCCAAACGTATCCTGACTTTGATTCAGCGAGTTCGTCACGCCCAAAGCGTCGCGAAGCAGGAAGGGCGCAATGTCGATAACCACGCTGCCATCGCCCAGCGTTTCATCAATATCCGTGACCCAGACGATGGAAGTTCCAAAATCGCTCGCCACCGCTCTTTGCTGCGCTGTGTCCCCCCGGCTTGCGCGGAAGCGGGGGTTTTCAAACTCCACGGCGATCTTGCTGCCAATCCTGCGAAAGGCGAGCATCTGCGTGTTGCCCGTGCGGCCGCGATCAAGCGTGAGCGGTGCCGAGCCAAGCCCGGTTCTAAGCGCCGTGCTGTAGATCAGGCGGATCGACACGCCGTCCTCATTTGGCGAGGGAAGCGTCAGGAGAATCCGATCTTCAGCGGGGTCAACACGCACCGGAAGAAGGCTAGCCTCGCCATTTGGCGCGACGATGTCCTCAACCCCAGATTGCGCAAGAAGGGGATTTGGGAGCGAGGTAATCGAAAGCCAGACTAGCAGCGCCCCAAGGCGCAAAGCGCGTGTCAAATACATCGAACCCCCGTAAAATGCTCACCCGACGTTATCGGGCTCTGGAAGACACCATCAAGGAGTGGGCCCGAAAGCTCAAGCGGGAAACTGGAGGCGGCGTCCATGCATCCTAGTGTGTGACACCCTTGTCGATAGGTGGGATTTCCACTTCGCCTTTTTCGGCGCGCTCCCCTAGACCGTATCGCACTCTTGCAGTGGAAGCCGACCGGTGAACTCGAATTCGTTCAACATCCCGTTCAACAAACCGAGCCTCGTCGGGAACGAAATCAAGTATGTGCGCGACGCAGTTCGGCGCGGGCAATTGGCGGGAGACGGCGCGTACACCGAGCGCTGCTGCGACCTTCTCAAAGCGCAGCTGGGCGCGCCTAGCGTGTTGCTGACCCACTCGTGCACAGCGGCGCTCGAAATGGCCGCGATGCTGTGTGATTTGGGACCTGGTGACGAGGTGATCATGCCTTCCTTCACCTTTGTCTCCACCGCTAATGCGGTTGTCTTGCGCGGCGCGACACCGGTCTTCGTTGATATCAATCCCGCCACACTCTGCCTCGATCCAGAGGCCGCTGAGAAAGCGATCACCGACAAGACACGCGCTATCTTCGCCGTGCATTACGCCGGTTTCCCGGCGGATATCGAGCGGATTGCGGATTTGGCCAAAAGCCACGATCTGTTTCTGATTGAGGACGCGGCGCAAGCGCTTGGAGCGACTTACAAAGGCCAGCAGGCTGGAAGCTTTGGCGATGCCGCGACCTTCAGCTTTCACGAAACGAAAAATGTGATCAGCGGAGAAGGCGGCGCGTTGGTTGTGAACCGACCCGAATGGATCGAACGGGCTGAGATCATTCGGGAAAAGGGCACCAACCGATCCCAGTTTTTCCGCGGCGCGGTCGACAAATACACGTGGGTTGATGCCGGATCGTCCTATCTGCCGGGCGAACTGATTGCGGCCTTCCTGTTGGCGCAGTTGGAAACGCAAGAGGTGATCCGCACCCGGCGACTTTCGGTTTTCGACAATTACTTCGAAGCGTTCGGCGCGCTTGAACAGAGCGGCTCGATTGGTTTGCCGAAGCTTCCTCCCGATTGCGCCGGTAATGGGCATATGTTCTATCTGCTGATGGATTCCCTGAAAGAGCGCGGTAGGTTCATCGCCAATATGAAGAGCAAAGGCATCATAGCTCCTTTTCACTACGTTCCGCTGCACAGTTCTCCGGCCGGGCAGAAGTTTGGTCGCGCTTTTGGCGGTATGGATGTAACCGATCACATCTCGGAGACCTTGGTGCGATTGCCGATGTATTTTGATCTCGGCAGCGACGTGGAAACCGTGATTGCATGCGCGACCGACGCGATCGAGGCGGCGTGATGCAACAGGCGGCATCGCAGCGGGATATGAAACGGCCACTGATCAGCGTCGTGTCACCCGTTTATGGTTGCCGCAAAGCGTTGCCCGAATTGGCAAAGCGTGTTGAAGCGGCTTTTCAGGACGAGAACCTCGATTGGGAACTGGTGCTCGTCGATGATCGCGGCCCGGACCAACCTTGGGCTTTGATCGAAGAGCTTTCGGCTAAGGATGGTCGCATCCGCGGCGTTCGACTGGCGCGCAATCACGGGCAGCATCTGGCCATTTGGGCCGGACTGGAAGCCGCGCAAGGCGATTTCATCGCCGTGATTGATTGCGATCTGCAGGACGATCCCGCCGTGATCCCTGAGCTGTATCGGCGGGCGAAAGATGAACCGCTCGAAGCGGTTATCGTGGATCGCGGCGTATGGTCGGATTCCTGGCTGCGTCGGGCCGCCTCGAGTTCCTTCTATCGACTCGTGAAGTGGCTCTCAGGCGTTGAGATCAACAATATCGGGAATTTCGGCATCTACAGTCGCCGGATGGTCGATACACTTCTGCTGTTCACAGAGCAGGAAATCTTCTTGCCAATCATGGTCAGTCTCACTGGGTATTCGACCGAGAAGCTGGAAGTCGCCCGCGATCAGCGTTCCCATGGCGAGAGCTCATACAACCTCATGGGGCTTTTGAGACTGGCGGTCGCGATTGTTATTCGGTTCTCCGACAAACCGCTCAAGCTCAGCGTGCTGATAGGCGGCGTCTTCAGCAGCGTTTCGGCTCTGGTCTCGTTTGTCTTGTTGGTCATGTGGATGGCCGGGATGTTCACCGTTCAAGGATGGACGAGCACTATCCTTTCGATCTGGTTCTTGTCCGGGTTGATATTGGCGACATTGGGGGTCCATGGATTTTATCTGGGGCGCGTGTTTCGAGAAGTGCAGGGGCGCCCTCGCATTCTCGTCCAGAGCACAACGGACGCAAACCTAATGGCACCAACCCGCGCGCCGAATGCGTAATCCTGTCGTTCCAAAGAGTTTGTACCGCTACGGTCTGGTCGGGATCGCCTCGAACGCGCTCGTTTATGGTGTGTTTCTTGCTTTGATCTGGAGCGCGGTCCCTCCTGTTTGGGCGACAGGCATGTGTTATGGGATCGGCCTGATTGTGAGCTATTTGGCGAATAGGGTGTGGTCTTTCGAGAGCACGGCCGATCACCGTTCGGACCTGCCCCGTTTTTTGCTCGCCTATGGAATAGGGTTTGTGGCGACGCTGGTGTTTATGTCTGCGCTCGTCACATTTTTGAGACCGGAGCTCGCCCAGATTGTGAACATCGGCCTCACCGCCATCGCGATCTATGCAAGCTTGCAAGCGCTTGGCTTTGGTCGCGGGAAGGGTCCACGTGGCGATCACCTTTAACGAGCAGGAAACGGCGCGTTTCGGTGTTCGCTGCGCGCGGGTGATAGACCCAAGCGTCCCAACCGATGTGATCAACGCCGAGGCGCGCAAGCACGCGATCACATTCCTGTCGGCTCGTGTGTCAACGCACGACACCAGAATTGTGCACGCTCTGGAGGATGACGGGTACCGGCTAATGGATACATTGGTCTATTATGAGCGCGCCGCCGCCGCGAGTGGGAACGAGCCAGCGGTCAACTCCGATATCCATGTTCGCAGCGCCAGTTTGCGCGACGCCGAGGACGTGGGCTCTGTCGCGGGCGCTGCATTTGCGGGCTATTTCGGACACTTCCACGCCGATGAAAGGCTGAGCGATGCCGATTGCGATGCGGTTTACGTGGATTGGGCCAAGAACTGTGTCGTATCGCAGTCTTCGAGCTTGCCGGTGCTCGTGGCTTGCGCCGGGGACAGCGTTGTCGGATTCCTAGCGGCCACTCGCGTGAGTGACACCTGCGCAGACATCGCGCTCAACGCGGTTTCGCCCAAGATGCAAGGCCGCGGCGTGTATCATGCGTTGCTTGTAGCCGCGTTGGACCAGATCGCCGATGCGGGAATTGCGAACGCCACCATTTCGACCCAGGTCAACAACACCGCTGTCCAAAGCGTTTGGTGCAAGCTCGGATTTCGAATGCAACGCAGTTTATACACACTGCATAAGTGGATGGATGAAAAGGCTGAACGGCTGTGATTCGTAAAGGAAGAATTCGGCCGTTGCCGCGTCTAGCCGAAGTGCCATCCGGGATGACCTTGACCCCGGCCAAGTCGGCGCCACGCTGCCCTTGTGGTCTGAATGCAAGCTAAAGCAACAGTCGCGGGCGCAGCCGCCGCCATCGCGCTGGCGCTAGCCTTGGCTATCGTCGTCGCGCTTAATCCCGTCGTTTATGACACGATGCATGTGAACGACACGACGTTCATGTTGCAGGTTGCAAGCTGGGTGCGCGACGGTGATGTTCCTGGGGTCGATTTCCCGCACTTTTACGGCGGCTTTCACGAAGCGTTCGTAGCGCTGGGGTTGGATATCTCTGGGGGCAACGGGAAGGCGCTCGATTACGCCCGCGTCCTGCAGTTCGCTGTGATGGCGATGCTCGTCGGTTTGGTCTCGTGGAAGCGCCTCGATGGCCTCAGCTCTTCGCTTCTCATCTTGCTGTTTGCGATTGTCTTGTTTGCCGCGCTCCCGATGGAAGAGCGCGCCTATGTCAGCGTTGTCGATATCCAGTCGGCGCACTCCTTCGCTTACAACCGATGGGGCACATGCTTGGTGCTGATATGCGCGGTGGTTCTAATCCGGCGTTCGAATGATCGTTTTGCCGAAATCGCCGGCGGCGCGATTGCGGGTTTCGCCGCCATGGCCGCTATACTCACCAAGATTACGTTCTTTCCGATTGGTTTTGCCATGATCCTCGGCTTCGCCATCACGGGCCGGTGGAAGCCTTTGATCGCTTTCCTCTTGGCCGCCGCTGCGACTGGGGTGGCTTTTGATCCCACGGGAGCCCGTACGTTCGGCGTGCTCGCCTATTCGATGGACAGCACTGCGACCAGCGGGTCGGAAAGCTGGATGGTGCGCAAAGCCTTTCAGCTTGTGTTTTCGCACAATGTCGAGGTGTTGGCGTTCCTCATCGTTTTCGCGCTGACGCTGTTCACGAAGCCACGCCGCGAAGCGCTGGGTTTGATCGCGAACGGTCTTCTATTGCTTGCCGCCTTCTGGGCTACGGCGGTGACCATGGGGCCTGCCGGGCTCGTGGGTCATCAGGCGATGCCCTTTATCGTTGGCCTTATCCTTCTGGTGATGCCCGATTTTGCCAATCCGGACATCAAGCGGATCGCGGTTGCCTTGCTCGCGGTGGTGTCTTTGGCGTTTGCCGGGCCTCATGTTCTCAATTTCGCAGCGGCGAACCTCGCGGCCGTGCGAAACGCTGACGAGGTCGCCTTTTCCTCTGGCCCCTTGGCGGGCTATTTGGCGCGCGGCGAGTGGAGAGTGACGAACGACGGCAGAGTGGTGTCGGCGCGAAACGATCCAGCTGGTGCGGCGGAGGCCACCGCCGAGCGCCTCTCAAGAAGCGAGGCAGCCATCGATGCGACGTCGCACTATGTGCTTTTGCACGACGCGGTTGCCTTGCTTGATGGGCTTAGCGTCCCTGATGGCTATGGTGTTGTGAGCGACACCGCGCTTGGCATTGGATTCGCAGTCGGCGCGGATCGGGCGGAGGGTTTTCCGGCTTGGCCACGCAGCACCTCGCCGGAGTTTCGCGATGGGTCTGACCCGCTGCGAAGGGCCTCGTTGGCCTTGGTCATGCGGCCCAGAGAAACCGACGTGCGGAGCGCTATGACCCCTCATCTAAACTCCGGAAAGTTCGTGCTTTGTCGTGAATCCGAACTCTGGCGTGTGTACGCCTTGCGATCTCATCATGAAGACAAGTGCACCCTGTCGAGCTGAATCCAAGACGCCGCTGCCTTAGAGGTTAAGCTATTAAAACAATGGTGGGCGCGGCAAGGATTGAACTTGCGACCCCACCCGTGTGAAGGGTGGAATCTGTGGCTCTTTGAAGTTCTTTGAAACATATAAGATACTGATATTATTAAATCAGATGCTTCATCTTGTCGCATGCGGTTTCAGCATGGGCCTTGTCAGACTAACGTGGCAGGCGAGGAGGGCCGCTGCTAGCGACGGCTTATGAGCCGCAAGTCGAGAGCCAAACCAGCCAGCCCCTTCAAGCGCTTCAACTCGTCACCCGAGGTCATTCGGCTGGTGGTGATGATG
>JBCDAE010000016.1:0-74417 GCA_039186235.1 Pseudomonadota bacterium | reverse complement strand
GCCGTGTCGGAGACCGACCAGGCTGTCGTTACTTCGGAAAAAATCTTTCCTGTCCCATTGGGCTGGACCCGGCCCCGGACGAACGACGCGATGGCAGGTCTCCTGGCTCACCGATCATGGCCAACGAACCGTCTTCCCAGCCTTGCCTATAAATGGGCGGGGCCAGTGACATAGTGATTCGAGGCTCCCAGCTTACAGTTGCGGGCACAGCGCCGGTCTCACACCGGCTTCCCTCTTAGCTTCAAGCGCCTTCGCACTTGCAGCACCATCTGGTTGAGCCTTTACGCAGCAAGAATCTGGGTGTCAATTTGGTGTGGTAGGTGAGGTTTGCGAAGGCCGCACATCACAGCGGCGCGCGACGCACCGTGGCCAGGCATCCGTTTCTTTGTCGAACATGGCCGAAACGCGAACTAGAAGTCGATGCCTCGCTGCGCGCGTATGCCGGAGTGAAAGGCGTGCTTCACTTCGGTCATTTCGGTGACCGTATCGGCGTATTCCATCAGCTGCGGTTTCGCGTCGCGACCAGTCAGGATCACGTTAGTGTTTCCGCGATGTTCGAGCGCCCTGATGACCGCTTCGGTATCCAAATAGTCGTAGCGAAGAGCGATGTTGATCTCATCGAGCACAACCAGCGCGTAGTCGCCGCTGCTGATCAGTTCTTTCGCCTTGTCGAGCGCTTTTTCAGCCGCTTCGATATCCTGTTCGCGATCTTGCGTATCCCAAGTGAAGCCATCGCCCATCACGTGCCAGTGCAGCTCGTCGTCGAAACGCGCGAAGAAGCTCTTCTCGCCTGTTTTCCACTTGCCTTTGATAAACTGCACAACGGCCACCTTGTGCCCCCAGCCAAGCGCCCGCGCGATCACTCCAAAAGCGGAGCTCGATTTGCCTTTGCCGTCGCCCGTGTGGACAAGAACAAGCCCGCGCTCAGGATCTTTCAACTCGCGGCGCTTCTTGGCTTGAGCCGCCTGTAGTTTTTTCATCTCTTGCTTGTGAGTTTCAGGATCGCTGCTTGTCATCGCTTGGGGCCTTCACCGGCGTGCGGGGGATCGAATGTCATAGTTTGCGCATAGCCGAGTTTCATTTCGAGCGCGCCCTGATAGCCAAACGCCGCGTGCGCGCAACGCACCACTCCCATATGCGTCACCGCCAGAATGTCGTTCTGATCAAATGGAGTGTCGTCGAGATAGGATCGCACGCGCTCGGTTAATTCATCGACGCTCTCGCCGCCATGCGGGTTGGCGCTGGTTACGTCAGCCGCCCACGCGTCGATTTCCTCGCGGGGGATGTCATCCCACTTGCAATTCTCCCAGCGCCCGAAGTCAATCTCCTGTAAACGCGGGTCCTGTTTAAGCGGGAGAGCGAGGCGTTCAGCCAGTTTCTCTGCCAAGTCCGCGCAGCGCGACAAAGGACTGGTGTCGATGCGATTGAGCGACTGGGGAAGGACGCCGATGATCTTGTTCAGCTCAGCCTCGGACAAAGCCCGCGCTCCGATGTCCGATTGGCCATAACAGACGCCAGGCTCAATCAGCGGCTCGCTATGGCGAAGGAAAATCAAAGCCACGCTGTGAGCGCCAGGTAAATGCCAAGCTCGGACACTTGTTGCACCGCGCCAAGACAGTCGCCGGTGTAGCCTTCCAGTTTCTTCTCAAAGAGTAGCCGGGCCAAGATATGGCCGATAGCCAAACCCACGAGGCTCACCAACACAAGGTCAGGGGAGAACCAGAAGCCAAACGCCGCCAAGGCCGCGACACTGGTGAGCAACCCGATGAAGAGGGCGCTCTTAGAAATGCCTTTAGCGACCGGCTTTGCGGTTCCTTCCGAGCGCGAATAGCGGCTGGTTGCAATCACCACGACGGCGGACATCCTTGAAAGCCCATGCGCTAACGGAATTGCGGCGAGAGCGATAAGCATGGGCAGTGTAGAGAGGCTGGCGATCTTAAGTCCGAGCACCACAAACAGCGCGACAGCGCCAAAAGTGCCTAATCGACTGTCGCGCATAACCTCAAGCATGCTCTCCTTGGTGTAAGCGCCGAGACCGTCGAACAAGTCGGCTAGCCCATCTTCGTGGAAAGCGCCCGTTGCCAATAGGGTCGCCCCAAGCGCCAGTGAGGCGCCGATAATAGGTCCTTCAACCCAGTAGCCTGCTGCATACCCCGCGGCCCCGATACCTCCGATTAAAAGGCCCACGAGCGGATAGAAAGCTGGGGCCTTTGCGAAGTCCTCTTCGCTTAAGTCCATCGTTGGGAGCGGAATGCGCGTAAGGAATATCCATGCCGCGCACAGGCTCTTAAACGCAGAGGTCACTTTTCGCCCGATCGACCAGATACGCCGGCATCTTCGAAGCTCGCCATGCCAAACAGCGAAAGGCTGGCGCGGATGATAGGGACGGCGAGCAGCGCGCCGGTGCCTTCTCCAAGTCGCATCTGAAGATCGAGAAGCGGTTTTGCGTTCAGCCATTCAAGCAATGCGGTGTGTCCGTGCTCGGCAGACCGATGCGCGTAGACCATTGACGCTTCGCATCCAGGGGCGAGGGCTCTTGCGAGCGCGGAGGCCGCCGTCGCAATAAAACCGTCGACTGGTACAACCTTGTTCGAGGCCGCTGCCCCCATCATCGCGCCCGCCATAGTACCGATCTCGAAACCGCCGACCTCCGAAAGGGCTTGCATAGGATTAAGGTTCCCGGTCCGTCCTGCGGCGCGTTCAAGGACCAGCTTCTTATGATCAAGGCCATCGGCATCGAGGCCCGTGCCGCGCCCGACCAGATCGAAAATGGGAATGCCGCTCAGCTTGTGCGCAAGAAGCGTCGCCGAAGAAGTGTTGGCAATGCCCATCTCGCCGAAACAGGCAATATCTGATCCCAGCGCCGCGCCATAGGCGCGCCCTTGCTCAATCGCCTTTTGCGCCAATTCGAGCGGCATTGCGGGCCCAGCCGCGCTGTTTAATGTGCCAGCGCCGAGCCTCATCTCGATCAGGCTATTGTGCTTTGAAGGGGGGGACGCGATCCCGCAATCAACAACGGAGACGGGCACTTCAAATTGGCAGGCGATTGCATTCGCGGCCGCCCCGCCTGCCAAAAAGTTAGCAACCATTTGAGCGGTCACGGCTTGCGGAAAAGCCGATACGCCTTCGATAGCTATCCCATGGTCGCCTGCAAAAATCGTGAGCGACGCTGATACGTCGCCTGGATCGACTTTATCAATGAGCGAGCTTACCCGCACGGCCAAATCTTCTAAATCTCCCAGGGACCGCAGAGGCTTCGTTTTGTTGTCCAGCAGGCGTTGAAGTTCAGTCGGCGTCATGCGCTGAGGCCCTAACGGAACTGACGGCCCATTGGAATCCCATAGACGAACGGTTCTTATGCCGGGGACTGCGGGCAATGCTCGGTGTGGGCTACTTATGTCGCCCGCCCTTTTGGGCGCAAAACCGCCAGTCGGTTGATCGTTTGCGCGGGTTTCTGACCTTCGAACGTTGTGCGCTTTACTCCCCCCAGGTGTTGCGCGCTATCGAATGGCACAGGTTCCCGCACTTAGGGGAGGTCTTTCGGGGGCGACAATCGGTCCAAATACGAACGTTTCTTGATTCCACGGTTTGTGGGTCCAAACGAGCACGAATCGGCATGAAGTTTGGCAGACCTGAGAGCTAAACCTCTTTGGTGGGTCGGGCCATTGCTGACTTTCGCCTGAATCATCCGATCAGCCGTTCGATTAGCCAAAAGCTGCCGACCGTGCCGATGGCGTAGGTTGCGAGCTTGAGGGCTTGCCCCTGTGCCCGCTGCGGCGCTCGGGAAAGCGCGGTGAGAATGACCATGGTGATCCCCACAACCAGCAACTGCCCGGCTTCCACACCGACATTGAACGCAAACAAAGCGGCGGCGAGTTGCGTTTGCGGCAGGCCTATATCCGCCAAGGCTCCGGCAAAACCAAACCCGTGAACTAAGCCAAAAGCGAAGGCGACGGCCCAGGGATAGGTTCGCGTGAGTGTGCGGCGTTCGGGATCGCGCAGTACAATCGCGACCTCGACCGCCAGAAACACGATGGAAAGCGCTATCAGGGCTTCGACCGGGCGGCCCGGCAGGCCTGAATAGCCGAGCACCGTCGCCACCAGAGTGATCGAGTGCGCGACCGTGAAGGCGGTTGCCGCTTTGACGACGGGCCATGGGCCGCGCACCAAAAGGACCAACGCGATAACAAACAACAAGTGGTCCCAACCGAACACGATGTGCTCGGCCCCGATGATGAAATAGTCGAACAGAACGCTCAGCGCGTCGGGTTCAGCTAGGATCGTGGCGATGGGTTCATCAGCGGTCAGGCGAAAGCTCTGAGTGGGCTCTTCCAGAGGGACAAAGCGCGCGATAGCGTCGGACTTGCCCAGCAATTCGCTGAGGCCGAACGCGCCACCTGCCGGGGGGCCATCACAGGCAAGGCTGGCGCGGCCCATAAGCGCGGCCGCTTGGATGCGCTGCACCGGCTCGCCCGCAATAGCGCAGTTCTGTGGGATCACGGGCTCAAGACGGGTCGCTAAGGCCGCGCCGCTTCCGACCGCCAAAGTGACCTTCCAGTCCATCGTGTATTGGCCCGCTTCCACTTCGCGCAATTCGACGACGGACGGGCGTAATTCATGCGCGGACAGCGGCAGGGCTGCCGCAAGGGCCAGGAAACCCAAGACCAAGCGAAGCATGATCTTCACTCGGAGATATCGATGCGATAGGCGCTCGCCAGCACGTCAAAAGCTCGCTGTTTTCGCGCGGCGATTTGTTCGGTGCGCCAGTCGTTGGCCAGCGCGCCGCGCAGGCTCTCAAAGTCGGGTGGCTGGGCTTCGCGAGCGGTGAGGCGCACGATGTGCCAGCCAAAGCCGGATGCAAGCGGCCCTTGCCAGTCGTCACCCGGCTCCAGCTTGCTGAGTTGCGCAGCGAATTGCTGCCCAAAGCGCGCTTCGATATCGCGCATCGGCGTAGTGGTGAGCTTTGCGGGCAGGCTTGTAGGTTCTCCGGCGGCTCCGCCGCGTCCAAGCGCCGCGCGCGCTGCGCTTTCGCTGCTGAAGAACGCTTGTCCAAAGCTCACCTCGGTGTTCGCAGCCGTCAGGTCGGTGTAGCGTTCTGCGTTGGCTTCCAGATAGGCGCGCAAGGCCGCGTCGGTGGGTTCCACTGTCTCAGCGGCGAGACTGGCGGAAAGGTCCATCTTGGACACCAGACGCCGACGCACAATCGTATCGCTTTCATCAAGGCCAAGACGCAAGGCTTCCCTGTAGAGCACCTCCTCGCGAACGAAGGCGTCTACCGCTGCGTCCAGCTCAGCGTCGGTGGGCGAGCGGCCCATCGTCAACGTCCAACTTTCCGCAATCTTCTCGCGTTCACTTGAGCCCACTTTAATGACGCGCGAGGCGGGATCAGGCGGATTACCGCCCCAGGTGAGCGCAATGTACAGGACAAAGCCCAAGGCTAGGAAATGGACCAGCGGCTCGCGCGTCCAGGACATCAGGTTCACGTGAAAAGGCCTCTTACGATTTGGACTTGAGCCAGATGGGGGAGGTGTAGGCGCGTTCTTGCGCAACCGCGTCGGCCATGGCCTCTTCGGACAAAGTCACGCCGAAACGGACTGCGTCGTAGAGCGTCCAACGAGGCGTGGGGATTTCGAGCACGCGCACGTAATAGAACGCGCGCTGGCCTTCCCTGTAATCCGGGTCGGACCACGTCGTGCGCAGTTCAGCCGCGCCAATCGAGTTGGTGTATGTCGCGTCTTCCCGGTTGACGGTGTCGCCCACGGGCGTCAGCGTGCCTCCCGCGTTGCGCCGGCTGCCCGCATCGCTCCAGACGACGTTGTAGACTTGCTCCTGCATTTCCCCCGACGCATCGAGCCAGCCCTTGATCACCTGCACACGGTCCAGGTTCGCTCCGTCCGGATCTTTCATCGCGCTGATGAGGAAACTGGGCGCTGTTCCGTTGTCCTCCAGTTCTCCGCCCATAGGCACGCCCTCGGTGTAACCCTTGCGGACCCAGTCGCCATCCCAGTCGCTGGCGGTAAAACCGTGCCCGGCAAAAACACGCACCGACATGCGCGGGCCGGTGGTGGCGTAAACTTCGCGCCGGGCGAAGGCGTCAAAGATCTCAGCGCGCGTGTTGCCTCGGGCCCACGCCGCCGCGCAGCCGCCAGCCAGATAATGCCAGCCAAACCGCCCTTCGCGTGTACCGAGATTCTGCGCCTTTATCGCGCGGTCGGTGTACGACTGCTCGTTGCCGGTGTGCTTGCCCCAGAAATTGTCCTCGTCACCGGTGGCGAGCGAGGTGTGGCTGTCGGTCGAACCGATCATACCGAAAGCGTAGGGGTTCACGCCCATCTGCTGCTCAAGCGTCAATCCGCGCAGGAGGCCTGAGCGCGCGTAAGAGCCGGCGTACATTGATGGCTCGGTCTTCTCAGTCAGAGACAGATTGCCGAAGTCCCAGCCGGTGTTGCCAAAACCCGCCATCTCGTCGTTGGGCGAGAGATAGGGATGTGTCTCGCTGTCGCCCTTGATCTGCGTCGCTTCAATCACCGGTTCAGCCCAGGCGCGCAAGGCGGCGTATTCGGGCGTCATAGGGGAGCCGTCTTCCATCGTCATCTGGAACATCAGACCGTTGGAAAGGTTCGAATTGTGCGGGATCGCCAGCACGCGTCCATCGGTCTCTTCCTCATAGCCGCGCATATACTCCCAAAGCTGGGGTGCCTCGGTGTTGATGCCGGGGAAAGGGATCGTCTGGCGGGTTTTGTCGCTGCCATCGCGAAACATCACCACGCGGTGGAGGTTGTTGCCATTGGGCATGGCGGTCCACTCATAGCCCGCAATGGCCGAGAAGACGCCCGGCTCGTTATAGCGATCGAGCGTGCTGAGTTGGGTGTTCCAGATATCCTTAGTGGCTTCCGCCTGGGCGTCTGCGTCAATGGCCATCGCGGCCGGCACGCGGTCTTCGGCGGCGGCGGAGATAAGTTCTCCGATGGCCTTCGTCGATTGCTCGGGGCTCTCGTGCATCATGTCATACCAGCGCAGCACGGTCTCATCGCCCATAACCCATTCGATGTACCAGCGCGGCGCGTCGAACAGGCGTCGCGTCGCGCCCAAACCGTCCGAGTGGTCGGCAATCACAAGGAAATCGAGCGGGCGCGACAGCTGTGTTTTGGCGCCCGTCGTTGCGGTCACCTCTTCCCCGCGAGCGAAGCGCAAGGCGGCTTCCGGACCAAGGCGGGTGCCAAAGCCGAAGGCGTCGACCGAATTGTCGGTGTGAAGGTGCGTGTCGCCCCAATAGGGGCGATCGGGAAACTCGGCGAGCTCGATCGTATCGGTGCCATCGCCTGATTTTTCCGCGCTGACTGGCGGTTCACTCTCTGAACACGCCGATACCCCCATCGCAAGAACGCTTGCGCAAGCAAACGCCGTCCATGCCTTACGCATACTTCTCCCCATCACCTCTCTTGCTTTGTTTGAAGCATTGCCGTGGAAGCAGTTCGGGTCAAGTGCGCCATATTTGCGCGTTGAGACCGCAGGCCTTCGGTCAGCGGCGCTCCGTTTGTCATGATCGGCCATTACTCTCGTCAGAACTCGCATGGACCAACCTAAATCTTAGTCAGTTGGTTTTGACAAATCGCGATTTGTTCCGCCGCTTTGAGGCCCGCTTCGCTGTCAAAGGGCATCCCCAAGATACCCTCTGCACCGGTCTAAGCGGGTTGCTGGAGGTCGTGTCCGGGCCTAGAGGATCGACGATGACAGATAAGCAATCAGATCACGATCTCGGCGGTCGCAAGTTCTACCGCGCAGGTGAAGAAAGCCGGTTTGCCGAAGAGGCGCCGGATCGGACGCCGCAGACCGAGCACCCAGCCTATAAGCTGGCGTTTCGCGACACCGATTTTCTATTGCGCGATGAATTGCGACCGGTTCGTTTCCAGCTTGAACTCCTAAAGCCGGAAATGCTTCTCGATGAGGCGCGCGTGGGATCGACTTTGGTTATGTACGGTTCCGCTCGTATCCCCTCGCCGAGCGAGGCCGAAGCTAAATTGGAAGCCGCCAAGAACGGCAGCGAGTTCGACCAAAGAGTAGCGGCGCGGTTGGCCGAGAAGGCCAAGTATTACGATGAGGCGTACAAACTTTCGCGCATGGTTTCCGAAAAGGCGATCATTGAGGACGGGAAGCGCCAATTTGTGGTCGTCACCGGGGGCGGCCCGTCGATCATGGAGGCGGGCAATCGGGGCGCGAGTGACGCAGGATCCGAAAGCATCGGTCTCAACATTATCCTGCCTCATGAACAAGCGCCCAACTCCTTTGTGACGCCCTACCTCTCGCTTAACTTTCACTACTTCGCGCTACGCAAGATGCACTTCTTGCTCAGAGCGCGAGCGGTCGCGGTTTTCCCCGGCGGGTTTGGTACGTTTGATGAGTTTTTTGAGCTTCTGACGCTCGTTCAAACAGGCAAGATGAAGCCACTGCCAATCCTGCTGTTTGGCAAAGACTTTTGGGAACGGGTGATTGATTTCGAAGCCTTCGCCGAAGAAGGTACGATCTCGAAAAAAGATCTCGACCTTTTCCAATGGTGCGAAACCGCTGAAGAAGCTTGGACGCATATCGCCAATTTCTACGAACTGGAGCGATAATGGTAGGCGGTTAGTCGGCTAAGGTTCGCACCGCCTGATGGCCAAGTGGTCCATTGCCCTCTCCAAACCCTGGAGCGGCCTCAATGGCTCTTAGGACGAAGTTTCGACCAAGCCGGACTGCGTTTTCCATACTCTGCCCATGGGCCATAAGGGTGGCGATTGCGCTCGAAAGTGTGCAGCCAGTCCCGTGCGTGTGCGAAGTTTCAATGCGAGCGTGCTCAAAGAAGCCTGGTTGGCGCTCGGGCTGGACGAGAATATCGATGATACGCTGGTCTGCGGTATGACCGCCCTTGGCCAAAACGGCCGCCCCTGAGGCGTCGCTTAATTCTTGAGCGGCTTCGATCATGTCATCGCTGGTCGATAGCGTTCGACCGACGAGATGGCCGAGTTCCGGTAGATTGGGTGTGAGCAAGGTGGCTGAGGGGAACAGCTCTTCCCGTAACGCGGCAATTGCTTCGGGCGCAATGAGCGCGGCTCCGCTCGTGGAGATCATGACCGGGTCCAAGATGATTGGAGTGTCCTTGGGCAAAGCGGCCAGCCCGTCCGCGGTTGCGGAAATGATCTCTTGATCGTGAAGCATGCCAATTTTGACCGCGTCAATCCCGATGTCCTGCAGGCAGGATTGTAATTGCTTCGCAACGACATCGCCGGACATCGGCGCGATGGCCTGCACGCCAACGCTGTTTTGCGCTGTAACGGTCGTGATGGCCGTCATGGCGTATCCGCCGAGCATGGTGATGGTCTTGATATCGGCTTGCACGCCCGCCCCGCCCGACGAATCTGAGCCAGCAATGGCAAGAATGCGAGGCGGGGTTCGTGCGGGACGTGACACGGTGATGGGTTAAGCCGCGGCGCTAACGGCGTCGCACACGCTATCGACTATTCGCTCGACGTGATCGGCATCATCGCTTTCGGCCATCACGCGAATGACAGGCTCGGTTCCCGATGGACGGATCACGAGGCGGCCATTGCCTTGCAGTTGACTCTCGGCTGACGCGATCGCGGACTTGACGCTTTCCGCTTCGAGCGGAGTTCCACCCGAAAACCGGACATTCTTTAGGATCTGCGGAACGGGATCGAAGAGGTGAAGGATCTCGCTGGCCGGTTTGCCCGACAGAACGAGGCTTGAGATAACCTGAAGCGCTGCAACCGTTCCATCACCCGTGGTCGCATGGTCCAGCAAAATCATATGGCCTGATTGCTCCCCGCCCACATTGAAGCCACCTTGCTTCATGCGTTCCAAGACGTATCGATCCCCCACTTTGGTCCGCTCAAGTGTGAGATCGAGTTCGCTCAGATATCGTTCTAGCCCAAGGTTCGACATCACGGTGGCCACAACGCCGCCGCCTGTCAGCGCGCGCGCCTCATGCATGCGGGTGGCGACCAGCGCCATGATTTGATCGCCATCCACCTTGCGGCCTTTCTCATCGACGATGATCAATCGGTCCGCATCGCCATCGAGCGCAATCCCGATGTCGGCGCCTTCTTCAGTCACACGCGATTGCAACGCCTCGATAGAGGTTGATCCAACGCCATCGTTGATGTTGGTCCCATCGGGCGAGACCCCCAACGAAACGACATCCGCGCCCAGTTCCCATATGGCGGCGGGGGCCACCTGATAGGCGGCGCCATGCGCGCAATCGACAACCACTTTCAGTCCGTCAAATCGCACATCACTGGGCACCGATTGCTTGACCGCATGGATGTAGCGCCCGCGCGCGTCCTCGATCCGGCGCGCGCGACCGATGTGTTCGGCCTCGACAAGGTCAATCTCAGTTTCGAGCAAGCGTTCGATCTCCGCTTCCGACGCGTCTGAAAGCTTGAATCCATCGGGGCCGAAAAGCTTGATCCCGTTATCCGCGAAAGGGTTGTGGCTTGCCGAAATCATCACACCCAGATCCGCGCGCATTTCCCGCGTGAGGAGCGCTATGGCTGGGCTAGGAAGGGGGCCGGTCATGATGACGTCAACACCAACGCTGGTGAAACCGGCCACCAGTGCGCTTTCCATCATGTACCCGGAGAGGCGCGTGTCTTTTCCAATGACGACCCGGTGCCGATGGGCTCCTCGAACAAAGTGGCGTCCGGCCGCTTGACCAACCTTCATCGCGGTCGCGGCGGTCATCACCCCTTCATTAGTGCGGCCTCGAATCCCATCGGTGCCGAAGAATTTGCGAGACATACGAGGCGACCGTTCCTTCATGAGCCGAATAATTGTCAGCCGCTTCTGACGCGGTTATCGCCAGAATGAAAGGGGCATGGCTGGTTTCTCAGCCGAGTAACGAGGCGCATTTGTCACAAAACCTGATCGATCAATCAACGGCGAAAGAGATCGGACGCTTTGAGCTAACCACCATTCGGCTGCCTGTGCTGGCGACATTTGGCTCCTTGGTGTTGGGGCTGGCAGTGGGCGTCGGTTTTTCTGATCAAGGTATCCCGAACGCTGTGATTGAAACGGTCGCGCTGGTCGGAAGCTTGTGGCTGCGCGCCCTGCAAATGACGATTATCCCGCTCGTTGCGAGCCTTTTGGTGCTTGGCCTAGTCCAGATGGTGGATGCCGCGCGCGCTGGCGATGCGGCGCGCAAGTTCATAGCCTTAGTGCTCGGCGTCGCGGTGGTAGGTGGCGTGTTCACCGCGTTTGTTCTCCCAATCGCGCTTGCGGCCTTCCCCATTCCAGCAACTGCGAGCGGCTTTTTAGCTGGGAGCTCGGCAAATGGCGGCGAGGTGCCCGGCGTTCTCGAGTTTCTGAAGACGATCATCTCCCCCAATATCGTCTCGGCGGCGGCGGAAACGGCGATGCTTCCGATTACGATTTTCTTTGCTCTTCTGGCTATCGCGATCACGCGCCTGCCTTCGTCGCAGGGCCAACTGCTGACCGCTTTCTTTCACGCAATGGCCAACGCGATGCTGCAAATCATCGGATGGGTCCTCTGGGTCGCGCCGTTGGGCATCGCTGCTCTTGCTTTCGGCGTCGGTCTTAGAAGCGGCGGCGGCGCGTTTGCCGCTCTTGCTCATTACATCGCGCTGATTTCGGCCATGGGTGGTTTCATTTTTTTGCTCGCCTACATCCTGGCGTGGGGCCTCGGCGGGGTGGGCCTTGGCCGATTCACTCGCGCGATCCTTCCGGCTCAGGCGGTGGCCCTTTCGACGCAGAGCTCGCTCGCCAGTTTGCCGGCAATGCTTGATAGCGCTTCGCGTCTCGGATTGCGGCCAAGCACCGCCGAATTTGTGTTGCCCCTGGCGGTTGCGATTTTCCGAGCGACGAGCGTTGCCATGAATCTGGCTGTAGCGCTCTATGTGGCCGCGTTGACCGGCGTCGAAGTGCCCGCCGCATTTGTGGTGATTGGGATCGCTGTGGCGGTCGTAATCAGTGTTGGCTCGGTAAGCCTGCCAGGCTCGATCAGCTTCGTCGTTTCCATTGGACCAATCGCGTTAGCGATGGGAGTCCCAATCGAGCCACTCGCCTTGCTGGTCGCTGTCGAAATGCTGCCCGACATTATGCGGACGCTCGGAAATGTGACGATGAATGTGGCGGTCACCGCGGTCGTCGACCGTTCGAACGAGAGCTAGTCTTTCGCAGCTTCCCCGCGCCCAGCTGCCACTTCATCAAGCTCTTCCAAGATCGCACGATGCGCCGTGTCATCATCTATCGAGCGCTGCGGGATCGCTCCTTCGGCCAGCATTGAGTTGAGCGCAGCCCTGGCGCGGCCGACTCGACTCTTAATGGTGCCGACCGCACATCCGCAGATGTTAGCGGCCTCTTCGTAGGAGAAGCCGCCCGCGCCAACCAGCAAAAGCGCTTCGCGCCGCTCGGGCGGTAGGGTAAGGAGCGCGCGGTGCATATCAGATAGGTGGATCGGTTCTTCTTGTCCGGCCGGAGCTGTCAAAATGCGCTCCGCCACGCCTTCGTCGTACTCCCCGCGAAAGCGGTTGCGCCGCATATCGGTGAGATAGGCGTTGCGCAGAATAACGAAGGTCCATGCGCGCATGGATGTGCCCGGTTCAAACCGATCTTGCGCGGCCCAGGCTTTGAGCAACGCTTCCTGAACTAGATCATCAGCCATATCCGGTCGGCCACATAGACCCCGAGCAAAAGCACGCAGATGCGGCACGACTTCCGTGAGCTCACGCTTAAAGTCAGCCTTTTGGGCTGGAGTCCTTTGCGGAGGCGGCGACGCCTTATCGGTTTTCGCCATCAGCATGGGCTCCCGTCGGAGCCATCTGCCTCTTCGTCCTCGTCGTCAGACCCGCCATCATCAAGCTTATCAAGCAGATCCTTGAATGCATCCGGAAGGGGTTCATCGACAACAGAATCGTAGAGTTGCCGTAACCCGTCGGCCCAATCTGGCCGCGGGGATCCGGAAGCGTTCTCCGCTTGATCAGGCGATTGATCGCCATTGAAAGATCCGGATGACATGACGCGCTCTGTTGACCTCTGATCCCATGCCGCGCCACGGTGACGCCGACATCGCCCTTTAGGCGATTTACGCGCAAATTGTCTATTCGCGCGGACTTTGCCTAGGCCTATCGGGAACGATGGCCAGGGTCTTTGGTTCCGTGCACACGAGCTTGAAGCACAGTAAAATGCGCAATTCCGGAAACACAGAGCTAGATAGGGTTGATGTCGGAGACCGGGACTTGGTCTCTTCGGTCAGCCGCGCGCGTCGATGGCTTGTCAGCTATCCCCGAGCCGTGCCCCTCGCGATCTTTCTTGCGATCGCTGCGATTACAGCGCTCAGCGTGTTCGCGGTCGAGAGCAACGCTCGCGCGCGTGAAGAGGCGCAAGTGCGCGAGGCGGCTCAATCCATCGCATCGGCTTTGCAGCGCCGCGCTAACAGCTTCGCGTCTTACCTCCGCGCCGGTGCGGCGCTTTTCTCAACCACCCAGAACATCGATCCCGATACATTCGAACAGTTCGTGACCGAACTTAGGCTCGATCTGGACTATCGCGGGGCGGAGGGCATCGGCTGGGTAACTGTTCTGGAAGCTTCACAGATTCCCGGCTTCCTAGACCTTCAACGCCAGGATCAAGCGGCTTTTCCTCCTATTCAGCCACCTACAGGCGACTCAACCAATCTGGTCGCGCCGGTGACCTATTTCTTCCCCGACACTAAGCGCAGCCGGCGCGCGTTGGCGTTCGATATGTTCTCCGACCCGGTGCGCAAGGCGGCGATGGATGAAGCGCTTCGAATGGTTCAGCAGACCGCTTCTGCTCGCGTTTCGACCTCGCCGGAGGCTTCGGATAACGCGCCTGGCTTCGTTCTGTTTATGCCTGTATTCCGAAGAATTGACGGGGGCGGGTCGATTGATCGCGCGCTGTCTGGATTTGTCTATAGTCCGTTCAATGCGAGCCGCTTTCTCGACGAAGCCCTTGCGCAGACATCCCCTGGTAGCTTTGGAGTGCGCCTGTATGACGGTGAAGCTCAGACCGAGCATTTGCTTGTTTCTCGGTCGTTGGTGAACCAAGCAGGCACGCGGATCGAGCAACCTGTTGCCTTGGCGAACCGTGAATTCTTGCTCGTCGTAGAGCTGCCGCAAGGGTCCACTCTTGACCCTATATCGATGATCACCCTTATTTTCGGCCTCACGCTGGGCAGTCTCCTGATGCTTCTTGCACGCCTTTTGACGCAGCAAGCGTTCGAGGACCAGACACGGTTGGCCTTCTTTGAAGAACAACACTCCATTCGCAATTCGCTGACGCAAGAGCTCAATCACCGGGTCAAGAACACGTTGGCAAACGTTCTTTCGATCCTCTCACTAACCCGCCGGCGCTCCGATAACCTCGATCAGTTCGCGGACAGCCTCGAGGGTCGGATCAGAGCCCTTTCGGCTACTCATGACCTTCTGACAGGGACGGATTGGGGAACGACGCCGCTCAGGTCAGTTGTCGAGGCTGAGTTGCAACATTTCCGATCGAGCGGAGAAAACATCGTTAATATCGACGGCCCGCCCGTTGAACTGGCACCGAATGACGCGCTTTCGTTTGGCTTGGCGGTCCACGAACTCGCGACCAACGCTGCAAAGTTCGGTGCCCTGAGTGTGCCCGAAGGCCGCGTGTCCATCTATTGGTCCCAAATCGACGACGGCATGGCTGAAGTCGAATGGCGAGAGCTCGAAGGTCCAGAACTCGAATCCGAACGGCAGCGAGGTTTCGGCACCGAGCTGATCGAGAAGATTGTCGCTCACGAACTGCGTCAGCCCGTAAAGCTCGAGTTTGCGCGCGAAGGCGTCAGGTGCGTCATCCGTGTGCCCGTCCGCCAGAGGCAGAAGTTTCAGATCAGGCAATAAGGCGTATCATAGCGGTTGGCTTGACCCGAAGAAAAGCGCCTGACTGATCGCGGCGCGAACCGTTTTTTCCTGAAACGGCTTGGTTATCAGGTATGTCGGTTCCGGCCTGTCGCCTGTCAGAAGCCGTTCGGGATAGGCGGTGATGAAGATGACCGGCACGCTGCCAATGGCCAATATGTCGTCGACGGCGTCTAGCCCCGAAGACCCATCAGCCAATTGAATGTCCGCTAGAACGAGTCCGGGTTGAGCCTTTTCGACCGCTTCAACCGCTTGCGTGCGTGTTGCCGCTGTCCCACACACTTGATGACCAAGCCCCGTAACAAGGTCTTCCAACTGCATTGAGATAAGCGGTTCGTCCTCGATTATGAGCACCGAAGTCGCCTGCTCTCTATCAATTTCAGACACGGCCTCAGCTACCAGAGCCTCAACCTCTTCGGTCGAAACGTCCATGATTTGGCCAGCTTGCGATGGCGAAAAATCCTCGAGTGTTGTCAGCAACAACGCCTGTCGGTTCAGCGGGGTGATCGCTCCGAGCTTTGCCTGGGCTCCCGCTTCATGCACTCCTGTAATCGTTTGACCGGTGCCGCCGGGCGCTGAGTCAAGAAAGGCGCTTTCCCAGACTTTGTGGAACGCGCGGTACAAAGGTATCCGCCCGCCCTCTAAAGACTGCTTGAGCTCTTCATCCTCCAGCACGGCTTCCAGCGTCGCGCGAACAAAAGCGTCGCCGGTATTCTGCGAACCGCTAAGCGCGCGGGCATAGCGGCGTAAAAAGGGAAGGTTGACAGCGACTTGTTGCCCCAAAGCCATGTTTGCATCTCATTCAGTTTAGCGTTCGAATCGTGGCTTCGAGGCCATAGCCTCTTCAAACACGTCCGTCGCCCCTTGGCCAAATTGGGGTGCGGGACAAGCCGAAGAGCGCGCGGTTCTCGGGAGACGAAGATCGTGTGGCGCGCGCCGGTCCTTGCGAATTCCACTGCTTGCAAAAAAAGTTTCGGGGGATGGGAACCGGTCTTCAAGCCAGACATTTTGTTACTGTCACCGCCGAGACCCCCCTCCCGTCCAAGCGGCTGGTGATACGATCCCGAAAGGCCTCCACTCTTCCCGAGTGGAGGCCTTTTTTATTCAGGATGGCTGGCAGCCAAAAAGTCCATGCTATGAAAGAGCCTTTTCGTAGATCGCGTATTCGCGGTTGATCTGGCTGTCGATCGTATCCGCAATCGCGACCATTCCCTGGTTGTCTTCAAGGATCCATCCAATCTCCCCGCGCTTCGAGCCATATTTGGACGAAGCTTCGCGCCGGATCGTGCTGATCATCATGAAAGCCAACTGGCTAGCGAGACGGGTGTTGTGCATTTCCTTAAGCACACCCATCAGCGGCACACGCATTCCTGAGCCTACCGGTTTTCTCAACCAACGCAGCATCGTCAGCCAACCGAACGGGAAGAGCTTTCCTCTAATCTTGGCAAGTGGATGATTGACGTCAGGGAACGTGAGCATGAACGCGACGGGGCGCCCGTCGACTTCCGCGATCATATTCAGTTCTTCGTGGATCAGCGGCTTTAGTTTCTTGCCCGCGTAAGCGACTTCTGCGGGGCTGAAGGGAACAAAACCCCAGTTATCCGACCATGCGTCGTTGAGAATCGACAGAACGATCTCAACTTCCTCGTCCCAACGCTTTTTGACCACCCGGCGCACCGTGATGCGCTTATTGCGCTCACCAGACTTTACTATCCGTTGCACCAGTGGCGGGAAATCATGGCTCACATCAAGGTCGTAGGTGTAAAGGGTCTTGGCGCGTTGAAATCCTGCTTGCTCGATCCATGCCGCGTAGTGTTCCGGATGATGGCCCATCATGATCATCGGTGCGTGATCTTGCCCTTTGATCAACAATCCGGGTTCCTCCCAGATCGACATGGAAATGGGGCCAAGGACGCGATCCATGCCTTCATCCCGAAGCCACCTTTGCGCTTCGTTGAGCAAAGCGCGAGCCACCTCCTCGTCTTCGGCGTCAAAATAGCCAAAAAATCCAGTTCCCGGTCCAAACCCTTGCGAAGCGGGAGTTTCAAGAGCGAGCTCGTCTATCTGAGCGGAGATGCGACCGACTGGCACGCCGTCTCGGCAGGCTATGAAAAGCTGCGTACGCGCGTGGCCGAAGAAGGGGTTCTTCGAGGGGTCGATGAGTTCGAGTTGCTCCGACCGAAGCTGGGGAACGGAATGCGGTAACCTCGCTGCAAAGGAACGACCCAGATCTACAAACGCACCGCGGCCCTTCTTGTCATTGACCGGTCGAATAACGATCTGTGCACCCGAATGTGAAGCTGTCACGCAGCGCGCCCCGTATTGTTTTACGTCAAAGCGTCTCTTGGATCGCAAAGATAACGGGCGCAAGCTGGTAGAGCGATTTTCCCGATGACTGAGTGCAGCAAAGTGCAATTGGCAATGCGATCCATTCTAGGATAAAGGCGGCGACGGCTGAGTTTGACATTATGAATATGCAATCCCCTTCCTTGGCGGCCACTGGCGCCGCGGCCCGCGCGTCGCGCGTCGATTTCCAGACGACCGATGATAAGGCGATGCTTCGCGCCGTGCGGACGATCACCAACGATCTCGGCACCGCGCGGGCGCGCATCTATTGGCCGGACATGCTGCT
This sequence comes from Pseudomonadota bacterium, assembly GCA_039186235.1. Lineage (GTDB taxonomy): Bacteria > Pseudomonadota > Alphaproteobacteria > Sphingomonadales > Sphingomonadaceae > Erythrobacter. The sequence goes on along the minus strand of JBCDAE010000016.1, from coordinate 56,867 downwards.
TTCAACTGCGGTCGGATACGCCGCCATTGCCGCCGCCATTCTCGCAAACAGTTTGGTGATTGCGCTGATCGCCGGACTGGTGGGAACGCTCGCGCTGTATCGCGCGATGATGTTCATCCACGAGCTGACGCATATTCATCGCGACGCTCTTCCCGGTTTTCGAACCGCTTGGAATCTCTTGGTGGGCATTCCCTTGCTCACGCCGAGCTTCATGTATGAAGGTGTGCACACCATCCATCACAAGCGCACCCAGTATGGAACCGTTGAGGATCCCGAGTATCTGCCTCTGGCCCTAATGAAGCCCTGGAGTTTGCCGTTATTCGTGATTGTGGCGCTTCTTGCTCCCATCGCGCTGATCGTCCGCGCCGCTGTTTTGGTGCCATTGGGCGCCCTATTCCCGGCCATTCGCCAATTGACGTGGAGCCGCTTTTCTTCGCTTTCGATAAATCCTGATTTTCGGCGCAAGCCGCCCACGGGCGATCTTGCGAAGCGTGTTGTCTGGCAGGAAGCGGGGGTGTTTGTCTGGTCCATCGCTTTGTTGATGAGCACGCAGTTTCTGGGCTGGAGACCCTTATTGATCGCTCTCGCGATCCTGTCCTGCACCGCCTTGCTCAATCAGTTGCGAACTTTGGTCGCGCATCTGTGGGAGAATGAAGGCGAGCCGATGACCGTGACCGCGCAATTCCTGGACAGCGTGAATGTGCCTCCTCCTGGAGTGGCCGCTGAGATTTGGGCTCCCGTGGGTCTGCGGTATCACGCCTTGCACCACCTGATGCCATCTATGCCGTATCACGATCTGCCTGAGGCTCATCGCCGGCTTAACCGGGAGCTTGGGTCAGGCTCGACTTATGAAAGCGCCAATCACCCCGGTATGCTGAACTTGGTGGCGCGTATCGTGCGGAGCACGATGCTCTCTCGCTCGTAAGGCGGTGATGGTTGCGCTCTAGTCCAAGAAGTGGATCATCGCGCAGCGGCGTTCAGCTGGAAAACCGTTGTCAGCCTCGACAGCTAGCTGTCCCGCCAAGCGTGGATGCGCATCAAGCGCAGTGACTTCTTCGAACCCCAAGCGAGCGTAAAAGGGCGCGTTCCAAGCAAGGTCGCGGAACGTTGTAAGTGTCACGGCGCGGAAGCCGGTGTTGCGCGCGTCGATCAAACAGGCACGCACCAATCCCGCTCCGATTCCGCGCTTTTGATAGCGTGGGTCGACGTCCATTTCCCAAATGTGAAGTTCGCGCCGAAACGGCTCGGAAACGAGAAATCCAGCTGGCTCCTCCCCGACATGGGCGATCAGGCTATGTCCCTTGCGAATAAGCCGGCGAAACTCTTCGGGCGAGCGCGTTTCATCAAGATCTGCCGTGCTGAAAGCCGGATCCTTCGCAAACAGCACCGCAGCTGCACTTTCGATTGGGGGCATGCGACCGGCGTCTTCCGGACGCGCCAAGCGCAGGGTCCAGTGGCTCATTCCTCGGTCCGTATCAGGACGGTTTCTCCGACCAAAAGGAAAAGAAGGAACGGCGCCCACGCGGCCAAAAAGGGCGGGTAGCCCCCGAACGATCCCATGGCGAGAGCCGCGTTATCGACGACGAAATAGGCAAAGCCCAATCCCATGCCGATAATCACTCGCACAAAAAGCTGTCCCGACCGCGCAAGCCCAAAGGCCGCGATCGAACCAAGCAGCGGCATCAGCAAGGCTGACAGTGGTCCGGCCAAGCGGTGCCACCATTTCGCTTTAAGCTCTGAAGTTCGACGACCAAGCGTTTCGAACGCATCAATCGTCTTGCTCAGTTCAAAGAAGCCTTGTCCGTCGGGATCCGCCGACTGGATTTCGATCCTCTCAGGTGTCAATGATTCACCCACGACGATGTCTTCCAACTCCTCAACGGCCGCTTCCCCAACATCGAACATGACCGGATTCTCCAACGTCCAACCCGGATTGGCGTAGGTTGCTTGGTCCGCTTTTACGCGTTCGAGAATGAGACCTCCCGGCGCTCGCTTGTACCAAGTGACGCCGTTGAGCTGAATGTCATCACCAGATCCAACGAGGGAAGACGCGGACAGAATATTGTCACCGTCGGTCAGGTAAACGTTGGCCCGGACGCTGCTTTCTTGTGGAATTTCTCCGTATTCCACGGCTTCCCAGGCCTTCAGGGCGCTGTTTGCTCTGGTGACGACTCGCTCGTTAAAACCAAAACTCAGCGCGGAAATGAGCGCGGCTGTCAGAAGCAGCGGAGACAGCACTTGGTGTGCGGAAAGACCCGCCGCTTTCATCGCCACAACCTCCGAATTCTGATTGAGCGTCACAAGTGTAATGAGCGTCGCCAGCAGCACGGAGTACGGCAGAAAGCGTGAAATCAGCTGAGGCACTCTCAGCGTCACATAGCGCCAGATTTCGGCCTGTCCGTTGCCTTCGGGTGTCAGGATTTCCCCGGTGCGGCTGAGCAGGTCGAGCATCATCAGCACCAGAACCAACATCACCAGAACCGCCAGAATTCGGACGACGAACATCTTTGCGAGGTAGAGCGTAAGAGTGCGCGAAGGGAAGAAATCGAACTGCATAGATGAGTAGGGTGGTGTCAGACCCTTTTTATTCGGCCGGCGCTATCTCGGTCGGGCCCGGGGTTCCCGGCGTCTCTAAACGGGTAGAGGGCTCACGACTAGTGAACAGTTTTCCGACCCACTTGGAGAGCTTTTCGAAACCTGTTTCGAGCCACCCAATCGCTTGCCCACCGGGCACGTAGGCCACTTGATAATACATCCACAATATCAGCGCTGCGAAAACGAAAAAGGGACCCCAGAGGGCCAAAATGGGATCAATCAAACCTAGCGCGGCGACGTCTTCACCGTATTGATTGACCTTGTGATAGGCGACAACCATCACGATCGAGACGAAGACTCCCAAGGCGCTGGTCGAGCGTTTGGGCGGGATCGCAAGGGCGACGGCCAGAAGCGGCATGAGGAACATCATGACCACTTCGACGAGGCGAAAGTTGAAGCTGGCCTGGCTGGCGTCGCGTTCGGCCTCAGGTGCGTTTGCGCTCCATCCGATGCTTAGGAGCTCGGGCAAGATATACTCGCGCGTGGCGTCGCCCCGCTGCCGGAACTCCTCGATTGCGGGAAGATCAATCGGCAAATCATGGCGGCTGAAGCTCAGGACACGAGGGGTCTTGCTTCCGGTGTCCTGAACAATTGTGCCCTCGGTCAGACGCAAGATAATTGTGTCGGGACTGTCGCTGGTTGCCAGGAACGACCCTTCGCGCGCGCTGATCGAAAGCGTTTGCTGCTGCTCATTGGTAATGCGTGCAAAAATGCCCTTAAGGCGCCGTCCTTGATCCTCGCTCTCCTCGATGCGCAGCGCCATTCGATCGGCAAGCGTTGTGAACTCTCCAACCTTAATGGACGCACCAAGCGCGCCTGAACGTAGTTCGTATTCGAGTTGCTCGTAATAGTAGCGGCTGATCGGCTGGATGTAGAAAACGAGCGCTATATTAACAGCGACAAGCAAGACAGTGATCGCGTAGGGCACGCGCAGAAGGCGGAAATAGGACAAGCCAACCGCGCTCATCGTGTCGAGTTCGGACGAAGTGGCGAGTTTGCGGAACGCCAGCAAAATCCCAAGCAAAAGCCCGAGAGGAATGGCGAGGCTTGCATACTCCGGGATGAGCGCGCCGAGCATCTGGAAGACCACCCCGACCGGGCCGCCCTCGACTGCCACGAAGTCGAAGAGGCGGAGCATCTTGTCGAGCAGCAAAAGCGAAGCGGCCAACGCAAACACACCCAGCATCGGGATCAGGACCAGCTTGAAGATATACCGGTCGATACTGGGTAGGGCGTTTCCCAAAGTGGCCTCTCAACCGTTGTCGTTTACCTCAGTCTTTACGACCGAGTTTACGCGCTTCACCTGAACGGCGCCATAGCGGCAATCATAGCCGCGGTCATGGGGTTCTTTTCGTGCAGCGGGTGTGCGCTCCCTTGCACCCCTAGTGCCTACCAAAACTGGCTGCCCGGACCTCCTTTGAATGGCCCGGCTTCGTACTGGCTGATCCAGCCCCCGTAGAATTGGCCGGGTTGCGGCGTGATCCGCTCTCCATCGACCAGGCATTGATCGAGTGGATCGGGATAGAAGGCAATGTGGTCCCGAATGCCTTCGAAAGTGGGTGTTGGGTCGGAGTAAGACCACGCTCCGGCTGCGATCACATCGTCAGCGACGCGAATGTCCCAGTATCGGGCCTTTCCCTTCCACTCGCACAGGGTTCGCCGCGGGTTCGGCGCTAGGTGATCGAGCGCAACATCTTCTGGCGAGATGTAATAGGTTGGCGGATGGCTGGTTTCGAGCGTGCGCCAGGCGCGCCGCGTGTCGGCGAGGCAGACTCCGCGATGAATGATCTGAACACGACGGGCGGTGGGTTCGGCAATGGCCGGGCGGGGATAATCCCAAACGCTTTCCTGACCGGGTTTCACAGGGTCAGGATCCGGGTGACCAAAGCGAGCCAAGGCTATTCGCTTAGGCTTTTTCCAAAGTGCATTGGAGCGGGTGCTGGTTTTGACGCGCAAAATCCATCACCTGATTCACCTTCGTCTCGGCGACTTCGTAGGGGAAGATCCCGCATACGCCGACACCCTTTTGGTGCACGTGCAGCATCACCCGGGTAGCCTGTTCTAAATCCATGCTGAAGAATCGTTTGAGGACCATAACCACGAACTCCATCGGGGTGTAGTCGTCGTTTAGGAGCAGAACTTTGTACTGGCTCGGCTTCTTGGGTTTCGTCCGCGTCTTGGTCGCGATGCCGACTTCGTTATCGGTGCCCCCCTCTTGGTCGTCATCTGCTGCGGTTGGACGCAGGACGAGGTCGGGATCGGCATGGGGGCCGTTGGGGAAGCGGGTCGGTTTCATGAGCCTCCATTATGGGATTCGTTCTGGTCTTCGCAAGGAGACTCTGCTGCCAAATTGCGCCTAACGAAGCGTAAGCGAACCAAATGCCAAGTCGAAGCGGGCACCGAAAAAAAGGGGCCGGACAACCTCAAACGAGGTGTCCGGCCCTGCGCCTTTGACGGCGCGCTTTCATAAGCCGGGTTTGGGAGAGAGGAGAGAGGCCCGACTTAGAAACTATATGGCAGCGGCTTAGGCGGCCTTGGTCAGCTTTTCAGCGGCAACGCTCACGCGGTTCGAGATTGGAGCGAACGCGTCGTTGTAGAGCTTGACCCAAGCTTCAGTGCGCTGCGAGCCGAACGAGACGACAGCGTCGAAGTTACGGCGAGCCAGCTCACCCTGGAGCTGCATGAGTTCGGTCGGCGATTTCACGGCGACCATTTTCTTGGCGTCTTCCGTGACGGTTTCAACCACGGTCTTGCCGGTTTCGACGTTGTCCTTCACCAGCTCTTGCGCGCCGGCAAAGAAGATCTTGCCGCTTTCGACGACGGCGTCGACGTTAGCTTTGTTGAACTCACCCATTTCGCCGGCGAACTCGCCGGTCTTGGCGTAAGCGGTCTTCAGACGCTCTTGCACGTCAGCGGCCATGTCTTTGGCTTGGGCGGTGATGTCATTCTTTTCAGCGGTGGCCATAATCGTATCCTTAAGTTTTGTGATGGGGTTGCTGGTCGCAGTGTCCGCTTTCTTGGCGGCCACTTTTTTGGCGGGGGCCTTCTTGACCGGCGTCTTCTTGGCGGGTGCTTTTTTCACAGCGGCCTTGCGAGCTGCGGGCTTTTTCGCAGCCGTGGTTGCGGCAGCCGTCTTCTTGGCTGGAGCGCGCTTGGCAGCGGTTGTCTTTGCAGCGGGCTTCTTCGCCACAGCGGCTTTCTTGACCGCGGGCTTTTTGGCGGGCGCGGTTTTAGCTGGCTCTGCCTTAGCCGTCGTCGCTTTCTTCGCGGCGGCTTCGGCGTACGCTTTCTCAGCGGCCGCGTCGATTTTCGAAGTGGTGGTGGCTTCAGCCATAGTTTCCTCACGTCATGTTGCGCTGCACAAAATACGCATTGCGGGCGCGAAGTCAAGGATTTTTGTGCACTGCACAAAAATGACTTAAACTTCTGACTATGAGAGATAATTCATGTATTAGGACGGTTTTGCGGCAGAAAACCTAACCGCCAAGGAGGTTACCTAGCCTTTACGTACCGCCCTGGCGCGTCTTCGATTGCCGTGTCGCCGCGGCCGCCGGGTTTGCGTTTTCCGGTGGCGGGCACTTTCTTGCCATCCTGCTTGTCTAGCCAGTCCAGCCAATGCGGCCACCAGCTTCCAGGGTGCTCCTCCGCCCCCTCGATATAGGCGTCAAGACTGTCGGCATGGCTGTCACCAAGCCAGTATTGGTATTTCTTGGCAGACGGAGGATTGACGACCCCGGCAATGTGTCCGGAGCCGGCTAGCAAGAATTCAAGCGGCCCTCTAAAGTGTTCGGTAATTTGCCAGACGCTTTCGGCGGGTGCGATATGATCCTCGCGCCCCGCCTGCACATATGTCGGCACCTCCACTTGCGTGAGATCGATAGGAGTGCCGTCCGCCTGGAGCGCATCAGGCACCACCATTTTGTTGTCGCGGTAGAGATCGCGCAGATACTGGTTGTGCCACTTAGAGGGGAGGTTGGTCACGTCTCCGTTCCAATGCAGAAGGTCAAAGGCCGGATAATCCTCGCCTAGAAGGTAGTTATTGACCACGTAGTTCCAGATGAGATCTTTGCCTCTCAGTGCGTTGAACGTCGCCGCGAGATAGCGTCCATCAAGATACCCCTGAGGTGAAAGCTGCCCGATCATTTCAAGCTGCGAATCGTCGATAAAATGCTTGAGATCCCCGCTGCGCTCAAAGTCGACTTGAGCTGTAAAGAACGTCGCGCTTTTCACCTTCTCCGCTTCGCCGCGGCGCGCCATGATCGCGAGCGTCGCCGCCAGGGTGGTTCCGGCCACGCAATATCCGATCGTGTGAACGCTCGGCACCTTCAGCCGCTCCATGATCTGGTCTATCGCGTCCATCTGGGCGCGAATATAATCATCCCAGACCAAGTCGCCGATGCTTTCGTCCGCCGACTTCCAGCTCACCATGAACACGGTGATGCCCTGATCGACGGCCCACTTCACGAAGCTCTTTTTCGGGTTGAGATCGAGAATGTAGAAGCGATTGATCCAAGGCGGGAAGATCACAAGAGGAACCTCGTAAACCTCTTTGGTCGAAGGGCTGTACTGAATAAGCTGGAAGAGCTCGGTCTCATAGACGACCTTCCCCGGGCTGGCCGCGAGGTTTTCGCCCAACGTAAACGCGTTCGGATCGGTGTGGGTCAACTGGCCGCGCTTGAGATCCGTTATGAGATGGCGCATGCCTTTCACGAGGTTTTGGCCACGCGTGTCGATCGTGCGCTTCAGGACAACAGGATTGGTCAGCAGGAAATTGCCTGGGCTCATCGCCTCGGCAAGCGCGTTTATCGCAAACTCAAGTTGCTTGCGCTTTTCGCCGTCGAGGCCATCCATCGATTGGACCGCCTCGCGGAAGTACTCGGCCAGCATCAAATAGGTTTGGTGCAAGAGAGCGAAGGCGGGTTGGGTTTGCCAAGCAGGGTCCGCGAACCGTCGATCTGATTTCGGAAGGGGCGGGAGGTTCTTGGTATCTACCGCCAAGGTCTCGTCGGTGCCTGTACCGCTAAGCGCAGCTCCCATTCGCCCGAGGACACCTTGCCAAAGTTCAAACGAATCCTGCGCGAGCTTTGCCTGAACGGCAAAAAGCTTCTGCGGCATTTGTTGAACCATGCTTTGCGATATTACGAGCCATTGCGCGGGATCGGGTAGCGGCCCTCCGGGGCTAAAGCCGCCCTTCGCCTTTTCTGCGGCGAGACCGGCTTGATGTGTGACAAACTCCATCCACACCTGCTGCATTTCGGCGCTGGCTTTGGCCCACTCGCCCAGTTCGCCAAGGTCCATGCCCTCGGGCAGCCCACTCACCGGTTGGTCTGGCTGACCTGTATTTCCCCCGAGCATGGACCCAGAGAACATCGCTTTCATCGCTTCGCCCGAAAGGTTGAAAAGCGGGTTCTCCAAGAGGTTCCGAAACGGCTTCGCTGCATCGAATGTATCGTCCTTGTCGCCCGACATCTCTCGCTCCCAATGGATAAGCCATATCATCCAAGCCGATTACGACGCAAAGGCCAAGCAAGATGTGATTGCGAAGGCGCTTTTCCGGATCAACACGTCTGCCCTGTAGAACAACTGGCGGAAACGCCTTCCCCTAAGAGTCCGTATTGGCCTATGCCAAAGCCCTCCCACGCAGAGTTTGATTGCGTCATCCAGGGTGCAAAAAGCAATGAACGACCAGTTTTACCGCATGAAACGGCTTCCGCCCTACGTTATCGCGGAAGTGAACGCGATGCGGCACGCCGCACGCCAAAGCGGGCAAGACATCATCGATCTTGGTATGGGAAACCCTGACCAGCCTCCGCCGCAGCATGTAATCGACAAGCTCTGCGAAGTCGCGGCCAAGCCAGACGCGCACGGCTATTCGCAATCAAAAGGTATTCCCGGGTTACGCCGCGCTCAGGCGGACTACTATGGCCGCCGTTTTGGGGTGGACTTGGACCCTGAGACCGAAGTTGTTGTCACCATGGGGTCAAAAGAAGGGCTCGCCAGCCTGGCAACGGCCATCACCGCTCCGGGCGACTGTGTCTTGGCGCCCAACCCTTCGTATCCGATTCACACCTTCGGCTTCATTATTGCCGGCGCTACAATTCGCTCGGTTCCAACCACCCCCGATGAAAGATATTGGGCGGCATTGGAAAGCGCGATGGCCTTTACGGTGCCGCGCCCCAGCGTGTTGGTTGTCAGCTATCCTTCGAATCCGACTGCGGAAACGGTCGATCTCGCCTTCTACGAAAGGCTCGTGGCCTGGGCGCGTGAGAACAAGGTCTGGCTGCTTTCGGATCTTGCCTATTCCGAGCTGTATTTTGATGGAAATCCCACGCCCTCGATCATGCAGGTGGACGGCGCCAAAGACGTCGCGGTCGAGTTCACCAGTATGAGCAAGACGTACTCGATGGCCGGCTGGCGGATGGGCTTTGCGGTTGGCAATCGAGAGTTGATCGCGGCGCTCACTCGGGTGAAATCCTATCTGGACTATGGCGCGTTTACTCCGATTCAAGCGGCCGCTTGCGCCGCGTTGAATGGACCGCAGGACATCGTGCAAACCAATCGTGAGCTTTATCAGCGGCGCCGAGATGTGTTGGTGGAATCGTTCGGCCGCGCGGGTTGGGATATTCCGTCCCCCGCCGCTTCCATGTTTGCTTGGGCCCCGCTTCCCCCTGCGCTCAAAGAAATGGGAAGTCTGGAATTCTCCAAGCAGCTTCTCACCGAAGCGCAAGTCGCGGTGGCTCCCGGTGTGGGGTATGGGGAAGAGGGCGAAGGGTACGTCCGTATCGCCATGGTCGAGAACGAGCAGCGTCTGCGGCAAGCCGCGCGCAATGTGAAGCGGTATCTCTCGTCGCTCGGAGTCAACAGTTCGGCGGCGTGACACTGTTTGATGCGGTGTTGCCGCACGTGGAGGGCGCATACTCGCGAGGTGAAGAGTGAGCCCTAGCTAATTGCGAACCCGCTTCGCCGGTTTGCTATGCAATTATGCGTATACCAGCTTGCAGGTTTTCGTCGTTGGTTTTTGGCATTGCCATCGCGCGTCGTGGCGGCCGAAAATGCTTCGCCGGCTATTGCCGCCGCTAACGGGCGATCACTTCCAGACCGGGTCTGAAGACTATTTCCTAACAGAAGGGTGCACACATGAAATGGTCAGAACGTGCGAGTATGGTGATGCCACCACAACTCGAAAAGCAACAAGGCCGTTTCACGCCCGCGTCGCCCGTGTTTGCCAGCAAGGATCGTCTACGAAGCAACGGGTGCCAGCGGTGAATCCGAATTCCGTTTTCACTCTCTTTCCAAGCGAAGGTGCGCTGATCCCGCGATTTAGGGAGGCGGGCGAAGTCACGCTCGACTTGTTACATCGTGACGGTCGGGTTGAGGCTCGGTGGTTGGCTCTGCACCCTCGCGAGTTCTCGCTCTTGTGGCGGCTCGCCAGCGAACCGGGCAAACGTGTAAGCCGACGCCAGCTTTTAGCGGACGTTTGGCGTATCCAGTTTGAGCCGGAAACGAACAGTCTGGCGGTTCACGTCGCAAGAGTTCGAGCGAAGCTTAAAACTTTCGGCCTTTCGCACATTTTGGCAACCCATCCGGATGGCGGCTACTACTTGGATGCGCCTCGCAGTCCCGCAAGCTACCGATTTGAACAACCTGCGCCTGATTGAAGGCCGATTTCTCGCTGGACTTGGCAAAACGGTTGAGCCAGATTTGCTCCATCAGATCGAGTTAGAGAACTTAAAGGGCGAGCATGACTGAAATCGCAACCGTTTCGCAGACCGTTTATTCCAACGACCGGATCAACATTAACTTGGATGACTCCGGCATCGCGCACGTACGCTTGACCCGCGGTGACAAGATGAACGCTCTCGATCCGATGATGTTTACGGCGATTATCGAGGCTGGAGATGTACTGGCCAAAACCAAAGGGGTGCGTGTTGTTGTCTTATCCGGCGAAGGGCGAGCCTTCTGCGCTGGTCTCGACACGGCCAGTTTCGGACGCACACCCGATGCAAATGAACCGGAATTGACCGAGCGCACCTATGGTAACTCCAACAAGTTCCAGCAGGTCGCAATGACTTGGCGCAAGCTCGCAGTCCCGGTGATCGCCGCGGTGCACGGTGTGTGCTTCGGTGGCGGACTGCAAATCGCGAGCGGGGCAGACATCCGTGTCGTTCACCCGGAAACGCGCATGTCTGTTATGGAAATGAAGTGGGGCCTAGTGCCCGATATGGGAGGCTACGCGCTTTGGCGGGGTCTCGTTCGCGACGATGTTCTGCGTGAGCTGGTTTACACCAATCGTGTTTTCAGCGGCGCCGAGGCGCAATCGCTTGGCTTTGCAACCTACAACGATGAAGATCCTCTGGCTCAGGCTTTGGAGATTGCTCGCGAAATCGCGAACAAGAATCCGGGTGCCATTCGCGCCGCCAAGCGTTTGCAGGCAGGCATGACGGAGCGTGATACCGATGCAATCTTGCTCGAAGAGAGCATTGAGCAGCACGCGATCATGCGAACTCCGAATCAGATCGAAGCGGTCATGGCCGAGATGCAGAAGCGAGCGCCCAAATTCGAGGATGTGTAACTTCGGAAAAGCAAGAGCTTGCCTCCAGAAGACTTAGCCAAAAATGGCGACACACTGGAGGCCTTCTAGCACTTGATTGCCGTTGGCGTCCCACATGCGGAGCCGCTCTGACGAGTAGCCTAGGTCGGCGTGCTGGCTAGCGTTCTCGGCGAGGTACCAACCGCCGGGCGACTGCGTCTCGGTATCCAAGACGTTGAACGACCAGTTGATCGAACTGATCGGCCCCATACGCTGCATGATCCGCATCGCGCCCGGAGGCATGACATCGCCCATGAGGACGAGCTTGGACGCGGGGTCGAGGTCGTGATCCTCGGTTAGGCGGGCCCAGCGGCGCACGGTGGCCCCATGGTCTTCGCCCTTGGCTTGGCCAAAGCGCATTTCAAAGTTGTTTTGAATGAAGGAAGGCCCTTGTCCTTCCATCGCGACAGCGTTTTCTTCGGCCGGCCCAGGCCATTGGCCCGGCTGATCGGCAGGACGCACCGCGTTGGGGTCGCGCCCGTTGGCGAAAAGCCAGAAAGCGGTGAGCGCGACCTGGCCTTCGGATCGAATCTCGCTGCGAACCTGGGTCACGTTGCGACCCTGCCGCACGATCTCCGCCGAAAGCTCAATATCCTTTCCGACGGGAGCGACAAAGCCGACCTGCGCTGCACGCAGAGGCGGCAAATCCGAAAAAGCGCGGGTCGCCATTGTGTAGGCGACGAGGGCTGAGGCGCCGCCATAGAGCGTACGTCCCTGCATCCAATTGACCGCATGTTCGAGGCGCACCGGACCCGGCTTGCCCGTGATCGGTGACAAAAGGCTCGCAATAGTCATGCGGCCGCGTTTGCCTTGTGAATCGGGCTCGGTCCAGAGTGACCCAACGTAAAGTCGAGCAATACTGTCACGCCCGAGCTCCGAGCGTGTGAAGACCATTGCCAAGCCCAAGGGTAAGCGCTAGTGGGCCGCTTCCGCTTGGAACAGGGCCTGTCCTGACCAAGTGGCTCGGCCCGATGGCGGAGTGGTGACGCAGCGGACTGCAAATCTATAGTTTTTCCCAGAATTCCGCCATTTTCCGCAGTTTTCATGCTGATTTATGCCATGGGCCGCCAAGGGGACTTATCTGGCAATTGCGGAAAATTTCAGCCCTGTTTTGAGCTCTCATCAGCTTGTTGAAGCTGATCGTTTAGCAGTCTTGAGATCAACCCGTGAAGCACCGTCAGATCAGGCTTACCAGCGTTGTACGCCTTATCCGCTTCCTCAAGTGCATTCACATACTCAGGCCGAATTTCTACTATTCTTTCTGGAATCAGCTTTGAGCCAGGCAGCCATCCACCGGCCTTCAAACAAAGCACAAAGTAAGACGCAACTCTTGCGGTCCGACCGTTACCGTTAACGAATGGGTGAATGTAGTTGAGCCGCCAGAGGACGAATGTCGCTAGGGTGACGGCGTCGACCTGGTCCCAGCGCCGGTTCACCTCATTTGTGAACATCTGCATCAGTGCTGGTACTTGGAAGTGCTGCGGTGGCTCAAACCTCGAACCATCTTCCTTCGGAACATGAACCGGGCATGGGCGAAACTCGCCAGGGTTCACGTGCAGACAGGATATCGCGTGAAAGTTTAGTGCCTTTATAACCTCAATCGACAACATCGGTTGATCGAGCTTAAGCGAGGCTTCGACGATGGATTGCAGGAAGCCATATTGGCGGTCGAGGTTTTCGACGGCAAGGTTTTGGTAGACCGGATCGCTTTCGCGGCCGACTAGCTCAAAAACAAACACTCAGTGCAGCTCAGCTCTTTCCATCCAGTTGGTCAACCTGGCGCAAGGCACGTGCAACGTCGCTCTTGGTCATGTCGCTATTTTTCGGAAGGTTGCCATAGACAAATGAGAGCCGCTGCTGACGGCGCTCATGAGCAGAGACTTTCCGTTTTGCTGCTTCTGCTAGACGCTGAAGAAGGTTCACGTCAGTGACGAGTTCGTTACCCATAGGTCTCTCCATGCCTCCCAAGTGCAAATGATCCCTAACCCCAAATCCTAAAAGCATGGTAACGGATGGAGGGGCTAACCCCGCATTGCGTTCCGACCAAATATTTCGGCCCATAACGTCGGATAACATCATGTAGTTGCGGGCGGCTGCCCGTGGCAAGGGCGCGACGCGCGAAACCACAAAATATTTTTTGTCAACCCTTGACGTAATGATTTTTTGAAGAATTTGGAGTCTAGCAAAGAGATAAAGGCAATGCCTTTGCCTTTGTTCGGGGACTTTGAGCCGCTAATTTGGAGCGGCTTCGCGTACACGGACTCCGAGTCCGCTTACGGCTTCCGGTGCTTTTTTGCCTAAATCAACATGCTCAAGAATGGCGGTTTTCCGTCACTTTCGACGATTGCGAAATCAATCGGGGGGATTTTCGGCCGTGAGAAAGCTCATTTTTTGCGAACAAATGCGGAACGAGTGCGGAGTAAGCGGACTGCCACTGCGGAAAACTTCTGCTTGCCTGAATCATAATCCCTAATTAGTGGCGCATTTCTCCCGTTTTTGGAGGGTATTGGCCCGATGGCGGAGTGGTGACGCAGCGGACTGCAAATCCGTGTACGCCGGTTCGATTCCGGCTCGGGCCTCCACACCTGACTGCCTTTTGGCGTCGGTCTGTGCCGCTTTAGCTCAGTTGGTAGAGCACATCATTCGTAATGATGGGGTCACGTGTTCGAGTCACGTAAGCGGCACCACTTTTCGGGCTTATATCCTAGAGAGCGGCGGCTGGTTGCCTCTCGAATTCCAGCTTTTCCCATATGCCTTTGTCTGCCTGACCGCGGCATGCGAGAAACTCAAGCTCAGCCGGGTTGCAGGCAATCACCGCGTTTGTTGTGGCGCCGGAATTATCTTCGGCGAAGCGGTTGATGCTCAGGCGCCCATCGCCCCGGTCGGCGAACAGCGCTTTCATCGACTGAACCGTGTGTCCGTCGCTCTGCGAAAGGAGCGTATTCATCCGATCAAAGCGATTGTGTGTGCTGGGTGAAAGATCAGTTTCACGCGCCGTGTTCGGCTCAAACAGGCAGTGGTTGGTCCGCGCCAGCGGGCCGTCCTCAGTGGTGCGCAAAAAGCCGGTTTGCGGAGTTTTCTCCCACTCTATTGCGCCATCCTTGTCGCCAACCCAATAAGTGTGCGCACCAGCCACCGCGGCGCCCTCGACAATTGCGCTGGCCGCTGCGCGTGTCTTTTCCGAAAGCGCCCGATGAAGCAGCGACAGATAGGGCACACCGACCTTTGCACCATAAGTCTTGAGGTTGGTAGTGCCCACCGTCACGCCGTGCTGGTTCATGCCCATGAGCGTGAGGCATCCGGCGCAGGTGACCGTCCAGGTTTCGGGCCCTTCATCCGGAAGCCGATGGAGCGCGATCACATATTGCACATCAGGCCCGTTCAAATCCCAGGTTTGCCCCTGCAGCGCGTGTCCATTAGCGGACAGACTTGGCGGGACAAGCGCCACGGTGCAGCCTTCATCTTCCACCACGACGGGATCGTCGGGATAAGCGATAATGTCGCGCACATCGGTCATGTTGGCGGTTGTGAACAGACGAACCGGGTCAATACCAGCGCCTTCGGCAAGGCCCATATGCTCGGCGTAGCCAGCGAGATCAAAGCTGCGAACGGTTTCAAGACATGCGGAACCGGCCTCAAACAGCCGGTCGGTCCCTTCGTGCCCCGTGTCGCGCAGATAGGTTTCGACCGCGCTGACGCGATCCGCCACGAACGGGTGGATCATGTCGCGGAAATGCGCGCCGTATTGCCGGCCCATTTCATGCGGAGTGCCGCTAACGGTGAGTTGCGGAAGGTCGAAGCCCATCGCGGTTGTCCCAATTGCTTTTGTTGGGCGCAGACATGGCGGCGCTGGCTTGATTGCGCAAGGTTTGGGCGGATTAGCGAGCTAGATCAATTGCTGTCGCTGGGTTCAGATCATCGCGAGGATCGGTGAGATGTCCGGCGGGGAACCGCACCGAGGTGACCGCTCCCTGTCGATCAAGGCAGAGCTTATGATTGTTGTCGCCATCTCCAAGGTCTCCCAAAGCGAACGGTGTAATGACGGTTTGGCTGCCGTTTTGCTCGGCAATTACGACCTCATAAAGGCTCGCTTCCGCGTCATCCGCCGCCTCGCCAGACGGCTTTGTGACGCCTCCGGCCCAGGTTACTCGAACTATTTGCTCGGTTCCTTGCGGACAACCGCTGCCACCACCGAACGGGATACCGGTCGCGGCCTGCCCTAGCTTCCATTCATCTCGCGGAACAACTTGAGCAAACACAAGGCTCGGACCCTCTTCGAGGGGTGTTACATCCACCTTTGCGCCTTTGAATGTCACGGAGCCGTCCAGCGAAACGATGTTTCCGATTACTCGGACGCCGGTTGGTGGATCGGCGGCGTCTCCAAACTCCCCGGTCAAAAGCACCGTGCGCAGCTCGCCCGGATCATCAGCTGGAGCCAGCGTCAGGCAGGTCACGGATCCGACTTCGCCCGACTTCTTGATGATCTCGAAGTCGCCCGGATCGAGAGTCGATGCATCGACTTCGTGAGAGAATATGACCGGCATGCCATCTTGCCCACCCGCTCCCTCGCAGATCACGCGATCACTGAGGAAGCTTGGCAATCCCTTGTCGAGCCCGAAAAAGGCAGAGATCAGCTCGGCTTTGACGCCGTTTGCGTCGACATTCGCTGTTAGATCGATGGCGGTCACGTCGGTCTGTTCGTAGCGATCGTACACCTTCTCGTAGGAGAGCGCGTAGAAGACGTTTTGGGCGCGACGCGTTTGGCTCAGCGCGAACAGCCCGCCCGCGATGACCAAAAGCAAAACTGCCGGGATAAGCGATCGTTTCGACATCATCCGTTCGTTGTCATTTCCGCGCCTATCCCATCCCAACGGTGCGAAAATGGTAGTGGTGATCGCCAAGCTGCGCGTCGTACGCGATCAAGCGCTTGTGGTAATGGCTGACGGTCAGTTCATCGGTCATGCCGACACCGCCATGGGTTTGAATGGCCGCCTCGCCAATCGAGCGGCCCAGCGAGCCCACTTGGCCTTTCAGAATGGCGATGTCGCGCGTGGTGGCTGCTCCCGAATTGGCGAGCGCGGTCGTGTACGTGAGCGAGGACAGCGCCTTGGTGTAGGCCATCTTCATGTCGGACAAGCGGTGCGCAACCGCCTGAAACATCATGATCGGTTTGCCAAATTGCTTGCGGGTCATCGCGTATTCGCTCGTCAATGAGAGCAACGCGCCCATCGCGCCCACGGCTTCGGCCGACTGCGCGATAATCGCGTTTACAAGGATGCGGGTGAGCGGTTCCGTCGCGTCTTCAAACAGCACGCTGTCTTGACCAACGGCCACTTTGTCAAAGCGAACTTTGGCGGCGCTTCGTCCGTCAATGGTGATGTACGGGCTGACGGTTACGCCGGGCGCGTTCTTCGGGATCAGGAAGAGCCCGACAGGATCTTCCTGGCCTGTCCGCGCCGCAACAACGAGAGCGTCCGCTTCGGCTCCGGCGACCACCAAGCGCTTCTCACCCGAGATGATAAAACCGGCGCCTTTCGCGCTCGCCATGGTTTGGATCATGTCGGGGGAACTGGTGCCCGCGCCTTCCTCATAGGCAAAGGCGACGAGCGCGTCGCCAGCGGCCATTTTCGCAATCCACTCGTCCGCCACCGAAGCATCGCTCGCGTCCAGTGCGGCCCCGGCGAGCAGGATGGTGTGGACGTAAGGTTCAACCACGAGGTGTTTGCCCAAACTTCCGGCGAAAGCGACGCAATCCGCAATGGATCCGCCCAATCCGCCACGTTCTTCGCTGAACGGGAGAGCCAAAAGCCCCAGTTCCGCAAACTGTCCCCACACGTCCGCCGACCATGGATCATCCGATCGGACGAGGGCTTGCCGCGCGTCGAAATCGTAACTCTTTTCTAGGAAGCGCGCCACGCTGTCGCGCAGCATTTCCTGTTCTTGCGTGAAGGCGAAGTCCATCGATCAGGCCTCCATCGCGACGGTGCGCGCTATGAGGTCTCGCTGCACTTCATTGCTGCCCGCGTAAATCGAGGCCGCGCGGCTGTTGAGGTAAAGCGGCATCGCGATGAGATCGAATTCGCTTCCCAAGGGCTCGACATTGGAGCCCACCCGCAAGGCTTCGACTTGCCGCGCCAGACCATCGACGCCTGATAGGCGAGCCATCAGCGTCGAGATATCCTGCAAAAGTTCGGAATTGATCGTCTTGTTCATAGAAGGAAAGGCGGGATCCTGGCTGATCGGGTGCCCGGCGATGGCGAGCTTTTCCATATGGCCAAGCGATGCGATGCTGGCTTCGAGGGCGCCGATCTCGCTTTGGAAGACGGGGTCGTCCGCCAACACTCCGCCAAAGGGCGATGGACTTTGAGCGGCGGCTTCGCGCGCGCGTTGCGAGTAGCGCATCAGCGTCGGGCTGGCGGCGGATCCACCGCGTTCATGCTTCAAAAGGTGTTTGGCGACGGTCCAACCATCATCCTCTTCGCCGACGCGGCCCGATTGCGGGACACGAACGTTGTCGAAGAACACCTCGCACTGTTCGGGGAAACCATCGAGGCCGTAGATGGGCCGGACCTCCATTCCGGGAAAGTCCATCCGGTCGAGCAGCAGAAAGGTGATACCATGCTGTTTCTTGCCCTCGTTGCTGGTGCGCACGAGCATGAACATGCGGTTCGCGTGGTGGGCGTAGGTGGTCCAGATTTTCGAGCCGTTGATGATGTAATCATCGCCATCCGCTTCGGCGCGACAGCTTAGTGAGGCGAGGTCTGAGCCCGAGTTTGGCTCCGAATACCCCTGCGCCCAGAAATCATCGCCGTTGAGGATGCCGGGGAGATATCTCTCTTGCTGCTCTTTGGTGCCCAGATCGATCAGCAGCGGACCGACCATGCCGAGGCTTTGCGGCAGGAGCGGCGGCAGATCGGCTTTGCGATACTCTTCAGCGAAGATGAAACGCTGTTCTACGCTCCAGCCCGTGCCGCCATATTCGAGTGGCCAGTGCGGCGCGGCCCATCCTTTCTCGAACAGGATCTTGTGCCACTCCATGCATTCCTTGAAGGGAGCAAAGACGCTGGTGGTCTTGCGCCCGGCTTCACGGATGGCGGGAGTCGGAGCGGTTGCGAAGAACTCCGCGACTTCGGCGCGGAAGGCTTCGAGCTCGGGCGAAAATTCGACGTTCATTTTGGGTCTCTCCGTTCAGAGGCAAGAGCCCCTTAGGTCAGTCAGTACATACGGGACGCGCGTGTTTGCGAAAGCCCCAAATTCCTACAAATCCAACACATCCTCGCGGCGATAAGCGCCATCATGGCTTGCGAAACCGCACCGCTTCCCTAGGCTTTGCGTCCAAGGGAAGGGGAGATTGCGCCGAGCAATGGCGACCATGCAAAGAGTTCTCGTGGCAGGAGCCAGCGGCACCATTGGCCGCGCCGTGGTGCGCGAATGCGTGAGCCGTGGCTACACGGTGACAGCCCAGGTACGCAGCGAGGAGGCGGGCCATCTGCCGGAGCTGGCGGGGGCCGAGGTGCGCGTGGTGGATGTAAGCCAGCAAATGGATGTGTCGCTCGCGATGGCCGAGATTACCCCTGACGCGGTGGTGTCCTGTCTCGCCTCGCGTTCGGGCTCTCCGAAAGACGCCCAGGCGGTGGATCTGGACGCCAACATGCACTTGCTGATCGCGAGCGAATCTCAGGCGGTGAAGCGCTTTGTGCTGCTTTCCGCGATCTGCGTTCAGCGCCCGCATCTGGCGTTCCAGAGAGCCAAGCTGGAATTCGAAGCGGCGCTTAAAGCCTCACCGATCCCGCATACTATTGTGCGACCGACTGCCTTCTTCAAATCGCTTTCGGGTCAGGCGAAGCGGGTGCTGGCGGGCAAACCGTTTCTGATTTTCGGCGATGGCACGCTGACCCGCTGCAAGCCAATCTCCGATGGCGATTTGGCGCGCTTCATAGTGGGCACGTTGGAAAATGAGGCTGCGATTGGGGCCGAGCTTCCCATCGGCGGCCCCGGCCCCGCAATCACGCTCAAAGAGCAGGGCGAGCTGTTGTTCGAGGTGGCGGGCAAGGAGCCGAAATTCAAATCTGTCTCGCCTGTCATGTTCGACCTTGCGGCGAGGGTTATCGGCCTTGGCGCGCCGATTTCAAAGTGGTGCGCGGAAAAGGCCGAGTACGCGCGTATCGCCAAGTATTACGCCACGCAGAGCATGCTGCTTCTGGACCCCGAGACGGGCGAATACAGCGCCGAGAAAACCCCCGAATTCGGCACCGAGACCCTGCGCGATCACTACGCGCAATTCATCGCCGAGGAATTGTCCCGCGAGCCCGCGCCCGCTAGCGCGTAAACCGAAGAAAGAAGGGGCGCGTTTTGGGAGCTGGCAACTGGGTGTTTACCGCCGCCTCGTGCGTCTTCTTCATGGCGTTCGTGGCCTGGGTGAGTTGGGTCAAGACGCGCGGGACGACTGACACCAAAGAAGGGTATTTTCTGGCGGGCCGGGGGCTCGGCGCGACCTTTATTGCGGGCTCCCTGCTGCTGACCAACCTTTCGGCGGAGCAGCTGATCGGGCTCAACGGTTCGGCCTATGGCTATAATATGTCGAGCATGGCTTGGGAGGTCACCGCCGCGATCGCCACGGTGGCGATGGCGCTGATATTCCTGCCTAAATATCTCGCGGGTGCGTTCACGACGCTGCCACAATTCCTCAACGACCGGTTCGACCCCACCGTGCGCCGCATGTCGGTGGTGCTGTTCATGCTGGGCTATGGCCTCGTGACCATTCCGAGCGTGCTCTATTCGGGCAGCCTCGCGGTGATCGCCTTTTTCGACGTGACCGCGCTCACAGGGCTCAGCGATTTCGCAGCGCTTGTGGCGATGGTCGTGCTGGTCGGGGTCGTGGGCTCGATCTACGCGATCTTTGGCGGGCTTCGCGCGGTGGCGATCTCCGACACGCTTAACGGCGTGGGCCTTCTGATCATCGGTGTGGCGGTGCCGGTGTTTGGCTTGATTGCGCTTGGCGCAGGGGACTTTGGCGCAGGCCTGGCGACTCTCACGAATGAAAACACCGAGAAGCTGAACGCTATCGGCGGCGCAGATGATCCGACACCATTCGGAACGCTCTTCACCGGCATGATCTTCGCCAACCTCTTTTATTGGTGCACCAACCAATATGTGATCCAGCGGACGCTGGGCGCGAGCAGTTTGGCCGAGGGACAAAAAGGCGTGCTCTTCTCCGGCTTCTTCAAGATCCTGGTGCCGTTCCTGATGATGATCCCGGGCGTGATCGCCTTTCACATGTACGGCCCCGGATTGGGGAGCATTGACGAGGCCTATCCGCGCCTCATCCGCGACGTGCTGCCGGTGTGGATGAGCGGGTTCTTCCTTGCCGTGTTGCTGGGGGCGGTGTTCTCCTCGTTCAACTCGCTGCTCAATTCCGCGGCGACCCTGTTCGCGCTTGACGTCTACGCGCCCGCTTTGCAGCGCGCAGCCAGCGATGCCGAGCTGGTGCGCGTGGCGAAGATCGCCAGCCTTGTCATTGCGCTGGGGTCCTTCGTCATCGCGCCGATGCTGACCTTTGCGTCCGAAGGCCTGTTCCAGGTCATCCGCAAGTTCACCGGCTTCTATAACATCCCCACTATCGCGATCGTGATGGTGGGCCTGTTCACTCGCCGCGTGCCCGCGCTTGGCGCGAAGATCGTGATCGTCTTCCACGTTGTCGCCTATGGGCTCCTCCGGTTCGCGCTTGAGGACGTTGTGACGCTCCATTTCATCCATCAATACGCCGTCCTGTTCGTGATCGAGGTCGGAATTATGCTCACCTGCGGGGCGTGGAAGCCGCGCGAGACCGCGTGGCAATTCACCCGCGATGAGAAGGTCGATATGACCGAATGGCGCTTTGCCAAGCCGCTGGCGGTCACGCTGCTCAGCTGTGTGGTTGCGACCTATCTGCTGTTCTCGCCGATTGGCGTGGTGGGCGGCTGGAGCGTTTGGTTCGCTCCGCTGATGGGCGCTCTGGTGATCGCCAACGTGGCCGTCTGGGGCCTCGCGGTGCGCAAAGCTTCGGCCTAGGCTACAAGAGAGGCGAGCACCCGACGTTTGCCTTCATAGGGGCGGCGGCCATGCATTACGGTGTAGTTGTCGACCAAAGCCACATCGCCCCGCTGCCATTCGCACAGCGCGGTGAATTCCTCTGCCGCCGCTATGGCCGGGGCCATGTCTTTGGCGGTGATGGGTGCGCCACCTCCGAAGGTGATCGACTTGTCGGCGGAATTGCGGCTGTCGGACCAGCCGCGGAAGGCGGCGATCAGCTGGTTGAAGAAGGTTTTTCGCCCCTCACTGAGTTTACGCACCGCGGGCAAAGCGGCGGTGGTCACTTTCAGGCTGCCATCCTCGCGCCATTCCCACGAATAGCCCAGATCCGAGAGGCGCTTCTCCGCCTCTTCCCTGGTCTCGACACTCAGGGTCGAGCGCCATGAGCGGCCTTGGCCCGAGCCCGCGTCATCCGCGCCCGGCATGACATTGGTGTAGCGCACGCCTTCGGCTTCGAGGCGCGCGACAAATTCGGGCGCTTCTTCGGCGAGGCGATCCATCACCCAGTCCGACCGACACAGCGGTGTGGCCCCGCCGGTCATCTCGGCGATCTCGCAATAGAAGAACAGTTTGGACGGGTAGATCGGCGTCTGCGCCATTTCGTGGTGCAAGAATATTTCGGTCGATGGCGGCGCTTCGTTGGCGGTGAAGACGCGCGGCGTCACATTGGTCCGCACCGCGTTGCTAAGGGAGTCTTCGTAGGTGAAGCCCGCTTCACCATATCCCTCTATCGCGGCGTCAAACGCCTCTGGATCGGGCACGTCAAAGCCGCGAAACAGCAACGCGCCCGCGTCGTCCAAAGCCGCGTCGACCGCCGGTTTGTTGGTCTTCAGAAACGCGGCCAAGTCGCCGCCGCCCCTTATGATAGCTGGGAATTCCGACATGGGGCTCAATCGTAGATTGGGTGGAAGGTGTTGAAAGCGGCTTCGGTGAAAACGCCCGGGTCATTGAAACGGCGGTTCTGATTGAGCGAGTTGATCGCCATCATCTCCACCGACGAGAGCTCGAAATCGTCGATTTCGAGGTTTTCGCGCATGCGTTCGGGTTTGGTGGTCTTGGGGATCACCGAAGTGCCGCGTTGCACGCCCCAGCGCAGCAGAACCTGCGCCGGTGTCTTTTCCGTGCGCCTGCGCGGCGACCATTACCGGCGCGGCGCCCAGCAGGCTTTCCCCCGCTTCGGCCATGTTGAGCTCGAAGTAGCTCTGCGCGCCCAGCGGCGAGAAGGCCGTGACGTCGATGCCGTAGATGTTGGCGCAGCCGAGCAGTTTCTGCTGCGACAGATAGGGATGCGCCTCGACTTGAAGGTGGCTTGGCTTGATCTTCGCGTAAGCCATGAGGTCGTGGATCAGCGCGGTGTTGTAGTTGCACACACCAATGCGCTTCACGAGGCCCTTTTCGACCAGTTCTTCCATCGCCGCCCAGGTTTCATGCAGCGGCACGGGCGCTCTTACCATCACCGGGTTTTCCGCTTCCGGGTCGGCGAGCCACTCGGGCGGGTAGCGTTCCTCAATCGGCACGTATTTGAGCGCGATGGGGAAGTGGATGAGGTAAAGGTCGAGATAGTCCAGCTGAAGGTCGGCGAGCGTCTTGCGGCACGCCTCTTCGACATGTTCGGGCGAGTGGAAAGTGTTCCAGAGTTTCGAAGTGATCCAGAGGTCATCGCGCGCCACCAGCCCCTCAGCCATGGCGCGCGCCAGACCCTCGCCCGTTTGCTCCTCGTTGGCGTAATCGGCGGCGCTGTCAAAGTGGCGATAGCCCGCGCGCACCGCTTCGACGACGGCGTTAGCGGTGTCTTCCTGTGGGATTTTCCAGAGGCCGAAGCCCACGCGCGGCATAGTGTCCATCAGGGTCAGTCCTCGTCCTCAAATGTGATCTGCACCGGCATCCCGGTGGCGATGCTTTCCTGCGCGGCGGCGCCCATGACGACGCTGCGGTATCCGTCGCGCGCCGTGATCTGCGGCTCGGCTCCGCTCGTCAAGGCTGAGTGGAAATGGCGCATCTGGTGATAGGTCGCGCCGTGGTGATCGCCCGCGGCCAACGCCTCGGCTGATGTGGTTACGGGTTCGATATGCGGACCGCTTCTGTCGCGCGGCGACCAGATCACGTTGGCGCTGGGGAGCTTGACCTCAAGCTTGCCCTTGAGGCCCACCGCGCTGATCTCTTCCTGATCCTGTGATCCTTCGGCGAACATGCATAGATCGAGCGCTGCGCGAGCGCCGCCAGCGAAATCGACCAGCACAAAAGCGTTGTCGATTATGTCGGGTGTCTCGCCATCGTACCGCTCATCGAGGTGGTTCACATCCTGGCCGCCGCTGGCGAAGACGCGCACGGGTTCATCCTCCAAGATGTGGCGCATCAGATCGAAGAAGTGACAGCATTTCTCCACCAGAGTGCCGCCTGTGTTGCGGTTGAAGCGGTTCCAGTCGCCGACCTTGGTCAGGAAAGGGAAGCGGTGCTCGCGGATGCTCAGCATCGTGATCGGCCCGGCTTCGCCGCCATGCACGCGTTCGGTGAAGCGGGTCGCGGGCGGCATGTAACGGTACTCGAGGCCCACCCAGAAGAGTGGGTCGTAGTCGCGCACGGCCTTTTCCAAAGCCAGCGCGTCCTCGACACGTGTGCACATGGGCTTTTCGAGCAGCACCGCGCATCCAGCCTTCATCACGGGCTTCACCACATCGAAGTGGGTGAAGTTTGGCGAGGCGATGATCACCGCGTCAGGCTTGGCGCTCGCCAGCATATCCTCACTGTCGTAAAAGACCGCGATGTTCTGGCCGAGCGCTTTCGCCTGCTCCAGCGCCGCGTCGCATGATCCCGCATCGGGGTCGGCAATTGCAACCAGTTCGGCACCCTCAACCAGGGCGATGTTGCGCATATGCTCGCGGCCCATCATGCCGCAGCCGATGATCGCGTAAGTGCGTGGTGAACTCATGTCTGAAGCGCGCCCTCAGCCCCGCTTCCACGCGGCGACGCCGGCGGGCGGGATGACTGTTTTGCCGATCACGGGCGCACCCGAGCCTATCCCGGCGCTGTTCACAGGCGCGCCCGAATAGTTGAAGGCGAAGACATGGCGATCCGTTCGGCGCAGGCGCAGCCCTTCGGGCGGATTGATCACGGGTACCTGCGCCTCGCGCGCCATGCGCGTGATCACTTGGTCGAGCAATCCGGCGTCGGGCCATGCGGCAAGGTAACGCCGCCGGTCCTTGCGGTAGACCACTCCGCCGCGACGGGTTGCGAATTCGGGGATCAGGTCAGTCTCGACGTCTTCGCGCCAACGCGAAATGGACCAGCCTTCCACCTTTTCGCTCACTCCATCACGCAGGCTCTCCACCCGCGTCACGGTGAGCGGAATGACGTCGCGCAAGGCGCCGGGGGCCAGGCCTTCCGGGATGGAGAAGTGATCGGTTTTGCTGCCCGTTCGCGGACCGATCAAAGCGGGCGCTTTGAGTGAGGATAGCCGGTCGGCGAACCCCTCCGGCAGGATCGGTAGGCTGGGCACGAAGACCATCGCATAGCCCGAAAGGTCCGCGTCGGGCCCGACAATGTCGACATCAAGGCCTTTGCGGCGCAGCGCGCTGTACCATTCGAAAACAAGCTCAAGGAAGCTGAAGTTCTTCCCTTGCGGCTGGATCTGGCACACCCACGCGGCTTCGTAAGAGAAAACGAGCGCGGCCTGCGCGCGCGCAAGAATGGCGGGGCCAAGCGTTTCGATCGCCTTCGCCGCTTCGCGCGCTTCGTCAGCCGCCTCGGCGTCCTCGCTGTTGGGACGCAGCAGGCCTGCGTGCATTTGTTCCTGCGCAAACGGCGCTTGCCGCCAGCGGAAGTAGCTGACGAATTCCGCGCCGTGCGCGTAGGCTTCCAGCGTCCACAGGGCGACCATTCCGGGGAGCGGCGCGGGGTTGAAGCGCGCCCAGTTCACCGGGCCGGGCTGTTGTTCCATCACGCCCCAGCGCCCGCCCATCGTCATCCCGCGATACAGATCATGATGGAAGGCGGCGATGTCGGGGTGGCCCTGACGCAGATAGGCGCGCTTGGCCGCCTCATCGAACCAGAACTGTTCCAGAAAGCCAAGGGGGTAGCTGTCCCACGTCGCGACATCGAGATCTTGGCCAACCCTGTGGTGGTCGAACTCGGTGAAAAAGCCCATGAAATTATGCGTGATATCCCGCCCCGGCGAGGCTTCGCGCAGAATATCCACTTGCTCGCGGTTGAAGCTGGCAACCTCGTCGGAGGCGAACCGGCGGTAATCCAGCCAGTGAGCGGGGTTCGCTTCGGTAACGGTGAGATTGGGCGGATCAATCGCCTCGAAGCTGGAGTACTCCATGCTCCAGAACACATTGCCCCACGCCTTGTTGAGCGCTTCGACACTGCCGTACTTCTCCTGACACCAGACGCGAAAGCCCGCCGCCGCGCTTTCGGAGAAGCTCAGCACGGTGTCGTGGCAGCCATATTCGTTGTCGGTTTGCCAACCGATGATGGCCTCGTGCTGGCCGTAACGTTCCGCGAGCGCGGTTGTGATGCGGCGGCTTTCCTCGCGATAGCCAAGGTGAGAGAAGCAATAGTGGCGGCGCGAGCCAAACCCGCGCTCGCGCCCGTGCTGGTCTATAGCGGCCATGTCGGGCATGCGGTCGACCAGCCATTTGGGCGGGGTCGCGGTCGGGGTGCACAGGATGACCTTGAGGCCTTCAGCGGCCAGAGTTCCAATTGCCCGGTCGAGCCATTCCCAGTCGAACGCGCCCGCTTCCGGCTCAATCCGGCTCCACGCGAATTCGCCAACGCGCGCAAGGCTGAGGCCCATTTCGCGCATTCGCCGCGCGTCTTCGACCCACATTTCTTCGGGCCAGTGTTCCGGGAAATAGCAACAGCCAAGCTTCATCAGGTGACCTTTTCAAGCGCGATAAGCCACGCCGTTTCGGGATGCGTGAGCGGAAGCGCAAGCCCTCGTGTCATCAGCGCGCGCCCGGAAAGCTTAAAGCCCTCTCGCCATTGTTGCGGATCGGCCAGATAGAGGGAGGCTTTGGCAGGCCATGGGCGCGGCAAATGGACGCGGTAGGTTGCTTCCGGGTCAAGCCCCTGCAGACGAACAGACGCGGGGTCGAACACCTCGGAGAATTGGGTTTGCGCGGCGAGCGCTAGCGCTTTGCCTTCCTGGCGAACGACTAGCCCGTAAACGCCGGGATCGGGATGCTCCAAATGACAAAGATCGCCAGCGTGCAGGACATCGCGCCATTGCTTGTACAGCTTGATATGCGCGGCCAGATTCTTGCGATCGGCCACAGGCATCGCGCGGGGATCGGCCTCGACGCCCATGTGACCAAACATCGCAACCTTGGCGCGAAAATCCATCGTGAGCGCGCGGCCCGTAATCGGGCTGGGCGAAGGTCCGACATGGCTGCCCAGCGTTTCAAGCGGCATGAACCGTAGGAGTTCGCTTTGGATCCGCACACGTTCGATGGGATCGCTGTTGTCGCTTGGCCAGAAGCGATGCGATCGTTCCAGCAGCGCGAAGTCCACTCGGCCGCCGCCTTCCGCGCACATTTCGATCTCGACTCTAGGATGCGCGCTGCGGAGGCGATCAAGCAAGGCGTAGAAGCCCTGGACCTGAGCATGGCGGGCTCCGGCGGGGAAGAGATCGCGGTTATGGTCCCATTTGAGGTAGGCGATAGGGTGTGCGTTCAACAGCGCGTCGATTTGATCGAACACAGCGTCGCGTACGTCCGCGCGTGTCAGGTCGAGCGCCAATTGGCCGCGCATTGTGGGCCGCGCGCCGCCAGCCGTATGGAGGCACCAATCCGGGCGCGCACGGTACAGATCGCTCTCGGGCGAGACCATTTCGGGTTCAATCCACAGTCCGAAATCCATGCCTGCCGCGTGTACACGTTCGATCAGTGGACCAAGTCCGTCCGGGAAGATATCCGGGCAGACCCACCAATCGCCCAAACTCGTCGCGGTCGAACGGCGCCCGGCGAACCAGCCATCGTCGAGCACGAAGCGCTCCGCACCGATCGCCGCCGCCGCGTCCGCGAGTTCGATCAACGCGTCTTGCGAAAGGTTTATGCCGAGCGCGTCCCACGAATTGACGTGAACTTTGCGCGGCAGAGTGGGCGCGCTTTTCTTGAGGCGTTCGGCGCGGGCGTGCGCGTGCCAGTTTTGCGCGAGGGTCGCACTTTTGGGCGCAAGCGAGACAAGCGCTTCGGGCGTCTCGAAAGCCGCGCCGGGTTCAAGCCGGATCTCTCCGGGGGATAGTTGCGCGCGCATCTGCAGGACCGCACGCCCATCGCTGTTGCCCGGTTGATCCACATCGACGCGGGTTTCGAAATCTCCGCTCCACGCGAGGTGAGCGCCCAGCGCCTCGCGTGTGGTGGGATCATCAAGGATGAGCCAGTTCCCGCCAAAGCCCGGCTTGCCATGGCCCGAAGCGCGCGCAAGCCCTTCCCAACCAAGAGCGCGGCGGCTCTTTTGCATTTCGTGCGTCCAACGACCCGAAAACCACGTCACATGCGTGAACCGGTGGGGGAGGGGCAAGGTCAGCGAAGCGAGATGATCGAGCCAATAGGCCTGCTCGCCCGTATTGGAGATCGAAGACCGCGCGGCCACAACATCACCGGCGTGGATCGACCAGACCTGCGCCAGCTCCAGGCCAAGCTCGGCGTCTTTAAAGCGGAGCGTTAGGTGGGTGTCGCTCGCCTTCCAAGAGGATAGCGTGAAGTCGGTCGCCACGCGGCTTGGGCTTCCGTCATCCACTGTGCTCAACGAGACCGCGGGCGTTCCCATCCATCCCGCTTTGGGTTCGGGCAAGAGACCGGGAGTGGGCGGCGCATCGGGCTGGCTTTCGTGGCGTCCCCGACTTGAAACGGCGGCCAGCGCAACGAGGTCTTCACCCTCGGGAAGGGGCCGGCCAAGATAGGTGCAATCCGCCGCGCCGCCTTCTTCCAGCGCAAAGACCAAGGTGGTCGTCGCGCTGTCGAGGCGCACATAATCCCGCGCTGCGTTCAAAGCGGCTCTCTCCCGTTGCAGCCGTGGTTGAAGATCGCCCCATGCGCTCTTGCTTGGCGTAAGGCAATCGTCTCTAACCGACCGCATCTTACGTGGGACTTTCTAAAAAATGCTCGCCAGCCTTCCGACCAACAACGCGATCCAGATCGCGGTGTGCCTTGGCATCACCGCGCTTGTGGGTCTGGCGACGTGGCTGACGATCCGCCGCGCCAAGCATGATGGCTCCAAGAAAGACGTGTTTCTGGCGGGCGGTGGGCTCAACTGGGTGTTTGTCGCAGGCGCGATCACGCTGACAAACCTGTCGACCGATCAATTGGTCGGCATGAACGGCAATCAGATGGCGCTGCTCGCCTGGTGGGAGATCGCAGGGTTTGCCGGGCTCCTGATCCTCGCCTTCGTGTTTGTGCCGATCTATTACCGCAACAATTGCACGACCGTGACCGAGCTTCTGGAGAAGAGGTACGGCGGGCGATCCATCCGCACGCTGATTTCCGCGCTGTTCCTGTTTGGCAATATCCTGATCTATCTGCCCGCCGTTCTTTATTCTGGCGGCACCTTCATGCAGGCGCTGTTTGGCGACAACTTGCCGGTGCTGTTTTTCGCGGCGATCCTGGCGGTGGTGGCCTCGGCCTACACGATCTTCGGCGGGCTGCGCGCGGTCGCGGTGATGGACACCTATTCGGGCGTGGGCATTCTTGGCCTCGCGCTCCTGATCGTGTTCCTTGGCCTCGCCGCAATTGACTTCGATTTGTCCGGCGTACCAGCGGAACGGCTCACGATGATTGGTAGCCCAGACAGCCCGATCCCGTTCCACACGCTGTTCACTGGCATGATCTTTATTCAGATCTTCTACTGGTCGACGAACCAGAACCTGACCCAGCGCGCGATGGCTGCGCCCACGATCAAAGAGGCGCAAAAAGGTGTGATGGCCGCCGCGATTGTTCGTATTCTGATTGTGCCGCCGATTGTCGTCATCCCCGGTATCGTCGCCTACCAGCTGTTCGGGGATGTCGGTGATGCGGCCTATGGTCAGTTGATCGCGACCGTGCTGCCACCGTGGCTTTCCGGCGCGTTCGCTGCGATGGTGGCCGCGGCGGTGATCACCACATTCAGCGCGGTGCTTAATTCAAGCGTGGCGCTTTATTCGGTCGATTTTCACGAACAGTTTGTGGGCGAGGTGAAGGATCACTGGAAGCTCGCGGCGGCGGTTTCGGTGCTGCTGACGATTACCTCGATCACGCTAGTCACAGTCTATATCGACGCGGCGAGCGCGGACCCGGAAGACTTTTCGATCATCAACCTGCTTCAGCAGCTCAATGGTCTGCTTTCGATGCCGATCCTCTCGGCGTTCGTAGCCGGACTGCTGTTCCGCAATGTCGACGCGTTGGCGGCGATCGCAGGCGTGATCTGGGGCGTGGCGCTCTACGGAACCTTTACGTTCTGGTGGCAGCCTCAGGGCATGATCGCGATGCACTATATCGACTTTATGGTGGTCACGCTCGTTACCAGCGTGCTCGCGGCGCTGACCGCCAACCGGGCCATGGGCAACCGCGCTGAATTCGTAGGTTTCAAGCGAGGCGGCGAGGCGACGGCGTGAGCGTTGACTTCACCCAACCTCACCGACGGTGGAACCCGCTTGCGCGGCGCTGGGTGCAGGTGTCCCCTCATCGGCTTGATCGTCCGTGGCAAGGCGAGGAGGCTGAGCCTGAGGAGGCAGCGCCTTCGTACGACGCAGATTGCTACCTGTGCCCGGGAAACGCTCGTAAAGGCGGCGAGGTGAACCCGGATTACACGGGCGTCTACGTCTTCGAGAATGACTTCCCGGCCCTCAAAGATGAGGGCGGCGAGGCTGAGCAGCGCGACCCGCTGTTTCAAGCGACCAGTTCGCGCGGGACCTGCCGCGTAATGTGTTTTTCTCCCGACCATTCCAAGACGCTGCCGCAACTACCGCTGACGCAGATTCGCGAGGTGGTTGATGTGTGGGCAGAACAAACAGCTGAGCTGGGCGAACGCTTTGCAAGCGTCCAGATATTCGAAAACAAGGGCGCCATGATGGGCTGTTCGAACCCGCATCCGCATGGCCAGATTTGGGCGACCGGGCATGTGCCTGATGAGGTCTGCAGCGCTGATTATTCGCAAGACGACTACTACAGGGACTTTGGTCGACCGATGCTGCTTGATCTGGTTGATCGTGAAGTCGAGGCGGCCGAGAGGGTCGTAGAGGTCAACGATCATTGGCTGGCCATCGTCCCCTATTGGGCTGCCTGGCCCTTTGAAACCTTGCTCCTGCCGCGCTTTCCCACGGCGCGTCTGACGGGCTTGGACGATCCCCAGCGCGACGCCCTCGCTACGATCTTCAAGGCGCTGACCACCCGCTATGACAATCTCTTTAAGACCAGCTTTCCCTATTCGATGGGTTGGCATCAGGCACCATTCGGGGATTATGGCGCAGGGACCGATTTGTCAGACTATTGGCAGCTCCACGCCCATTTCTATCCACCGCTCTTGCGCTCGGCGAGCGTGCGCAAATTCATGGTGGGCTATGAAATGCTGGCCGAGCCGCAAAGGGATTTGACACCCGAGCTCGCGGCGGAAATGTTGCGCGCGGTCAGTGGCACGAAGCATTACAAGGAGTTGGCAGAGTGAACCGACGCGATCGGCTGATTGCGCGCACGCGGCAAGGCTACCGGCTGGCGTTTGGCAGCGTCGGACCCAATCCGCGCCGCTTTTTTGCAGCCCCCGGCCGCGTCAATCTCATCGGGGAACATCTCGATTATAACGAAGGTATTGTGCTGCCCTGCGCGATTGACCGAGAAACCGTGGTCGCGTTGGAAGCGGGACCCGAAGTCGGCGGCGAAGGCTATATCGAATTGGTCGCGATCGATTTTGACCAGACCCGCGACAAAATTCCCTTGCACGAGCCCATCCAGCGAACGGATTCAAGCTGGCGCAATCTCGTACGCGGTGTCGTGGCCGCGCTTAAGGCTCGTGGTCATGAGATTCTCCCGGCCCGGTTGGCCATTGCGGGAGATATTCCAATGGGGGCCGGGCTGTCGTCCTCCGCGTCGTTTGCGGTGGCGATCACCTTGTCGCTGGCTCAGTTGAGCCGCATTTCGCTGACCCAGCGGGATTTGGCTCTCATCGCGCAGCAGGCGGAAACGGATTTTCTAGGAACGCAGTGCGGTATTATGGACCAGATGGCCTCGGCGGCGAGCGAGAAAGATCATGGCCTTTTGATCGATTGCCGTACGCTTGAACACATGCCGATCCCGGTGTCGAAAGAGCTGTCGATCGTTATCGCGGACAGCGGATTGCGCCGCGAGTTGGTGAATAGCGCCTTCAACACACGTCGGCGGGAATGCGAACAGGCCGCGGCGCATTTCGGGGTGAAAGCGTTGCGCGACGTGACGTTGGATCGACTGGAGGTGAGTGGGCAAGACATGGATCCGACCTTGCGGCGACGCGCGCGTCATGTTGTGTCCGAGATTGCCCGAGTGGAGCCCGTAGCGGTGGCTCTGGCGAAAGCGGACACGGCGGCGCTGTCGAGCATATTGCGCGCCAGCCACGTGTCCTTGCGCGACGATTTTGAAGTCACTGTGCCGGAGCTGGACCGGCTGGTGGACACGATCTTTGCCGCGCTGGGTGAAGGCGAAGGGGCTTTGGGCGGTGTCAGGATGACAGGCGGCGGCTTCGGGGGCTGTGCGGTCGCTATCGTGAAGACCTCGGCCGTGGAGAAGGTCCTGGACGCCGTTCATCGGGACTACAACGCAACCGCCGAGGTTCCGGCGAGCGCGGACACATACCGTATGGTCGGCGGAGCTCGCGAAGTTACACCTTGAATGGTTCGGCTTGCTGATCCCGCCCCATTTACACATATAAAAATATCTTTATATGTGACGCGCTATGCCGCACTCAGCCGTCCCTATTTCGCCGTTTGGCGCCTCGGCCAAAGGTGTGCCGGCCGACGCACTGTTTAAGGCGCTCGCCGATCCGACACGCCTGCGGATCGTGCGACTGTTG
Source organism: Pseudomonadota bacterium (assembly GCA_039186235.1). Classification (GTDB taxonomy): domain Bacteria; phylum Pseudomonadota; class Alphaproteobacteria; order Sphingomonadales; family Sphingomonadaceae; genus Erythrobacter. The sequence goes on along the minus strand of JBCDAE010000016.1, from coordinate 24,598 downwards.
GCCCATATGGAATTGGCTGTAGGCGAACTTGCGCAGGTCCTTGGGCAAAGCCAGCCCCGCGTTTCGCGCCATATCGGAATTCTGTGCGACGCTGGGCTGGCTGAGCGACGCCGCGAAGGAAGCTGGGTGTTCCTGCGCGGAACGGGCGGACTTGATGAAACGTCTCCGATTGTGTCCGCGCTCGATCACGTGTTGGCCCTTGCCGAGGCCGAAGATCCCGGCTTTGCCAAATGGTGTGACGATGACCGGCGCAAACTGGCCGCCATCCGTTCGTCGCGCGACGACGCGGCCAGCGCTTTCTTCGCCAAACACGCGAGCGAATGGGACGATTTACGCGCGCTTCACGGTTCCGAAATCGAAGTGGAGGAACGCCTGGTCGAAGCGTTGGCCGATCACAAGATCGGCACCATGCTGGACATAGGCACGGGCACGGGCCGGATGGCGGAAATGTTTGCGGACAATGCCGATCGCGTCGTGGCGCTCGACAAGAACCTCGAAATGCTTCGCGTGGCGCGCGCCAAACTGCAGCATTTGCCGGCCGCGCACATCGAATTGGTGCAGGGCGATTTTGCGGATCTTCCCCAATCCGACGCCAGTTTTGATACGGTGCTGTTGCATCAGGTGCTGCATTTTGCCGCCGATCCTATCCCGGTCCTATCCGAGGCCGCTCGCGTCACCCGGCCCAAGGGGCGCATCGCGATTGTAGATTTCGCCGCGCACGATCGAGAGGAGCTGCGCAGCCGTTATCAGCACGCGCGGCTTGGCTTTTCCGACCGCCAGATGGCGGGCATGCTGCGGCGGGCCGGTTTCAGCGCGAGCGAGCCTGTCACCATCGAAGGCGGCGAGCTTGTCGTCAAAGTCTGGATCGGCCAGCGCAAAGGCGCGTTGTCCGGTCAATCCGAAACTCTTGTAACACCTCATCCCGCTGTAAGGGCGAGCTCATGAATCCCACTTTTGATGAACTGCGCGAACATCGCACAGCTTTGGATGCGCCGCTGTTTTCGGGCCTGCCGGGCGATATCGATGTTAGCTTTGAATTCTTCCCGCCAAAAAGCGAGAAGATGGAAACGCAGCTTTGGAACGCGGTTGTTGAGCTTAAACCGCTGGTGCCCAAGTTTGTCTCGGTCACCTACGGCGCCGGGGGTTCGACGCGTGAACGCACCCACGCCACCGTCGCGCGGATCATCGCCGAAGCCCACCTTCCTGCCGCGGCGCATCTGACGTGTGTCGGCGCGAGCAAGGCCGAGATACAAGAGGTCGCCGAGCAATACTGGGAAGCGGGGGTCCGCCACATTGTGGCCCTGCGGGGAGACGCGGGAGAGCCCGGCGCTCCGTTTGAACCTCACCCCGATGGGTATGCGGGCGCGGCGGAACTGGTCGCGGGTTTGAAAGAGATTGCGGACTTCGAAATCTCGGTCGCGGCCTATCCCGAAACGCACCCCGATGCGGCGGACCCGCAGGCCGATATTGATCACCTGAAGCGCAAACTGGACGCGGGTGCGACCCGCGCGATCAGCCAGTTCTTCTTTTCCGCCGACACCTTCTTCCGTTTCCGCGACCGGCTGGCCGCGAGTGGTATCGAACAGAAAGTGCTCCCAGGCATTTTGCCCGTCACCAATGTCGCGCAGGCGCGCAAGTTTGCGGGCGCGTGCGGCGCGGATATTCCCGCCTGGATGGATGGACTGTTCGAAGGGCTCGACGAACGACCGGGCGCGCGCCAGCTGGTGGCGGCCACGGTCGCGGCGGAGCTGTGCCGTCGGCTTTACGCGGGCGGTGAGCGCGATTTCCACTTTTACACGCTGAACCGCCCTGATCTGGCCTACGCGATCTGCCACATGCTCGGCAAACGTCCTGCGGCAGAGACCGTTTTTGAGGAGGCTGCGCAATGAGCACTGACACCTTAGCCAAGCCGGCCGCTGCCACCGCACGCGAACGTCTGAACGCCGCCGCCAAAGAGCGCATCCTGATCAAGGATGGGCCGTATGGCACCGCGATCCAAAACGAGAAGCTCTCGGCTGAAGAGTACGCGGGCAGAACGGGGCTGAACCAGGATCAGAAGGGCAATAACGACCTTGTGAACCTCACCCAGCCGCAGGTGATCCGCAAGATTTGCGACAGCTACATTCACGCGGGCGCGACCATGCTCGCCACCAACACGTTCAACGCCAATCGAATCAGCCAAGCCGATTACGGCGCCGAAGATCTGGTGCGCGAAATCAATCTATCGGCGGCCAAGGTCATCCGCGAAGCGTGCGACGACGCGACAGCCGAAGACGGCCTTCCGCGCTTTGTTTGCGGTGCGATGGGCCCGACGAACAAGACACTGTCCTTAAGCCCCGATGTGGAAGACCCCGGCTTTCGCGAAGTCACCTTCGATGAGGTCAAGGAGATCTACAAAGAGCAGGCCGACGCATTGGTCGAAGGAGGCTGCGATTTTATCCTGATCGAGACCGTCTTTGACACGCTGAACTGCAAGGCCGCGATCATGGCGGTGAAAGAGATCGAAGACGAGCGCGGCCACGACGTGCCGATGCTGATTTCGTTGACGCTCACCGATATGTCGGGCCGCAATCTGTCGGGCCACACGGTCGAGGCGTTCTGGCACACTGTGCGCCACGCCAAGCCCGCCGCGATCGGCCTCAATTGCAGCTTTGGCGCGGACCAATTGCGCCCGCATGTTCAGATCATGTCGGGTATCGCGGACACACTGCTGCTGGCGTACCCCAACGCGGGACTGCCCAATGAGTTGGGCGAGTACGACGAAGAGCCCGCGACCACCGCCGAGTTGGTTTCGCTCTGGGCGCAGGAAGGCCAGGTCAATATTCTGGGCGGCTGCTGCGGCATCACGCCGGGGCATATTTCCGCCATCGCCGCGGCCGTGCGCGACGCAAAGCCGCGCCAGAACCCGACGCTCGACCCGGCTATGCGTCTGGCCGGTCTGGAACCCTTCTCCATCGCTAGCGGTTCCAGCTGCTGCGCGGCCAAATGAACTGACCCCCGCACGAGAGAGCAACATCATGTCGTATTTGAAGAAGGTGGTTGGCCCTGATGAGACTGTAATCCATGTCGCCAAGGTTCACTGGGTGGTTTATTTGCGAGGCCTTATCGTCATCGCACTGGGGATCGGTCTTGGCGCTACGGTGAACGAGTATTTCTACGCTATGTGCGCGCTTGGACTGCTCATGCTCATCCCGGGGTGGTTCTACAGCATTACCACCGAACTGGCTGTGACCGACCGAAAAGCTGTTGCAAAGTGGGGGCTGCTGCGCCGTCAGACTATCGAACAGCGACTTTCCACAATCGACTCGGTCCGAGTGAATCAGAGCATTCTTGGCCGCCTGCTGAACTATGGCACCATCGAGGTAACGGGATCGGGATTCTCGATCACGCCCATGAGAGACATTGCCGATCCGCTTGCCATTCGTCGCGCCGTTGAAAAAGCCGAATTTGATTTCAAGAACAACGACGCATGAACGAACAGACTTCCGCTTCCTCCTTCATCAATGTCGGTGAACGCACCAATGTGACCGGGTCGGCCCGGTTCAAAAAGCTCATTATGGCGGACGATTACGCGACCGCCGTCGAAGTCGCGCGCCAGCAGGTCGAAAACGGCGCGCAGGTGATCGACGTCAATATGGACGAGGGCCTGCTAGACGCGAAGCACGCGATGGAGACGTTTCTCAAGCTGATCGCGGCGGAACCGGATATTGCGCGTGTGCCGGTGATGATCGATAGTTCCAAATGGGACGTGATCGAAGCGGGGCTCAAATGCGTTTCGGGCAAGCCCATCGTCAACTCGATCAGCATGAAAGAAGGGGAAGAGGAATTCCTCAAACACGCGCGGCTGTGCATGGCCTATGGCGCGGCGGTGGTGGTGATGGCCTTCGACGAGGTCGGACAGGCCGATACGAAAGAGCGCAAGGTCGACATCTGCAAGCGCGCCTACGATCTGCTCGTCGGCATCGGCTTCCCGCCCGAAGACATCATCTTTGATCCCAATGTTTTTGCGGTCGCGACCGGCATTGAAGAACACGACCGCTACGGGCTCGACTTCATCGAAGCGGTGAAAGAGATCAAGGAATTGTGCCCCCACGCCAAGACCAGCGGTGGCCTATCCAACCTTTCCTTCAGCTTCCGAGGGAACGAGACCGTGCGCCGCGCTATGCACTCTGTTTTCCTCTATCACGCCATTCCCGTCGGCTTTGACATGGCGATCGTTAACGCGGGTCAGCTTGACGTCTACGACACGATTGACCCGGTCCTGCGCGAGGCCTGCGAAGACGTGATCCTGATGCGCGAGCCTAAGAACCTTGCCGAAGGTGAGGAAACCGCGACTGAGCGGCTGATCAACTTGGCCGAAAGCTTCAAAGGCAAGAGCAAGGAAGACGACAAACAAGCGGCCGAATGGCGCGGCTGGGACGTGACGAAGCGTCTCGAACACGCGCTGGTCAAAGGCATCGACGCGCATGTCGTCGACGACACCGAAGAGGCGCGCGCCGCTCTCGCCGCCTCGGGGGGACGCCCGATCGAAGTGATCGAAGGCCCATTGATGGACGGCATGAACGTGGTCGGTGACTTGTTCGGATCTGGAAAAATGTTCCTGCCGCAAGTCGTCAAATCCGCCCGCGTCATGAAGAAAGCCGTCGCTCATCTCATCCCGTTTATTGAAGCCGAAAAGGAAGAGGGCGCCAAGGCCAAGGGCACGATCATCATGGCGACCGTTAAGGGCGACGTTCACGATATCGGGAAGAACATCGTCGGCGTGGTCTTGCAGTGTAACGGATATGAAGTGGTCGATCTGGGCGTGATGGTGCCCTGGCCCGACATTCTCAAATCGGCGAACGACAACAACGCGGACATGATCGGGCTTTCCGGTCTCATCACCCCTTCGCTCGACGAAATGGTGACGGTCGCCGAAGAGATGCAGCGTTCGGGTATGACCATGCCGCTGCTAATCGGCGGGGCGACGACATCCAAGGTGCACACCGCGCTGAAGATTGATCCCAACTACGAAGGCCCCGTAATCCATGTGCTCGACGCGAGCCGCGCGGTCGGGGTGGCCTCAAAGCTGCTGTCCGACACACAGCGCGATGGCTACGTGACCGAGGTCGCGGACGAATACACGCATGTGCGCGACGCGCGCAGCGGCAAGGCTGAAAAGCAGCTGATGACCATCGAAGAGGCGCGCGCGAACTATTACGATGCGTATCTCTCCGACAAGCCCGCCCCGCCGTTGGAATCGGGTGTGCATGTCTACGACGATTGGGATCTGGAAGATCTGGTCGACTACATCGACTGGACCCCGTTCTACCGCGCGTGGGAATTGCATGGCACCTATCCGCGCATTCTGAACGATGACGTGGTGGGCGAAAGCGCCCGCGCTCTCAAAGTCGACGCCGATGCAATGCTGGAGAAGATTGTCAGCGAGAAATGGCTGACCGCCAAAGGTGTCGCGGGCTTCTGGCCCTGCGCGCGCGATCACGATTGCCCCGATGATGTGATCCTGCACCGCGTGCGGCGCGAAGAGAACATTCGCCTTCCTTTCCTGCGCCAACAGATCAGGAAAAGCCGCGACCGCGCCAATATGTGCCTTGCGGACTTTATCGATCCCGCGGGCGACTGGATCGGCGGTTTCGCAGTGGGTATTCACGGGATCGAGCCGCATATCGAGCGGTTTCAGGCGGACAAAGACGATTATTCGGACATCATGCTCAAGGCGCTGGCGGATCGTTTCGCCGAGGCGTTCGCCGAGCGGCTGCACCAGCACACGCGCACCACTTTGTGGGGCTACGCGCCCGGCGAACAGCTCACCAACGAGGCGCTGATCAAGGAAGAGTATCGCGGCATCCGCCCCGCGCCCGGCTATCCGGCGTGCCCCGATCACTCGCTTAAGCCGATCCTGTTCGAACTGCTCGACGCGGAAAAGAACGTTGACCTGACGCTCACCGAAAGCTTCGCGATGTGGCCGACGGCGGCGGTGAGCGGGTTCTATTTCGGCCATCCCGAAAGCGAGTATTTCGGCGTGGCGCGCATCGGGCGCGATCAGTTGGAAGACTACGCCAAGCGTCGCGGTGTCGATATGGCGACCGCAGAGCGCTGGCTGCGCCCGAACCTCGATTGATTTTGCAGCGCGAAGCGGCGAGGGTGCGGTTCATGATCCGCACCGTTCTCGCCGCAATGGCTTTCGCGCTTCCCATGAACGCCTTGGCGCAAGCATCCGATGCGATACCTCCCGCTACGGTTGTGGTGGCGTTTGACCGCGACAGCGTGACACCCCTTATTGTCGAAGGGGTGCGCAATTTTGAGAGCCGCGCCCCGGTCGAAGCCAACGATCCGGTGCGCATCGCCTCGATCAGCAAGTTCATAATGGCGCTCGCAACCTTGCGGCTTGTCGATGAAGGCAAGGTCGATCTTGATGAGGATGTTTCGGAGCACCTCGGCTTTCTCGTCCGATCGCCCAACCATCCCTTTGCCAAGGTCACCTTGCGCCAGCTGCTGACTCATCGAGCCGGGCTGCGTGACAAGGCGGGATACATCATTCCGCTTGGCGAAAGCCTTGAGGCTAAGCTGGCCGACCCCGAGGCTTGGTTCGCTGAGGCTCCTCCTGGCGAAGCGCCGTTTGAATACGCCAATCTGGGATCGCCGGTGGTCGCAACGACGCTGGAAGCCGCGACAGGCGAACGGTATGACAAGCTACTTGAACGGCTTGTTTTCAAGCCTCTCGGCATCAAGGCCTGTATCAACTGGATTGGCTGCTCGGATGACATGGTTGCCCGCGCGGTCGCGCTCTATCGTCACACGGGCGAGCCAGCGCGCGACTTTCCTGACGACCTGCCGCCTAATTGCCCTATCCCCGTTGCCGAGGGTGTGGAATGCTCACTTGAAGACTATGTGCCGGGCACCAACGCCTCAGTCTTCTCTCCGCAGGGCGGGGTGCGGATAGGAATGATGGACTTGGCGAAAATCGGTCGCGAATTGCGGCGTGCGCCAGACGGAGACGTGATTTCGGAAGATGCAATCTATGCGCTCGCGTGGTCGATGGACGATGGCCGGAACGAGGGGCAGGAGTTCTTCTGCACCTATGGTCTTGGCATCCAGCGCCTGCAATTGAACGGACGCGAATGTCTCGATGATCTGTTTGGTCCTGGCGAGGTTTACATGGGCCACTCGGGCGAGGCCTATGGTCTGCAATCCGGACTATGGCTCGATGGTGAGGGCAGGCGCGGTTTTGTCTACTTCCGCACGCAAGTGTCGCCGCCCGTCGGAGGCGAAGACACAGGCGGTTTTGTTCAGGGCGAGAAAGACCTGATGGCGCGCGCAGCCGGCCTCCTTGCGAAACAACAAAGCGAGTGAGCGCAAGGATATTTCGCCAGCCACCGCGCGACCTGTGAAAAGCGATCAAATTCCTGCGAAAGCCGATTGACGCACCTCTTCGCATCCGCAACAAAAGTGGGGCCTGCCGGAAGTGATTCCGGTGTCTTTCGCGGGAGAGACTAAGCCCTGAGATTGGGGCTGGCGCCGAAGGAGCAACCGCCCCGGAAACTCTCAGGCAAACGGACCGCGAAAAGGTTTGGGCACTCTGGAAAGCGCTTTGAGCGATGATCTCAAAGCCACCGAAGGGGAGGCGATGGCGGCGTTGTAGCTCCACTCGCTGAAGCTCTCAGGTTTCCCGACAGAGGGGGCAGGAACGACGCACCACAAGGGGCGTTTAAGCTGCTTTCGGGGACCGTAATTTTGAGCGCCACAGACACTCTTGAAGATATTGTTGAGGATGTGCCGCTGGGCACGCTTCCTTTGGACGCCTGGCACCGCGCACACGGCGCGCGCATGGTTCCGTTTGCGGGCTATGAAATGCCGATCCAGTACACGGGTGAGGGCGGCGGTATTGTCGCTGAGCACGAGTGGACGCGCACCAGCGCCAGCCTGTTTGATGTCAGCCATATGGGCCAACTCGCGGTGTGGGGCCCGGCGGAGGACACCTCGGAGGCCGCCGCGCAGGGGGCTGAGGCGCTGGAAGCTCTGCTGCCCGGTCTCATCTCCAGCCTTAAAGTCGGGCGCATGCGCTATTCGATGCTGCTCGATGAGGATGGCGGCATTCTTGACGATCTGATGGTCACCAACGCTGGACCGCGCATCAATCTGGTGGTCAACGGCGCAACCAAGTGGGACGATATCGGCCATCTGCGCGAACATTTGCCCGATGAGATCACGCTCCACCACTACGACGATTTCGCGCTGCTGGCGCTTCAGGGCCCCAAGGCGGGCGAGGTTCTGGAAGGCCTGATCCCGGGCACCGGCGCGCTCACCTTTATGACGGCCGGTCTGTTTGAGTGGGGAAGCGGCCATGTCTGGGTCAGCCGCTGCGGCTACACCGGCGAAGACGGGTTTGAGATCGCAGTCCATAAAGACGCGGTGGTTGGCCTGGCTGACGCGCTGGTGGCGGACGACCGCGTTCGCCCTGCGGGCCTTGGCGCGCGTGACAGCCTGCGTTTGGAAGCGGGGCTGCCGCTTTATAGTCACGACATCACGACTGACACCGATCCGGTCAGCGCCGATCTAACGTTTGCGCTGTCCAAGAAGCGGCGCGAAGGCGGCGGGTATCTGGGCCACGGTCCGGTGATGGAGGTGTTTAACGACGGCGCCAAAGAACGCCGTGTCGGCCTGACTTTGGAAGGCCGCATGCCCGCGCGCGAAGGCGCGGAAGTCTTCGCGGGAGACACCAAGGTCGGCACCGTCACAAGCGGTGGTTTCTCGCCGACGCTCGGCCATCCGATCGCCATGGCTTACATCGACGCCGCCCACGCCGAAGACGGCGCCGCGCTCGAAATCGCCGTGCGCACCAAAAGGCTGCCCGCCACCGTTTCACCCATGCCGTTTGTTCCGCACCGCTATTTCCGAGGGAGCTAAAATCTATGCCGCGTTACTTCACCGACGAACACGAATGGATTGATGTCGAGGGCGACACCGCCACCGTCGGCATCACTGATTACGCGCAAGAGCAATTGGGCGATATCGTGTTTGTCGAACTACCCTCGGTCGGGACCGTCATTGAAAAGGGCGGCGATGCGGCGGTGGTCGAAAGCGTGAAGGCCGCGAGCGACGTCTACGCACCGATTTCGGGCGAAGTGACCGAAGGCAACGCGGCTCTCGAAGACGACCCAGCGCTTGTGAATTCCTCGCCCGAGGAAGAAGGCTGGTTCTTCCGAATGAGCGTGTCCGACAAGGACGAACTCGAAGGGCTGATGAACGAAGCCGCGTACAAGGAATTTGTCGACGGGCTTTGATGAGTCCGACCTCGTGCAGATTGCGTAACTGAAAGAGCCACTCCTCTCCATGGGCTGATACAAGGAAAGATAATGCGTTACCTTCCTCTCACTGACACCGACCGTGAAGAGATGCTGGCCAAATGTGGTGCGTCTTCGATCGATGACCTGTTTGTAGACGTGCCCGAAGTGGCGCGACTGGATGGGCCGATCCGCGATCTGCCGATGCATGCGAGCGAAATGGCGGTGGAGCGGCATATGAAGGAGCTTGCGGGGAAGAACCTCGCGGCGGAAGCGACGCCGTTTTTCCTAGGGGCCGGGGCGTATCGCCACCACATTCCCGCCAGCGTGGACACGGTGATCAGCCGGGGCGAATTCCTCACCGCCTACACGCCGTATCAGCCCGAAATTGCGCAGGGCACGTTGCAAATGCTGTTCGAATTCCAGACGCAGGTCGCGCGGCTCTATGGCTGCGCGGTGGCGAACGCCTCGCTCTATGATGGCTCGACCGCGTGCTGGGAGGCGGTCGCGATGGCCACCCGCGTCACCCGCCGCAACCGCGCGGTGCTTTCCGGATCGCTCCACCCGCACTACGCGCAGGTGGTCAAAACCATGGCTCAGTTCACCGGGGATGAGATCGCCACGGCGCAGCCCGCGATCACGCCGGAGCCCAATCTCGACACGCTCACCTCGCGCATTGACGAGGACACCGCCTGCGTCGTGGTGCAGTACCCAGACATTCTGGGCCGCGTCTGCGATTTGTCCACTGTGGCCGAAGCCGCGCACGCCAAGGGTGCTTTGCTGGTCGTGGTCAACACCGAGCCGGTGGCGCTCGGCGCGCTCAAGTCGCCGGGCGAAATGGGCGCGGATATCGTCGTGGGCGAGGGTCAGGCGCTGGGCGTCGGCCTGCAATTTGGCGGGCCTTACCTTGGCCTCTTCGCCGTGCGCGATCCCAAGCACGTGCGCCAGATGCCGGGCCGTTTGTGCGGCGAGACCGTCGACGCCGAAGGCAAGCGCGGCTTTGTGCTCACGCTCTCGACGCGCGAACAGCACATTCGCCGCGAAAAGGCGACGTCAAACATCTGCACCAATTCCGGCTTATGCGCCTTGGCGTTCACCACGCATATGACGCTTCTGGGAGAGAAGGGCCTGCGACAGCTCGCAGCCGAGAATCACCGCTTGGCTTGTCTGGCGGCGGATCGGTTGGAGAAAGTGCCGGGCGTCTCGCTGCTCAACCACGCGTTCTTCAACGAATTCACGGTGATGCTGGAAGGGAAACCCGCGCGCGAAATTGTCCGCGACTTGGCCGATCGTGGGATCTTGGGCGGCGTGTCGTTGGGCCGCTTGTATCCCGGCGTCGAAGCGCTCGAACACGCTTTGCTCGTCGCTGTCACCGAAAACACCACCGAAGACGAGATTGAAACACTCGCTTCCGAGCTTGAGGCCGTTCTCACCCAAGAGACCCAGATGGAGCCCGCCCAATGAACGCGCCCAATCAATCCGGCTGGAAGCCGCAAATGGAAGTCGCCGACGCGACTGGCGAAATGGTCACCACCACAGGCAATCGCGCGCTGATGCTCGAAGAACCGCTGATCTTCGAGATCGGCCACGCGGAAACCACCGGGGTCGACCTGCCCGAAGTCGACGAAGCGGCGCCTTCGCGCCTCGGTGGGCTTGAACGCGAGGAGCCGATCGGGCTGGTGGGGCTGACCGAGCCCGAGACGGTGCGCCACTACACGCGGCTCTCGCGCCAGAATTACGGCATTGATCTCGGCTTCTTCCCCTTGGGAAGCTGCACCATGAAGCACAATCCGCGCCTCAACGAGAAGATGGCGCGCCTACCCGGATTTGCAGACATTCACCCGCTCGCCCCGCAATCGAGTGTGCAGGGCGCTTTGGAAGTGATCTATCAACTGGCCGAATGGCTCAAGACGCTGACCGGCATGCCCGCTGTTGCGATGAGTCCCAAGGCCGGCGCCCATGGCGAGCTGTGCGGTATTCTGGCGATCCGAGCCGCGCTCACCGCTGCGGGAAATCCGCGCGAAGTGGTGCTGGTGCCCGAAAGCGCGCATGGTACGAACCCGGCGACCGCCGCGTTCGCAGGATACAAGGTCGAGAACATCCCCGCGACACCCGAAGGCCGCGTGGATGTCGAGGCGCTCAAAGCGCGTCTCGCACCCGATGTCGCAGCGGTGATGATCACCAACCCCAACACGTGCGGCCTGTTTGAAAAGGATTTCCGCACCATCGCGGACGCAGTCCATGAAGTGGGCGGCTATGTCTATTGCGACGGGGCCAATTTCAACGCGATCGTTGGCCGCGTGCGCCCGGGCGACCTGGGGGTCGATGCGATGCATATCAACCTGCACAAGACCTTCTCCACCCCGCACGGCGGCGGTGGCCCCGGATCAGGCCCGGTGGTCTTTTCCGAAGCGCTGCAGGCCTACGCGCCTTTGCCTTTCGTGCGCCGCGGCGAAGATGGCACATTCGAATTGGTCGAAGAGGAAACCCGCGAGAAATCGCGCGGCCAGACTTTCGGCCGGATGACCGCGTTCCACGGCCAGATGGGCATGTTCACCCGTGCGCTGACCTACATGCTCAGCCATGGCGCGGACGGACTGAAACAAGTCGCCGAAGACGCGGTGCTAAACGCCAATTACATCCTGCGCAGCCTCGAGGATATCCTCCACGCTCCCTTCGCCGACAGCGGCCCGTGCATGCACGAGGCTTTGTTTGGCGATAAAGATTTTGGCGGTGGTCTCTCGACTCTCGATCTCGCCAAGGGGCTGATCGACGAGGGCTATCACCCGATGACGGTGTATTTCCCGCTTGTGGTCCACGGTGCGATGCTGGTTGAGCCGACCGAGACCGAAAGCAAGGCTTCGATCGACCAGTTCATCACCGCGTTCCGCCACGTGACAGAGCGGGCCTTGGCGGGCGATGAAGCGCTTAAGCAAGCGCCCTATTTCGCGCCGCGGCGTCGGCTTGATGAAACGGCTGCGGCTCGGAAGCCGAAGCTGGCTTGGGAAGCACCGGCCGAGTGAAGACAGCGCTTCTGCAGGCGAGTTTGCTTGCTGTGGTCAGTTTCGTGCTGATCGCTGCATCAGACCCGCCTCAGAACGCACCGGACTCACCCGAACCGCCACCGTTTATCGCCGAAAGGATCGAAGACGGTCGTCTTGAGCAGGGCCAGTTCGAATATCTGCGTGGATTTTTCCCCGATGCGAGCGAGGATGAAAAGGCGCAATATGCCGAGCTGATCGCGTGGCTTGACGCGTGCGGTGAAGCAGGCAAGTCGCGGCTCGACGCGGAATTGGCTCAGCTGGGTGTTTCCTATGACAAAGGCAGTCTGATTGGCGCGGACAATGTCTGCCAGCAGGTGATCCTTGGCAACTTTTTTGAGGAGTTTGCCAGCTACTCCGAGCTTGCCGAGGCGACGCGAGGCGCGCGGTTGGTCTTCAACACGCTGGTCCAGTCTATTAGCCGCGCCGAAGAACGCACAGGGCCATTCACAAATGATGATTTGGGCGGCGACCTGCATCATCGCACTCTAGGCGAACAAATGCTGCGGTTGGCTTTCCGGTGGGGTTGGAGTGAGCAGACCGATACGCGAGTGCCTAAGATGACCGACAAGGAAAGAAAGGTCTTTCTCGCGCTGCTCAACAGCGAGGTCGTCTTTGTCGATCACCAAAACACGGCATGGCTTAAGGCGCTAGTGGGAGTAGGCGGTTGGCCCAAGATGTCCGAAGTTGGAGAGCGCGGGTCGGGTGCGGCTTGGCTGCTTGCCCAGCACGCTGATCTGGACCCAGCGTTTCAACTGCGCGCGCTAAAGATGATGGAGCCGCTGGTAGCGGAAGGAGAGGTGTCCAAGCGCAACTACGCCTATCTCTACGATCGCATCATGCTCAAGCTCGCGGACAAGCAGCGCTTTGGCACGCAGCTACAGTGCGAGACAGGACAACGTCAGCCTTTGCCTCTGGAGGAGCCAGAGCGAGTGGACGAATTGCGCGCTGAAATGGATCTGGAGCCGATGGGGGAATATCTCGGATTCTTCCGTACGCCGTGCCCCAAAGAGTAGCGGCTGCTTTACTCAGCGGCTTGTTTGATCGCGTTCCGATCGTCATCTTTGTCGCTCTTAGGCTGCGGCTCCACTTCGATCCGAATTTCCGACAGGTTGAGGATCGCGACGTAGAATCCCATGACCGCAAGCGAACTGGCGCCCAGCACCGCAAACGCTGCGCCCTTTGCGCCGTTCCAATCGATCGCCGTGTCGAGCAGGATCAGCGCTAGCGCCATAGGCACGGCTCGCACGATGAAAGCGGTGCCTGCGCGTCCTGCGGACACCAGTAGGGATTCCAGACTGGCTCCGATCAATTCCACCGCGCCTGCAATGCTCAGGATGACCATTGCCCAGTAGAACGCGCTGAAGTCGGCTTGGGTTAAAGTCGCGAGCGCCCAGCGCCCGCCCAGCACCGCAACGAACACCGCAAGGATACCCGCGACCAGCGCGATGTTAGCCATGCGCCGCGCCATTTCGAGCGCGCCCGCTTTGGCGTGGACCAGTTCGGGGAAAATCGCCTTGGACACCGTCTGCGCGAGGCTGACCAGCGCCTGCCCCAATTGCGCCGCGACGCGGTAGCCGCCCGCCAGCGCGGCGCCTCCAAATGTGCCCACCAGCAAGATGATCACCTGCTTACCCGCAATAGAAAGGCTGCCCGACATGTTGGTCGACCAGACAAATCGCCACGCGTCGGGATATTTGGTCGGGATGCGTCGCAGGCTCAGCGCGCGCAAATCGGGCCGGTCCTCTTGAACGGCGGCGATCCACAACGCGATTGCGACCGCGACTTCGGACGCGGCCCACGCCATTATGAACCCCATCACATCAGGCATAAACACTACGGCTAAAACCGCACCCGTGGCCCGGATCGCAGGCTGAATGGCTTCGGCGAAAGTAGCGGTGGCGTATTTGAACCGCAGCCGTAAAAGCCCGGTGGGCGTGGTACGGATCGAAAGCAGCGAGACGACGCAATAGCCAAAGGCCAGCGGATAGAGTTCGGGCGGCAAAGCGAGCCATCCGGGCGCGGTCATAATCACGATGGCTGAGGCAATGATCCCCATGCCAACCGAAAGCATATCCAGCGCCATCGCAAAGCCGGTGGCGTCGCGCACCGCGCTGGGATCTGGTTGTTCGGGCGTGCCATCTCCATTCGCGCCCCAGCGCACGATAAACTGCCAGGTCTGGAAGTTGGCGAAGCCGGTGATGGCTTGGCCAAGCGCCACAATCAGAGCGAAGTGGCCAAACCCCTCAAGCCCGAGCGTGTTGGTCGCGAGGTACAAATAGACAAGGCTCATCACGGCGTTGAAGCCGCGCCCGCCGAGCAGCCATCCAATGTTGGAAAACAGGCGTTTCATGAGCCTTAGTCGTGTCTCAAGTTACGCGCCGACAGGTCTGGCTGTGCGATCGCTCTTGCATAGTCTGGAAAATTCTTGGGCCACGGGAAACATACACGAACCGGCCCAACGAAGGGCAGCGACTTTTCTGTTTTGTGCCATGGTCGCGGCCCATACCCCCAATCCATGTGCAAATCAAAGCAAGGTTATGTGCCCATCATGCAACATCTTGTCGCGACTAGGGCGAGAATTGGCTAGCGCACGGACTATGCGGATCATCTTCTCTCGCAAGGGCTTTGACAGCAGCGCCGGGGGTGGGCCTTCGCCGATCGTGGATGGCCGGCCGTTCAGCCTGCCGATCCCGGACACCAAGGGCCTCTCGCGCACGACCTATGGCGATTTGGGCCTTGGTGACCACGCCGCGCGGGCGAGCCGGGGCAAGCTAGGCGCCCATAATCTATGCCATTATGATCCGATGTTCCTTCCCAACGGCACGTGTGTCTTCGGACAGCACAGCGCGGCGCAAACGCATCTGGAGCGTCACGGTGTGGGCGTGGGCGACGTGTTTGTCTTCTTTGGCCTTTTTGCCGAGGAGGAAACGGGCGAGCCGCACCACCGCATTTTTGGATATCTGCGCGTGGAGGAGATGGTACCGCTTAGCGAAGACGCGCCGGAGGTTTTAATCACTTTGGGCCATCCGCACGCGCTTGGCCTGCACGGCCCCAACGACTGCATCTGGCGCGGGGAGGGGTGCACCGCCAACCGCGCGAGCGAAGCCTTGCGATTAACGGTGCCCGGTGGCCCGCCAAGCCTGTGGCGGCGCCCCGCATGGTTGAAGCGCGGCGGATTATCCTATCACCATAGGCCGGAGCGATGGCTGCAGGGTGGTAAGCTCCAGAGCGTTGCCCGCGGACAGGAATTTGTCGCGGATATCGGGCGGCGTCAGGCGCCGCGCGATTGGCTGGCAAGCGTGATCGCCGAGATTAAAGCGTCTTGATGATCGCGGAGAAATCGAGCCCGCCGTTTTCAGCCGCGAAGGTTTCGTAGATCTCCTTTGCGTGAGCGCCCAGCGGCGTCGCCGCGTCAGCCGTGGTCGCGGCCTCCATGGCGAGCTTTAAATCCTTCAGCATCAGCGCTGTCGCGAAACCGCCTTGGTACCCGTTGTCCGCCGGGCTTTCGACACCGACACCCGGCATCGGCGTGTAGGCGTTGAGCGACCAATTGTAGCCGGAGGATTGCGAGCTGATCTCGTAGAACTTCTGCGGATCAAGACCCAGCTTTTGCGCCATGGTCATCGCTTCGGCGGTGCCGATCATATGGATGGCGAGCAGCATGTTGTTGCAGATCTTCGCGGTCTGCCCCGCGCCCGCGTCGCCCGCGTGGATCACCGCTTTGCCCATGGCGTTCAGGATCGGCTCGGCGCGCGCAAAGGCGGTGTCGCTGCCGCCGACCATAAAGGTGAGCGTGCCGCCATTCGCCGCCGCAATGCCGCCGGATACGGGCGCGTCAACCATGGCGTAGCCGTGATCCGAAGCGAGCGCGATCACCTCTTTCGCGGTGGCGACATCGATGGTGGAGCAATCGAGAATAACCGCTTCGGGCGGGGTGAGGCCGATCACATCCTTGGTGTAGACCTCTTTCACAATCGCGCCGTTGGGCAGCATGGAGACGACCGCTTCGGCGTCGGCCACTGCGTCGCTCGCTGCGGTGAAAGTCGTGCATCCGGCGTCATTGGCGGCGGCCAGCGCGTCTTGCGAAAGGTCAAACGCGCGCACGTCGTGCCCCGCTTTGACCAGATTGGCGGCCATCCCGCCGCCCATATTGCCGAGCCCGATAAAGGCGATTTTCATGTCACTCTCCCAAAAGTGAAAGGACCGCTATCCCTCCAAGGATCATAAGCGGACCGAAAATGAGCATTAGGACCGGTTGGATATACGCCATCATGCGGTCCCAACGGTTGAATGGCAGGGGCTCGTGTTCGTCGCCAGCCTTCAGGATCGCCGCCTCGATTAGGCTTATCCGCTCCTGCCGCCGGTGCCTCCACCCGTTCACGCCGAGCGCGATGAACAGCACGCCGACGATTAACAGTCCGAGACCTTTGAGGATTATCTCCCCTTCCACTGGCCCTCGCGCTTCTCGATAAAGGCCGCCATGCCTTCCGCTTTATCCTCGCTCGCGGTGAGGATCTGGAAGATGCGGCGTTCGACGATCAGGCCTTGATCCAGCGTCATCTCGAAGGCGGAATTGACCATTTCCTTGTTCGCGATCGTGGCCATCGGCGGCATGGCGGCGATGGTGGCCGCGGTCTTAAGCGTTTCGGCGATGAGCTCGGCCTGTGGCACCACGCGAACGACGAGGTTCGCGCGCTCGGCTTCTTCGGCGCTCATCATCCGGCCCGTCAGGCACATTTCCATCGATTTCGACTTGCCGATCGCGCGGGTGAGACGCTGCGATCCGCCCATGCCGGGCGCCACACCCAGCTTGATCTCCGGCTGGCCAAATTTGGCGTTGTCCGAGGCGATGATGAAGTCGGCCATCATGGCGAGCTCGCACCCGCCGCCCAGCGCAAAGCCGTTGACCGCCGCGATCCACGGCTTGCGGGTCTTTTTTACGATCTCGGAAGTCCAGGGTGAGAAGAAATCGTCGAGGTAGAAATCCGCCGCCGGTTTGTCATGCATCTCCTTGATGTCGGCACCGGCGGCGAAGGCCTTTTCGCCCGACCCCGTCAGAACCGCGCACAATTGGCTCGCATCCGCTTGATAGGCCGCAAAGGCGTCGATCAATTCGGCCAACACCTGCGTGTTGAGCGCGTTCAGCGCCTTGGGCCGGTTCAGCGTGATGAGCGTGACGCCGGTGGTGCCCTGCGCGTCGGTTTCGACGGTGATCGTTTCGTAAGTCATTTGTCTCTCCTGTTTCGTCATTGCGAGGAGCAAAGCGACGCGGCAATCCAGAGCCGTGGAGCGGGACGCCCTAGATTGCTTCGCTACGCTCGCAATGACGGGGGAAGCAAGCCGATTTTAGTTAGGCCAACGGCCTCCATTCTTCGTCTTCGGGGAGCGGGGCAAAGATCGCATCGAGCAGATCCTCGCTAACGCCTTCCGGTGTGGCCGGGTCCCATTTGGGATCGTTGGTTTTGTCGACAATCACCGCGCGTACGCCCTCGGCGAAATCGGGGCGCACCAGCACGCGGCTGCCGATGCGGTATTCCATGCGCATATTGTCTTCAAACGTGGCGAGCGTGGCGCTGGTGGCGAGCTGGCGCAGCGCGACTTTGCAAGTCTGCGGGCTCTTGGTGCCCAGAGTGTCGCGCTCTTTGATCGCCCACTCGTCGCCCGCTTCGATCGCGGCTTCGAGGCTGGCGAGAATGTCTTCATACGTGTCCGAGGCGAAGTGTTTGGCGATTTTGTCCGCGTTGTTGGCGAGACGCGCTTCGGGCGGGGTGCCAACGGGTTCGGACAAGATGCCGGCAATGCGCCCGGGCCGTTCGATGATGCGCGCTTTGAGATCGTCGATCATGGCGCTTTCGACATAGTGTGTGGCGAGGCCCGCCCACAGGCATTCCTCGCCCTTCAGCCGCGCGCCGGTGAGCGCGAGGAACTGGCCAAGCCGCCCGCCAAGGCGCGAGAGATACCAGCCGCCGCCCACGTCAGGGAACAGGCCAATGCCGGTTTCGGGCATGGCGAACCGAGTGTTCTCGGTCGCGACGCGGAATTTGGCGGGCATCGAAATGCCCACGCCGCCGCCCATCGTGATCCCGTCCATAAAGGCCACCACGGGCTTGGCGTAGGTGAAGAGCTGGTGGTTGAGCTGGTATTCGTCGTGAAAGAACTTTCGGCCAGAGGCGCCGCCATCGTTTAGCGCGCTGTCGCGCAGCATCGCGATGTCGCCGCCGGCGCAAAAGCCGCGCGAGCCTTCGGCGTGGTCGATGATGATCGCCTGCACCTCGTCGTCGCTCGCCCATTCGGAGAGCGCGGCCGACATGGCGTGGCACATCTCGAGCGTCAGGGCGTGGAGCGCTTTGGGTCGGTTGAGCGTGATGTGGCCGACAAGGCCGGTCTTGCTGGTGAGAACTTGGGTGGTGGTCATTCAGAAGCTTTCGGTTCAATCAAGTCCCAGCGATTGCCGAACGGATCGCAGAAGACAGCGACGGTGCCGTAGGCTTCGGTGCGCGGGTCTTCAAGAAATGTCACGCCTGCGGCTGTGAAGCGGGCGTGGGTGTCGGCGAAATCATCGGTGTTGAGGAAGAAGGAGACGCGCCCGCCAGTCTGATTGCCGATAGCGGCGGTTTGCGCGTCGTCCGCGGCCTTAGCCAGGAGCAGCGAGGCTCCGTTGTCAGGGGCGACTACCACCCAACGCTTGCCATTTCCCAGGTCGGCGTCTTCGACGAGGTTAAAGCCAAGCGTGTTGCGATAGTAGGCGATCCCGGTGTCGTAGTCGGGCACGACAAGGGTGATGGTGGCGAGGGTCAGACTCGTCATTGGCTCTCTATAGGTGGGTCCATCCGCCACGCTACGAACCAATAGGCCATTGCCGCCGCAGTCGTGGATGGAAGTATGTGCGATCCAAGAATGAGGAATTCTTGCGCTGCGCCGGGTCGGGCATTGGTCACGAAAGCAATAAAGGCGAGCACAAGCGCTCCGATCACAAACCCGGCGATTGTGAACGACCAGAACGTAAGCCTGCGTGTCCTTTCGCTCCAGAGAATGATCGGCAGCGCGAACGGAAAGGCAAGGACGGAACCGATGATGCCGCTTAGTATCGCGCCCGGTACAAGCGTGCTCAAAGCTCCCTCGTGGATAGCTAGAGTAAGACCCATAACTGCGGCTCCGCACGCACACGCCGCAAAATACGCGATAGCTATAGTAGGGACCCGGTACACTGCGATGTCACTGACGCAGCAGATCCCGGCCCACGACCATGCGCATGATCTGGTTTGTCCCCTCAAGGATCGAGTGCACGCGAAGATCGCGCCAGAAGCGTTCGATCGGGTAATCCTGAAGGTAACCGTATCCACCGTGCAGCTGCAGCGCGCGGTCGACGATTGCCGATCCGTTGTCGGTCGCCAGACGCTTGGCCATGGCGGAGAAGCGCGTTTTGTCGGGCGCGTTGTCGGTCACCTTGGCCGCGGCGAGGTAGAGCAGCGCGCGCGCCGCTTCCAAGTCGGTCGCCATGTCAGCCAGCGTGAACTGCGTGTTCTGGAATTCGGACACCGCTTTCCCGAACTGGCTGCGATCCTTGGTGTAGGTGATCGCTTCGTCGAGGCACCTTTGCGCTCCGCCAATCGAGCACGCGCCGATATTCAAGCGTCCGCCGTCCAAGCCCATCATGGCTATGCGAAAACCTTCGCCTTCGCCGCCGACGACATTCTCCACCGGCACGCGCGCGTCTTCCAGGATTAGCTGCGCGGTCGGCTGCGAGTGCCATCCGAGCTTCTTCTCGTTCGCGCCGAAGGAGACGCCCGCGAAATCCTTCTCGATCACCATGCAGGTGATGCCCTTGGGCCCGTCGTCTCCTGTGCGCACCATGGCAACATAGACTTCGTTCGACCCCGCGCCCGAAATGAACTGCTTGGTGCCATTCAGGACATAGTGGTCGCCGTCTCGCTTGGCGGTGGTCTTCAAAGCCGCCGCGTCCGATCCGCTGGAAGGTTCGGTCAGGCAATAGCTCGCGATCTTGTCCATTGTGACGAGATCGGGGAGGTATTTGTCCTTCACCGTCTGCCCGCCGAACCGGTCGATCATCCACGCGGCCATATTGTGGATCGAGATAAAGGCGCTGGTCGACGGGCAACCATACGCCATCGCCTCCATGATCAGCGCGGCTTCGAGCCGCCCGAGGCCGATCCCGCCGGATTCTTCCGACACGTAGATCGCGCCAAAGCCCAATTCGGCGCTGGCCTTGATCGTGTCGATCGGGAAGATGTGCTTCTCGTCCCATTCGCCTGCATGCGGCGTGATCTGGTCGGCGGTGAAACGCTGCGCCATTTCCTGAATGGCGAGCTGATCGTCGGTGAGCTGAAACTGTCCGGTCATGGGGCGAGCGTTAGCCCGTCGCGCGCGGGGAGAAAAGTGTACAAAACACTAGGGAGATTCCGCTGCGGCGGGCGCGGATTTCGCGCAGTTTTCTGTAACCCAAATGGCCTCTCGCGCGTATTTATCGGCATGACCCCGAAAAACGCATCCTCCCGCCCCCGTCTCCTGTGCGTTTACAACGCGGACACCGGCCTTATCCAAGCGCTGATGCACGCGGTGCACAAAGCCGTTCGCCCCGAGACCTATCCGTGTTCGCTGTGCGCGCTCACCTACGGCGCGGTGTCGATGCGCGGCGACTGGAAAGACTTCTGGAAAGCGTTGGACGCGAAAGTCGACTTCTATCACCGCGATGATTTCACGCGGGACTTCCCGACACTGGGCACCGGCGGCGAGCGCGAAGTGGCTCTGCCGGTGATCCTGATCAGCGAAGCGGGGGAAGAACCGCGTGTGATGATCTCAAACGAAGAGCTCGACGCGATGGCGGATGTCGAAGAGTTGATGGAGTGCGTGCGGGCCAAGCTTTCACTTCGCGCGATGAACGACGATCCAGTGCCCAGCGCGGCCTAGCGCGTCACCAATTCGCATAGATCGGCTTCAGCGGCCACCTTCGCGGCGTCGAACGCCTCCTGCGTGGGCGCCAATCGCCGGATCAAAACAACTCCGCGCTCTGACGGTGTGGACTGCCACGTTTCGCTATCGGGCGGCGTCTGCCCATTTTCGACTTTTTCAGCCAAGGGGTCCCTGGGAAAGAGTTTGACGACCCGTTGTTTGCCTGTCCCTCGAAAGGTCGCGAAATTGTTTGTCTGGTCGTCAAAAAAGGACAGCGATTGATAATCGGGCCATTCGCCCATCGACACTCGTAGCGCCGATCCGGGTTGGCTCAGGTCGTATCGGCACAGCGAATAGAACAGGTCAGGCGACGTGCGCACCACCACTTGCGTCGACGGGCTGATGCGCTGCGGCGTGGTGAAGGCGTGCTGCGAAACTCCGCGATTTTTGAGAGTGGCAAGCGTTCGATCCATAATCACGCTCGGCGTGTATTGGAGCGTGGCCCAATGCGCGCCGACAGCGGTGATGATAAAGACCGCAAGCGGGCCAACCCAGCGCATCAGGACACCCCCATCGTGCAAGCCAAGGCCTCAATCGTCGGCGGTGTGAGCGCGGTTTCGGGGTCTGAGAGAAGCTCGCCGCTGGGCTCGTAAAGACGCAGGGTCAGGTCAAATCCACCCGCGTTGCGGCTTGAAATCCAGTTGGGCGCTTTGTCGGATCGCTTGGCCGATATGATCGCTCGCCACGTCCCATCCTCTTCCAATGTCACGCTTGTCGCATCGACGCTGAGCGCGCCGTCATCATTCATCGGGAGCAGGCTGTCCTCATCATACAGGGTGATCGACCACCACTTCGCTGGCATCGGCCCGCCGCTTAAAAGAAAGTCGCACTGCTCGGTGAGCGAAATCTCTCCCACGCCCAAGGTGCCCGTTGTCTTGGTGAAGTACACCGCCTCGCTATTCGCCAGCGCCAGCAGGCCGTGACGCGCCACGCGGGCGCGGGTGTAGGGATCGGCGGCCTCGGAGCCGATGGCGAAATCGCTGCGCCAACCGTCCACTTCGACATTGCCGAAATCGAGCGGCTTCATGCCGGGCCAAAGCCCAGCGAGATACAGCGCGCTTGCCACGCCTAGCGCCGCGCCAAGAATGGCGCCCAAGGCGTACCGTATCATCAAGGCAACAAAGCCTCGGCTTCGATCTCGACTTTCCAATCCTCACCGCACAGCCACGCGACCCCCGCCATGGTCGCTGCGGGTTTGGCCTCGCCGAAATAGCGCGCGTGCACTTCGCCCACGGCGTCCTGATCGTCAAAGTCGGTCAGGAACATGCGCGTGCGCACGACGTCGCTGGCGGCGCCGCCCAGATCTTCAATCGCGGCGATGATCAACTCGCAGCACCGCGCGGCCTGCGCGGCGGCGCCTCCCGGTGTGGTCTCCCCATCAGGATCGATCGGCCCGGTGCCCGCGACGATGATGCGGTTGCCTTCCCGCACCGCGCGGCAAAACCCGAAGCGTTCTTCGTAGGGTGAGCCGGAGGTCGTGCGCTCGCGGCTCATCCGCAGGTGACCGCGACCACCTTCATGGCGCGATCGTAGACCACGCGCACCCGATCAGGGCGGTAGTCCATCGTGACCGGGCTGTTTTCGAACACCCATTGGAAGGTGCGCGCGCCGGTGGCCGCTTGGATCTGCGCGCCGGTTTCCGCGCTCGCCGGTCCGCCAACAAAGGCTTGGCCCGGTTCAGTCTGGCACATGGCGGGTGTCTCTTGCGCGCTGGCGCTCGCGGCCAAAGCCACTCCGCCCATCGCCATGACCATTAGCGCTACGTTTTTCATCTCGAACCTCCCCAGTTTTCGAATTCAAGATCGATAGCGCGCACGTCGTCATTCGCAAGGCCCCCCATCGCTAGCCCATCGTGGGTATAACGAAGGGGTCGGAGCCGTCGCCGCCCGAACCCGCGGTTCCGTCGGGCCAGCGTTGGGTGACTTTCTTGCGCTTGGTCCAGAAAGCGAGGCCTTCGGTGCCGTATTGGTCGATATCGCCAAAGCCCGAGCGCTTCCATCCGCCGAACGAGTGATACGCCACCGGCACCGGGATCGGCACGTTAACCCCGACCATGCCGACATTCACGCGGGCGGTGAACTCGCGCGCGGCGTGGCCGTTGCGGGTGAACAGCGCGACGCCGTTGCCGTATTGATGCTCGGAGGGCAGACGCAGCGCCTCTTCAAAGTCTTTGGCGCGCACCATCTGGAGCACGGGGCCGAAGATCTCTTCCTGATAGCTGGTCATCTGCGGAGTGACGCGGTCGATCAGCGTCGGGCCGACAAAGAACCCGTTCTCGTGCCCCTGCAGCGTGAAGCCGCGCCCATCGATGACGATCTCAGCGCCTTCGGCTTCAGCGGTGTCGATCCATTGCTCGATCCGGGCCTTGTGCTCGGGCGTGACCACGGGGCCGTAATGCGCGTCGGGATCGGTCGAGACCCCGATGCGCAAGGCGTGGATCGCGGGGATCAGCTTTTCCTTGAGCCGTTCAGCGGTGTCTTCGCCCACGGGGACCACAACCGGAAGCGCCATGCAGCGTTCCCCCGCCGAACCAAACGCCGCGCCGGCCAGATCGTTGACCACCTGGTCAAGGTCCGCGTCCGGCATCACCACGCCGTGATTCTTCGCCCCGCCAAAGGCTTGCACCCGCTTCGCGAACTCCGCCCCGCGGTGGTAGATGTAATGCGCGATATCCGAGCTTCCGACAAAGCTGATCGCAGGGATATCGGGATGCTCGATAATCGCGTCGACCATCGCCTTGTCGCCATGGACCACCTGAAGCAGCCCTTCGGGCGCGCCCGCTTCAACGAAGAGCTCCGCCAACCGCACCGGCACCGATGGATCGCGCTCGGAGGGTTTGAGGATAAAGGCGTTGCCCGCCGCGATCGCCATACCGAACATCCACATCGGGATCATCGCGGGGAAGTTGAACGGGGTGATGCCAGCGCCAATGCCCAAAGGTTGCCGCATCGAATAGACATCGATGCCCGGCCCCGCGCCTGGCGTGTACTCGCCCTTGAGCACTTGCGGGATGCCGCAGGCGTATTCGATCACTTCGAGGCCGCGCTGCACGTCGCCACACGCGTCGGGCACCGTCTTGCCGTGCTCGCTCGACAGCAGCTCGGCGAGCGATTGCATGTTCGCCTCGACCAGCTCCTTGAACTTGAACATCACGCGCGCGCGCTTTTGCGGGTTGGTCGCCGCCCATTCGGGCTGCACGGCCTGCGCGTTCGCCACCGCCTGATCCAGCAACGCCGCGTCGCCCAAAGCAACCTCCGCCTGAACCTCCCCCGTCGATGGGTTCCAGACCTGGTGCGTGCG
>JBCDAE010000015.1:0-75136 GCA_039186235.1 Pseudomonadota bacterium | reverse complement strand
CAGTCGATCATGAAAAGGTTTTGGATTACTTTGTGAACAGTAAACCGTCTGTTGAGCACTTGCCGGATTGGTTCCGTATGCGACTATCAGAAATGAGAATGAGCGCTGGCTGGGAAGACTAGCGGCCCTATGGGCGAGCCAAATTTTATCGTAGTTGATAACTTCTACTCGCGACCAGATGAGGTGCTTGATTTCGCTACATCTTTGGATTTCGGGACAACGCTATTGTCGGCAACTGAGAGTCTCGTTTCAAAAGAACGAAGCCCTACCGCAAGAGAAACTCTAGCGAGGATAGCTGGGCTGGCTGATGTAGAGCCAAATTGGGAGCAAATGGACCGGATCCACAAGTTTTGGGGGTTCAGCGGATGCGGCGAATTCCAGCTTAGAACCGATGGCCATGCGACTGAGGGGCGCAAACACTATCATGCGAATGGCGAATGGACCGGCCTTGTATATCTGTCGCAGGTAATTCCGACTGGGAGCTTCGGTACGCGTTTCTATAGGCACATTCCTAGCGGGGCGTCACATTTGTCGGATTTGGATCCGGCCACTTACCTGCAGATTAAGAATGACAGTTCCGATGCAAACCTCTGGGAGAGATTTGAGGCCCCGGAATTGAAGTTCAATCGCCTAGTTCTTTTTGACCCTAGGTATTTTCATGCCGAGCCACCTGGCTTTGGGACAGATGCTAAGACTGGCAGGCTAGTGCAAATTTTTAATTTCACCTCGATCGGCTTCAAGCCGTCAAACCATCTCTGATGCTCTCGCTCCAGCAAATTGCTGCACTTACGATCTTATTCCATGTCGCATATTACGTCTCATCACGCGGTTGGGCGCTCACGGCGACTACGTTCTTGCCTGTTTTCGGGATAGCGATTTCGCCGAGGTTACGAACTGGGATTATTTCGACGACCATCCTGTCGTCAGTCTTAGCTTTTCTGTGGAGTAACCAGGTTTCATCATGGATACTCTGTATCTCAATAGCTGCTTATTTTTTCACCATATCTCTTCGAGTTTCAAATCATATTTTCCTTGCTTTTATGATTTCAATATTGGCGCTTTTCGAGCCCCTCCACGATGGGTATGTGGGTGAAGACTTCAGACTGATCGTTGCATTCTCGCTCATAATCTCGGTTTATGGTTTCTCCTTTCTCCACAAACTGAACCGAGACTTTCTGTCGCCAGAGTGTTCGTCGGCCCTTCGCATGTGCGACAGGTTCTTTGTGAGGTTTGACCAAAAGCTGGCTCGCGCGGCTGTGCCGTTAGTTATTTTGGCGAGCTACTTGGTCGTCCCATTGCTGCTAGCAAACGAAGCCCTTTTTCCCATTGGTATGGCGATTGGGCTGGCTCTGCACATACTATATGGCTTGTCAGGCAATCCGCATTTTTCATTCCTGATGGCGCTGCTCTACATGCAGTTCCAGGATTTGGGCGATGTTCTGATCTGGGTGCTTTTTCCCGCCGTATTCCTCGCAGGTGTATCAATACAAAAATTCCGATCAGCGAAGCCGCGCTGGGTGTTTCAACATCCAATTTGCGGACATACGCTCATTTTTGCTTTGAACGTCTTGCAATTCTCTCTGATTATCTCGTTGATGTTCAATCCAATATCCTATTCACCTGATACCAGTAAACTATACTCCACTCAAATGCTTGCCTATTGTTGTATAGGTGTCATGCTTGTAGCTAATTGCTTGTCCCCTTATCTAATTGGTAAGACTGAGTTTTGCTTGGCAATGTTCAGCAATATGAGAGCCGATAGAAATAATCACCTTTTTCTAAAAAACAAGAAGATCGCAAGCGAATTTTTTCTCGATTACTATAGTATCGTGGAGGCCGTCAATTTGGAGAGTGCGCGAAGGTCTGATGATAGAATCGTCCGTCATATTTCTAACCTTATCGATAGACGAGAGCATTTCTTGTATACTTCAAATTTCATCCGGAGTGCACGTTCATTCCTTGCGGAAAGGGGTGTGAACGACGTCATTCTCAAGACCGACAGGCCTCTTGAGAGTAAGTCGAGCAGTCTCGTATTTAAGCCTTACATGTTGCCGCTCGATGATCACGCCGGCGTCATGGGGTGATGAGGTACGGAGCAACCCTTTCGAACGGCTCACGGCTATCGAGGATAGGCTTAGGGTCATGGCTCACTTATGGATCCCATGTCGACGAATGCGCAGCCCAGGAGTGCATAGATGCCGCACTAGATGTAGGAATAAACGTATTTGACACAGCGCCCAACTATGGTGGAGGCGCTGCAGAGGAAATCCTTGGAAGGGCTCTTCGACACCAAGATCGTTCTAAGATTGCCATTTTGACAAAGATCTCCGTCGCGCCTGGTGAGGAGACAGATCGCAACATATTTGGCCTTTTCGACGCGTCTCGTCGGCGCCTGAAGACCGATTACGTTGATATCGTGAAGATTCACCATTTTGATTATTCTACGGACAACGCAAGAATTCTCGATTGCTTACAGCGGTTGAAGTCTGATGGAGCTATTCGCGGAATTGGTGTGTGCAATTGGGCTGCTTCGCATATGCAGAAGCATTTAGCTCAGATCGACTGCACTCAAAATCAGTACAATCTATTGTGGCGATATCCTGAACGTGATGTCTTTCGGCTGTCGAAGTCTAATGGCCTTTTAAGGTTTTCCTGGTCTTCGTTGGCGCAAGGAGTACTGACCGGAAAGTATCATCATGAACAACGTGGTCACTTTGTGTCGAGGGGTAATCACCCTCAGACCGCACGCTTCCTACAGCCTTGGATGAACCGTGAAACGCATCAGACTGTCACAAAGCTTATGGCAGTAAGTGAGCATCATTCAATTGACATGGTGAATCTCGCTTTGTCTTGGATCATCCAGACCGATAGGATCGATTGCGCATTAATCGGAGCTAGGAATGCCGCCCAGGTTATCGCTAGTGCGTGTGCGGTTGACGACACCTTACCGTTAGATCTTGTCAACGAAATCGACTCGGTGACATCGAATGAATCCATGGATGGCGTTGAAAGTAGCGAACCTACGGCGATCGACTTTGACAAGAGTCGGACGTGAATCCCCGGATCGGTTTGAGTATACGTCGCCGCTGGTCACCTCAGAAATCAATCAAAGCGCTCTCATCAATAGTCATACGAGAGTGAACATAAAGGACTAAGTGCGGTCATTTTTTCCTTGTTCCGGAGCTATCACGATGCCCTCAGGCTCGATCCCGGGTCGCCTTCGCAGAACGGCAAAAAATCACCCCCAATTTCAGCCATCAAAGGTATATTGCTAGCCTCATGTTAGCCGACAGGCGACTATGTCCGCATTTATTCGCGTTGACGAAGCTCATCCTATGCGACGGGCTTCGGTGGTAGTCCAACTGATAAGTCCGCTACATCGCATTCAAGAGCCTGACAAAGGCGGCAAAGCACTGTGAACGTCAAGTTGCGTTCGCCACGCTCAATTGAGCCATAGTACGATCTGTCGATGTCAGCGACGAGGGCGAGCTGCTCTTGGGTAAGGCCCAAACGTTTGCGTTGTGCCCGAATACGCTGACCAAGTTCAAGCAAGAATTCGCCTTCCTCCATCACAGAGGATAGGCAGGATTTGAGGACTATAAGTCCACGGCCTATCTTACCTCAAAATTTACTCTTTGCGATTATTGAATGCGCTGAGACGAATTAACTCCGGCCGACAGGGCATTTAGCAGCCCATTTAAGTCGGACTTCAAGGGATAGCTTATGCTCTGGACCATGTTGACCATCGTAGCCATCATTGGCTTTGTAACACACCTGAGAGGGCCAAATGCCGTATGGGGGACAGCGACCCTCGGTATTCCGATTGGTCTTGTAATCGCCTTTTTCCAGACGGAGTGGGATTGGTGGATCGTCGGCAAAGCAGTAGTGGTTTCTGCGATAATCGGTTTGGCCTTCGAATTGATGGGCAAGCTGACAGAGAGAGATGCGTAAGAAAAAGAAGTCCCTCTCGCTCTCTTACGAGTTCCATTATAGGGATGACGAGAGGAGTGTTTCTTAAGTCAAAGATCAGTCGCCCTTCTTGGTTATGATGGGGTAGAATCCGAACTTACTGAAATAGGCATCTTTCATAGACGTACGCAGTCTTGCCTCGAGGTCACTTTGAACCAAGAATGAGTCGTGGACGGGAAGAACTACTATCCCCTCCCTGATCAGGGAATTGGTGATTTCAAGAGCTATATCAGAATCAATTCTTTGTAATCGAAGACCAGCTCCCGACTTGAACGTGTCCGCAATTGGTTGGTGCTTTGCTTCAATGAGCGAAACCAGCTCCTTTCGGCTCACTTCGGGCGGTCCAAATTCGTCCTCTTTCAGGTCGCAAGTGTGAGGCCGACCAGTCGGACCGCAGTTTATCAATGCCTGCGTATGACGCTTGACCCAAGGTCTGTACGCCTTCTCCTCTAGTCCATTCTTGTGCGCGAGTGTCTCGAGTAGATCCAGCCTGTATAGATCCCTTTCAGCCTCAATCCCTCTTTCGTTGTACAGCATCCGTAGGTGAAGACTTGAATAGTCGAGCTCAACCGTTGGCCTTCCATTGATCTCGATTTTCTTGCGAATATCACGTGGTGAATTGGTCCACCAAGGGCCATACAGTCTGCCTCCCTCAGCGAAGGAAACGTGATCCTTCGATCGGGTCGTGAACGAACGAAAGAGACTGATGCGAAAAAGCTCAGGCTGCACGATTGGCATACCTTTGCGGCTCCCAGTCTCGTTAAGTTTCTTTAGCCAGTGATCTAGTTCCTCAGTGTTCGGGGTAATTGAGAGGTCCTGTGCGGCTAGAAACGAATTGATCGCAACTAATTGATCTGTCCACGATTCGGTCTGACGGTTGGGATGAAAAGAAACATCTTCCCGTTCATCACCTTTGCCAGTCCGCAACATCACAAGTCTGTCGCTAGGTTGTTCATAAACTATGCTGTGAGTAGACAGGCCGCACTCGAAAGCTAAGGTCTGAAACGTATCTGTAGTCTCGAAGGTCGAGGCACGCCCCTTCTTCCTATCGGAAGGAACACCGAAACCAGCTTTTCCTCTGAGTAAGCCAGCGGCACATAGCAAATCGACCAGGTTACCGAGAGATTTGCCGTTGAGCCAAACGGGAGCGTCGCCGTACGCCTCGTGGCGTCTTTCGTAAGCTACCCTACTCGGCCTGCGATAATGGTCACATCTCAGCGCGTTTGCCGCCAACTTCCGGAGGAGTTTCTCACGGTTAGTTCTGTCCGCCGGTTTGAGTGCCCGCTTCCGGCACTCCACGCGCTCAATAAGCGGTAGAATGCGGGAAACGACAGTTGTTCCTTCGGGCTCTCTAAGGTCGAGGCGGTGGTCAAAAAAGGTTCCGCTGTGTGAGTGCTGTTGGGGAGGGGAATTATCACGGTTGGGGAGGAGATTGTCTGAGATTACAGCCATCAGAGGGTCTCCGCCGACGAGACAAAGTTGCTGACGAAATCCAAGACCTCTGACCTAAGATAGCGCGGTGATCGCCCGATATAATGAGGGTCAACGGCTAAGAAGTGAGGTTGTCCAGTTCGTCTTTTGTGCCTCTGGACCCGGACCCAAGACGGGGACAAGGCCAGGAGATTTGCGACATCCTTGTCATTGTAGAAACTAGGCTCAATGGTCATGAGCTTCTCCAATTTTTTGGGACGAGCTCTTTCGCTGGCTGAGGCTACGTGCCATGCCAGTGGGAATGCTTCGTCGGGTTGCGGGGAAAGAAGGCCGATTTCCTAGCCTTCTACCTATAGTATACCACAAATGTTCATAAAAGTCAAGGAAATTATGAACGCTGACTGCGAAAAGCACTATGCTTCAGTCGCTATTCCTTAGCGAAACGCTCTTCTGCTTTGCTTGAAAAACCTTGATTTACTATCGTGTTACAGTGCGAACTCACAAGACTGCACGCGACATCTAAGGTGGAGATCACAACTAGGATGGCCAAGCCTCGACAAATTGATTTTGAGGACCTCAAGTCTGCACTGAGAGGGCTCAAGCCGACTGGCCCCAATGGATTTGAGGGATTCTTGGCCGTGATCTTAACTACGATCGTAGGGCACCCTTTTCGGCTTGCGGGCTCCGGGTCCCAACACGGGAAAGATGGGCAATCATTTTTCTCTGAAACGAACCTGACATTCGAAGCCAAGCTCTACAAGAAAGACATTCCGAAGAACGAGTTGTTCTCCAAGATCATGGAACTTGCTGCATCTGCCTCTCCGCCGGACTTATGGGCGGTCGGCGCAACAGTCGAACTGAAGACACAGATCTCAGATCAGCTTCGAGTGATGGCAGAGCAATCTGGCATTTGCATGGTCGAATTGGACTGGGCGGCTTCGAGCCCCATCCCACCATTGGCGTTAGCTTCCGCGATGGCTGAAAGTGAGGCTACCACATTTTTGAATAAGCATGTCGGAAATCGCGCACTTGTTGCCGACGCTTCACGCACCCTAAGCGCAATCAAACTGCATCCTGAATTTCAATCCCAGGCCGACAAACTTCGCGCCTCGTTTACCTCGCCAACACTTGGATATTCACTAGCTTTGGATCAGAACAGAGCATGGCTCACAGCCGCATTTTCAGACCGCAAACGCGCGCGCCTCTGTTTTGGTCAGGCACTTGCCCCTCTGGCAAAAATGGAACTGGAGCCATTGGTTCGAACTTCCCTACTTACAGCCATTGAAGAGCAGATATTCAAAAGGTCCGAAGGGCGGATTGCTGTGATCACCGGGGGAGAGGGTACGGGCAAATCGTGGTTGTTCGCTCAAGCCTGGCTGGCGTCGGATCGGCGCCCCATTACGCTAGTGGTTTCTGCATCTGACCTAAAGAACGATATCGAAAGTGGGAGTGTCCTAGACTTTTTGATCCGCGAGCTGGTTAGGCAAACTGATGACCAACACCTGGATACGACAGCGAAGCGTTGGAGGAAAATTCTTGCTCGTTGGGCAGAAGCTCAGACACCCACCGAACCCAGGCTAATTGTCTATGTCGATGGCCTGAATCAGCGCCCCGATTTTGTTTGGCCCCGTTGGATTGATGGGTTGGCCGAAGCTCTAGAGACTCTTGGCGGAAAGCTGGCAATCTCTACGCGTCCTGCTCACTTTAGAACTCGCCTGAAAGACACCTTGCTGTCACATGTTGACGAAATCAAAGTCGCTGAGTGGTCAGAGGCTGAGCTCACCGAGGCGCTCTTACAAAAAAATATCCCGATAAAAGAGATTAGTGCGCCTGTAGTCAGCACGCTTCGCAATCCGCGCGTCTTAGGCATCGCATTCGAACTGTTAGGCAGTAACCGCATTCGAGGCTTCGAGGAGCTTAGCGTCGAAAGGCTATTATTCGAGCATATCAAGAGCGGTTCTGTAGAAGGTGAAGTCCAAGAGCCTGCATCAAAGTTCATGAAGCGTCTTTCACTGCATGCTGATGAGATCATGGACAGGGTCCGTTCCAAGCAAGATGAGGACCTCTTGGTGTTCGAGAATTCGGATTTTGCCAATGCGAAGCGATACGAACTCTCAAGCGACCTATTGGCCGTATCCGAAGGCAACTTCTACAAGCTGCTACCAGATGACCCGTCCCTATATGCGTTGACGGACGATGGCCTCACGCTTGCGCTCGGCCTTTCACTGATAAGGGCTCTCCAGCATTGTGAACGAAACGATCGGCACGTTGCCGAAGGGCTTGAGTTACTGCTCGAGCCTATTGGCGCTTTGGATAAAACTGCCGAAGCAGTGTTCGCGGCATTAATGGTGTCAAGTGTTGATGACCATATTTCAGATCGTGTGCGTTCTGCAATTATAAGTGCTTACTTGAGGCTCCAGAATATCGATGGTTACAGCTATCCGGCTTTTGAGTCTGTCGTAACTAAGGCTCCAAGAGCCGCCATGATAGCTCTCTACAGCTTGTCGACATCGGATTTGTACATCGAACACATGGACTGGCTCCTTTCGGCGCTTCACGAAGCCCGTCGACGCCCAGAGCATTGGGCGACGATGTCAGAGTACTTGAAGGACTGGTTGCGCCGCTACACCCTCGATCCAACGCTTACACTCTTCAATACACACGGTAAGAGCGCTGACGAGATTGAGACATTGCGCCAACGCAGGATCACTGAGCTAGACCAGCGTTTGTCCGATTTGTCGTCGGGGGAAAAGGCAATGCTTGAAGAGCATTTGTCGAGGACGGACGTCGGGGCCACACCAGACTTATCAAAGAATATCTTCGCCCTCTTGGCTGGTATGCCACTTGCAGGGTTTGCGCCTCACTTGGTCGCTTGGTCGTTTGGGCAACAGTTAAACTCGACATTTAACGCTCCATACAACGAGTTCATGTTTCTTGTCCGCTTCAATACAAGCGACTGGACAGAAACTCGCCAAGCTCTCCTCGAACACTCGCAGTTTCTCAGATCTGCTGAGACTTCTCGAACTGGTAAATGGACCTTGGTGCACCTCCTTAGGTCTACGGCAACAGAGGAGGACGCTGGCATTGCAGAGAGCTTGGTGGATGAGCTGACGGCCCATCGGGAGAAGCTCCTAGGCTGGCGGCTGGTCGAGAAATGGTGTGAGACCGACCCCTGCGATCCAAGCTCAAAAAAGCCACGCAACATCCAAAACACGGCGGAGGAGTACGCTCAGATCGATATAAAAATGATCCGGTCGTCTCGGTGTAGGGGGGCGGAAGATCTGTTTTTTGAGGGTGCTCGGCCGGGTTTGGCGCGTTTCGAACCCGAGACTGCCAAGAGAGTCGCTCGCGCAGTGATCAAGGATCAGATCAAGGATCGAGAAGATCTACCATTTTACGAGCTCGTTGCGCTGCGAGAAATGGCTGCAGTCATACCGGCGGAAATGGTCCCAGAGTTTCTGGAAATATGTAAGCAGAAGAGCGGCCCTTATGAGAGGACTGATCGAGTATCTCGTGATCGCTGGCTTTTGGCGCAATACGCACTACTGATTGCGCTTTCGCATCTCTCGGGAGATGAACAGCTCGAAGCCGTTCTATCGTTGCCTGAATTCGGCCCTCCGCTTTTAGATCTTGCGGATGTAATCACGCCAAACAGCCCGGAATTGCTAGAGCGAGCCCTCGAACGCGCAGTTCAGGGGAAAGACTCAAATCTGCAGCTTACCGTTCTAATGTTTGCCGCCCACCCAGAGTCTCAGCTGACAGATCGGGCGCTCAAATGGATTTGGTCTCTGGTCAATAGTGGAAAGTCTTCTGTCCGCGCTCAAGCCATGAGGATCATTGATCAGATCGAGGATCAAGTATTGGTTGAGCGCTTCGCCCGTAGCAATTGGTCAGCGGCCGACCTTTCTGAGCAAGAGCATTATTTTGAACGGTGGTACGGTGGCAGACTAGTCGCGCGTGCCCAGCGCAGAGGTATGATTGACATTAGCATTGCGTTGGACCGTATCGCACCCGAGCACCATTGGTTTCTCGCTGGCTCGACAGACGAGAGTGACCTTGAAGCAGTGGCGAGACGAGTGGACTCCTCGATTTCGAAGATTCTGGAGCTCGATTTGGTTCATGCACCCCCTCCAATGGAACAGAACATTGGGGAAACGCAAAGTAAATCTGCCCCGCCATTATTGTCTCTCAGCGAAGATCAGAAGGAGATTGGATTAAAAGAGTTCCTCGCCCGAATGAACGAGTCCGATGAAGCATTTGATGCGCGCCAGGAGCGCGGTTGGGTATCCTTCTCCGCTTTCGAGAGTACGATAAGTAAGGAGCAGGCAAGGCTGATAATCGAACACACCAGTGTTAGGGTGATAGAGGATTGTATGGTCTGGCAGCCGGACATGGTCGCGAATTGGGCGCAGACATTTGTTAGTCTTTCGGACCAGAAGGCCCGTCGTATATACAACTTTGCCTTGCTTGTAGCTCGAGTGATTTCGTACCATCAACCAACCTTGGCAGTTTGTCTTTTTGAACGGCTTGAGCCAATCAGGCCTTTCGTGAGGACAGTCTTTGGCAGGGCGTCTATTCCTCTGGAAGCTCACTCCATTTGGCGCAGCGCTGATGTTCCCGAGCTCGAGAGCTTAAGAAAGAAAAGGCTAGATCGCGCTGAAACCGACGAAGTCCTTGCCATCGAGACACTAGCGGCAATGCAGGCTCAGAAGGAGACGATACTTAATCAGTACGTGGAGGACCGTTTGGCAAGGCCCGAACCGGTTTTCGTCGCGCGAGGACTAACGGTTCTAGGGTTCGGGAAAGACACGTTGTTGGCAGAGAGAAAGATAACGGACTTTGCCGAAAAGCCTGGCCTTATCGGTGACGCTGCCAAGTCGGCGCTGTACTCCTATCAGCGCAATGTATGGGCCCAGCACTGGTTCACCAAAATGGCTGAGGCGACGGCAGGCGAAGAGTTTTGGCGCTTCACCAGCTTGTTCATTAAGGTTGTCGATGCGCGATTTGATTATTGGTCGAGTGGTTTCGATTTATCTGCTGAGCCAATCCGCAAATTCTTGCCTAGTATCGAGAACAAGATTGGACACAGGATTAAGAAATGGCAAAATAAACGGCGAAAGACGCTTTTCGGGCAAGAAGCTCCTGGGCCGTTCTTTATTGTAAATGTATGAGGCGTTGAAACAAGCGGCTTCGTGTCGCAGTACCCGTTCAATCTGCGCTCGTGGAGGCAGGACGCCGGCAATGATTTCGCGTGGGTTGGGGCGACGGAAATGAGCCATCAATTGAAATCCACCTCATCGACTAGGCCGCTCAGGGTCGCTTATTTAGTTGATCTGGAGAACTCGGCTGCAGAGCTTCTGGATGCGGTTTTTGCCGAATGCTATAGCCGATGGGGTGGGCGATGGACGCTTGTTGTTCCCTGTAAAGAAGGAAAGCCTCTAGATAAGTACGTGGACTGGCTGGAGCGCTGGGACCCGGACCTAATCTACTCCTATGTGGAACTTGGAATAGAGGATCATTCGCTTCTCCACGAAAGAATCTATCCGTCATCCATTCAAGTGCATAAGAGCTACGGCGAAGACCCACCGCGAGCCTGGAGGCCCTCGCTGCGATTTCGAGCTGTGTCGTCACTCAGTGTGCTCCCATGGCTAGCCGCTCGCCGGGATGCCTTTCGGGATGGTCCGTCATCACTACTAGATGTTTATTGGTCTGAGCCGGATCCGCCTCGTTGGATCTTGGATAGCTTTGGCATGCCCAGAAAATCTGAAGGCACTACCGCAGTCGTTGAGGCGGCATCTAGCGCGGTTCCTACCAACACACTGATAAGTAAAGAAAATATCGAGAATAGAACGTTAGGGAAGTCATCGACTGCTCAGTATGTGGTCGGTCAGGACGAATGGTTGTCTATTTACGCAAGCAGCCCCAACGCGCTTTCTTTGGCAGATGCGTCTAGTTTTGTTTCACAACGTCTCAATTTGCCTTCATCCATTTATCCTAGCAGCCTCAGTCTAGTGGTCGGAGATACGCTCGATGATCGCCTGGTTTTTTGGAATGGTTTTCATTCTCATTCACTCAATGCGCCTGGATTATACTCACTTAGAGTAGATCCCGCGATATTCAGCAATCAGAATGCACTTAGATCGCTCGTAGAACTCATCAAAAGGCGCAATCAACATTGGGACCAAGGCAGTCAACGGACCACCCTTAAGAGTTGCTCAGTTGAGAAAGGGAAATTGGAGGATTTTGCCGAGCAGCTCCGCAAGGCGCTGGGGCATCACTATGTTGATGCCAGAGTTATCGAGTCCCACGAAGACCTCGTACCTGATTTTACGCCCAATCCATACGGTAATCGCATCCGTCACATTTGGAGCCACCGAGAACCCTCCGTAGTCGAGACAACTTGGTTTTCTGGTTCAGAGGTTCGGTGCGCGAAGCCGTTGCCGCCGCAATTTCAGGAGCTTTCATCACTTCCCTTACCCCTGAGGGATGGCATCTGGATGATAGATATTCGGATTGATCGAGCAGAGAACCACAGCCAATACTCTAATGTGACGCATTGGTGGCGATTGCCGAAAAGGCTTCGTCTCGCCCTACAGTTCATAAAGAGCGGCTCAGTTCCTGCACATAATGCAGGCATTATTGATCTAATTGCTCGAGTATGCAGCGAAGGTCAGCTGAGCGTCCCTAGCGACTTGGACGCAGACGCGCCCCAAATCTCACTGCCGAAAGACTCTGCCATCCTTCGGCATGGGCTGTTTCAACCCAACGACTGGATCAGCTTTCATGGATTGGAGGAGTTGG
Organism: Pseudomonadota bacterium; assembly: GCA_039186235.1. GTDB lineage: Bacteria > Pseudomonadota > Alphaproteobacteria > Sphingomonadales > Sphingomonadaceae > Erythrobacter. The sequence goes on along the minus strand of JBCDAE010000015.1, from coordinate 62,935 downwards.
CAGGGCAGTCTGAGCTTTGGAAGGGCTTTGGAGATGTAGAAACGTCAGACAAGGGGCGGTACCTAATAGGGACTTTGAAATTGCTTGGGGGGCTGCAAGAAGCATTTGAATTCCTTACTGATGCTTTCTGGCTTGAGTTGTTTCAGAGGCTTGGAGGCGACAACCAAAAGCTCAAGACACAAGCACTCGATAACCTGCTAGCTAAGCTGAAGAAGAAGGAAGGATTCAAATCCTATCCTATCCAGGTCACGGACGAGGACGAGTTTCGGGGTTTGTTGGAGAGTGCTTGGGCTTCAGTCCATACTGAAGAGCGAAGAAAGCAATCTGCCAAATACAGCCAGATACTGTCCATATGGGAGGACAAGCGGGACGTCAGCGGACTGGCTCATTTAAATGAGAGTGAACGAGCGGATTGGGACAAATGGGAACGCCGCTCAATGACGCGTAACCTGGAAACGTTGTCAGAAAAGCAGGCCCTGCATCAAGGCCAAGAATGGCGCTGTAGCAATTGTTTCAGCGTTAACTGGCTTGGGATTGGTGAGCTGTCGCGGAAGTGGAGTTGTCCCGTATGTGGTCATACCCTGAATGCGAGCGCTGATAGTGAGTGGAGTTATCGGCTAAGCGATTTTCTCAGGGCGGCGATCAAAGATCACGGAATATTAGCCACGGTCTGGTGCTTGCATGTTCTTCAGAGGAGATCAGATCAGAGTTTCTTTTTTCTCCCATCTACTAACTTGCATCTTGCCCCTCAACTGGATGGTCGCTCGCCACCAGACGCGGAAATCGATCTACTAGCAGTCGTTGATGGCGAAGTGATCCTATGTGAGGTGAAGAGTTCTCCACGTGTTAGCTCAAGAGAAATGAGCGCATTTGCGGCAATCGCCAATAAAATCCGACCAGATATTGCGATGGTGGCTATCCTTGATTGCGAACCTAAGAAGCTGAGGGCATTTGAAACGGCACTATCGTCGCTATTGGACGACGGAATAGCCTGCGAAGTTATCTCTGGTAGTCCAGAGTAGGACGAGAGCGATCATCCAAGTCCTTTAAAGTCGTGAGCTATTGCCTACGAGGTGGGGCGGTTCCGTCCTCTGGCCTTTTGCGCTTGCGTGGCGCTTTCGGTGCTCCGAATTTCTGGGCGGCCTCCTTGTCACCCAAGTCGACTGCATAGTGCTTGGCGAGCATCGTAGGACCTTTGTGTCCTAATCGAGCTGAGACAGTTCGCTGGTCAACGTTTGCCCTAATGAGCTTCGAAGCGTGTGTTCTCCGTAAGTCGTGCAATCGTATATCTTCCAATCCGGTCTCAGCCCAAAGCTTGGTCAATGATCGCTTGAGGGTGGTCATCGATACGGGAAAAAGACGGTCGTCTCCTTCGGCACGCTCTAGCTTTTTCAGTTCACCAAGAATGCGTTCCATTTCGGGCGTGCATGTTATTGTCCGATTGTTGCCCGTCTTGGCTTTAAGAACCTCAATTTCTACGTGACCTTCGGCAATCTTCCTTACATTACAAAAGCGAAGGCCCAGTATCTCCCCTCGGCGCATGCCGGAGTGGAGGGCCCATACGATGAAATGCCTCAACCAGCCGCGGATCTGTTGCGGCTTGGTCTCCTTCTCCGCCTCCTGTTCAGCCTCGATGCGCTGAGCGGTCGCTATGATAAGCTCAAACTCTTCATCGGTGACGAACCTCTGCCTGGCTTCGTTGGCACCCTTCAGCTTGGTTGCGCGCCGCGATGGATTGTTCTCGATTACTCCGGTTTGAACTGCTTCATTCATGATTGCGTTGAACGTCGCCAACTGGCGTTGCACCGTTGCGGGCGAAAGCCTCTTACTTTGATCCCCGATCCACGCATTTATGTCTTTTGGCGTGATCGCATCCAAAGCCAGCGCGCCAAACTTCGGCCCGAAGGCATTTGTCACGTGGCCTTTGGCAACCACATAGCCATCGCCTTTGAAGCTATCCCGCCGCCGTGCCAGCCAGCCGCTGGCGTACTCAGCAAAAGTCTCTGCTTGCTGAGCTTCTATGCTCTCCCCTCGATCAGCTAGGCCTTGAAGTCTGTCGCGTTCGGCTATCAGTTGAGGCCAGTCCCACGAAGCCCGTTTGCCAACCTTAACCTCTCGGGCGTCGCCGGGGCGCACTGAACGGCCCTTAAAAATTCCGCCGCGCGGGAATCTGATCTTGACCCATGCCGTGAATTCGCGTGCGCCTCGGAACAGCCCGATCCCCTCACAGTACTTCGGGCGCTTGTCCATTACCTTGGGCAAGGAAGCCTCCAGCTCCTCGAATTGGGCAAATTTGCGTGGCCTGCCTCGTGGGCGGGGGCTGGTTGGTGTCGCTGGTTTCGGCAATGTATATTGCTCTCGTTGTCAGTGGGGAATTCTGTGGGGTATACGTTAAATGCTAGTGATTCGTGAAGTGGAAACACCCCACTAGATCCCCATTCGGAACTCCAGAAAACCCCAGAAACTCACCAAAATCATAATAATGAAAGCTGTTTGGGTGTGAGCGCTTTCCTCGAAACATCAGTAACTTCGATGCCGTTTAGGAACATAAGACCCTTACCTTGCCAAGGTTGGGGTCGGGCGTTCGAATCGCCTCGCCCGCTCCATTATTTTAACACCCAATGCGAGTGTCTGGTGCCTTCGGGTGCTCAAACCCCTTGAGTGTCAGGTGCGGATGCAGACTCGCGCACCGCGCGCTTGAGCACATCAACATACCCGTTTGATATGCAATCGAACCGCTCGTGATATCCGCGTGATTTGAGCAGTTTGTGTAGCCTTGGCAGGTTGTAGCTCGGCACGCCCGCGCATTGATGATGCTCTAAATGGTACGCTACGTTATTGGGCGCGATCAGAAGGCGCTCCCACCAACTCGTGAGAGTGGTGCTGGTGTTCTCGCGCGGATCGATGCTGTCACGATTGCGCGCAACTCCGTGCTCTCCGATTTGGCGAATTCGGGTCAAAAGCGGCAGGACAAAGAGGTCCGCCGCCCACCACAACGCGTAGGCCCATGGCGCGCCCGCTAGCGTCAAGATAGCGAAGAGCGCGATATGAAAGAGCATCCATGGGTAATCTCGGGATAGCTCGAAACGCTTGAGGCTCGCGAGAAGATCACGTGTGCCGGTACGTCCCGTTAGATCGCGCAGTATCTTCCGCTTGAGACTCGCCTTCTCGACCGGATAGCGATGCACAAAGACACGGTCTGGATCCTTGGGTGTGCCAGCGTGGCGATGGTGCTTCATGTGGTAATCGCGATAGGCGTAGACGGAGGCGCGTGCGGGAACCGCGCAGAGCCATTCGCCGATGAGATTGTTCATCCGTTTGCTTCTGAAGAACGCGTAGTGCGCGCAATCGTGCATCAGGATTGCAAGGCCAAGCTGTCGCCCGCCGAGGACAACAACGCTGGCAAGCAGTGTGACGGGGTTTGGCCAAAGAATAGCGATCGCGAACGCCCCAGCGATGATCGCCCAATTGACCGCCAAGATCCAAGCGGCCTTGAGCGAGCTTGGCTCGGACAAGTCACGGATTTCCGCAGCGCTCACAAAACCCGAGAATTTTGAAGTCATTTCCATAGCACGCTCGCAGCTGCAGTCTGTGGCTCGTTATCGTTGAAACTAGGCAATCCTATCGAGAAAGCGCGAGAGTCGCAAAGTGCGGTCGTGAGCCGAGTCAATTTGGCCCCTCTCGGCTGGACGCGCGCCCGATCGGTCGTGTCAATTATGTCGCAAATGTAGCCGTTGCCTGGCTTTTTGCTCGATTGCCGCGCGCCAAAGCTTGCGCTTTGATTCGATCCAACTAAGTGCAGGATACTTTATCTCATACCTTGGACTTGGAAAACTCATGAACCAGACCGCATCACGCCTGGCATTGGCCACCACACTTGCGTTTGCCTTCACATCGCAAGCGGCTTTGGCCGAAAACTCTGAACCGAACGAAGCAACTGCGGCGCAATCGGCCTCCACGGCCACCTCTGCGGCGGCCACGAGTGTCAGCGAAGAAGACATCGACGAGAGCATTCTCGTGTCGGCAGAGGGTCTCAAGGAGCTCGATTTTATCGCGGGCAAAGACATTCTAACCGTTGAGGAAATTCAGCGCGATCTGGCGGGCCAGATTGGTGAGCTGTTGATCAAGGTACCGGGTGTTTCCGCCACAAGCTTTGCGCCAGGCGCCTCACGCCCGATCCTGCGCGGGCTTGATGGTGAGCGTGTGCGCGTTTTGATTGACGGCCTGGGGACGGCGGACGTGGGCAACACCTCGGCCGACCACGCGACTACGATTGACCCGTTGACCGTAAAGCGGGTCGAGGTCCTCCGTGGGCCGGGCGCGCTCCTCTTTGGTAGCCAGGCCATCGGCGGCGTCGTCAATGTGATTGATGGTCGTATCCCGACCGAAGTACCGGAAAATGGGTTGTCGATTGATGCGCTTACCGCTTTCGATACGGCGAGCGATCTTCGCAGTGGCGGAGCTGCGGTTGATTTTGGTCTCGGTGAGAACGTCGTATTCCACGTCGATGGTTCCTTCCGTGAAACCGATGATCTTGAAATCGGAGGCTTCCAAACGACGCGGGCGTTCGCGAACACCTTGCTTGAGGAAGCCGCTGAGAAGGAGGCTGAAGGCGAACTGGAGAAGGCCGAAGAACTTCGCGAAACCGCTGAGAACGAAGGAACGCTGCCCAACAGCGACACGGAGACGTGGACAGTCAACGGCGGCGTTGGCGTGATCCTTGGCCAATCGACCTTTGGCGCCTCGGTCGGCTACTACGATTCGAACTACGGCATCGTCAAAAACCCGCTCTTTGAAGAAGAGGAAGAAGAAGGCGGCGAAGAAGAGGAAGAAGAGGGCGAAGAAACCGTTCGCCTCGATATCGAGCAACTTCGCTTCGATGTGCGGGGTGACATCGCCCTTGGCTCTGGTTTTCTCTCGCGCTTGAAAGTGCGCGGCTCTTATTCGGACTACACGCACACAGAATTTGAAAGCGGATCGCCCGGCACCGTGTTCGACAGCGAAACGGTCGAAGTGCGCGCGGAGCTACTCCAATCCACGGGCGGAATCATCGGCGCGCAATTCCTGTCGCGCGACTTCTCGGCGGTTGGCGCTGAGGCCTTTGTGCCGCCCAACGAGACGACCCAGTTCGCGATTTTCACCGCTCAGGAATTCGATGTTGGCGGCGTGCAGATCGAAGCGGCTGGCCGTTATGAAAACGTAGATGTTCAGTCGGACGAGGTTGGCGTTGATCGCAACTTCGATCTTTTCTCGGGCGCGTTGTCGGCCATTTTGGAGACCGATGGCGGCGCGCGCTTCGGCATCACAGGCTCGCGTTCCGAGCGTGCGCCGGCCGGGGAAGAGCTGTTTGCCGACGGTCCGCATATCGCGACGCAGACGTTCGAAATCGGGGATGTGAACCTCGACACGGAAAGCGCATGGGGTCTTGAGCTGTTTGGTCGCGCGTCGGCCGGGGACATTGATTTCGGCGCCTCGGTCTACTTCCAGCAATTTGACGATTTCATCTTCCTCAGCCCGAACGGCGAGATCGAAGATGGCCTGCCGGTCTTCCTGTTCCTGCAGGAAGATGCTCGCTTTTTCGGCTTTGAAGCCGACTTGGCGATGCCTTTGATCGAGCGGGACGACTTCACGCTCTCGACCGATCTGCGCGCCGCTTACGTCTCGGGCGAGCTGGATGACAATCAAGGCGATCTTCCCCGCATCCCACCGGTTAGCCTGCTGGGTGCGTTGGAAGGCGAAATGGACGCTTTCACTGTCCGCGGCGAAGTGCAGTGGTTCGGAGCTCAGAATGACGTGGCCGAGTTCGAGACGGAAACAGACAGCTTCACATGGCTCAACCTGTACGTTTCGTGGCGCCCGCTTCCCGAGAACCAGAATGTGGTCCTTCAACTGGCAGGTGAGAACCTGGCGGATGTGACGGGACGTCGTCATTCCAGCTTTACCAAAGAGTTTGTGCCGCTGCAGGGGCGCAACATTCGCGCAAGTGTGCGGGTGAGCTTCTAGGTCTTCAAATCCAGATGGAGGCGGCTTGCGACCTCCATCGAGAAGAGGCGGTCCTGCGCATGGGGGCCGCCTCTTTTTTGGACTTTGGTGCTAGAGGTACACCCCGGCGCGCAAGGCAACGAGCGCTTCGGCTGACAGGCAGAACCCGAGCGTGGTGATCGCCAAGCACACGGATTTAGGGCTGGAGAGCCGCCGTCCCGCGCCCGGTTCAAGCGGCGGGAAAACGTGACGCAAAACCAGCACTACGTCGCGCGCGTGGCAGACCAACCATGCCGCGCTCAATAACGCGCCGCACGTGAGTAGGAAAACCAGTATCTGGATCTGGGCAATAGTGATGGGATCGCTCCTTCAGTCAGATGCATCCCACACTGATCCAACTTGCGAATCCCGGTCCTGTTCCCTGTCCTTTGCGCCTTAACCGGCCCCCAAACCGCTAGGCTCAGTTCTCAACCGCGAAGGTGATCTCCGCGTGCTCTTGCAGGCGGTCCACCAATGCTTCGCCCAAGAACGCGCCCGGAGTGCCCACGCCGCCGTCCGCGTCGCTCGACAGTAGGGCGATGCCCGTTTCGGCAATCATACGGCTGGTCGAACCGTAACCCGGATCATACTTGCCCTTCACGCCGAAGTGCAGATTGTCGCCCCCATCGGGATTTTCCGCGACGAACAGCACGTCGTAAAACCCGTTCTCGCGCTCTTCCTTGCTCGGGCCTTCGCCGGGCTTGGGCGGTTTCGCGCCGAACGGGTTCTTCATCATTTCCGCCGCAGCGTTCGCGGCGGCCTTGCCCGCTTCGCCCGCGCTGGTGAGCATCATTTCATCATACTGAAAGTCCGCTCCATAAGGGTGGCTAAGCAGGAAGTTGGTGCGATGCACGTTCTTCGTGTTGATCGGCGCCATGACGAACGGCGCGGCCCATTTGCCGAGATCGGTTTCGTATTGCGGAACCATGCCCGTGGGCTGGCCCGGCCCTGTAAAGCCCGGGGTCAGCGCAAACGGGTTCGTCAGCTTGGCGATGATCGCGGGGTTCTTCGCCGCGGCTTTCATCGTCGCGCCCAGGCTCGCCGCGGTGCCGCCCGAGAAGGTGCCCGCCATCGCGCGAACCCGCCCGCGAACCCGGCTCGCCGGTGTGCCGAAACGATCCTTCGCCGCTTTTTGCGTCATCATGACGCCAAGATCGAACGGAATGGAATCGAAGCCGCTGGAAAAGCAGATCCGCGCGCCGGTTTCCTTGGCCTTGGCCTGATGCTCTTCGATCTTCTCGGACATCCAAGCAGGCTCGCCGCACAGATCGGCGTAGTCGGTGCCAGTCTTTACGCACGCGGCCACTAGTTTGTCGCCATAGAGCTGATACGGGCCAACGGTGGTGACGACGACCTTGGTGCGCGCGCACATCTTTTCCAGATCGACCACATCGTCCGCGTCCGCGACCACCAGCGGCGTGTCCGCCGGGGCGCCGATAAGATCGCGCACTTCCTCAAGCTTTTCCTGCGAGCGCCCGGCCATGGCCCATTTCGGCGCGTTGTCAGAGCCGCCGTAATGGTTGCTCAGATACTCCGCGACCAGACGCCCAGTGTAGCCGGTTGCGCCATAAACGATGATGTCGAATTCGGTGTCTGCCATGGTCTTGCTGCCCCGTGGGCCTCCTCTGTGTCCCGTCTTTGCCCCCGCCATGCGACCAAGGCGGCGCGGAGTCAAAGCGAACGTGATCAGGCCCCAACAAAGGCGACAAAGTTGACAGCGTGTCACCTACAAACCTGCCAAAAAACTGTATATTTTTCAGAAAACTACACCGAAAAAGCAAAGGTGACACTCTTCCAGCAAAATGGGGGCTCTAGACCAACGATTCCACGAATTGGCTGGCATGGCGATAGGGCGCGCTTGCTTTGGGCACTCCCAAACTTACCCTGCGCGCGGCGGGTAGGAAAATCACTAACTCGTTGCGGAGCTCAAAGCCTCGGCAACGTCACACCGCGTTGGCCCATATATTTGCCGGCGCGGTCTTTGTAGCTCGTCTCACAGCGCTCGTTGCCCTTGAGGAACAGGAACTGGCACGCGCCTTCGTTGGCGTAGATTTTGGCGGGCAGCGGGGTGGTGTTGGAAAACTCCAGCGTCACATGACCCTCCCAGCCCGGCTCAAGCGGGGTGACGTTCACGATGATTCCGCAGCGCGCGTAGGTTGATTTGCCAAGGCAGATCACCAGCACGTCTTCGGGAACGCGAAAGTACTCGACCGTGCGCGCCAAAGCGAAGGAGTTGGGCGGGATGATGCAGACGTCGGTTTCCCGATCGACGAGGCTGCCCGCGTCAAACGCCTTGGGGTCAACCGTCGCCGAATTGACGTTGGTGAAGATCTTGAATTCGGGGGCGACCCGCGCGTCATATCCGTAAGAGCTGAGCCCGTAGGAGATCACCCCTTCGCGTCGCTGCGCTTCAACAAAGGGCTCGATCATTCCGTTGGTCTGCGCCTGCTCGCGAATCCACTTGTCTGAAAGAATGGCCATGTGGGAACGATTCCGGATGCGGCGGGCCGGGGCAAGCGCGGGGGAGCTTATCTTCCCCCTCTTTCTGTCGTGAATGGCGTGCAAGCGACGGGAAAACCGGAAAGGCTGCCTTGGCTCAGAGCGCTTTCGCCGCCATTGCTTTGTGTCACAGGGGTGTAACACTTCGGATCGTGACAGACTAAGGGAGCGCAGACGCGTGTCAGGCAATCAACTCGCGGAAGACGCGAGGCATAATTTAACGAAATCCATCAATCGGATGCTGGGCCCGCGCGCGGTTTTCTTTTGGGGGTTTCTGGAGAACCCCGGCATGGTCGCGGCGGTGACGCAATCTTCGCAGGCCGTGATCGATGCGATGCTCACCAAGATCGATTGGGCCAATTGCAGACTTTTCGTCGAATACGGGCCGGGGGTCGGTACGTTCTGCCCCCACATACTGAAGCGCTTGCCGCCCGGCGGAGAGCTTCTGGTGATCGACACCAATCCGCGCTTTATCCAGTATCTTCAGGACGAGATTGACGATCCCCGTTTTCGGGCTGTGCTTGGGTCGGCGCAGGATGTCGAGCGGATTGTTCGATCGACGCGCCATCAACAGGCGGATTATGTTTTGTCCGGCCTGCCCATCTCCTCCTTGCCCGGCGTCGTCGCGCAAGACATCGCCCGCGCCACATACCGGGTGCTTCGGCAAGGCGGCGCCTTTTTGACCTACCAGTATCGAGCGCACGCACGCGATCTGACGCGTCAGTTCTTTGAGCGCACGGACGAGGAAACCGCTTGGCGCAACGTTCCGCCGTGCCTGCTGACGTGGGGTTGGAAAGAACCCTAGGCGCGCCCGTCTAGCTAGCGAGCAAGGTCGCGTTGCCTCCCGCCGCGGTGGTATCGACGCAGGTGACGCGTTCGGTCGCAAAGCGCACGAGATAATGCGGGCCACCCGCTTTGGGGCCAGTGCCCGAAAGACCTTCTCCACCAAAGGGCTGGCTTTCGACAATCGCGCCGATCTGGTTGCGATTGACGTAGAAGTTGCCGACCTTGGCGTGCGCATGGACCAGCCAGCGCGTCTCCGCGATGCGGCTGTGCAGCCCCAAGGTGAGGCCGTATCCGTTGGCGTTGATATCAGCGATGACTTGCATGAGGTTGTCGGCCTTGAAGCGGCACACATGCAGGACGGGGCCAAAGTTCTCGCGGGTCAGATCGAGGATGGAATCGATCTCGATGATCGTCGGGGCCACAAAGCAACCCGCGTTGGTCCCCTCGGGCAAGGCTATGCGCTGGACGGGGCGACCGGAGGCTTTGCACTGCGCGATGTGCTGTTCCAGCGCTGACTTGGCATCTTCGTCAATTACAGGGCCAACATCGGTGCTCAGAAAAGCGGGATCGCCCACGCGCAAGGCTTCAAATCCGCCACGGATCATCCGCAGCATGTCGTCCGCCACGTCGTCTTGCAGGTAGAGCACGCGCAAGGCGGAGCACCGCTGCCCAGCGCTTTGGAACGCGCTGGCGATCACGTCGCGAACCACCTGTTCGGGCAGGGCGGAGGAATCGACGATCATCGCGTTCTGGCCGCCGGTTTCCGCGATCAGGGTCGCGATCGGGCCTTCGCGCGCGGCGAGCGTCTGGTTGATCAGGCGCGCGGTTTCGGTCGATCCGGTGAAGGCCACGCCGGCTAGCAGAGGATGCGAAGTGATCGCTTGGCCCACGTCCGCCGCGCCGGGGAGGAGCTGGAGCGCTTCAGGCGGTATGCCGGCTTCGTGGCACAGTTTCACCGCTAGGGTCGCTATCAAAGGCGTTTGCTCGGCGGGTTTGGCGATCACGCTGTTGCCTGCCGCCAGCGCCGCCGAGGCCATGCCGATGAAAATCGCCAGCGGGAAATTCCACGGAGAAATCGTCGCGAACACGCCGCGCCCGTGCATGGTCAGCGTGTTCTCTTCGCCCGTTGGCCCGGGAAGTATCGTCGGGCCTTCAAACTGGCGCCGCGCTTCGCCAGCATAGTAGCGCAGGAAATCAACCGCTTCGCGCAGTTCGGCGACGCCGTCGAGCAGGGTCTTGCCCGCTTCGCGTTGGCACAGGCTCAGGAATTCCTCGGTGTGCTCTTCGAATAGATCCGCCGCCGCTTCGAGCAGCAGCGCCCGCTTCTCGCCGCCTAGCGCGTCCCATCCCGGTTGGATGGCGGCGGCGCGCTGAAACGCGGCGTCCACCTCTTCCACGGTGGCGTCGCGCCGCGTGCCTACTTGATGCGCGTGGTTGTGCGGAGCGGTGATCGGGACGATTTCGCCGGCCTTATCCGAAGGGAAAGTGGGCTCGGCGGTCCACTGGCGCTCAGCCAGTTCGTCAAGACGCGCCTGCAGCGGATCGAACACCAAGGGATCGGACAGATCGACCCCCGCGCTGTTCACCCGGCCGCCCGTGCCCGCGCCCAGAATGTCGCGGGGCAGGGGGATGGCGGGGTTTCGGCGCGGGGCCATCGCTTCGAGCTCGCGCACAGGGTCCTCGACCAGGTCTTCGGGCGCGAAGTCCGCATCCCCCATGCGGTTGACGAAGCTGGTGTTCGCGCCGTTTTCGAGCAAGCGGCGCACGAGATAGGCGAGCAATTCCTTGTGCCCGCCAACGGGCGCGTAAATCCGAACCGGCGTCGGACTGTTGCCTTCGAGCTCGCGCAAAGTGGCGTAAACCTCTTCGCCCATGCCGTGGAGGCGTTGGTACTCGAACGGTCTCTTCTCACTCATCTGCTTGATCGAAGCGATGGTCAGCGCGTTGTGAGTCGCAAAGGCGGGGTAGATGACGTCGTCGTGCTCAAACAGGCGCGCCGCGCAGGCGAGGTAGGAAACATCGGTAGCGCGCTTGCGCGTGAAGACGGGATAGTCAGTGAAGCCGCCGACCTGCGAAATTTTGATCTCGCTGTCCCAATAGGCCCCTTTGACGAGCCTCACGAAGACCTTGCGCCCATGGCGGCGCGCACACTTGGCGACCCAATCGCACAACGGCACGCCGCGCTTCTGGTAGGCTTGGATGGCGAGGCCAAACCCATCCCAACGCGATCCATCGCTCCGCAAAAACAGAGCGTCATCCGCCATCAGCTCTTCGATAATATCGAGGCTGAGCTCCAACCGCTCGGCCTCCTCGGCGTCGATAGTGAAATGGATGTCCGCGTCGCGCGCTTTGACGGCGAGATCGCGCACGATGGGTGCGATCTCGCGCCGCGCCTCTTCGGCGTGGAGGTAGAAATACTTCGGGTGCAGCGCGGAGAGTTTGACCGATATGCCGGGAGAGCCTCCGACGCCCGCGGTCGCTTCTTTCGCCAACCGGTCGAGCGCGCCCTCATAGGCTTTGCGATAGGTGGCCGCGTCTTCAAAGGTCATCGCCGCTTCGCCGAGCATATCGAAACTGTGGGTGAGGCCCTTCGCGCGTTCGGGCGCGGCGCGTTTGAGCGCTTCGCCAATCGTTCGTCCAAACACGAATTGCCCGCCCATGATCTTCATCGCTTGCAGCGTCGCCTTGCGGATCACCGGTTCGCCCAAGCGGTTCATTGTGCGCTTCAGGGTCGATCCCATGCCGCGCTGATGTTCCTCAGGCGGGTCGAGCACTTCGCCGGTCAGCATCAACGAGAACGTTGCCGCGTTCACAAAGATCGAAGAGCTTTCGCCCAGATGCTCGCCCCAATCGATGGTGCCGATCTTGTCCTTGATCAGGGCGTCGGCGGTCTCGTGATCAGGCACGCGCAAGAGCGCTTCGGCCAGGCACATCAGCGCGATGCCTTCTTCGGTGTCGAGCCCGTATTGCTGCAGAAACGCATCGATGCCGGAGGCCTTGAATTCGCGCGCGCCCTTGATCAGGTCCACCGCCATCGCCGCCGCTTCACCGGAGACCTTCTTGGCGGGCGCGGCCTGTTCCAGCCTTTTGGCGATGCACGCTTCCTCCTCTTCCCGATACGCGCGGCGCAATTCGCTGCGGTCAATTCTGGCGGTGGTGGAGAGAGGAAGGTTGGGCGTTGTCACGTCTCTTGATCGCTTTTTGAGAAGGAGATCGAGTCGCGTTGGCGCGCGACAGCGTTTCATACGACCAAAATCGCTCGCATTCGAGAGGCGATGAGCGCTACAGCGCGGCCCATGGGAAAGCTGACCGGAATAAAAGTCGTCGATCTGACGCAGTTTCTACCAGGCCCGATGATGAGCGTGATGATGGCGGATCAGGGCGCGGAGGTGATCAAAGTGGAGCCGCCCGCCGGAGACCCGGCCCGCACGCAAGCGCCGTTTGCGACCTATGGGGGCGACGAACACTCGGTGTGGTTCGCCAATCTCAACCGGGGCAAGCGCTCCGTCGCGCTTGATCTGAAGAGCGAGGCGGGCAAAGCAGCTCTACGCGATCTCATTGCTGAGGCCGATGTGTTCGTCGAAGGGTTCCGACCTGGCGTTATGAAACGACTGGGGTTCGACTACGAGGCCGCGCGCGCGATCAAACCCGACATCGTCTATTGCTCCATCTCCGCTTTCGGTCAGTACGGCGAATTGGCGCATCACCCTGCGCACGACATGGCCGTGCAGGCCTTGGCGGGGTTCCTCAGCGTAAACGATGGGACCGATGGCGCGCCGGTGGTGCCCGGCGTAGCCAGCTCGGATATGGCCGCGGGTCTGACCGCTCTTTCCGCCGTGTTGATGGCCTTGCTGGGCCGCGAACGCACGGGCGAGGGCGCCTATATCGACACCGCGATGTTCGACAGCCTGCTACCGTGGTGCGCGCACACCGCGGGAAGCGCGATTATGGGCGGCGCCTCCCCCGTGAGCGCGCAGCAAAGATCGCTGGGCGGCGCTGGCTTTTACCAAGTCTACGAGACCGCCGATGGTCAGCACGTGGTCTTGGGCGGGCGAGAGCTGAAATTCGCTCAAAACCTGCTCACCGCTTTGGGGCGCGAGGATTTACTTGCTCTGGCTGAGGCTCCGGCGGGGGAACAGGGCGAGTTGATCGCGTTCTTGCGTGAGACCTTCGCAACGAAAAGCCGGGCGGAGTGGGTGGAGTGGTTCGCCGACAAGGATGTGGCTTTCTCCCCCGTGCTCGATTTCCGCGAAGCGCTGGATGAGCCGCACGTGGCCGAGCGCGGCCTGTGGGTCGAAGCGGCAGGGGGTGGGAAGCACATCGCGCCCGCCATCCGCTTTGCTGGCGAAGACTGGACGCCGGGCGCGGTGCCCGCTCTGGGCGAGAGCGACGCATGAGCCTGCGGTTGGACGTATCGGGCGGCGTTGCGCGGCTGCTGATTGATCGCGCCGACAAGCGCAACGCATTCAATCTGGCGATGTGGGAAGCACTGCCGGACCTATTGGCTGAAGCGCTGGCCACCCCAGACGTGCGCGCGCTGGAACTGACCTCGGCGGACCCCGACGCGACCTTTAGCGCGGGCGCGGATATTGGCGAGATGTTGGCCCATAGGGACGATCCGCAATGGCTGGCGCGCAAGCAAGCGGCCATCAACCGTGCGCAATTTGAACTGACGCGCGCGCCCATCCCGACGGTCGCTTTCGTGAACGGTGATTGCATCGGCGGCGGATGCGGTCTTGCGATGGCCTGCGATCTGCGCGTCGCCGCGCCAGGCGCGCGGTTTGGCGTCACACCCGCGCGTTTGGGGCTGGTCTATCCGCTGCACGATGTGAAGTTATTGACCGATCTGGTCGGCCCCGGCCACGCCAAGCGCTTGCTTTACACCGGCGCGCTGATCGAAGCGGAAGAGGCGCAGCGCATTGGCTTGGTTGAAAGCGTTGAGGCAAGCAGCGCACCCGTCTTGGAGGCTATCCTCGCCAGCTCACCCTATTCGCAAGGGGCGGCCAAAGCGTTTGTGCGCCGCGTCCTCGACGGGCAGAGCGAAGACGACGCCGAGACGCTAGACATCTTTGCCAAGGCGTTTGCGGGCGCGGATTTTGCCGAAGGCGCGCGGGCGTTCCTAGAAAAGCGCAAACCCCAATTTGGCTCCTGGCCAAGCAGACAAAGCGCGTCGCCGACGCCATCGGAGTGAAGACCTATGCCTGATTACGCCTTTTACTGCCGCGACGGCGAAGACGCGCCCCGTATCCGACCAACGGTGCGCGAGGCGCATTTCGAACATATCTTTGCCCATGTCGGGAAGTATAAGCTGGGCGGACCGCTCAAGAAGGATGGCGAGGCGATCGGATCGCTTGTGATTATCGAAGGCGCGGATGAGGCCGAAGCGCGAGCGATCTTCGAACAAGACCCCTATTTCGTCGCGGGCGTGTGGCAGTCGATTAACGTGACCGAGTTTGAATTCCTGACCGGCCTCTGGCGTCCCTCCGAAGATGGGCCTTAAGCGAGCATCTCAGCCTACTTCTTTTTGGCAAACAGGCGTTTGGCCACCGCGTCCAGCTTGGCCATGACGTCGGGGTCCTGTTCTTCGGGCGCGGTGATGACGGCGGTGTCGAGAGTGGTGTCGATCGGAGAGGCCTTGCGCTTCTTTGGCAAGGCCTTGATCAGCTCCACCACCATGGCGCGGGCCAGCTCGCCGTTTTTGCCCATTTGTGCGACCACTTCGGCGACATCGACTTCATCGCCTTCGCGCCAGCAATCATAGTCGGTCACCATGCCCACCAACGCGTAAGGCAGCTCGGCTTCGCGCGCGAGCTTGGCTTCGGGCATGCCGGTCATCCCAATGATATCCGCGCCCCATTGGCGATACATGCGGCTTTCTGCGCGGGTGGAAAATTGCGGCCCCTCCATCGCGAGATAGGTCGCGCCGACCGCGACCTTGCCTTTGCATGCAGTCAGCGCCTTGGCCGCCATTTCGGAGAGGCGCGGGCAGGTCGGATCGGCCATCGACACATGCGTGACAAAGCCGCTGGTGAAGAAGGTGGAAGGCCGCGCGACGGTGCGGTCGATGAATTGGTCGACCACGGCAAAGCAGCCGGGATCCAGCTCTTCGCGCAAAGACCCCACCGCCGAAATCGCCAGAATATCCGTGCATCCCGCGCGTTTGAGCGCGTCGATATTGGCGCGCGCGTTCAGCTCGCTCGGGGTGATTGGGTGCCCGCGACCATGGCGTGGGAGGAAACGAACCTTCACCCCCTCCAGCGTGCCGCACAGGATTTCATCGGAGGGCTCGCCCCACGGCGAGTCCACAGCGATCCATTGCGCGTCTTCAAGGCCCTCAATCTCGTAGAGCCCTGATCCCCCGATGATCCCGATGCACCATTCGCTGGCCATTAGTGTGTGCGCGCGCTTTCTTGCTTTGATGTTGAGGCGCTCGCCTTATGTCAGGTCAAACGGCTCGGGCAAGGCTTTGCGGATAAAGCTTTCCGCCTGCTTAAAGGGCTCGGCAATGGAGGGGCGCGCGTTCATGCGCTCGTGATGCGCCTTGAGGCCCGGCCACGCGTCGAGCGGCGCGTTGGCCACAAGCTCGATCTGCATGAAGCAGCAGGTGATCGCGACATCGGCAATGCTGGGCGCGTCGCCCGCGAAATAGTCGCTTTCGCCCAGCTCCCTTTCCAGGAAATCGAGTAAAGGGGGCAGTTTGTCCGTCCAGCTTGCCTTCGCCGTTTCAAGATCGGGCTCCTTGCCCGCCATCATCGAGAAGAAGATCGGCCGGAAGATGCCTAGACCCGCCGCCGGAGCGAGCACGGTGTCGGCGTATTCTTCAAAATACAGCGCGCGGCCGTAAGCGAAAGGTTCCGCCGGGTACAGCGCCGGGGTGGGGTGTTTTTTCTCGATATAGCCGCAGATTGCGGAAGAATCGGCGATGGTTCCAGTGGGATTGCCGTGGTCCTCGTCCCAGCCCAGCGACCGATCGCGCAGAACCGGAATACGCTTCATGGGAGAGATCGCGAGGAACCAGTCGGGCATGTTGGTGATGTCGACACCCTTCATCTCAAAGCCTGCGCCCTTTTCAATCGCGAGCGCCATGGCCTTGCGGGCAAAGGGGGAAACCGGCGAACCGTAGATAAGAAAGTCGGGGGTGTGATCAGACATCGTTCTCTCCTGATGGGGTCAAGGCCTCTTACTGTTCTGGTTCGGCAGCGCAACGCCAAGACGCCTGCGCTGGACCCACGAAAAACTTTTGGCGCGCCACGCAAATATTGCGTTTTGAATCGCAACACGTCGCGCTATGCTCACAAAGAGAGAAGAATCCCCCGACACTGAGAGAGGAACAACCATGGTCACCCAGTACAAAAACCTGATCGGCGGCGAGATGATCGAGACCGGCGAATGGCTCGATGTCGTCAACCCGGCGAACGAAGAAGTCATCGGCCAAGTCCCCGCTTGCGGAGCGGGCGAGCTGGACAAGGCCGTCGCCGCCGCGCGCGCCGCGTTCAAGACCTGGAAGACAACCTCTTTCGAAGAGCGCCAGGCCGCGTGCATGGCGATTTCCGGCGCGATCAAGGAAAACGCCGACGAGCTGTTCCGCCTGCTCACCAGCGAGCAGGGCAAGCCGCACGCGCAGGCCAAGGGCGAAATCTTCGGCGCCGCCGGAATTTCTGCCGCGCAATCGACGCTGCAACTCGAAGAAGAGATCATTCAGGACGATGACACCCGCCTGCACCGCCACCGCCGCGTGCCCGTGGGCGTGGTCGGCGGCATCGTGCCGTGGAATTTCCCCGTCATGATGGCGATCCAGAAGATCATCCCGGCGCTTATGAGCGGGTGCACCATCGTGCTCAAACCTTCGCCGTTCACGCCGCTCGCGACCCTGCGCATCGCAGAATTGATCGCGGACAAGGTGCCCGCCGGCACGGTCAACATCATCACCGGTGAAGACAGCCTCGGCCCGCTCATCACCGGCCACCCCGATATCGACAAGATCACCTTCACCGGCTCGACCGCGACCGGCAAGAAGATCATGGAAGGCGCGAGCGGCGATCTAAAGCGCATCACGCTGGAGCTGGGCGGCAACGACGCCTCGATCGTGCTGCCTGATGCCGACCCCAAAAAGGTCGCTGAGCAGCTTTTCTGGTCGAGCTTCCAGAACGCCGGACAGGTCTGCATCGCGGCCAAACGCGTCTATATCCACGAAGACATTTATGACGAGCTTTCGGCAGCGATCGCCGACTACGCCAAGACCGTCGTCGTGGGCGACGGCTCGGAACAAGGTACCGGCGTTGGCCCGATCCAGAACAAGAAGCAGTATGAGCGCGTGCTCGAACTGATCGAGGACGCCAAGGATAACGGCTACAAATTCCTGACCGGCGGCGACAAGGATCCCTCTGGCACCGGCTACTATGTGCCGATCACGATCCTCGACAACCCGCCCGAAGACGCGCGCATCGTTGCCGAAGAGCAATTCGGTCCGGTCATGCCGCTGATGAAGTTCTCTTCGGAAGATGAGGTGATCGAGCGCGCGAACAATTCCGACTACGGCCTCGCGGGCGCGGTCTGGACCGCTGACCATGACAAGGGCGTTGAAATCGCCGAGCAGCTCGAAACCGGTACCGTGTGGATCAACGAATTCATGCACCTGTCGCCCTTCGCTCCGTTCGGCGGCCACAAGCAGTCGGGCTTTGGCGCGGAATACGGCAAAGAAGGCCTCAAGGAGTTCACCTATCCGCAGGTGATCACCGTGAAGAAGGACAACGTCGTCGCCTGATCGGCCCGATCTTTAGCCTCTTGAGCAGGGGAGGAACCAACATGTCCGATAAACACCTATCACGGCGTCAAATCGTCGTAATGGGCAGCCTTCTTGGTGGGATTAGCGTTGCCGCGCCGTTACGAGCGCAAAGCCTCGACAGCATTTTTGGCTCGGCCAAAAAGGTGATCGACGCGGTGAGCTATTCCGACGAGGAGATGGCGGTCTATTTCGATCAGATGTCGGCCCAGATGGATTCGCAAAACACCGTCGCCGGTCCCGATGATCCGTACGGACAACGCCTTGCGGCGCTTTCGCAAGGTCTGGAAAGCTACGATGGGCTTGACCTCGATATCAAAGCCTACCGGGTCGACGATGTGAACGCGTTCGCCATGGCGAATGGCACGATCCGGGTCTATTCGGGACTGATGGATCAGTTCACCGATGACGAAGTGCGCTACGTCATCGGGCACGAGATCGGGCACGTGAAGAAAGAGCACACCCGCAAGCGGATGGAGGGCGCGCTTCAGCAAGAAGCCGCGCTCAGCATCGCAGGCACCGTGGGCGGCGATGTCGGGCAATTGGCGGCGGGCGAGCTTGGGCAATTGTTCAACAGCGTGATCAGCTCTCAGCATTCGCAAAAACATGAAAAGCAGGCGGACGATTACGCCTTCGATTTCATGCAGTCGAACCAATACGACGCGGAAGCCTGCGCGACCGCGCTTGAAAAGCTCGACGCGCTTTCCGGCGGGAGTTCGCAGCCTGATTGGCTGTCGACGCACCCGAGCCCGAAATCGCGTGCCAAGCGGATGCGCAAAAAGCTGAAGTGATAGGCGCAGTTGTAATCGGTGGGTGACGCAACACCCGATCAACTGATCGAAGGGCTGGCTCGCGTGATGGCGCGGGCCGGCCTTTCCGCCCCTGAGGGGCTGCACAGGCTCACGGGTGGGGCGACCATGGAAAGCTGGCGCTTTTCATGTGTGGGCCAAGACTTCGTCCTGCGCCGCGCGCCTAGCCTCCCGTTTATGGAAGATCGGCCTTTCGGGCACGATGTCGAAGCGGCGATCATTCGCGCGGCGCACGCCAAGGGCGTGACCGCTCCACAAGTGGTGGCGGAATTGGAGCCCGAAGACGGTATTGGTTCGGGCTTTGTCATGCAGGCGCTGCCGGGCACGCCGAACCCCAAACAGATTCTGGAGATGGAGGATCCATCTGCGCTGCTCAAAGAGGCGGCGCGCGATCTGGCGCGTATCCATTCGCTGGGGCGCGAAGATTTGCCCGAGGCGGTCCCGGTGATGGATTACCGCGCGGCCATCGCGGACCTTAAGGCGCAGTTCGAAGAAGCGGGCGGCGACCGCCCGATCATCGCGCTGGGCCTTAAATGGATGGAGGACAATTGCCCTAACCCCGTCGAGCCAGTGCTCATCCACGGCGATTACCGGATGGGTAATCTGCTGGCGGAAGATTCCAAACTAACCGGCGTGCTCGATTGGGAACTCGCGCATTTTGGCGACCGGCACGAGGACTTGGCCTTCGGATGCATGGCTGTGTGGCGCTTTCAGCGATACGACCGGCCCGCTCTGGGGCTGGGGAGCCTCGAAGACTACTTCGCCGCCTACGAAGCGGAAAGCGGCGTTACCGTCGACCGTGAGCGCTTCCGCTACTGGCTGATCCATCGCACCGTGTGGTGGGCGCTGGGTTGCCTGCGCATGGCCAAGATCTGGCGCAGCGGCGAAGATCGCATGCTGGAGCGCGTGGTGATCTCGCGCCGGACGAGCGAGCAGGAGCTCGATCTTCTGATGCTGTTGGAGGAGGATGCTCCTGCCTCCGAACGCAAGAGAGCTGTGGCTAAGCATTTAGACCGAAGCGTAACTGCCAAGGGCGATGCAACCGTCGCCGAAGTCGCAATAGCGGTGTCTGAGTGGCTGTCCTCTGTAAAGCATCACATGGAAGGCCATGATCGGTTTCAACTTGCAGTCGCTCGAAACGCGCTCGGCATAATCGCTCGTGAGCAGGAACTCGATTTTTCTGGGATCGATGGGGACGATTTGTCGAGTTACTTCCTGTCGGGAGATGAGACACTCAAGACGAAAGGCCTCCTTGCAAAGCTACGTTTTGATGCTCTTGAGATGACCCAAACGGACAGCCCCAAATACCCCGCCCTCGCGGTGGCGCGCGAGAAGTGGCTTTGAACCGGCTTGCTGCGAAAGCAGTAAGCCCGCGCCCGCCCACCCCATGGTGGGCGCGTTCCGCAACCACCTGGGCGGCCGCTTTGAAACCTATCGAATGAAGTGAAGAGGAAGACCAATGGACTTCGCAATTCCCCCCGACCTTCAAGCCTATCTCGACGAACTCGACGCGTTCATCGAGGCCGAGATCAAACCGCTCGAACAGGCCGACGACAACATCCGCTTCTTCGACCATCGGCGCGAGCATTCACGCACCGATTGGGACAAAGGCGGCCTGCCGCGCGAGGATTGGGAAGAGCTTTTGAAAGAAGCCACCAAGCGCGCAGATGCCGTGGGCCACTGGCGTTTTTCCGCGCCTAAGCAATATGGCGGCAAGGACGGCTCAAACCTCTGGATGGCAGTAATCCGCGAGCACTTTGCCCGCAAGGGGCTGGGCCTGCACAACGACCTCCAGAACGAACACTCCATCGTCGGCAACTTCCCCTTCGTCGCCATGTTCGATCAATGGGGCACCGAGGCGCAGAAGGAGGAATTCATTCTCGGCGGCTTCAACCGCGAGCGCCGCGTGGCCTTCGGGCTCACCGAACCCGATCACGGCTCGGACGCGACTCATATGGAAACCGCCGCCATCAAGCAGGAGCGCGACGGGGTCGAGGGATGGCTGATCAACGGCGAGAAGATGTGGATCACCGGAATGCATGTCGCGACGCATTGCGCGATGTTCGCGCGCACGGCGGGCGAGGCGGGCAGCGCGAGCGGGATCACCTGCTTCCTCGTGCCAAACCCCACGCCCGGCCTCGAAATCGAGGAGTGGATGTGGACCTTCAACATGCCGACCGATCACCCGCGTTTATCGGTGAAGGACGTGTGGGTGCCCGACAGCACCATCCTTGGTGTCGAAGGGCGCGGCCTCGCGCTAGCGCAGAGCTTCGTCCATCAGAACCGCATCCGGCAGGCCGCGTCCTCGTGCGGGGCGGCAATGTTCTGTATCGACGAGAGCGTCAAATACGCCCGCGCGCGCAAGCCCTTTGGCCAAGCGCTCTCCAAGAACCAGGCGATCCAATTCCCGCTGGTCGAACTCGCCACGCAAGCCGAGATGCTGCGCTTGCTCATCTTCAAGACCGCGTGGGAGATGGACAACATGCCCCACGAAGAGATCGAGCGCACGATCTCGGACAAGGTCTCGATGTGCAATTACTGGGCGAACCGGCTGTGCTGTGAGGCGGCGGACCGCGCGATGCAGGTGCACGGCGGCATCGGCTATTCGCGCCACACTCCGTTTGAGCACATCTATCGCCACCACCGCCGCTATCGCATCACCGAGGGCTCCGAAGAGATCCAAATGCGTAAAGTGGCGGCGTACCTGTTTGGCTATCTGGGCCCGAAGAAGGGCATGTACGACTGACTCCGTTCGCTAGCCCCGTCGCCGCCACCAGCTGGCGAGAAGACTTCCGATCAGCACGTGCCACACCGCCGAGATAGCGGCGGGGACTGGGGCCAGCGCAGCTTGCTGAGCGCTTGCGAATTGCGCGGCGAAGGCGGGCGTTTTGGCGAGGCCGGATCCGAGGCCCGAATTCTGCATCCCCACCTCGATCGAGACGGTGCGCCGCTCGGCGCCCTTCAGCCCAAAGGCGCGCGCCAGTCCCCACCCTAGGCCAAAACCCAGCGCGTGCAGCAGGAACGTCGCCAACAGCAATTCGCCCGCGTGCTCCGCGATCTGCGCCTTGGCCCCGCCGACAATCCCGCCCACGATCCAGATCACCAACACAATGGCTATCAGCGGCAACACCCCGCTCACCGCCGCCGCGGCGCGCGGGAACAGGCGATTGAGCACACTCCCCGCGATCACCGGCACCAGCACAATCGCCACCATGTTGCGCAGCAGGTTCCAGCGATCGATCTCGACATACGCGCCCGCCAGCTCTCCGGTGAGAAACGGGGTCAAGGCAATCGCGGCGAGCGTGGAGAGCATCGTCATCGTCACGGACAGCGCCACATTCCCGCGCGCCAAATAGGCGACAGTGTTGGACGCGGTGCCGCCAGGGCAACAGGCGACCAGGATCAGGCCGACGGCGAGGCCCTGCTCCAGCCCCATGACCTGCGCGATCCCCCATCCGCTAAGTGGCATGACGACGAACTGCAGCCCCACACCGATCGCCACCGCGCGCGGCAATTGGGCCAATCGGCGATAGTCATCCACACTGAGCGTCAGCCCCATGGCGAGCATGATCACGCCCAGCGCCACCGACAAGAGCGGCTGGCCCGCGACGCGCACGCTGCCATCGGTCATCCAGGTGAAGAGCGAAGGCTCGAACCAAGCGAGCGCCACGCCAATCAGTGTAAGCAAGGCAAAATTGTTGGTGATCTTTTCGAGCAAGCGCGCCTCCGATGCTTGGCCTTAGCTGTATTGGATTCGCGCGTCAGCTACCGGGAGCTACGTGCTCGAAATCCTTCCCCAGCGTCTCCGGATGCCGACGGGCTTGGAAGCGCGTGACAAGACACCCCGGCTGACTTAGTCTGAGTTGTAAAGCGCATACGCGCTGTTCAGGGGGAGGTAACTTTTGAAGCGGACGACACTCGGGCTGGGGCTCACTATGGCGTGGGCCATCATTGGAGCGACCACCTCTACCTTTGCGCAAGACCCACAAGCCCCCGACGACAGCGCGCAAGACGCCGAGGAGGTAAGCCTCCCCGACGGCGTGGAAGCGTATTTTACCGGCTTGGAATGGCGCAGTATCGGCCCCAAACGCGGGGGCCGCTCGATCTCGGGCGCGGGCAGCGTGGCGCGTCCCAACGAATATTACTTCGCTTCCGCTGGCGGCGGCGTTTGGAAGACGGTGGACGGCGGCACAAGCTGGAAGCCGGTAACCGATGGACAGGCGGACACCGCCGCTTTCGGCGGCGTGGCCGTTTGCGAGACTGACCCCGATGTGGTCTACGCGACCACTGGCGAAACCCAAATTCGCGGCAATATCCAGCCAGGCAACGGCGTCTGGAAAACCACCGACGCGGGCGAGACGTGGGCCAAAGTGGGTTTGGCTGACGTGCAGAACTTCTCACGCGTCCGCATCCACCCGAGCGATTGCGACACGGTCTATGTCGGCGGGTTTGGCCAATACGGCGTGCCGGGAGAAGATCGCGGCGTGTTCAAGACCACCGATGGCGGAGAGAGCTGGGACAAGGTTCTCTACCGCGATGAGCGCACCGGCGCGGTCGACATTTCCATCGATTCCAACAATCCCGACATAATCTACGCCTCGCTTTGGGAAGCCTATCGCAAGCCGTGGAGCATGAGTTCGGGCGGGCCGGGCAGCGGTCTCTTCCGCAGCCGAGACGGCGGGGACACCTGGATCGAGCTCACCCGCGCCGAGGGCCTGCCTCAAGAGGGCGTGCTTGGCAAAATCGGCGTCAGCGTTTCTCCCGCAGACGCCAACCGCGTCTACGCCATACTCGAGCATCAGGAAGCGGGCGGCGTGTACATCTCGGATGATGGCGGCGACAGCTGGCGGCAAACCAGCGATAGCCGCTCTGTTCGTCAACGTGCGTTCTACTATTCGCGGCTGGTGGCCGATCCGAAAGAGAAGGACCGGGTCTACCTCTTGAACGTCAATTTCTACCGCTCGGACGATGCCGGCGAAACGCTCAAGAAGATCGACGTGCCGCATGGTGACAATCACGATCTGTGGATCGATCCGACCAACACCGATCGCATGATCCAGACCAACGATGGCGGCGCGAATGTCACGCTGAACGGCGGGAAAAGCTGGACCGATCAGACCTATGCTACCTCGCAGATGTACCGCGTGTCCGTCAGCAATCACTTCCCCTATTTCGTCTGCGGCGGGCAGCAGGACAATTCGACCATTTGCGTACCTTCGCGCGGATGGGGGCATGTAAACCGGCTTGGCGGGCAGTATGGCTTCGCCGCGGGTGGCGGGGAGAGCGGATACGTCACCAACGATCCGGTGAACCATGATATCTTCTATTCAGGCAGCTATAGTGGTTATCTGACCCGGTTCGATTATTCGACAGGCCAGCGCCGCACGATCACGGTCTATCCCGATGACCCAATGGGCTACTCTTCCGAAGATCGCGCCGAGCGGTTCCAGTGGACCTTCCCGATCGTCTTTGATCCGCACGATCCCGAAACGCTCTACGTCACGTCGCAGCATGTCTGGCGCACGCGCGACGAAGGGCAAAGCTGGGAGAGAATCAGCCCGGATCTGAGCCGCGCGGACCCGGCGACTATGGGCCCTTCGGGTGGTCCGGTAACGCTCGACCAGACGGGCGTGGAGACTTACGCGACGATTTTCAGCCTTGCGCCTTCACGGCTGGAGGAAGGCCTCATGTGGGCGGCTTCGGATGATGGTCTGGTACACGTCACGCGCAATGGCGGCGCCGACTGGGTGAACATCACGCCGCCCGATCTGCCGGTGAACACCAAGATCACGACGATTGAGGACTCGCCCCATGCGCAAGGCACGGCGTTCCTCACGGGGCACCGCTTTTTGCTCGGCGATTTCAAACCCTACGTGATGAGAACTACCGATTACGGCGCGAGTTGGACTCCGATCACCGCTGGGATTCCCGAGGACGAAGTTGCGCGCAGCATCCGCGAAGATCTGATCAGGCCCGGCCTGTTGTTCCTGGGCACCGAACGCGGCGTGTGGTCCTCGTTCGACAGCGGTGACACTTGGCAGAAGCTTCAGCGCAACCTGCCCGCCGTGCAGGTGTCGGACCTCGTTGTGACCGAGCGCGATCTCGTGATCGGCACGCATGGTCGATCTTTCTGGGTGATGGACAATATCGGCGTCCTGCGACAGCTGGACGAAGCGGGCGGGCGCAGTCTTCAACTCTTTGAGCCCGCATTCTCGGTCCGCGGCGTAGATGAAGGAGTGGCGATCGACTACTTCCTTCCGGAGCAACCCGAAACGCTGACGCTCGAAATCCTAGACTCCAACGGCGAACTGATCCGCAGCTTTGATGGCGAGGTAAAACAGCCAAAGGACGAGGAAGAAGAGGACGAGGTCTACGATCCCACCCGCAAAGAACCACCGCCGACGGCGGACATGAAGGCGGGGCTCAACCGGTTTACATGGGATATGCGCTATCCCGGCTTCACCGATTTCCCGGGTATGATCCTGTGGGGCAGCAGCAATGGGGGCATCACAGCCGTGCCCGGCGAATATCAGGCGCGCCTTACGGCCGATGGTGAAACGCTTACCCAGCCGTTCGAAATCCGCCTTGATCCGCGCGTGACGCTGGAGGATTCGGGTGATCTCGAGGCTCGCTTTGATCTTGCCAGCCAGATCAGCGCCAAAGTCAGTGAAGCGAACGAAGCGGTTTTGCTCGTGCGAGGCATCAAGCAGCAGACCGAGGCGCTCGATGGCCAGATCGATGGGGAGCTGGCGGCCTCTGTGAGCGCCTTCGTGGATCGGATCAGCGCAGTCGAAGGGCGCATCTATCAGGTGCGCAACCAAAGCCGCCAGGACCCGCTCAACTATCCGATCATGCTGAACGACAAACTGGCCTCGCTGATTAGCACCGTGGAGAGCGCGGAAGCGCGCCCGACCGACCAGACCCGCGCGGTTTTCGAGCTCCTGTCAGGCCAGCTTGATGGTGAATTGGGCGAATTGGAGGCCGCGCTTGATGGCGATCTGCCAAGTCTGAACGCCCAGCTTGAGGCGGCGGGGCTTGCCCCGATTGAGAAGCGTCCGCTTGAGGTAGAGGACGAAGCTTAGGCTTCGGACTCGCCCGTCGCGGCGTAGTCGAACACACCGTCGCGTTGCATGGCGTGACGGGCTTCGATCTTGGCGGCTGTGTCGGCCTCGGTCGGGACGATGCACCACCCGCCGCCTTTGGTGAGTGTTTCTTCCAGCCCGCGTTCGAGCACTTCGGGGCCGGGCTGCGCGCGCCAATGATCTCCCAATTCCTCCGGCGCGGAGCGGGCGCCTCCGAAACGGTCAGGGCGCGCTTGGGCGGCGTTCCAGATTTGCGTGTTGAGGATGCCCGGGCACAGAATGGTGACGCCGATATCCTCTTCGGCCAACTCCGCCATTAAAGCTTCGCCAATCGCGGCGGTCATCTGCTTAGTCGTCGCGTAGAGCGTGAACGGGCCGCTGACGGGAACGACCGAAGCCGAACTGGCGGTGATCCCGACATGCCGCGCTCCGCTCTGCGCCTTTAGGGATGGCAACCAGGCCTGCGCGGTGTGGACCGGGCCCATGACGTTGACACCCATCAGCCAATCGAGCGTGCGCGCTTTGGCGCCGCCCACGGTGTCCGCCGTGCCGACGCCCGCGTTGATCCAAAGCAGCGAGGGTTCGATTCCTTGCGCAATCAGCTTTTCAGCAACTCTCTCGGTTTCGGCGCGGTCGGACACATCGCAGCCATGCGCGCGCGAGGCCTCGCCGCACAGGCGCGCGGTTTCTTCCGCTTCGTAGGCGTCGATATCAAGCGCGCAGATACGCATGCCTTTGGCGGCGAAATGCTGCGCCAGCCAGCGCCCAATGCCTCGCCCCGCGCCCGTGATGACCGCCCAGTCGCCTTGGGCAGGCGCGTACGCCGTCACTCAGCCGCCTCGGCCAATTCGGCACGCTGGGGCCCGCGAATAAGGCCTCCGGGCGCTTCGCCCGTCCATTTGCCGTTTTCAAAGGTGACAACGCCGTTCTTGATTGTGACGACATAGCCCGTGGCCTTTTGGAGCAGTCGCTTGCCGCCGGCGGGCAGGTCGAACTCGAGCCAAGGGCGGCCAAGCTTCAGATTGTCCATGTCGATCACGTTGATATCGGCGAGATAGCCCGGCGCGATCAGTCCGCGATCTTCCAGGCCGTACAGCAAGGCGGTGTCGCGGCACTGGCGCTTGATCGCGTTTTCCAGCGTGATGCGATCCCCGCGTTTGCGATCGCGCACCCAGTGTTCAAGCATGAAGGTGGGCGAAGCCGCGTCGCAGATCGTGCCGCAATGCGCGCCGCCATCCGACAGCGAGTTCACCGTGTCGTCGGCGTGCTGCAGCGGGTGGAGGAAATCGAGATTGCCGTCCGCGTAGTTGAGGATCGGCAGGTAGATAAAGCCGGTCGCGTCGTCGCGGCACAGCATGTCGTAAGCGTATTCCTGAGGATCGACCCCAGCGGCCTGCGCGCGTGCGTTCACGCTGGCGGATTCGTCCGGTTCGTAGTCGAAGTCTGGATCCATCTCGTATTGGAGCGCCCAGCCTTGGGTGATGACCATGACGACACCGATGATATCCATCGGGGCTTCGGAATAGTCGTTGGCTTCGCCGAGCAGCTGTTTCTTGAACTCCGGATCGAGCAGTTTGGCCTTTTGCTGCGCCCAGGGCAGATCCTTGATCTCTTGCCAGCTTGGGCGGAAGGCGAAGGGGTTCACCGTGCCTTGCCAGGCCATAATGATCCCGTTTCCGCGCAGCGCGATTTGCGCCACGATATTCGCGCCGTTGTCGTTCTCGGCGCGCATGGTTTCGATCTGCTCTTTGAGCGGCATTTCCTTAGCGATGCTTTCCAGCGCGGCGAAGGTGACGGGAATGCCCGCCTCACGGCTCAACTTGCCCATCCACTCGAACTCGTTCCAGTCGCGCTGAAGGTCGCTCGCCATTTCGAACACGGCGTGGCCGCCGGCGTCCTTGGCGCGGCCCATCGCGTTGCCGATGGCGACCAGTTCTTCAGGCGTGGCCGTGGTGCCGGGGACAAGCTCTCCGTCGACCGATTTGTGCAGCACCGTGCGTGAGGTCGAAAAGCCAAGCGCGCCTGCGCGCACGCCTTCTTCGACGATGGCGCTCATCTTCTCGATGTCGTCTTCGGTCGGAACCGCGCCCGGTTGTTCGCGATCACCCAGAACATAGGCGCGCACCGCGCCGTGCGGCACATGCGTGCCGACATCAACCGTGCGCGGCAGCTTTTCGAGCGCGTCGAGATATTCGGGGAAGGTCTCCCAATCCCAAGTGATCCCTTCAGCCAAGGCGGTGCCCGGAATGTCTTCGACGCCTTCCATCAGGCTGATCAACCATTCGTGCCGGTCGGGCTTGGCGGGGGCAAAGCCAACGCCGCAATTGCCCATCACCACCGTGGTGACGCCGTGCCAGCTGGAAGGCGCCATCTCCTGATCCCACGTGGCTTGACCATCGTAGTGCGTATGAATGTCGACAAACCCGGGGGCGACCACTTTGCCCGCGGCGTCAATCTCACGCTCGCCGCTGCCCGAGATATCGCCCACGCCCACAATCACTCCGTTCTTCACCGCCACATCGCCAGTGAAGCGCTCCGCGCCGCTGCCATCGACGATCGTGCCACCACGGATAACCAGATCATATTGGGCCATCTTCTCTCTCCTCGGGTTTTTCTTTGATACTGACTTATCATAGCCCGGGCTGGCCTGCTAGCGTGCAGGGATGGCTATGAAACCAAGTGGTGGGCCGAGCTGGAGCCCGGAGCCCGCGAGCGGAATCTTGATCGACTTCGTTGAGGCGGGTGAGCTGACTTTTGAAGTCGCCAAGGCCGGTGAGGGCGACCATCTGGCGCTGCTGATGCACGGCTTTCCCGAGTTGCACTATTCGTGGAGGTACCAGATCCCGCTGCTGGTGGAGATGGGGTACCGGGTTTGGGCTCCGAACATGCGTGGCTATGGTGGCACGTCACGGCCCGAGGGCGTTCAGGCCTACAGTCTCGACAAACTGGTGGAGGATATCGCCGCCCTCATTGATGCGAGCGGCGCCAAAAAGGTCACATTGTTCTGTCACGACTGGGGCGGGATCATTTCCTGGCACTTCGCGATCCGCAAGACTCGTCCGCTCGAGCGCTTCGTTGTTATGAACCTACCGCACCCTCTTGCGTTGGCGCGCGAGGCGAAAGGCTGGGCTCAGAAGCGCAAGAGTTGGTACGTTTTTGCGTTCCAGATTCCGAAGCTACCCGAGTTCTTTCTGGGCCGAGACGGTGCGAGGCGAGTGGGCGATCTGATCGCCAACACCAGCTGCAACAAGGATAGATTTGGACCCGACGTGCGCGCGATCTACAGCGCCGCCGCGGCGCGGCCAGGCGCGCTCACCGCGATGGTCAATTATTACCGCGCTCTGGTTCGAGGCCGGCGATTTATCCAAGTGGGCGATGGCCGGGTTGAGGTGCCGACCCTGATGGTGTGGGGCGATCAGGACGTGGCTCTGAGCGTCCACGGAACGGAAGGCACCGAGCAATGGGTACCCGATTTCACGCTTCACCGCCTGGCCAACGCCTCGCACTGGGTCCAACAGGACGCGCCGGAAGAGGTGAACGCGATTTTGCAACAATGGTTGCCCAAAGCCTGAAGGCTTCCCCTGTTCAGAAGGATAAACCTAGTATGTTCCGCATATCGATTGCTTTGGCCGCTTCGCTTTTGGCGTCGGCTTCTTTCGGCCAATCGCCCGCGAGCGCTGGATACACGCTCGATCCAGCCGGCGATCTGTCCGCCATGCTCGATTGTTTCGAAGCCGAAAGCAAAACGCTGATCTCCGCGCATCGCGGTGGGCCTTCGGCGGGGCTTCCCGAAAACGGGATCGAGACGATGGACGCGATGATGGCGGCGGTCCCGGCGATCATGGAGATCGATGTTGCGCAAAGCACAGACGGCGTCCTCTACTTGATGCACGACCGTACGATTGACCGGACGACCACAGGCACCGGCCAGACCACGGATCTGGCGTGGGACGCGATCAAGGACCTCAATCTCGTCGACACCGCTGGCTGGGTAACGCCCTATAAAGTGCCCACCTTCGAGGCTGCGCTCGATTGGGCGAAGGGCAAAACCGTGCTCCAGGTCGATTTCAAACGCACCGCGAGCTTTGAAGACACAATCGCGTTGATCCGCGCCAAGGACATGGCCGATCATGTCATCCTGATCGCCTATTCGCAGGGGCAAGCGACAAAGCTGCACGAGCTCGCGCCTGAAATGCTGATCTCTTATTCGATCTCGAAGCCGGGCGATTTGGACGAGATCATCGCGGCGGGCGTTCCTTCCGATCGCATCGTCGCTTTCACCGGCACACGGCTGGCGCGCCCCGATCTCTTCGCCGCTCTCGACAATCAGGATGTCGAGGTGATCTTTGGAACGCTCGGCCGCCCCTCGGTCTCCATCGATGGCGTAATTGAATGCTTTGGTACGCCCGAACGTTACGCTGAGCTAAGCGAAGGTGGAGTGGACGTGCTGGCCACAGACCGGGGCCGCGCGGCGGCGAGCGCGTTGGCCGAGGCGGGCCGTCTGCCCGAAGTGGGCCAATGCGGGGTTGCACGAAGCGAGTGAGAGTGGCGATGCGCGGACCCAAACGAAACTGGCAGAAGGTGCTTAGATGAACATCATAAAGGCAACCGTGACACTGGGGTGCACTACGGCGCTGATCAGCTGCGCTTCAGCGACTGGAGAACTGAGGGGCCATCTCAGGTCCTTTGGCATGAACAACGACGAAGCGCGCTGCGTTTCGCGTGAACTCGACGACAGCCTGACCACTCAGGAAATCCAATCTATCAATCGGGTCCTCGAAGCGGGGCGGGATGACCGTCGCTCGCGCCCGTCTCAGGTCATTCGTGCGGTCCAGTCGCTTGACGATCCCAATGTGATCAGCGCGGTCGCGCTGGCCAACGCAGGTTGCCTGCTTCTGAACTAGGCCTTTGCGCTCTTACGCGGCCTCTTCCACGTCCTCATCTTCGGGCGCGTCCAGGAACTCGCGGATCGCTTCCAAGCTTTCTTCCTTGTGGCTGAGCAGGAACAGGTGCCCGCCGCCATGCAGCACCTTGAGCTCGGCGTTGGGGATGAGGAAGTCGAGAAACTTGCCGTTGATCAGCGGCACGATGGCGTCGTCGTCGCCCATCATGATCAGCGTTTTCTGCTTCAGAAGAAAGGGCAGCGCCGGCGCACTGGTCCAGCCCAACATGCAGAGAAGCTGATACATATAACCCCGAGGGGAAGGCGGCTTGAGGCGCGACATATGCCCCTTCTTACCGCTCATTTTTCCCAGACCTTCGCCGTAAAGCGTTTCGAAGTTCTTCAGCATGAAATCGGTGTCGATATAGCGGCGCGGGTTGGCCATTTTTGAGAGCGCTTTGGGGCTTCCCGGCATCATCAGCATGCCCGCGCTCGTCGCGATCAGAACCACACGGCGCGTGCGACCCGGGTGCTGCATCGAAAAGTGCTGGGCAATGCCTCCGCCCCAGCTGATGCCCATCACATCGACCACATCGACGCTCAGTTTTTTGAGCAGTTCGGCCGCGGTCCAGCTGATGGTGAAGGGGTTGTAGGGCACCAAAGGATCGGGCGATTCGCCCACGCCCGGCATATCGAGCATGATGAACGCGCGCTCTTTCATCTCGTCGGCAAAGGGCGCCAAGGCTTCGATGTTGGCGCCGATGCCATTGAAGAAAAGGATCGGGGGATGCTTGGTCGCCTCATCCAGGCGCCACGTTGCAATCCGTAGCGTCCGACCGCCCACCTGTTCCATCGAGACGACCGCGTCGTCCATCGCATCTGTCACGTAACCCGTCCTTTGTTCGCGTTCTGAAATCGCCTGTCGAAATGGCACAGGAGAGCTCGTCGATCCCTCGCGGGCTCTGCCTGTGCCACACCCCGGATCCCAACGGGGCGGTGGCGCGTGTATCAGACTTCTTCGATGACGTAGAGTCCGGGAGCTGGATCAAGCGGGGTATAGTCGGCGTTGCCCAAGGCTGCGGGCGCTGCAACCTTTTTGCCCGCGCGCTTTTGGACCCATTCCGCCCAGAGCGGCCACCAGCTGCCTTTGACTTCTTCGGTGCCTTGGAGCCACTCATCCGCGGTTTCGGGTAATTTACCCTTCTTTTTCTGGATGAAGTACTTGGCTTTGGGGTTGGTCGGCGGGTTGAGGATCGCCTGCATGTGGCCGGACTGGGAAAGCACGTAGGTTACGTCTTTCGAACCGAACAATTGCGTCGAGCGATAGGTGGCCTTCCACGGGGTGATGTGATCGGTCACGCCCCCCAGAACGAACAGGTCTGACGTGACTTTGGTGAGGTCGATCTTGTGATCGGCCATTTCCACCTTACCCGGCGTCGCAAAGGCGAGCGTTTCGTAGAGCGTGAGGAAATCGCCCATCAGAGTGCCCGACAAGTTGGTCGCGTCCGAATTCCAGAACAGAACGTCAAACGCGGGCGGATCCATGCCGAGCAGGTAATTGTTGATGACATAACCCCAGATCAGATCGTTGGGGCGCAGCCAAGCAAAGCCGCGCGCCAGATCGTCAGCCTTGATAATCCCGGCTTTGGCGGCCCGCTGACGGGCCAGTTGAAGCCCGTTTTCGCTAACAAGTGAACCGGCTTCGATGTCGGTTGGTTTGGGGTGCAGCACGCACACCATCAACGTGAGCGAGCCCAGAATGTCGTTATTCGTCGCCGCGAGCTTGGAGGCGAGAACCGACGCCGTCTGTCCACCGGAGCATCCAGCGGAAACGTTGACTTTCTTTGAACCCGAAATCGCGGAGACCACTTCGAGCGCTTCCTCGCAGCTGGCGATGTAATCGTCCATGCCCCACACGCCTTGTTCCTTGGATGGATTGCGCCAGGAGATAACGAAGGTCTGAAGGCCATTATCGAGCTGCCACTTGATGATCGACTTCTCCGGAGAGAGGTCGTTGATATACATCTTGTTGATTTGTGGCGGTATCGTGAGCGCTGGGATTTCGTACACTTCGTCGGTGGTCGGGGCGTACTGGATCAACTCGTACATCTCGGTGCGGTGGACGACGTTTCCCTTCGAAGTCGCCACATTTTCGCCCAGCTTGAATGGGCGCTTGTCGACCTGGCTGACCATGCCCTTGTTCTTGGTTAGATCGGTGTAGGCGTTTTGGAGGCCTTTGATCAGGCTGAGCCCGCCCGAATTGATGATCTGCTTTTGCGCCATCGGGTTGCCCGCCAGCGTGTTGGTGGGGGCAATGCCATCGAGAATGATGTTGGCGATAAAGTTCGCGCGGTTGCGCTCCAGCTCGTCCAGTTCAAGGTCTTCCAGCCAGCCGCGCATACCCTTTTGGACGGCAAGATAATACTGCGCGCCAGCGCGGAAAAAGGGGTTGTATTGCCAGGCCGGATCCATGAAGCGCTTGTCTTTGGGATCGGGCGCGAGGTCGCTTTTGCCTGTCATGATCTTGACCATGTCTTCGGTCATCGATCGGGCGTGTTTGACCATTCGTGCGGGATCGGAGGCGGATTCGCGCAAGAGCAGCGCGACAGCGGATACGAAATCCTCTCTCGCCACTCCAATCAGCGGCCCCAAAGCGTTGGTTGACTGGGCTGCCTCGTTTTCGAGTGTCACGGTTGCGTCAGCCATTTTGTCCCTTCCTACATCATTGTTGCGCAGCGCTGCTTGGCGGCGCTGGCATCTCCCCAAATTATGTTTGCGCCTGTTCCGCCCTAAGCAGCGCGAAAATGCAAGACATTCGTGTCGTGACACCAACGCGCAAGGATCGCTGAGTATCCGGGCGTGCCTAGCAGTGCGAGTTTCGCCGGAAACGGAGAGGTCTGCGACCCGCCAGAACCTTGAGCCAGTTAACCGTTTTTCAAAGCGTTGTGCGCCAAGGGCAATCCATGGGGAACCGCGCCTTTCAAGACACATCCTCGGTTGATGCGACCTTGCCCGCTACCGAGCCGGTTAACCCGCCGCAAAGACGGGCGGTCGGGGACGTCGTGCCGCAAACCTCTGAGGTCGCTGACCTGAGGGAAGGGCTACCCCGAAAGAACACCAAGCCCGTCAAACCCCGCGCAACTGAACTGTTAGATCCGGAACAACGTCGAGCCGCCGATCGCCGAGCGTCTGGACGTGGTCGACCAAAGGGCGGCGACACCGGCGTTACGACGCGCCAAGCCGAGATTGAAGATGGGCTGTTCTATCTGCCGAGCACCCAACGCGGCCTGGCGCTTTTCATGGCTTTGGCCTTTGTCATTGCCAGCGGCGTAGCGCGGGCCGTGCCTTACCCGCTCCCACTCGCAGCTGCGGCCGGAAGCGTAGGGCTCTTGTTTGCCGGCACCTATTTTTCGCGCTTGGAGCGTCGCGCCCACGCCAACAAAACCTTGCGTCAATTGTTGGTCGTCGTCGCAATTATCGCGCCTATGGCGCTTGCAGGCTTCGCCTTTGCGAATTGGGTAGCCGTTGGTCTTGCTTGGCAATGGGCCGTCGCGACGCTGGTGTGCGTAAACGCCGCCGCCGCCGCCTTGTTCGGCCCGCGCATCATTTCATTGTTCACCGCCAAAATTTCGATCTGGGCTTCCTTTGCCCTGCTGTATCCGCAGCCATTGACGGTTTTTGCCGTGGTCGGCGCGGCTTTGGCCTTGATGCTGATCGCGCGATTTGAATGGAAGGCGGCGGAGAAACGCCGTTTGGCCTCCGAAGCGCGCGAACGGGTGGCGGCCCGTGCCGAGGACATTCTGCGCAGCTTTGAAGAGACGGGACAAGGCTGGTTCTGGGAAACCGATCGGCGCGGCTTGATAAGCTACATTTCGCCATCCGCGGCAGCGGTGCTCGGCAAAACGGTCAAAATGGTGCACGGCGAGCCGCTGACCACGATTGTAGACTTTGATTCCGGGGCAGCGGAAGCCGAGCGTACCCTTGGCTTTCACCTGTCAGCTCGGTCTTCGTTTCGCGATATCGAGGTGCTGGCGGCCAATTCGGGCGACGAAGAGCGGTATTGGTCCCTGACCGGGCGCCCGGTTTATGACAGCTTTCACAACTTTTGCGGCTTCAGGGGACACGGTACGGACCTGACCGAAAAGCGGCGCAGCGAACAGCAGGTAACCCGTTTAGCCCACTATGATTCCCTGACCGGCCTCGCCAACCGGGTGCAAATGAGTCAAGCTCTCGAGCAGATCCTCGCCGCTCCGCGCGAGCGGGATCGGGCCTGCACTGTACTGATGCTGGACCTCGACCGGTTCAAGCAAGTCAACGATACGATGGGGCACCCCGCCGGTGATGCGCTTTTGAAGCAGGTCGCACGGCGTTTGGAACGTGTGCTCGACGGAATTGGTCGTTGCGGTCGCTTGGGCGGTGATGAATTTCAGGTGATCGTCCCAGGCGACACAGACCGCGAAACACTCGCGCACATCGCCAAAGAGATAATCAATTCGCTGTCGCAGCCCTACACGATCGATGGGCAAAACGTTGTGATCGGGGCATCGGTGGGTGTCGCGGTGGCTCCAGATGACGGGAACTCAAGCGAAGATCTGATCCGTAACGTCGACCTAGCGCTCTACGCTGCAAAGGACGCGGGCCGGGGCGTGCATCGCTTCTACGCGAAGGATCTTCACTCCGCCGCCGAAGAACGGGCCGAGCTCGAACAGGATCTTCGTGAAGCGATACAGGTCGGGGGCCTGTCCCTGTACTATCAGCCGGTGGTTTATGCCGCGAACGAAAAGATCGTGGGGTTTGAAGCGCTGATGCGCTGGAACCATCCCAAGCGCGGCTGGATCTCAACCGAGAAGTTCATCGCCATCGCCGAAGACGCGGGCCTCATCGATCAGATGGGTCAGTGGGCGCTGCGCAAGGCCTGCGCGGATCTGGCGAGTTGGCCGGAGAGCATTCGTTGCGCGGTCAATGTCTCTCCGCTTCAGTTTTCCAATCCCGAACTGCCGACGATTGTCGCCAACGCTTTGGCGCATTCCGAGGTTGATCCCGCGCGGCTCGAACTGGAGATTACGGAGAGTGTGTTCTTGAACGACAGCTCTGGCACGGATGCGATGTTCAAGGCGCTGAAGCGCGTCGGTGTGCGTCTGGCGCTGGACGATTTCGGAACGGGATATTCATCGCTCGGCTACCTCAAGAAAGCGCCTTTCGACAAAATCAAAATCGATCAGAGCTTTGTGCGGGGGGCGACCGAAGACGGAAGCCGAAATGGCGCGATCATCGCGTCGATTACATCGCTTGCCGAAGCGCTGGATATGGACACCACGGCGGAAGGCGTGGAAACCTTGGATGAGCTTGAGCTCGTGCGTTTGCTGGGATGCAGCCATGTTCAGGGCTATATTTATCACAAGCCGCTCGATGCGGAAAAAGCGACTCAATTGGTCCAAGGCAATCTGGCGGCAGAAGCGGACGGCCCCCGCGCCGCGCGCACTCCAAGGCAAGTCCTTTTGCGCCGCGTCACAGTCGTCCATCGCGATAACCGTTTGACCGCGAACATCCGGAACATTTCCGAAGGCGGCGCTATGCTGGAAGGCCTCTGGAACGTCCCCGCAGGTCGCAAAATCAAGATCGAGTTCGCAGCGGATCAGCGTGTCATGGCGCATGTGCGTTGGTCGCGCGAAAACCGCGTGGGCGTTGAGTTTCAAGACCCACTGCAGCGGCGTTCGGACGGGAGTTTCACTGTGCTGAGCGGCAGCATTGAGCCACCAGCGGCAGTTACAGCCTAAGTCATTTTTTGGCCATCGCGGCGACGACAGTATGCGCGGCTTCCGCGCCTCGTTTACGGATCGTTCATCATCGAAGTTAGGCCAAAAATAACCATTCGGATTTACGAGCGGGTAATGGCCGCGATGCGGTAGTTTTGAGAGATTTAGGAAGGACTTGGCGAAGTGCGCCTGAAGGGCCTTTTGTCATCAGGAAGCGAAAGAGCGGCTAAAAGGCGGCGCAAAGCCGCACGTCAGGCTCTGACCGATGCCGAAAAGGTCAATATGCTCGATCAGCTTGAGGAATCGGGCTTGGGTTGGTTCTGGGCAAGCGATGCGGAAGGCCATTTGACCTATTTGAGTCCGGCTCTCGCCGAATGCCTCGAATTGCCGCTCGAAGACCTCATTGGACATAGCCTGGCCACTCTGTTCGATCCCGCCACCAATGAGCGCACAGCCAAGCCGCTGTCCTTATTGCTTAACACACACAAAGCCTTTTTCGGCATGGCCGTGCAATCCGTTCGCCGGCCCGACGCGGCTGTGCTGCGTTTGTCAGGCCAACCGATCTTTAGCGGCAATAAGTTTGTAGGCTTCCGGGGTACGGGCACCGATGTCACGGAGGACTACCACCGCGAACAGGAAACCGAGCGGCTGGCTCGTTTTGATTCCCTGACCGGACTGTCGAACCGTCACCGCATGGCGCACAAAATCGACGCGACGCTTACCGCGTTCAAAGCGGCAAAACGAAGCTGCGCGGTCATCATGCTGGATCTCGACCGGTTCAAGCAGGTCAACGACACGATGGGACACGCGGCGGGTGACGAATTGCTCAAACAAGTGAGCAGTCGACTAACCCGCGCTGTTGAGCAGGATTGCGAAATTGGCCGGCTGGGCGGCGATGAATTCCAGATTATGATCCCCGATATCGAGGATCGCGGAGAACTGGGTGAAATCGCATCGCGGATTATCACCATGCTCAAACAGCCCTACTCGCTAGAGGAGGGACGCTGTGTTATCGGTTCGTCGGTTGGCATAGCAATCGCGCCGCATGACGGGGTCAGCGCTTCGCAAATTGTGCGTTCGGCTGACCTTGCCCTTTACGCAGCCAAAAACGGCGGCCGTGGGCAATACCGCTTTTACACCGCTGATCTTGAAAACGAGGCGATTTTCCGCCGCCGCTTGAGCGAGAACTTGGGCGACGCGGTGCGCGATCAACAATTGGCGTTGCTGTTCGAACCTATTGTCGACTCTGACACGAAGGTCGTGCGCGCACTTGAAACTCATATCTGCTGGAACCATTCCGAACGCGGGTTTATCGACGAAGAAGAGTTCGCCTCGATCCTAGATGGCTCTGACCAGGTGATCGAAGTCAGCCGGTGGATGGTCAACGAAGCCTGCCGCCTGGCCTCCGAATGGCCCGAGAGCGTCCACATCGCTGTGAACATTCCTGTGGCCGTGTTTCGATCCCAGGATTTCGTCGACGACATCGCTGACGCCCTATCGTCCTCTGGTCTGACACCGGGCCGGCTTGACCTTGAAGTCAGCGAAGATCTGTTTCTAAGCAACCCTGAGGGCGCAGATCGCACTCTTGGCGCTTTATTCAAGCTGGGCGTCCGTTTGACACTGGACGAATTCGGCAGCGGGTATTCCTCGCTCGCCTATCTTCGGCGCGCGCCGTTTGACACGATCAAGATCAATCAGGATCTTATCGCGGAAGCGGAACGAGTTGAGGCTCGCGATTTAGGTCTCGTGAAGGCCATTGTCGCCTTGGCTGGCGCGCTGGATATGGACACGATCGCGACGGGTATAGACACGCCAGAACTTATGCAGTCCATAGGTGAATGCGGCGTTCGGTACGTGCAAGGCTCGATCTTTGCCGAGCCGGTTGATCAAGGCACCGTCGAAGCTGAATTGATCGGCGGCGCCTGGACACTGCCCCCTAGTGAAAACCGGACCAAACGCGCGCGTCGCCGAACGGTGTTCCGCAAGATCCAGGTTATCCATGACGATCACTCTTACGAGGTCACCTTGCGCAACCTGTCCAAGACAGGCGCTTTGATCGAAGGTCTCTCCGATGTACCTAAAGGCACGCAATTCGTGGTTGATCTGGGCGGTGGGCAACTCGCGGTGGCGACCGTCATCCGCTCGAATGGCGACATTCAGGGGCTCGAATTCGAACAGTCGTTGATTGAAGATGGATCCGGCGGGTTGTGCACCCGCAACCGTGTTAGCCCGTACGCGCTCGCCGCGGCCGGTGCGCCGCTTCAAGCGCTTTCTGCGGGCAACTACAAAGCGATGCAGGGTGGTTCTCTCTCGAATGGTGGGGGGGTGCCGCAATTCGGCTATTCGCAATCGGCGTTGCGCGAGCCAGCCTGACCGCCTGATTGCTATTCCGATCTCAACCCGCACATAAGGTGATCGAAGCGCGTCATTTGGCTTCGGTATTGCGTAGCTGAGTGCGACTTAACGCTTGCGTTTTTCGCGAATGACACGGGCGCGGGGCTTCGCTATTTGGCCGGACAAATGACTGACCTTTCCAAGATCCGCAATTTCTCGATCATCGCGCATATCGACCATGGCAAGTCCACGCTCGCGGACCGGCTGATCCAGTTCACCGGCGGCCTCTCCGAGCGCGAGATGTCCGCCCAAGTCCTTGATAACATGGACATTGAGCGCGAGCGCGGCATCACCATCAAAGCCCAGACCGTCCGCCTCAACTACACCGCCAAAGATGGCGAAACCTACCAGCTCAACCTCATGGACACGCCCGGTCACGTCGACTTCGCCTACGAAGTCTCGCGCAGCCTCGCCGCCTGCGAAGGCGCGCTGCTGGTGGTGGACGCGGCCCAGGGCGTCGAAGCCCAAACGCTCGCCAACGTCTACCAATCGATCGAGCACGACCACGAAATCGTCCCCGTCATCAACAAGGTCGACCTCCCCGCCGCCGAGCCGGAGCGGGTCCAGGCCGAAATCGAAGAGGTGATTGGTCTCGACGCCTCCGAAGCCGTGATGACCTCGGCCAAAACCGGCATCGGCATCGAAGACGTGCTCGAAGCCGTCGTCGCCAAAATCCCTCCTCCGCAGGGGACACGCGACGCGCCGCTCAAAGCCAGCCTCGTCGACAGCTGGTACGACCCCTATCTCGGCGTCGTCATCCTCGTGCGGGTGGTCGAAGGCGTCCTCACCAAGGGCCAGCAGATCCGCTTCATGCAGGGCGGCACCCAGCACTTGGTCGACCGCGTCGGCTATATGAGCCCCAAGATCGAGCAACTCGAAGAGCTCGGCCCCGGCGAAATCGGCTTTATCACCGCCCAGATCAAAGAGGTCGAGCAAGCCCGCGTGGGCGACACGATCACCACGGTGAAGGGCGACGCGTCGGAAGCGCTGCCGGGCTACAAGGAAGTGCAACCCGTGGTCTTCTGCGGCCTCTTCCCGGTCGACGCGGCGGATTTTGAGAAACTGCGCGAAAGCATCGCCAAGCTGCGTTTGAACGACGCGAGCTTCTCGTTCGAAATGGAAAGCTCCGCCGCCCTGGGCTTCGGCTTTCGCTGCGGCTTCCTCGGCCTGCTCCACCTCGAAATCATCCAGGAGCGGCTCAGCCGCGAGTACGATCTCGACCTCATCACCACCGCGCCCAGCGTCGTCTACCGCGTGCATCTCGCCAAGACCAAGACCGAGGACGCGCAGACGATCGACATTCACAACCCGGCCGATTGGCCCGATGTGAACCGCATCAACGTGGTCGAAGAACCGTGGATCAAGGCGACGATCTACACGCCCGACGAATATTTGGGCTCGATCCTGAAACTGTGTCAGGACCGGCGCGGCATCCAGACGCAGCTGACCTATGTCGGCGGGCGCGCGCAGGTGACCTACGAATTGCCGCTGAACGAAGTGGTGTTCGACTTTTACGACCGCTTGAAGAGCATCTCGCGCGGCTACGCCAGTTTCGATTACGAACAGATTGGCCTGCGCGAAGGCGATCTGGTGAAGATGAACATTCTGGTGAACGCCGAACCGGTCGACGCGCTGTCGCTGATCGTGCACCGCTCGGTCGCCGAAGAGCGCGGCCGCGGCATGTGCGAGCGCCTCAAAGACCTGATCCCGCGCCACCTGTTCAAGATCCCGATCCAGGCCGCGCTCGGCGGCAAGATCATCGCCCGCGAAACCATCGCCGCCCTGCGCAAAGACGTGACGGCGAAGTGCTATGGCGGCGACATCTCGCGCAAGAAAAAGCTGCTGGAAAAGCAGAAGAAGGGGAAGGCGAAGATGAGAGAGTATGGGAATGTTTCAATTCCCCAAGAGGCTTTCATCGCTGCCTTGAGAATGGGTGAGGAATGAAACCCCGCGCTTCGCACTAATCCACCTCCGCTCGCCCTGAGCCTGTCGAAGGGCTGTCCTTTGCTTTGGCTAATCGCGCCTGATCTGAAAGAAGTGCGGTGCTTGGCCTTTGGCCAGTCTCTCCCCACCGTCATCCCGAACTCGATTCGGGATAACCCTCTCATGGAAGCGCCAACCTTTGTTATCCTGAAACAAGTTCAGGATGACGGTTGAGGGCGTTGCACGATTCGAGAGGCTGTAACTCTGGCCAGCGGGTCGCCCTGAGCCTGCCGAAGGGCGAACCCGTTTGGAGTCGAAGACGGCCAAAGGCAACGTCACGCGGCGCATGGAGCGATTGCGCCAGCAATCGTGGAATGGAGCCGGGCGGATAGCACTGACCCATAGCTCACCAGTCTTCTTTCAACCAGGCGCTACGGTGCGTCCGACTGACGGGCACCCAGTTATCCTCATCCAGCTTCAGCTCTATTCGGCCATCCCTATTGCGTCGCTCAATCCCTTCGCGTCTCGCAAGCCACCAGCTGCGATGGACCTGCATGCCTTCGACTGGACCGGTCTCGGCCAACGCGTCCTTTAATCGCATGAGGATGAGTTCAGAGCCCTGATCGGTAAAAACCTTGAGATAATGCCCTTCCGATTTGAGCGCGAGCAATCGGGCCGATTGCAAGCCCGCCGTAAGCCGTCCAAGCAAA
Organism: Pseudomonadota bacterium; assembly: GCA_039186235.1. Taxonomy (GTDB): domain Bacteria; phylum Pseudomonadota; class Alphaproteobacteria; order Sphingomonadales; family Sphingomonadaceae; genus Erythrobacter. The sequence goes on along the minus strand of JBCDAE010000015.1, from coordinate 21,291 downwards.
AGCGGACGCTCTGGCGCCTGTTCTGCACTCCATGCCTGATCCGATTGATCGTCCGCTGCTTTTTCATCTGGGACCTTCGACACGGGCAAAGTCCCGATTAGCAGTCGAAACGCAACCAATGCCGCGCTGATCGCAAAGGAGTTCAATGCAAAGAGCGGCAGATTGGCGAATTGCGAATAGCTTCCTGACGAGTTGACCAAGAAAATCACCGGTATCATCGCGACGGCAAGACCGGCCGTCAGCAGAATCCACCAGAAGAGAAAGCTGCGCGATTGTAGTCCTGATCCAACAGCGGCGCGCTCTATTGTGACTGCGATGACCCCACCGACGGCGCACAATCCAAGCCAGAGGCTCAACCTTACGAGAAGCGGCAATTCATAGGAATCAGTGGCCCCAACATAACCCAAAAGCAGCCCGCCAAGCCCCATTGTAATGGTCCAAGAAACAATCGGACGCGCAGGCCGCGCTGCCATTCGCGCATCATGAATTGCATTTGGCCGCGCTTCACGCAAAGTCTTGGGTCGCTCATTCATCTTCGATTGAGGCAAGTGATTGCTCGTCCATGCTTGTTCTCATCAAATAAGAAGGGAACTGAGTTATGACAATTGCAACGCGTCTTCAGAAATTTGCGACGGCCCTGACTTCCAGCGCATCTATCGTTTTGAGTGCGGGCGTCACCGGCAGCCTCGTCGCGTGCATTGGACTTTTTGGCGAGCCGGTGGTGGCACAGAATCGCGAACCAACTCCCAAAGCCGTAATTGAGCCTATTCTCGAACGTTTCGTCGCGGATTACCGAAAGGACCCGCTCGCCCAAAGTATCACTTTCGGCATCGAAGTTGACGGGATGCGCTGGCATGTCGTGTCTCGCGTGGGCAATGATGGAAGGGAAGTGGAACTCAGGGAAGGTTTCGGTGACCAACCGATATTCTATTTCACCGCGAGCCGCGAAACGCTTAACTTGATTGATCAGGGTGTTTGGAATGGCCTAACCGCAATGGGCGCGGCTTCATCAAGAGATGTGACGCCGCTCGATATCCTGATGACCGATGGGTATGAGCGAGGATCTGATTACGACGCTACCATCCGGCCTCTGATTTTCCATTTTTGGACGCGGGGTACGCCGGAGATTATCCCATTCTCCGTTCAGCATTCGCGCGTTGTCCACGGCGCTCCGGGAGTCGCTACCTACTATGACAAGGATTTCCGGAGCGCGGTGTATAGCGTGCCGCCCGGCCTAGGGCGCGATCAGGCGCCCACTTTGACGGTCCCCTTCAAGCGAATGGTCCTGGTTATCGCCGGTGCGGGTGAGGGCGTGATGGGTGAAACAAGCTTCCGCATGAAAGCGGGCGATATGGTGCTGTCGCCACCAAACATTCCAGTCACGTTCTGGAACGCTTCGGACGAAGAGACGCTATCGTTCGTTTGGGTCATGTGGGGCGATGGAGCCTGAGGACGCCTGCTAGCGGATTCTAGCCTGAGAGTGACGAAGCGATATGGGGTATTGATTTGGTTTTGGGATCCAGCCGCGAATAGCGTTTCAGGGTCGCGTCATACCGTTCCACCCGCATTCGTTATCCTTGAGGGAGTGCGCTCCCCTCGTCGCGCCGCTCGCGCTCGGCCTTGGCGCTCGCTTCCTCCGCCGCCCGCAACCGCGCCTCATCCCTTGCCTTTAGCCGTTCGAACAGCGCGTGCGCGCGGCGAGTTTCGGGGGAGAGGCGTTGCCATTGCTGCGCGCGCTCGCGTTCGATCTGCAGGCGTATCGCGTTGACCTTGCGGTCGATGCTGGCGCGCACCTCAGCTGGGGAGACGTTGCGTTGCTCGGCTTCCCAGTCCTTGCGCCATTGCTTCTTCAGCCGCTCCTTCTCCATTGCGCCGATCGCGCCCAGACCCTTGGCTTTCCCTTCGGCGAAGCGCTCGGGCGCGCGGTTGCGCAGCATGAACATCAGGAGGCGGTCGTTGTACCGCGTGCGCGTGCCGATCAGCTTGCCATAGGAATAGAGCGGCTCTTCCACGCCGTTCAGCGCACGGTCCATCGCGACGTCTTCGATCCTTTGGACGCCGAGGTCGAGCGCGCGGGCCCAGGCTTCGCGAAACTCGTCGGCGCCCGGGGAGCGGCGCAGGTGGTAGACGCCGTGCGTGCTCATCGCGACGATCTTGCACGCGGCGGTGACCGAGCCGGTGTCGGCGAGCGCTTCGATAAAGGCGCGCTGGCGCTCGGGGGTCCAGCCGTCCTGGCGCTGGGTTTGGCGCGGGACGGGGGTGAAGGACGGGATCTCGCCTGCGGGGACGGGGAGATTGGCGGAAGGCGTGGGGGTGCGGCGGGTCATCCGCGAGTGTGAAGCAGAAAACGGAACAGTAGGAAAATGGCGGTAGGAAAATCGGGCGCAAGTTCTTGATGGTATCCGCTCGCGGGCGGTTATAGTCCCGCGTCGGAGTGTCAGGAGGTGCCCATCCCGCCTATCGAGGTCTTTCGCGCCCATATCGCCGATCGGGGCTACGCCTTTGGCGACGCCTCGTGGCGGTCGATCGCCGCCGATCTGGTCGAGGTGGAGGCGAAGCGGGGCGCGGTCCTGCTCGACAGCGCGCAGGTGACGCGGCATCTGTATTTCGTGTCTGGGGGGATCGCGGCGACGTTTCAGACCTCGGTGTCGGGCGATGTCCAGATTGCGCGCTTCTTTGAACGCGGGCAGCTGGCCTCGAACATCACCTCGGCCTGGCAGCAAACGGTGAGCGCGGACGAGCTGGTGGCGATGAGCGATTTTGCCGGGGTGATGGTGCCGTTCGACCAGTTTCGCGAGTCGTTTCTGAAGGGCGGGCCGCTGGCGGAGTATTGGCGCGAAATGGTGCTCGATACGCTGTTGTTCGACAAGGATCTGATGTGCGCGAAGACTTTTCGCGATGTCGGCTCGCGCTATCGCTTTCTGACCGAGCGCTACGAGGAGGTGGTAGAACAGGTGCCCGACAAGCACCTCGCGCGGTTTCTGGGCATCACGCCGCAAGGGCTGAGCCGCTTTCGGAAAAATCACCTCGAAAGTTAACCCGGGTGAACATGTCTCGCGCGCGAGGCTGGTAGGCCATCGAGGTATCTTGCGCAGGAGTGACACGCCTTGGCCGACCCCTTTGACATGCCAGCCCCCCGCGATTTCGGCTGGGCCCTGAAGTCTCCGGAAAGCACCCGGTTCGAGATCATCGAGCGGCCCAACGGCCAGTTCTGCGTGGTGCTCAACCATTCGCTTTTGCGCGGCGTCACCAGCGAGATGATCTTCTGGTGGTTCCAGAATTTCGCGAACCTCAAAGTCCGGCTGGAGGACACGCCAGGCTATGAGGGGCAGGCGGTGGGCGCGTATCTCCTGTGGCACCCTTCCGACCACTGCAACGCGTCGCTTCAAGGAAAGCTGGGCCCGCATGGTGAGGCGAAAGCGGGCGCCAGCATCCATATCCAGGAAGTGATGCAGTACGACACCTACGGCCTCAAATACCCCGTCAACGCCGCGCTCAAGATCTTCTATTGCCAGCCAGACGGGTGGGCGATGGGTCGATCGCTGCCGCTGCTTGGCAAAGTCATGTGCCTTCGGATCCACTACGCCGACGTGATCGAAGACGGGACAATCCTTGGGGCGCATTACCATTACGAGGTGGTGATCGGCGCGACAGGAGATAACCCGCTGGTGCGCGCGCTCAATCGCAAGATCACAGCCGACTACTCGCCCGAATTCTTCGCCGCCTGGCAGCGCCACAACACAATTGAGGTGGGGACATTCGAGAATTTCCTTCCGCCGCTGTTCGCGCAACGGGCTGACGGGGCGGGTTTGCATTACGCGCGAGCGATGGACCCGATTGGCGGCGCACCCGCGTCGCAATCCGCGCACGATCCGGAACTCTTTGAAAGACGGGTCGCCGGATTCAAGGAATGCGCGGACCCATTCCAATATCAGGGGCCAGAGCGCGCGAGCCATTTGGCAAGCGTCGATTAGAGCCAACTAAGTTTGAAACCCGGTCTTTCGGACGCGCCGGTTGCAGCGGCGCGGCGTTCTTGCCATTCCTTCATCGAACACAATGAAGGAGCGATGTGCGGTGTGGGTTGCGATACGGTTTCTGGCGTGCGCGCTGGCCTTCTTAGGCTCTGTCGCGGCCTCAGTTCAATCCTCAGGCGAAGACCTGTTTGGGGTATGGTCCAACCCCAGCGGCAGCGCCCACGTGCGCATCGCGCCTTGCGAAGATCAGCTGTGCGGCACCGTCGTCTACGCAAGCGATAAAGCCAAAGCGGACGCGGCCAAGGCGGGAACGCCCGAACTCATCGGGATTAATCTGTTTCGCAAATTTGAACCGCGCGACAACGGCTCGTGGCGCGGCAAGGTGTTGGTGCCCGACTTAAAACGCACCGTTTCGGGCACGCTCAAAATAGTCGATGCAGGCGCGCTTGATGTGCAAGGCTGTGTCTTCGGCCATATCGCCTGCAAAGACCAACGGTGGACGCGCGTTTCGGATTAGGACGCCGTTTCCGCGATCCAAACGGGAGGCGAAATGCATATTGGTGTGTTGACAGGCGGCGGTGACGTCCCGGGATTGAACCCGTGCATCCGGGCCATTGCGCTCGCCGCGCACGCGCGGGGGTGGCGCGTCACGGGGTTTCGGCGCGGCTGGCAGGGCGTGCTGGATATCGATCCCGACGATCCGGCGACGATCGCGGCCAACACCATGGCGCTGAACGAAGAAAGCGTGCGCGGCATCGATCGGCTCGGCGGCACGATCCTGCATACCTCGCGCGTGGACCCGCGCACGCAAGAAAGCGACCGGACGCAGCATGTTGAACGCGTGCTAGAGGCGTTGGGGCTGGATGCGATTATCACACTGGGTGGCGATGGGACGCTGCGCTTCAGCGCGCATCTGGCCAAGCGCGGGGTGCGGGTGATCGGCGTGCCCAAGACCATGGACAACGATGTCCGCGGGACCGAGCACTGTATTGGTTTCTCGACCGCGGTCTCGCGCTCGGTCACGGCGATCAACGCGCTGCGCACCACGACCGAAAGCCATGAACGCATCGCGGTGATCGAGCTGTTCGGTCGCCGGTCGGGCGAAACGGCGCTGCTTTCCGGGATGCTTGCACAGGTGGATCGGATCGTTATCGCGGAGGTCTCGCCCGATCTGGATCGCTTAATCCCGCTGCTTGAGCAGGATCGCGCCAAGCACCGTGGCCACTACGCCATGATGGTTGTGTCCGAGGGCGCCAGCCTGACCGGATCTGCCCCAACCGATATCGCTGCGAGCGCGACAGCGCGGACGAGCGGCAGCATCGGCCAACAAATCGCCGGGGAGATCGAACAGCGCACCGGCGTGTCCACCATTTTCCAGGCCTTGGCGTATCTGATGCGGGCGGGCCAACCCGACGCGACCGACCGCATGATCGGGCTTGGATATGGGACGATGGCGGTCGAGCTGCTCGAGCAAGGGCAGCAGGGCCGGCTCGTCGGGATATGCGATGGCAATTACGCGCATAACGATCTGTCGATCGTCCAACAGGGCGCGCAGGAGATCGACGTGGACGCGCGCTACGATCGGGAGGCGTTCCGGGCGCGTTTGGCCTCTATTGAAGGCGCGCCGCTGTTCTTACGGTGATCCGTATGAGGCCACAGACCTTCATATCTGCGTATCTTCGAAGGTTGCGTTTTTTGCCCGATTTGGATGATGAAAGCGGGTTACCGTGAGTCTCGCGCAACAAGCGAAATTTCCTTACAAATTTACCGCTCGGTAAATGAATTTATTGCTCAAATGACTCTTTTTTGGAACTAAATCCTTCTTTGAGTTTTTTGCATCCGTGGGCCTAAGAGCAGAAAACTGATCCCACACGTGTGCGACACGGCGCGCAAGCGCGCTTTTGCTCTCGATCTTCGCAAGTGAAAGATCCGGGGCGAAAGCCAGGAGAGGACGCATCGGATCGTGGTCGACCCGGCCAGTTCTCTTCTATGTGGTGAGCGGAGCATTCCGCCCGCCTGATGACGCGAATTGACCGGTTCCATTTCTTAAACCGGGAGTATTCGTATGAATTTGCGTCCTTATCTTTCTATCACCTCGTCTCTGGCCGCTGGGTCTTTGGCTGCAGGCCTTTGCGCCAGTGCCGCTTCGGCGGAAACCGGCGCTCTGACGACTTCGAACGATGTCGCTAATAGCGCCGAGACGGTGGCTCATAGCGCGCTGCACGAAAGCCTGAGCGAAGCCGGTCTATCGAGCGTCTCCAACGATGAAACCGCCGCCGAAGACGCTTTCACGGGCTACGCGGTCGACACCGAAAGCAACCTTGGGCTGACCGCCGTGTCCGCTGAAAGCTTCGAGATCGAAGCCGCCGCTGACGCGACCGCCAATCTCGGCCCGAACAGCACGCTCGCCGTGGCGCAATATTCCGCCGGCACCGCCGGAGCTGAAAAGCGTAGCGACAGTTTCAGCGTGCTCATCAACCAGGACTCGTTCTTCGGTTTCTACCCGAGCTTTAACGGGCTGATCCCGATCGGCGACAACATCGATTTCAGCTTCTACGGCATTTTGTGGACCACCGATGGCTTCGGCACCGCGCAAGGTTCTGATCTGTGGACCGAGTTTGGCGCGGGCGTCGCGATCCACACGATGGAAGGCAATCTCGTCATCAAGCCGCAGATCGGTATCACCAACGGCGCGCTGCTTTCGGGCGGTGTGCGCGGCGAAGATGACCTTCCGACTGGCACAGGCGGCAACTTCCTTGATGGCATCGTGCCCAGCCTGACGATGAACTATTCGGACGATTCCTTCGAAGCCGAGTATTATGGCGGCTACTACGCTGCGGTCCGCAACCGCAACGATCCGGGCGCGGCCGACTTCCTGCACACATGGATTAACGCGGGCGCCAAGATCGGTCCGAAATTCTCTGCTGGCGCGCACTACGAACTGCTCAGCCTTACACGCAGCGAAGGCGGCTCGAGCGCGGTCGTCTATCAATGGCTTGGGCCGTATGTTCAGTTCTCAACCGACAACGGCTTCTTTGCGCGCTTCACCGCTGGCGCGGATATTGAAGACGGCAATGACGGTGATTTCTACAAACTCACCGCGGGTTTCTCATTCTGATGAGAGAGGTGCGCCGGGGGTTGCGCGCAGCCCCCGGCACATTCCCATGAATTACGCGATCAATCAGAGGCGGAAGCGAACCCCCGCCGTGATCAGCGTCTGCTCGCTTTCCACGCCCAGCGTCGCGGGCAAAAGCGTGAGCGGAATGTCAGCGTCTTCGAAATTCGCTCGATAGGTGACCTGACCAAACAGCTCGGCGCGCGGCAGCACATTCACCGAAGCTCCGGCAAAAAGCTGATAGGCGAACGCGCCATCGTCGTCCGCGCCGACCGGCACCTCTGAGGGGATGAACTCGACGTCGACCCACTGATAGCCCGCGCCAGCGCCCACATAAGGTTTGAACCCGGTGCCGGTGTTAATGTCATACGCGACGTTGGCGAACAGGCCGAAGGTTTCCACTTGGCCTTGCCCATCTCCGATCACGGTGCCGACGGTGGGGTTGGCCTCATCCGCCGGTCCGCGGGTGAGAACGGCCACATCAACCGCGTCAATGTTGGCGCCGCCCACGGTGAGGCCCGAGTGCGTGTCCACATCGTATTGCGAATAAGCGCCTTCGAGCTCGACACGAAAACCGTTGTCGAACGCGTAGCCGACCTGCCCATTGATGGCGAAACCGGTGTCGAATTCGGTGTCCCATGCGAGATCGGTGTCTGTCGCAATTGGGCCAAAATCGTCGGTGGCGGGGACGGTGCCGGTAAAGGTGCCTTCGTTACTGGAATCGCCGGGCAGCGATACGCCCGCGCTGACGCCGATATAAGGTTCGCCCGCAAGGGCAACACCCGGGGTGGCAAACGCCGCCGCTCCCGCGGCAACAAGAAGAGTTTTTCTCATTTTTTCCTCTGTGTTTGTCGATCCGCATTAGGGGGTTGGCCGGATCGAAGGGCCGCCGAAAGATACGCAGGTCTTTCCCGAACGGTTGGTGAATAAGGTGTGCGAATACAACACTCTGTCGCGAAAATCACTCAGGTCGGAGCGCGGCTATGAGGTGGCGCTGGGTTGAAAGTTGAGAGGAAAGCGCTAACGCGCGTCACCAAAGTTTCTTGCGTGCGAGGCTTTTTCCGCCGCTGCGCGAAGGCTCTCGCCCTTTGGCTGATCGCTTCGGTGCATGGCCCTTCGTTGCCGCGGTGGCACTTGAGTAATCCGGTCTTCTGGGTGACCGGAGTGGGGGAGTAAGCGTGAATTTGACTATTTCGCATGACAGCGTGCGGCCAAACGCCGCAGCCACAAACGACAACGGTCATGACAGAACCTACGCCGTGCTGGCGGCTGACGAAGTTCTGGCCGTCGTCGAAAATCTGGAGGATTGCGCTAGGCTGGCCGGCGGGATCGCCGGACGCAGGGTCCCGGAGACTCTTTGCCTCGAAATCGAGAGGTTGCTCGGATTGTTCTCCGAAGAGCTCAGAAAAGCGCCCGACTAAGCGGCTGGGCTACGCGCTCACTTCGCTAAGAAGTCGCGAATGATGTTGGCGGCGTCCGCCGAGTCCTCGAACGGGTGGAAGTGGGTTCGGTCGTATCTCGGTAAATCGGTGGCGCCGGGAATGTGATTGGCAAGGTCTGGCCAGGTGGGCGATCCCTTGAAATCCATTTTGCCGAGCGGCTTGGCGCGCACGACAAGGGTTTTCGCTTCAATCTTTGTCATGGCCTCGTGAATGCCGGGATTGGTCCGGCTTGCGCCGTAATAGCTCGCTTCGACTTCGGGCGGGCAGGCGAGTTCATAGCCCAGGCCATCGGCCGTTTCGGTGAGGCCAAAGCGGCAATAATCCTCAAACGCGCGAGTCTCGAAAAGGCTATAGGGATCGCGCCCGCGAAACCGTTCCATCATAGCCTCGGGGTTGGCGAAATCGCGCTTGCGCCGGATCGCGGGGTGCGGTTCGCCTTTGCCCGACCCTGACGCGCTGTCCTTGAACATAGCCGGATCAAAGATCACCGGATCAAACAGGATGAGATGGGTGAAAAGATCGGGCCGCTCGCCCGCGCAATGGGCCAGCACATGCCCACCCATGGAATGGCCCACGCCGACCGCCTTCTTGACGTTGAGCGCTTTCAGCAGCGTTGCCATCTTGTCGATCACGGTTTGCCAGCTGGACACCGGCCCGCCTTCCGATCGGCCGTGGCCATGCATGTCGACGCTGATGATGCGGTGTTCGGGAAAGCTCTCAATGATCGCGTCATAGGTGCGCGAATGGAAGCCGGTGGCGTGCGCGAAGATCATCGTGGTCGCGTTTGCGCTGACAGAAGGGCGCCATTCCCAATAGGCGACCTTTTCGCCGTTAACGGTGGCGCTGCGCGCAATCGGCTTGGTTGGGGCGAGCGTGGGCATCAAAGCTCCTGAAAGGATTGAGCGGGGTGTTACTCAGCGGCCGCCGGCGCGGCGGCGCCAGTCGCACCCTCTTTGTCCGAACCCGCCTCGTCGGGCAACGCCGCTTTCAGCAGGAAGAAGCCCAAAAGGGCAGCGACCAAAGATCCTCCAAGCACGCCGATCTTCACCGCGTCCACCTGCGCCGGATCGTCAAACGCGAGGCCACCGATAAACAAGCTCATCGTGAAGCCGATCGCGGCGAGCAGCGAGAGCCCGTGAATTTTGCGCCAACCAATGCCTTCGGGCAGCTTGGCAAAGCCGATCTTCACACCGATCCACGCCATGCCGACAATGCCGATCTGTTTGCCGATCAACAGGCCGAGCGTGATACCCAGCGGCAGCGGTTCGAGGATCATCGCGGGCGAAACGCCGATCAGCGACACGCCTGCGTTCGCAAAACCGAAAACCGGGATCACGAGAAACGCGACCCATTTGTGGAGCGTGTGCTCCATTTCATAGAGCAGGTTGGTGTTCTCGCGCGTTTGCGTCGGGATCATCATCCCCGCCGCCACTCCGGCCAGCGTCGCGTGGACGCCCGATTTCAGCACAAACACCCACATGATCACGGTCAGCACGACATAGGGCATGCCCGAGGCGATCCGCATCCGGTTGATCACGAAAAGCAGCGCGTACACCACCGCCGCGCCGATCAGCATGTCGGTCTTGATTTCGCCCGAATAAAACAGGGCGATCACGGTGATCGCGCCGATATCGTCAATAACAGCCACTGCGAGCAGCAGCGCCTTCATCGCGACAGGCACACGCGGGCCAAGCAGCGAAAGAATGCCCAGAGCAAACGCGATGTCGGTCGCGGCGGGAATCGCCCACCCATTGATGTTGTCCGGTTCGCCCCAGTTGAACGCGACAAACACCAGCGCGGGCACCGCCATTCCGCCAATCGCCGCCATTAGCGGCAGCGAGGCCTTGTCGAGACTGGAAAGCTGGCCGCTCAGCATCTCGCGTTTCACTTCCAGTCCGATGAGGAAGAAAAACACCGCCATCAGGCCATCGTTGATCCACAACAGCAGCGGCTTGTTGATCTCAAACGCGCCGTACGAAAGGTTCAGCTTGGATTCGAGCGTGTCGAAATAGGCGGGCGCTAGGGGACTGTTGGCGATAATCAACGCCAACACCGCCGAGGCGATCAAAACGATGCCGCCAGCGCTTTCCTGTTTCAGGAAGTCTTTAAGCGCGTCTCCAAACCTATCGATCATTCGCCCATCCGTCCTATGGTCAAGTTTCTGCGTTCTTAGGGGCTTAACGTGCAAAAGATGCATCTGTGCCCAAAAACTGCACCGTGGTTGCGAATCCTTACGAAGCGGGTATGCGTTGTCCGATAGGAGCATTAGCGCGCACCCCATGACGCATAAAGCGGCATGGATCCGGTTCGCCGACGGAGGGCGTTTTGGGGTTTTCGAATAGCTGGTTGGGGGCGAAGCGTTTTCGGACCCCATTGATTTTGGCGGGCGCCTTGGCGCTGGCCAGTTGCGGCGGCGAGCCCATCGTCGAAGAAGAACCGGCCCCGCGTCCGGCCAAGCTCTACACCGTCGAAGCCGCGTCCTCGGAAGATGCGGGCAGCTTCCCAGCCGTTGTCCGCTCGGTTCGCAGCACCGACATGGCGTTTCAGGTCAGCGGGCAAATCATCGAATGGAACGCGGTGGACGGCGCGCAGTTTAATCGCGGCGATGTGATCGCACGGCTGGACGCGACCAGCTTTGAAGCCGCGGTTCAAGAGGCTGAGGCGCAATATCTCAACGCCGACAGCGAATACAAACGCGCGCAAAGGCTGATCTCGGAAGACGCCATTTCACAAAGCGTTTTGGAAAGTCGCGAAGCGCAGCGTCAAGTCGCGCAGGCGGGTCTCGAGACGGCTCAGAAGAATCTGAAGGACACCGTTTTGCGCGCGCCGTTCACTGGCGGTGTCGGCGTGACCTATGTCGAAGAATTCCAGAATGTGGGCGCTCAACAGGCCGTGCTGGTTCTTCAGAGCAGCGCCGTCGAAGCTATCGTCAACGTTCCAGCCAGTTTTGTGCTGACATCCAACCAGCGCCAGCCGAAGAACATTTTTGTCGAGTTGGACGCCAATCCCGGTCAGCAGTTCCCAGCCACCTTTCGGGAAGCGCGCGGTGTGGCCGACAGTTCGACGCAGACCTTCGAAGCGCATTTCAGTTTCACGCCACCATCGCAATTGCTGGTGCTGACCGGAATGACCGCAACTCTGTTCTTCGAGACCGACGTGCTGGTCGACGGCAAATTGCCAGAAGGCGTCGAAGTGCCGCTGGCCTCGCTGATGGTCGAAGGGGAGCAGCAGTATGTCTGGGTGGCGAAAGGCCCGGAAAAAGCTCTCGAAAGGCGCGATGTCACGACCAACGACAAAGTCGGCGATATGGTGATTGTGACCGAAGGGCTGAGCGCGGGTGAAATCGTCGTCGCCTCGGGTGGAGATTATCTCAGGGCGGGCGAGAAAGTTCGCGCGTGGACCGACTGAGCTAGGCGTCGAACATGGACATCGCAGCTTTCAGCATCCGCAATCGGCTGATCATGTGGATCATCATCGTCCTGTCGATCGGGGCGGGGTGGACGGCCTATCAGGAAATGCCGCGCTTCGAGGATCCCGAATTCACGATCCGAACCGCGCAAATTTTCACCGGCTATCCCGGCGGATCGCCGGAAGAGGTCGCGCGCGAGGTGTCGGCTCCGCTCGAAGAAGCCTTGCAGGACATGGCCGAAGTCGATGAAATCCGCTCGGTCTCCTCCGCCGGGTTCTCCGAGATTTCGGTCGATATCAAATACGAGAACAGCCCCACCAAGGATTCGCTCCAGAGCGTCTGGAACAAGCTGCGCAACAAGGTGCGCGACGCGGCTCCCGATTTGCCGCCGGGCGCGACCGGCAGCTCGGTCTTCGACGAGTTCGGCGATGTGTTCGGCATCTATTATGTGCTGACCGGCGACGGGTTCACCATGCCGGAATTGCGCCGGTACGCGAAAGACTTGCGTCAAGATCTGCTGACGGTGGACGGCGTTGGCAAGATCAACCTGAGCGGTGAGCAGGACGAGGTGATCTATGTCGAGATCTCGCGGTCGAACGCGGCGGCGCTGGGCGCGACGGTCAACAACATTTTCGAACTCCTCTCCACTCAGAACACGGTGGTTGATGGGGGCACAGTCGAGATTGACGGTAAGCGGCTGGTTATCACGCCCAGCGGTGATATCGATTCCGTTCAGGCGATTTCCAACCTTTTGGTCTCTTCAACCGATGGCCGGGTCGTCCAGTTGAGCGATATTGCCACCATCACCAGAGGCCTGCGCGAACCGGCGGAGTTCGTGACCTACTGGGATGGAAAACCCAGCCTTGTGATGGGCGTGGCCGCGGTATCGGGCAGCAATGTGGTCGCCGTGGCGAAACGTCTGTCGGTCAAAATGGCTGAGCTCGAAGGCAACCGCCCGGTCGGGATCGAGATCAACGAATTCTACAACCAGGGCGAAGTGGTCGACGAGTCCGTCTCAGCCTTCGTCGTCAACGTTGTGATGGCGCTCGCTATCGTGATTGGCGCGCTGGTTGTCTTCATGGGCTTCCGTTCAGGCCTGATCATCGGCATCGGCCTGTTGCTCACCATCGCGGCGACGCTGGGCACCATGTATGTCAGCAACATACCGATGCACCGCATTTCGCTCGGCGCGCTTATCATCGCTCTGGGTATGCTGGTCGACAACGCGATCGTGATCGCCGACGGTGTGCTGATCGGCTGTCAGAAGGGCCGAAAAATCATCGATATTGCGAGCGACGTCGTCAAACGCTCGATCTGGCCGCTTTTGGGCGGGACTCTAGTGGGCATTTTGGCCTTCGCGCCGATTGGTCTTGCCCCAGGCGACACCGCGGAGTTCACCGGCGATCTGTTCTGGGTGATCCTGATTTCGCTGCTCTACAGCTGGGTTTTCGCCATCACCATCACCCCGTTCCTGTGCTCTATTCTTTACAAGAAAATCGAAGATGATTGCGCAGAGAAAGGCGGCATTGGGGCCGACGAAGAGGAAAAGCCCGGTGGCCTTATGGCGCGCTTCAAGGGGCTTATTGGTTTCTTGGTTGGCCAGAAAGTGATCACAATTGGCGCCGCAGTCGGTTTGTTCGCGGTGTCGGTGTTTGGCTTTGGCTACGTCACTTCGGGCTTCTTTCCGGCGTCCACCACGCCGCAATTGGTTGTCGATTACTGGCTGCCCGAAGGCACCGACATCGCCGAGACCGACGAGGATATGCTCAAGCTGACCGAGTATCTGGCGACGCTTGAAGGCGTGGAGAACGTTCACACGCTCGTCGGCGGCGGAACGTTGCGCTACATGCTTGTCTACAGCTTTGAGAGCCAGAATTCGGCTTACGGCCAGCTGCTTGTTAAAGTGGACGACTATGACCGTCTCGACGCATTGATACCGCAGGTCCAAGAATACATCGATGCCAACTTCACGCAGGCGCAGGGCAAGGTGTGGCGCTTCATTCTGGGTCCGGGGGGCGGCTCCAAGATCGAAGCGACGTTCTCTGGCCCTGATCCAGAAGTGCTGCGCGAGCTCGCTTTACAGGCGCAAGAGATCTATTTCGAAGATGGCGGCGCTATCGCGATTAAAGACGATTGGCGCCAGCGCGTCCCCTCAATTGAGCCGGTCTATTCCGAAGTGAAAGGCCGCCGCGCGGGGATCAGCCGGTCTGATCTAGGTGCGGCCTTGGCGCGCAACTATTCGGGTCAACAGGTCGGTGTCTATCGTGAGAACGACGATCTGATCCCGATCCTGTCACGCGCTCCGGAAAACGAGCGCCAGACTGTCGATGGCATCGGAGCCATACAAGTGCTTAGCCCGACTGGTGATGCTGTTCCGATTGAGCAAGTCACCGATGGCATTAAGACCGTTTTTCGCGACAGCCGTTTGCGCCGGATCGACAATGTTTGGTCGATCAAAGCGCAGGCGGATCCTGGGCCAGGCGTGCTATCAGGCGCGCTGCAAGCTCGGGTCGAGCCGCTGGTCGAAGCGATCCCGCTGCCGCCCGGCTACAGCCTCAAATGGGACGGGGAAAAGGGCAATTCCGAAGAAGCGAACGAGAACCTGGCCAGCGTTATCCCACTCGGCTTTGGGGCGATGATCCTGGTGACGATCCTGTTGTTCAACGCGTTGCGCCAGCCGCTGGTCATCTGGTCGGTCGTCCCTCTGGCGCTGCTCGGGGTGGTCTTCGGTTTGTTGGTGATGGATGTGCCGTTTGAATTCATGGCGATCCTTGGGGTTCTCTCGCTGGCCGGTCTCTTGATCAAGAACGCGATTGTGCTGGTCGATCAGATTGATCTCGAGATCGCTGAGGGCAAGCCGCGGATGGACGCCCTGATCGACAGCGCCGCGAGCCGTGTTCGTCCGGTTCTGTTGGGATCCGGCACAACCGTTTTGGGGGTCATCCCGCTGTTCACCGACGCCTTCTTCAAATCGATGGCGGTGGTTCTGGTGTTCGGTCTCAGCTTTGCGACCGCGCTGACCTTGATTTTGGTCCCCGTTATCTACGCGGCGGTGTTTGGCATCTCGACCGACGAACGAGCCAGCAACAAGGAGGCCGCCGCATGATGAAGCGAGCTCTCCTGATAGGCGTTGCGCCGGTCGTTTTGGCGCTGCCGGGGTGTATTGGCCTTTCCAGCGATCAGGACGTGGCCAGCGCGGTTGCGGAAGACCTTCCCGCTTTGCCCGACACTTGGGTTGTGGATGGTGCGCCGGCAGGAGAGGTCCGCATCGGCTGGATCGAAGCTGTTGGTGATCCTGTGCTGACCGAGCTTGTCCTCGAAGCGCAGGTCAACAATCCCGATATCCGCGCCGCCGCCGCCAATCTGGACGCGGCGCGCGCTTTGGTCCGGCAGGCGCGTGCCCCGCTGCTCCCTCAGATTAACGCCAACTTTAACGTCGACCGCACGGACACGCAGTTTCCCTTCCCGATCGACCAGACGATTTACTCGGCCACGCTGCAAGGCAGCTGGGAGGTGGACCTGTGGGGCCGCGTCCGATCTGGGCGCAACGCCGCTTACGCCAGCGCGCAGGCGGTGGAAGCCGATCTGAGGTTTGCGCAATATTCGCTCGCG
This sequence comes from Pseudomonadota bacterium, assembly GCA_039186235.1. Classification (GTDB taxonomy): domain Bacteria; phylum Pseudomonadota; class Alphaproteobacteria; order Sphingomonadales; family Sphingomonadaceae; genus Erythrobacter. Next base: position 5,739 of record JBCDAE010000015.1, on the reverse strand, counting down.
GCGGGTGTGGCTTCGGCCTATTTCGCCAGCGTCGAGGCCGCCGAGCAGGTCAGCGTGGCGGGCCGCACGGTCGAAGCGCTCGCGGAGATCGATCGCATCGTGCAGGTCCGGTACCGCGAAGGCTTTGCCTCCCGCCAAGACACCGCGACCACATCTTCCGATCTTGAATCCGCGCGCGACAGCTTGGCGCAGGCGGAAAACGCCGCGCGCAACGCCAAGCGCGCGCTCGAAGTGCTGTGCGGTCGGTACCCGGCTCAGAGCGTGGTTATCGCGGATAGCCAGCCCGCTGCGCCACCCCCGCCACCCGCCGGCTTGCCCGCCGAATTGCTTGAACGCCGCCCTGATGTGATCGCGGCCGAGCGAAGAGTGGCTTCGGCCTTTGCCAATCTCGATCAGGCCAAAGCGGCGCAACTCCCGCAGATCGTCCTGACCGCAGCCGGTGGGGGCCGATCCGACGACCTTGGCAGCATTTTGGATGGTGGCAATCTGCTGTGGTCGATCATCGGCGACATTCTGCAGCCAATCTTCGACAACGGGCTGCGCGGCGCGCAAGAGGACGAAGCGGACGCCAACAAACGCGCCGCCATCGCTCTTTACACCTCGACCGCGCTCGCCGCGCTTGAAGATGTTGAGAACAATCTCGACGCCGTCGAGGTTCTGGCGCGGCGCGAACTGATCCTTGAAAACGCCGCCGAAGCGGCTGGCACCGCCTATTCCTTGGCCCAGCTGCAATATCAGGAAGGCGAGATCGATCTGATTGACGTGCTGAACTTTCAGCAGCGTCTGTTCGCAGCGGAAAGCAATCTGGTGAGCGTGCGTCGCCAGCGCGTTGATCAATGGGTTGGGCTTAATCTGGCGTTGGGTGGAACATGGGAATCCACCCCCCCGTCCCAAAACCCGGACTGACCGACGGGCACCGCTTGGCCGGTCGAGAGTTGGGATGATATGAGCGCCGCACTGGAAGATCGCGCTTTCTAAGCCCATATGCGCGGTAAGCGCCCCGCGCACCTGTTCTGGCCCGACCATGGGCCATCCTCTCGGAGCCTCTTTTTGCACGACGTCCTGCCGGTTGACCCCATCGACACCATGTCCTTTCGCGGGCTTATGGGTCAGTTTGCGACGGGCGTGTGCGTGGTGTCGGCGTGCGATCCGGATGGCGTGCCCTTCGGAATCACCGTCAATTCCTTTGTTTCGGTGTCTTTGGAACCGCCGCTGATTGCCTGGAGCGTTCAGAACAGCGCGACTCTGTTTGAGCTGTGGACGCAAGCGAGCGCGTTTGCGGTCAGCATTCTGGCCGAAGATCAAGCGGAAGTAGCCGAAAGGTACGCGGCGAGCGGCCAGTGCGAGCTTCAACCCGATGACTTCACCTTCAGCCCGCGTCACCTGCCTCGGCTGAACGGCGCGCTTGGGCACCTTGAGTGCTGCAATTGGTCGACATACCCTGCGGGCGATCACACCATGGTGTTCGGCGAAGTTATTGATATAGAACGCACGACACGGGATCGACCATTGGGTTTCTTTGGCGGAGAGTTTTGCCAGATACCCGGATAAGGGGAAGCATGGCGCAAGAGGAGGGACCGGGGGACGATACGCGAGAAGGCCTGATCAGCGCGGCCATCGAGCAATTCGCCGAGCGGGGTTTTTACGGCGCCAGCATCGCGCAGATTGCCGGTGAGCTGGATCTGACCAAGCAGGCGCTGCTCTATTACTTCCGCCGCAAAGAAGATCTCTATTCCGAAGTCTTGCGGCGCATAGCCGACCGGATGCTGGACGCGATGCGCTCCGCGGCCAAGCCCGAGGACACGCCCCAGCAGCAATTCGAAGACATGATGCTGGCCATTTACACAGAGGCCAACGAATACCCGCTTGGCACGAAAATCCTGATGCGCGAATTGCTCGACAACCAGCGCAGCCAAGCCCCGGAAGAAACGTGGTATTTCCGGCCCTTCCTCAACGAGTTGGTGGCGCAGCTCGACAAGGTCGACACTCTTGCGGCGTTGCCCCACGCGTTCAAACTCTCCAGCGTCTATCAGATGATATCCTCGATCGAGTATTTTGCCGCGTCAAAACAAGTGATTGAGCGCATGTACGGCGCGGATGAACTGGAGCAGGTGTGCGAAGTTTACCCCAAGATACTGGGCTCTCAGATCCGCTCCCTCTTGAACCAGGGACGCTGATAGAAGCGATATCAATATGCATCCTTGGCGTTTCCTTGCCGCTTTGGTCTTAATGACGCCCGCGCCTGTTTCTCTTTTTGCTCAGGAAACGGATGCGCCAGAGATCATTGTTTCCGGGGAGCGCCCGCTCGACACCGACGCGATCCGGCTCGCCGTTCGCGAGTTGGCGAAGGTGCATCGATCCGACGAGCCGCTTTTGCGATTTCACGATCCGGTCTGTCTGTCGGTGAGCGGGCTTGGCGCGGCCGCGAGTTCGCAAGTTCGCGAACGGATCTTGGAGAACACGCGGGCGGCGGATGTTCCCGTAGCGGATAAAGGGTGCCGTGCGAACGCGCTGGTTCTCATCGTGGATGACCCAGCCTCGCTCATCGAGGGTATCCAGAAAGATCAGCCCAAGCTCCTATCGCCCGCCAAGCGAAGACCCCTAGATGCGGCGTTGGCGCGCGGCGAAAAGGCGCTCGTCTGGCACAACGAGGAAACGCGCGGAGCCCAGGGCCAAGCGCTCAGGACCAGTTTCAGCGCACCGGGCATGCCCGTGACCGGGCCATCCTCTCAACTGGGAGCGGAAACGCGCATCAACAACCACGGACGAGCGAGGAGGGTTGGTGCAACGGACAGCCGCGCTGTCGTGAACGGCGCGGTGATCCTCAACGTCGAGAATCTGGTCGGCATGGACCTTGAGCGTGTCGCCGATTTTGCCACGATGCGTTTGCTGGTCCCGGGTGTGCGCGTTGTTCCGGATGCTTTGGCTGGCGTGGAAGAGGACGGAGCCGTTAGACCACAGAGCGTCCTGGCTCCCTTTTCGCCCGATCAAGGCGCCGAGCGCCTGACTCGCTTTGATCGCGCTTGGATGGAGGCTCTTTACAGCCTTGAACCCAACGCGTCGTCGACGCGGCTTCCTGCGGCGGTCGCAAACGCCTACGAAAACGGCAGCGAATAGACGGATACACGTTCGAGCCGGGGTTCCGCGAGTGGATTGGGCCGGATGGGGCGGCAGGCCGTTTCCGTGGTGCCGCTACTCATGCGCCCAAAGGCCGTGAGCGAACCCCACATTCTCAAGAAATTGGTGCGGTCGAGAAGACTCGAACTTCCACGGGCGTTAGCCCACAACGACCTCAACGTTGCGCGTCTACCAGTTCCGCCACGACCGCACTCAAGAAAATCGAGACAAGCCATGCGCTCGCCTCGCGGTAGGAGCGGGCCGATAGCAACCCGACCCCACCTGTGCAACCCTTGATTGGGTGGTTGATCGCCGCGTGCGGCTAGGCCGGCGCCCAGCCAATTCGCGCGCTGGTCGCCGCGGCGGGGTAGTCCGATATACCTTCGGTGACGTTCAGGCTTTCGCCCGGAGCCAGCTGCGGCTTGGCGGGGACAACGATCTTGCTGAAAACTTCGCGGTCACGGCCATCGACAAACACCACGATCATTCGGGGCACGGCCACCGTTTCCGCGCCGACATTGGTGATCGTGCCGCGCACGCGGAAGATATCGACCCCGCTGTCGAGCGTTTCCTTGCCCTGCTGCGCTGCGGGGAAGGCGAGCACCAGATCGGGTTTGCCGATGCCGAAGGTCGGACGATTGAACGGCAAGCCTGAAGGCACGCCAAGAAGGTTGACCGCCACCACAGTGCCGCACGCGATCACAGCAAAGAGAGCGGCGGCGATTGTCCACATCTTGAGCGGGTTTCGCCGCGCGGTGAACGGCGCGCGGTATTCAAACTGCGACACATCATCATCGGACGGATCGTCTTGCGGATAGTCGCCGACATAATCGTCGTCGAAGGGGGTGACATCCGGGGCGTCATCCGGGCCTTCCGCTTCCGAAACAGGCGGTTCGTCATCCAGGGCAAAATCTTGCGCCCTTGGTTCGGCCTCTTCGGTCGTCTCGGGCAAAGGGGCGGCGGGCGCTTCCGGCGGGACGGCTGGAGCGGCAGCGGAATCGGGCGTGCCCTGACCAAGACCGCTCAAATCGGGATCGCGCGTGGACCATCGGGCGACAGAAGGTTCCGGGGCGCCAGCCTCTTCCGATTCAGCGGGCGGGGGCGCGGCGGGGGTTGGAACACGCGGAGGCACACTGCCAGCGCTCGGCGTTGGCGCGCCCGACCGCTTGGGAATAGCCGGTCCGCGCTCTCCAGTGGCCACCGCGTCATTCGGCGGCGCGGTTTCCATGTCGGTGGCTTGGTCAGCGGTGGACGGCGCTTCGGCGGGAGCCGGATCAATCGCAGGAGGCGGTTCCTGAAACCAGCTGTGCTTGCATTTCGCGCACCGAACCGTCCGGCCTTCGTTTCCGATGGCCGTATCCGGAACTTCGTAACGCGTTCCACAGGCGGGGCACGAAATGATCATTGCGTCTTTGGCCATAGTTGGAGCGACCACCGGCACAAGAGTGCGGTGGTCTCACCTAGCCCAATTAGGGTATTTTTCCACATTGGTAACCACAATTGCGGGTTTGCGCGAGGCTTCGCTGTATCTCGGGCTTTCCCCGCAAAAAGGGCGCTGATAGGGCCGCGCTATGACCGAGCGCGCAGGCGATATCGTAAAATTCGACAATGTCGGGCTGCGCTATGGCACCGATCAGGAAGTCCTGAGCGATCTGAGTTTCACCCTTTTTCCCGGCAGTTTCTACTTTCTGACCGGGGCCAGCGGCGCGGGGAAAACGAGCCTGCTCAAACTGCTTTATCTCGCGCAGAGGCCCTCGCGCGGCGGGATCCGCATGTTCGGGCGCGATATGATCACGCTTCCGCGCAGCGACCTTCCCGATTTTCGAAGGCGTCTGGGGGTTGTTTTCCAGGATTTCCGTCTCGTCGAGCATTTGTCCGCGTTCGACAATGTCGCGCTGCCCTTGCGATTGGCGGGCGCCGAGGAAGCGCGCGTCGCGAAATCGGTCAACGACATGCTCGCTTGGGTGGACTTGTCGCACAGAGCGCAGGCGAGGCCCGCGACCTTATCGGGCGGAGAGCAACAGCGCGTGGCGATCGCGCGGGCGGTGATTGCGCGGCCCCAATTGCTGATCGCGGACGAGCCCACCGGCAATGTCGATCCAGACATGGCGCTCAAGCTGCTGCGTCTGTTCGAGGCGCTCAACGCCCGAGTGGGGACAACCGTCGTGGTGGCGACGCACGATGTCAATTTGATCCAGAAGCTCCCGGATTCGCTCATTATGCGGCTCAACCGGGGGCGTCTGTCTGATCCGACCGGGGCGCTGCGGTACCCACCGGCGCGGTCCAAGGCCACGGCGCGCGCGCGCGATCCCCTGGCGTCGGAGCGGCGCTCGTGATCGGTCTCGTCTCATCGGCCCGCTTGAGGCAAGGCGCGCGTCTGTTTCCGCAAGCCGGTGTTGTGGGACCAATCCCGTGGGTCATTGCCATCCTCATCACTTTAGTCGTGATTGCAGCGGCGGGCGGACTGGCGCTCAAAAACCTGGCCAACAGCGCGCGCTCCGATTTGTCGTCCTCGGTCACGGTGCAGATAATCGAAGCGGATCCCGGCGCGGGGGCCCCGCGCGCGCCCGGGGGGGGCCCCCCCGGGGCAACCCCCCCCCAAGTAAACAAAGCGGGGGGGGT